>NZ_JAKFDR010000057.1:0-65828 GCF_036676035.1 Polaromonas sp.
CAAAACGGAACGCTCCTTGGCGCTGTGGATCTGGGATCCAACAGCTTTCGCCTCGAAATTGGCCGCTTCGATCACGGCCGGATTCACCGCACCGAGTACATCAAGGAGACGGTGCGCCAGGGCAATGGCCTTGACGGTAATCGCAACCTCACCCCGCAAGCCATGCAGCGCGGCTGGGACTGCCTGGCCCGCTTTGGCGAGCGTCTGGCCGGTTTCAAAAAGTCGCAGGTCCGCGCCGTAGCGACCCAAACATTGCGCGAAGCGCGCAATCGTGACGAGTTTCTGGAGCGCGCCCACAAGGTTCTTGGATTTCCCATTGACGTCATCTCCGGCCGTGAAGAAGCCCGCCTCATTTACCAGGGCGTGGCGCATATGCTGCCGCAGTCGGATGAGCGGCGTCTGGTTGTCGATATCGGGGGCGGCTCGACCGAGCTGATTCTGGGCGAGCACCTGGAGGCCCGGGCCATGGAGTCCTATCGTGTGGGCAGCGTCGCCTGGTCGATGAAGTATTTTCCCGATGGGCAATTCAGCGTGCGCGCTTTCGAGGCGGCGGAAATTGCCGCCAAGGCGGTTCTCGACGAAGCGGTCAATGCCTATCGCTCCGGCGCCTGGGAGGTCGCTTATGGCTCCTCGGGCACGATCGGTGCGATCAGCGACGTGCTGACTGCCGCGGGATGGCCTGCCGGCCTGGTGACACGCGAAGGACTCGACTGGCTGCTGGACCGCCTGCTCAAGGCCCAAAGCGCGGACCGGCTCAAAATGGACGGCATGAAAGATGACCGCCGCGCGGTCATCGGGGGCGGCGTCAGTGTTTTAAGGGCTGTTTTTGACCTGCTGGGCATCGCGCAGATGCATGCCGCCCAAGGGGCTTTGCGTCACGGCGCGCTCTACGACCTGCTGAACCGCGAGCAGGATGTGACCGATTTGCGCGCCACCGCAGTGCAACGCCTGAGCAGCAAGTTTGGAACCGACGCCGCACAGGCTGAGCGGGTTGGCAAGGTGGCGAAGGACCTTTTTCGCATGGCACGTGTCGGCACGCCCGCAACCGAGCTCGAGCGCTTCCAGCGCAAGCTCGATTGGGCGGCCCAGTTGCACGAGATTGGTTGCCAGATTTCGCACAGCGACTATCACAAGCATGGCGCCTACATCCTCGACAACGCCGATGCGCCGGGTTTTACCCTGCCGGAACTGCACCGCCTGGGCCTGCTGGTGCTGGGACACCGCGGCAAGCTGCGCAAGCTTGACGTTGATTTTGAGGACCAGGTCTTTGTTCAGCAGCTGCTGGCCCTGCGCCTGGCCGTCATCCTGTGCCACGCCCGCCGCGACCCGGACCTCAAAGGCCTGCAGCTTGAAAGCGGCCCCGCGCACAGCCACCGTTTCGTGCTGACATGCAGGTCGGGCTGGGCGCAGGCTTTTCCGCAATCCGCCCACTTGCTGCGCGAGGAAGTGATTGCCTGGCAGAAGACGCCCTGGTCGCTGGTGCTTTCGGGACTCTGAATTTGCAGTTGATTTGCCTTCAATTAACGGTATAAACTGTATATATCGTTAATCGAGAGGATCAACTTCATGGCAACTGCAAAAAAATCCACCACTTCGCCCAGTGCCAAGGCTGCTGTACCCGCTCCCTCGGCAAAAAAAACTGCCGCCAAAGCCCCGCCCGCCAAGCCACGCGCCACCCCAAAGCCGCAAGCCAAAGCGCCGCTTGCCAAGGCTGAAAAACCCGCCAAAGCCAAAAGACCCAAGCTGGTTCGGGACAGCTTCACCATTCCAAAAACCGAATATGTGGTGCTCGACGAGCTCAAACAGCGCGCGGCCAAGCTGGCCCGCCCGACCAAAAAAAGTGAAGTGCTGCGTGCCGGTATCAAAGCGCTCGCGGCCCTGTCCGATGCCGCATTTCTGACAGCGCTGGATAACGTTCCCGCGATCAAGACCGGCCGGCCCAGCCTGGCCAAGTAAGGTCCCGGGGGAAGCCCGCCGTTTCTAGTGTGGTGTTGCACGCTTGCAGGTACAAATAAAACCGATGGATTTTTGTCCAGGGCTAGGCGCAAACCACAGCCATAGTTCCACTATGGCGCGGATTTGCAACGCCGCCATGGGCAAAAAGACGCGGTTTTATGTGCCTGATAGCGTGCAACACCACACTAGCTTCAAAGCACTTCCGGCGACTGCACGGTCACCACGACAGTCTGCTCATGGCCGTCGCGGTCCCGGCTGCGCAGCCACCAGACTGCGCCCTTTTTCACCGGGCATTCGCTTTCCTGCAGGCCCAGCAGCTGAGCAATCGTTTGACCCAAAGTGGGCTGGTGTCCGATCAGGAGAACGGGGGATTTGCCCAGGGGCCATTGCGCCAGTTCCAGCACTTGGGCCGGCGATGCACCGGGCCCCAGCTCCGGCCGGATTTTGTATTTACGCCCCAGCGCCAGCGCCGTCTGTTCGCAGCGGCGCGCCGGGCTGACCAGAATGCGGGCGCCCTCGGGCAGTTGCCGGTCCAGCCAGGCTGCCATACGGGCGGCCTGTTTTTCGCCCCGGGCGGTCAGCGAACGATCCAGATCGCTGCTGACCTGGGCATCACCTTGGGGCCCATCTTCAGCCTCTGCATGACGCCACAAGATCAGGTCCATCAAAGCTCTACTTTCCCCGTGTTTCACGCCCATTCTGGCGTGCCGAGTAACGGGCCATCAGCGCCGCCTGGGCCCCATGCCTGGGGCCCTTCGCCTGCAGATCAACCCGGGTGTAGGTGCCATCCGCCTGCAAATCCCAAGCATCGCAGCTGTCATGCAGATAGGCGACCAGACACTCGTCAATGATGCGCTGGCGGATGACAGGGTCCGTGACGGGCCAGGCCAGTTCCACCCGGCGCAGCATGTTGCGGTTCATCCAGTCAGCACTGGACAGGTAAAGCGTTTCCTCATCGGCGCAGCGGAAGTAAAAGACCCGGGAATGCTCCAGAAAGCGCCCAATGATGGAGCGCACCCGGATGTTGTCCGTGACGCCCGGCACCTGCGCCGGCAACATGCAGGCACCGCGCACAATCAGGTCGATTTTCACGCCACGCTGGCCGGCCCGGATCAAGGCCAGGATCAGGGCCTCGTCGGTCAGCGCATTCATCTTGGCCACCAGACGCGTGTCCTTGCCCAGTGCGGCAGCTTCACCCAACTGGTCAATTTTTTCAATCAGCTTGCGGTGCAGTTGAAATGGCGCCAGCAGGAGGTAATGCAGCCTGGGCAGACGGCTGTGGCTGGCCAGATGCACAAAGACGCTGTCGATATCGGCCGTGAGCAGTGGGTCGCTGGTCAGGTAGCTCAGGTCGGTGTACAGGCGGGCGGTGCGCGGGTTGTAGTTGCCGGTTGACAGGTGGGCGTAGCGCTTGAGGTGGCGGCCTTCCCGGCGCGTCACCAGCAGCATCTTGGCGTGGGTCTTCAGGCCCATCACACCGTACACCACCTGCGCGCCAATGGACTCCAGCATCTCGGCCCAGTTGATGTTGGCTTCCTCGTCAAAGCGGGCCTTGAGCTCCACCACCACCGTCACCTCCTTGCCGCGCCGCACCGCTTCACGCAACAAGCCCATCAGCTCGGAATCGGCGCCGGTGCGGTAAATGGTCTGCTTGATAGCCAGCACCTGCGGGTCATGGACAGCTTCACGCAGGAAAGCCAACACCCCGTCAAAACTCTCAAACGGCTGGTGGATGGCCACATCCCCCTGCTGGAGCTGCTCAAAAAATGATTGCCCCGGCACCAGCTGGGTGGGATAACACGCCGCGTAGGCCGGAAACAGAAGCCGGGGATCGTTGACGAGGTCCACCAGCTGGGTCAGCCGCACCAGATTGACCGGGCCATGGACCCGGTACAGCGACGGCGTCGGCAGATTGAACTGCTTGAGCAAAAATCCGGAAAGGTAGTCCGAGCAGGCGGCAGATACTTCCAGACGGACGGCCTGACCGTAGTGGCGCTGCTCCAGGCCCTGGCGCAGTGCGGTACGCAGGTTTTGCACATCGTCTTCATCCACCGCCAGGTCGGAATGCCGTGTCACGCGGAACTGGGAGAATTGCGAGACTTCGCGCCCCGCAAACAGCTCCGCCAGATGCGCGCGGATCACGCTGGACAGGGACACAAACAGGCTTTTCTTGTTCGAGCCTTTGTCAGGCATGTGAATCAGCCGTGGCAGAACGCGCGGCACCTTGACAATTGCAATGTCGTTTTCACGGCCAAACGCATCGCGCCCACCCAGGCGGACAATGAAGTTCAGCGACTTGTTGGCCACCTGCGGGAAAGGGTGCGAAGGGTCCAGCCCCACCGGGATCAGCAGCGGGCGCACCTCGCGCTCAAAGTAGTCCTTGACCCAGCGCCGCTGGGCCGGGTTGCGCTCACCGTGCGACAGGATCTTGATGCCTTGCTTTTCGAACTCGGGCATCAGCTCATCGTTGTACAGCGAGTACTGGCGCGCCACCATGCCGTGCGCCGCGGCCGCAAGCGCTGTGTACGACTGCGCGGTGTACAGGCCTTTTTGCTCGTTGTTCTGAGCCGCTGTCAGATGGGGTGCGGCGCGCACTTCAAAGAACTCATCCAGGTTGGACGAGACAATGCAGAGAAAGCGCAAGCGCTCCAGCAAGGGAACATCCGGGCGCTTCGCCCAGTCCAGCACCCGCTCATTGAAGGCAAGAATACTGTGGTCGCGGTCCAGCAGCTGGATGGCTGGCATCGCCACAGCGGAGGACGGGAGCGGCTCGGCAGTCAAAAAGGACATTCGGGGCGAAAACATTTGTAATCAAAGTTACAGCCGAGTGTTCACTGGCTTCATGACAAAGGCGTGACAGTGGTTTTGGCCGATATGACAGCCGGCTGCACCTGCCTCGAAGCCGCCGCCTGACGGGCGGGCACCAGATAACTTTCAAATAACTGGGCGGCATGCTGCCAGCTGAAGTCCAGGGCGCGGGCCCGGGCCTCATGCCGGGGCACGGCCAGAGCGCCGTAGCAGGCTTGCTGCAAATCCGTGTGCATGACACCGCCGTGACAGCTGCCATCGGGTTTTCCCAGCACTTCAAGCGGGCCGTCCACGGGATAAGCGGCGACAGGTGTTCCCGTTGCCATGGCTTCCAGCATCACCAGGCCGAAAGTTTCAGATTTGCTGGGAAACACAAAAACATCTGCCGCCGCATAGACTTTGGCCAACTCGTCCCTGGGCAACACCCCCAGCCAGCGAACTTGCGGATAGCGCTCCTTCAACGAAGCTTCCAGCGGCCCGACACCGCAAACCACCTTGGTGCCGGGAATGTCCAGCCGCAGATAGGCCTCGATGTTCTTCTCGTAGGAAACGCGCCCGACAAACAGGGACATCGGGCGGACAAGCATGCCCATCCGGGCCTGCAGACGCGATGCAGGTGTAGTTTCAAATTTGAAAAGCTGCGTGTCCACGCCATGCGTCCAGCCGCGCAATTGGCGAAAGCCGCGCTGCTCCAGCATGTGCAGCACCCCGTGGGTCGGCACCATCACGCCGGACGAGGGCTTGTGAAAGTGGCGAAACAGCGCATAACCCCAGGACAGCGGGATTCTCAAAGCGGCATGAAGGATTTCCGGGAACTTGGTGTGAAACGCGGTCGTGAAGTTCAAGCCGCGCTTGAGGCAGTAGCTGCGCGCCGCCCAGCCCAGCGGCCCTTCCGTGGCGATGTGGACCGCTTCGGGCTGCAGGGCGTCGAGTTTTTCAGTCAACTGGCGCTTGGGGCGAATGGCCAGCTCAATGCCGGCATAGCCCGGACAAGGCCGGGTTTTGAACAGGCCGGGATGAAACACCTCCACCTGGTGCCCCAGGGCCTGCAGCTCACGCACCAGCTCCACCAGCGTGGTCACCACGCCGTTCACCTGCGGCTGCCAGGCGTCCGTGATCAAGGCGATTTTCATGCGGTCACCGGCGCGCTGACATGGCCGCGGCCCTGGGTTTCATGGGTCGGCGCCCAGTGCAGCAGCTCCAGCCGGCCGTCGAAGTGCTCGACCAGGGCGGTGCGGCTTTCAACCCAGTCACCGTCATTGCAGTACAGCGTGCCATTGATCTCGCGCATTTCGGCGCGGTGAATATGGCCGCACACCACCCCCTGGTAGCCCCGGCGGCGGGCTTCGCTGGCCACCGCCACTTCAAAGTCGGTCACGTAGTTCAGCGCTTTTTTGACCTTTTGCTTGAGATAGGCTGACAGCGACCAGTAAGGCAGGCCCATGCGTGCGCGCAAGCTGTTCAGATAGCGGTTGAGCTTGAGCGTGAATTCATACAGGTTGTCGCCCACATAGGCGAGCCATTTGGCACATTGCACCACCGCATCGAAGTAGTCGCCGTGGATGATCCACAGCTTGCGGCCATCGGCGGTGTTGTGGACGGCCTCGTCAATCACCTCGATGCCGCCGAACTGGTTGCCAATAAATTCACGCGCAAACTCATCATGGTTGCCCGGCACATAAATGATGCGGCAGCCTTTGCGGGCACGCCGCAGCAGCTTTTGAACCACATCGTTATGCGACTGCGGCCAGTACCATTTGCGCCGCAACTGCCAGCCATCCACGATGTCCCCCACCAGGTACAGGTAATCACTGGGATGGGCCTTCAGAAAGTCCAGCAGTGCCGAGGCCTGGCAGCCCGGGGTGCCCAGGTGCAGATCCGAAATGAAAATCGTGCGGTAGCGCTTGCGCAGCGATTCATCATCGTGCGCATCATCGGGCTGGGCAAAACCGTTGCCCAGCGTGCCCATGGCTTCAAACAGGGTTCGCATCAGGCCTGCCTTGCATGGCCGGCAGACGGGGGCTTGCCTGAAAAATGCTTCAGGTAGCGTGGTGGCAGGTCGGCAATGCGCATCATCATCGGCAAGTCGGCCGAGTTGAAATCCGGGTCCCACGCCGGGGCGCCCAACACCTTCGCACCCAGGCGCAGGTAGCCCTTGATCAGGGCCGGCGGCTCCACATCCAGTGTGTCGTCGAGCTGCTCGACCGGCAGCGCCAGCCGTGGCGTCACGTGGTATTCAATCGGCGCCATGTGCGTTTGCCGGACCTGCCGCCAGATGCTGGCCGCAATGTGGCCGCTGGAGACCCCGTCGTGCTGCATCGGAATGCTGGCGCAGCCGATCATGGTGTCGAGCTGGTTGCGCGCCATGAACTCGGCCAGCGCGCCCCACAGGGCCAGAATCACACCGCCATGCCGGTGATCGGCATGCACGCAGCTGCGGCCCAGCTCGACCATGCGATCGCGCAGGCTGCGCAGGCGGGTCAGGTCGAACTCGGTGTCGCTGTAGGTGCTGCCCACGCGCTTGGCCTGGGTCGGCGTCAGCACCCGGTAGGTGCCTATGACCTCGCTGCTGTCGGCATCGCGCACCAGCAGGTGCTCGCAGTAGTCGTCAAACAGGTCGATGTCATGGCCCGGCAAGGTGTTGGGCAGCGTCGCCCCCATCTCGCTGGCGAAGACCTGGTACCTCAGACGCTGCGCCTGCCGGACCTCATCCTGATGGCGGGCCCAGCCGACCTGGATTTTCCCCACGGCAGGTTTTTGAACAAGGGCTGGACTGACAACATGACCGCTTTGATGAAGTGACCCCCGTGGCATGGCGACTGGCGACAATGCAAAGGTGGGGTTGGGCAGTTCTTTCATGGCTAACTCCTTGTTATCTGGGTGTCTCAAAAAATGAAAACCGCTTGCTTGAAATTCGGCTGTAAAAAAGCCCCGGGAAAGGGGCTTGGGGGGCTTTGACTCTCAATCACCAGTGGCCTGCGAAACCGCGGCCCCATGTCGGCCACCCGGCAACCCGTCCAGCCAGGGCCGGGCACCCGCCTTGAAACGCAAGCCCCCGGGGCTACTGACCATGGCCTGCGCGGTGCATCGCAGGATGCGCAGACGCTGTTTGTCGAGCTCATGGATGCCGGGGTTGGAGGCCTCGCTGACGTCTCTACCCTGTTTTCCCTGCTCACCGGCCTGGTTCAACTTCAGTCTCATCGGGTGCTCCATCGTTCTGGTCATGGCGTGATTCTGAAAGCCGGGGGTGACGCGTTCGTGTCAGTTCAGTGGCAGTTGTGTGACAGCGCCCGCCGGGTCTGGGCTGCCAGACGACCAGGCGGGTCGTCGCCTTCCATGAGAGGCAACCCCACGGACGGGCCTGAAACGGCGAGCAGGGCCTGGCCAACCCGGTTGAGACTTTTCGCTATCAAATCAGGAGCTACTTGCGCACGTTTATCCGGGGCTGGAGCCTGAAAAGGCATCAAGATTTTCAGCGCCTGCCGGGAAGCTTGGGAAGCTCCACAGGAAGCGGCTCTAAGCGCCGGCCACACGCTCTCCCCGCTCGTTGATGACCTGCTCGCCATCCTCCTTGGCGAATGCGCCGCGTTGCGGCAAGGGCAGGATGTCCAGAACGGCCTCTGACGGACGGCACAAGCGCGTGCCCAGCGGCGTCACCACCACCGGCCGGTTGATCAGGATGGGTGTGCCAGCATGGCATCGATCAGTTGATCGTCGGTGAGCAAGGGGTTGTCCAGCTGCAGCTCGTCATAAGGCGTGCCCTTGCGTCTGAGCAGCTCCCTGACCGGAATCCCCATTTGGGCAAGCAGCTCGAGCAGCTTTTGTCGGCTGGGCGGCATCTTCAGGTACTCGATGACTTCAGGCTCTTCCCCGCTATTGCGGATCAGGCCGAGCACATTGCGCGACGTGCCGCAACCGGGGTTGTGATAAATCGTGATGTTGGGCATGCAGGCTGGTCCTTGTTGATGCAGGTGGGTGCGATGAAGCTTAGATGCGGGTGGGCTTATTGGCGTTGCGTTGATATTGCATCAATTCAATAATTCAATTATATTTGAAACATGGAAATAAAAACCCTCGACGAAGCTTCCGCCATCAAGGCCCTGGCCGCGCTCGCGCAAGCGCAGCGGCTGCGCGCCTTCCGGGCACTGGTGGTGGCCGGGCCGGATGGCCTGACGCCCGGCACTCTTGGCCTGCAGCTGGACGTAGCGCCCAGCGCGCTGTCGTTCCACCTGAAAGAGCTGGCTTATTCGGGCCTGGTCAGCAGTGAGCCGCGTGGCCGCCACCTGATTTACCGCGCCAATTTTGAGCAGATGAGCGCCCTTTTGAGCTACATGACCGAGCACTGCTGCCAGGGCCAGGCCTGTGAGGTCAGTGCCGAGGCGGCCTGCATCAACTGCTAACCGCTAGCTATTAACCCCAAGCCCCCAGGAGAACCCGATGAAACGCTTTCATGTACACGTTCACGTAGAAAACCTTGAGCAGAACATCGCCTTTTACTCGGCGATGTTCAACCAGAGCCCGGCGCGTCTTGAAGCCGACTACGCCAAATGGATGCTGACCGACCCGCCGGTCAACTTTGCCATCTCCACCCGCGGCGATGCACCGGGCGTGGACCACCTGGGCATCCAGGTCGAATCTGCCGAGGAACTGGCCGCGCTCAAGGACAACGCCACGAAGGCCGACATGGCCCTGCTGGACGACGGCGAGACCACCTGCTGCTACTCGCGCAGCGACAAATACTGGGTGACCGACCCGCAAGGTATTGCCTGGGAGCAGTTCCACACGCTGGACAGCATCCCGGTGTTCAGTGAAAAGAAACTTGAATCAAATCAGGCTGTAGCCCAGGCATGCTGTGCATCAGCAGCTCCTGAAAACATAGCAAAAGTGCAATTCGTCAAATCCCGCCCGGCGCCTTCAACCGCCTCGGGCCTTGCAGGCAGCGCCGGCAAAGCCTGCTGCTGATCACTCAACCTAGAAACCGCAGTTGACCGCTCATTGACCGCTGGCTGAACCTCATGAACACGTACCTACCAACTCACGTACACGTTCACCTTTTGGGTGACAGCGCTACGCACCCGATTGAGCCGCCCTGGCGCGCGCTGGCGGCGTTGCTCCTCCTTGCAGGCATCAGCCTGCTGCCTCGTCACGCCTTGCCAGCCCACCCCATGCCGACCCACTCGGGCGCGTCCAACTGCGGTTTCTAGGTTCAAGAAACCAAACAACCACAAGGAGCAAGCTGTGAGCAAGCAGCCGATCAATGTTCTTTTCCTCTGCACCCACAATTCAGCGCGCAGCATTCTGGCTGAAGCCCTGCTCAACCATATCGGGCAGGGGCGTTTCAAAGCGTACTCGGCCGGTAGCAGCCCACGCGCGAACCAGCAGCCCAACCCGCTGGGACTGAAAGTCCTGCAAGCCGCAGGCATTTCGATAGAAGGCCTGCGCAGCAAAAGCTGGGACGATTTTGCAAAACCGGACGCCCCCCAGATGGACCTGATCGTTACGGTCTGCGACAACGCCGCCGGCGAGACCTGTCCTTACTGGCCCGGCCACCCCGCCACCGTGCACTGGGGCTACGCCGATCCGTCGGCCATTGACGGCACCGAGGAACAAAAACTCGAAGCCTTTCGCCAGACGCTTCATGCGATTCATCGTCGCCTGGAGCTGCTGGTCAACCTGCCCCCCGAAAGCCTCGACAAGCTGATGCTGCAAACCAGCGCCCGCAATCTGGCCAAAACCGCCTGATCCCTGGCCCTCGCCTTCTCTTTTTCCGGCCTTCACATGAAAAAAATCCTCGCCAATGGGCTTCTGCCCGGCGCGCTGCTGGTCAGCGTGGCCACCTTTCTTTACGCGCGGCAAACCGGCGGCAACATGGAACTGGCCATTCTGCTCAGCAGCCTGGGCGCCTTGCTGCTGGCCATGCTGCTTGAGCGCCGCATGCCCCATCAACCCCAGTGGAACACCCCACGTGGCGACAGCCTTACCGACTGGCTGAGCTTCGGCCTGCTGGCCGGTGTCGTGCAGCCGCTGCTCAAATGGCTATCGCCACTCATCGTCATCGGCGTCTATGGCCTGATCGAGCCGGCTGCAGTGCTGTTTCCGGTCGATGCGCCCTTCGCCCTGCAGGTGCTACTGGTCACCCTGCTGGCGGAATTTGGCAAATACTGGGCCCATCGCTGGCACCACACCCAGCCGGCCCTGTGGTGGCTGCATGCCCTGCACCACGGCAGTGAGCGCCTTTACTCGGTCAACAACTTTCGCGTCCATCCGCTGGAATACGTCCTCAAACATGGCTTGAGCATGCTGCCGCTGATGCTGATGGGCGTGCCCGCCGATGTGTTGCTCGGCTACATCGCCCTGACCCAGCCCGTGCTGATGCTGCAGCATGTCAATCTGCCGCTGCGCCATGGCTGGCTCAACTACCTGCTCAGCACCAACGAGCTGCACCGCTGGCACCATTCAAGCCGGCAGGAAGAAGGCAACAACAACTACGGCAGCGCCCTGATGGTCTGGGATCTGGTGTTTGGCACCTTCCATTACCCGCGCCATGCTTCAGGCCCACAAGCCATCGGCCTGTATGCCGGCAGCCAATACCCGGCGCGCCAGCCCTACTGGGCCCAGGTGCTGTCCATGTTCAGCCCGGCGTGTTGCAAAGCATGAGCACCAACACTTTGCGCACACCCCCCTGGCGGGTTCTGCTCGCCGAGTTTCTGGGCACCGCCGCCCTGCTCTGCGCCGTGATCGGCTCCGGCATCATGGCCGAGCGCCTGGCGGGCGGCAACGCCGCCATTGCCTTGCTGGCCAACACGCTGGCCACGGTGTTCGCGCTGTATGTGCTGATTGAAACGCTGGGCCCCGTCAGTGGCGCGCATTTCAACCCGCTGGTCACTCTAGCCTTATGGTCAAAAGGCACTCTAGCCCATGAAAAACGGGCGCAATCAGCTATATTTTTTATAGCATCCCAGTTGCTGGGTGCTGTGGCAGGTGCCTGGCTGGCGCATGCCATGTTTGATCTGCAGCTGCTGCAGTTCAGCACCAAGGTCCGCACGGGCCCGGGCCAGTGGATCGCCGAAGCCGTGGCCACGGCCGGGCTGGTGCTGGTGATCCTGCGCGCTCCGGCCGGCAAGGCGTCTGCCTTGGTGGCCTGCTACATCGGCGCGGCCTACTGGTTCACCGCCAGCACCTCATTTGCCAACCCGGCCGCCGTACTCGGGCGCATGCTGTCCGACAGTTTTGCCGGCATTGCACCAGCGAATGCCCCGGCGTTTGTAGTGGCCCAGACTGTGGGTGCCGGCGTTGGTGTGTTACTGGACCGCTGGCTGGGTCCCCGCCATGAGCGATGCTGAGAACTGGGAAGTCGAGCTCCAGGGAATGGTAAAACCCAAGTCCGCTGTGTGCGAGCTTTTTGCGTCTGGGGCCGATACTCACAGGGACAAAAGGCCACGGGATAGATGCATGCCAAGGCCAATTCTCAGTCGCATCCCTTGAACTTGCGCCGCTGACAGTCACGCGCCATCTGCTGTGCTTGGGCGACTTGCTGCGATGACATCAGGCTTGAAACGGAGTCGCGCCTTTTCACTGCAGCTGCAAAGCCCGCCTCGGCACCAAGGCTGAACCACATGTGCGCACGAACATGGTCCTGCACGACGCCATTCCCATCGGCATACATCAGACCGAGGCTGTACTGCGCTTTCACATCCCCCTGCGCTGCGGCCAGGCGAAACCACTTGAGCGCTTCCGCGTAATCCTGCGCGACGCCTTCCTGATCGCGATACATCACACCGAGGTTGAACTGCGCCAACGCATACCCCTGCGCCGCAGCCAGTCGAAACCATTTGAGCGCTTCTGCATCATCCTGTTCGACACCTAGCCGATCGCGATACATCATGCCGAGGTTGGACTGCGCAGCCGTCTCCCCCTGCGCTGCGGCCAGCTGAAACCATTTGAGCGCTTCCGCGTAATCCTGCGCGACGCCTTGCCCTTTGAAATACATCACGCCGAGGTTGTATTGCGCATCCGCGTGCCCCTGCGCTACGGCCAGTCGAAACCATTTGAGCGCTTCCGCGTAATCCTGCGCGACACCGTGCCCTTGGAAATACATCACGCCAAGGTTGGACTGCGCTTTCGCATCCCCCTGCGCTACGGCCAGTCGAAACCATTTGAGCGCTTCTACATAATCCTGCGCAACGCCTTGCCCGTTGGCATACATCAGGCCGAGGTTGAGCTGCGCTTTCGCATCCCCCTGCGCTGCGGCCCGTCGATACCACTTGAGCGCTTCCGCGTAATCCTGCGCGACACCGTGCCCTTGGAAATACATCCCGCCGAGGTTGTACTGCCCAGTCGCATCCCCCTGCGCTGCGGCCAGCCGATACCACTTGAGCGCTTCGGCGTAATCCTGCGCGACGCCTTGCCCATTGGCATACATCGCGCCGAGGTTGGATTGCGCAATCGGATATCCCTGCTCTGCAAGGGAGCGAGTTATTTTCAGTGCCTTTGCATAATCACCGCGACCATAAGCTGCAGCCGCATCTTCAACTGGACCTGCCCACGCCGTACCAACGCCCAGCAGCAGGAGAGTCATCACCGTAAGAAGCAGTCGTTTCATGGGTCACCTCCTTGGAGTGCACGTTCCGAGCTTGGCTCCGTGCTCCGGAAAGTAAAGCCTGTCTCGGACCTTGAGTTGCACAATAAGCTGTAGATGGCAGCGGAATCTCGTTTGTCCAGGAAGGCGTTAACAGCCCTTGGCCAACGGCAATGACGACTGCCAAGTCCAAGTAATACAGGGGCTATAAAACACAGATAGTAAAGGGGTTGCGGAAGCCCGTCATCCCCTAAGTTGAGGTGAAGGCTGCGGCCGGGAGCGCCCTTGGGCGCGCCGCCGCCGGACGCAGCCTTTTACTCATAAGTCCGTAATTTGGGCGACGTTTTTGCATGGCTTCGACACGGTCAGCCAAGTCGCGCTTCCGCGCAACGCACCATGCCTGGCGCACCACAAGAAATGGGCGCCACAGGGGTGCCCATTTCCGTACCTAATTGGCTCGTCAGGCCGAACCGGTCTGAATACACCCGGTGGTTGGGCTCAGACCGGCACTCAATCCAGCCACTTGTGCTGAAACCGGGCCTGCCCCATGGCCGGGTCCAGCTGGTAGTTGGCAAAGCCCACACGCTCGTACAAGCGGATGGCGCTGGCATTGCCGGCCAGCACCTCCAGCGTGAGCTTGCAAGCCCCGCGCTCGCGGGCGATCTGCTCCACCAGCGCCAGCATCTGCTCGCCGACCCGCTGGCCGCGGTGGCTGGCCAGCACCACCACGTCGTGCACATTGACCAAGGGGCGGCAGGCAAAGGTGGAGAAACCTTCAATGCAATTGATCAGCCCCACAGGCTGGGCACCGTCGAAGGCCAGCACGCTAAAGGCCTGCGGCCGGGCGGCCAGCGCACTCGCCAGGTGGGTCTTGGCAAACTCGCTCAACGGCTCGCCGCCGCCGGCCGGGTCGCGGGCATAGGCATCGAGCAGGCTGACCAGCGCCGCCGCGTGCAGCGAATTGCCGTAGTCGGCCCGGCAGATGTGAAGTGATGGGGAGGTCGATGCGGAGACAGTTGTCATCAAATAATCCATTAAACGGGCGCCATTATGACGGCGTCTTGCCGCGCCTTGCCGACTTGGGTTTGGGCTTGGGCTTGTCCTGGCGGTGAATAACGGACAGGAAAAACCGGGACGCGTCACTGGCAGGCCGGTCCTTGCGTGTGATGGAGCCAAACGATTCCATCTTGTGCCGGATATGGCAGGGCAAGACCTTGAGCAGGCCGTGCCGGGCATAGCTGTCGGCAATCGATCGGGGCATCACCGCGATCATGTCGGTCTTGTCGATCAGATCGGTGGTGGTCAGTATGGAGGCCGTTTCGATCAGGCCCTTGGGCGCTGGCACCTGCAGCATGCGGAACTCCTGGTCCAGCACCTCGCGCATCGGGCTGCCCACCGGCTGCAAAATCCACGGGTAGCGCAGCAGGCTGGAAAAAGCCACCGAGGCCTGCCGGCATAAGGGGTGGTGCACGCCCACCACTACCGCCAGCGCTTCGTTTTCCAGCGGGGTAAAGCTGTAGTCCTGCCGGTGCTCGTCGCGGATGCGGCCAATCGCCACGTCCAGCGCGCCCTCGCGCAGCAGTTCCAGCAGGCGGTCGCTGGTGTCCATGGTGATGTCGACCGACAGCAGGGGATAGGCCTGCTTGAGCGCAATGATGGCGCTGGTCAGCAGCGTCGGCGACGGCGCCATGATGGTACCTACTGAGAGCCGCCCGGAGCTGCCCAGCTGCAATTCGGCCAGCTCGCGCGTCATCGACTCCACCGAGCCGCGCATGCCGCGAAAGTAGCCCAGCACGCTGTTGCCTGCGGCCGTCAGGCGCTGGCCGCGCCCCACCCGCTCAAACAGGCGTTGGCCGAGCGCCGATTCCAGCTCCTGGATCATCTTGGTGGCCGCCGGCTGCGTCATGCCCAGCTCGGCAGACGCCTTGCGCAAGGTGCCATGCTCCCCCACGGCCAGCATCAGGGCCACCTGCCGCATGCGCAGGCGGTTGAGCAATTGGGGGATCGGGTTGGGGGTGTTCATGGTGGAGCTCAGCGTGGGTGCGGACATTCGGTGTGTGAATTTCCGGGAATTCAAATGATAACTACTGATTATCAAACAATCATGCATTTTCAATTTACGTTAACAGTCCGGATCCTTACCATCAAGCCATTCCCGAGTTCACCCCTGAGTTCATAAAAGCTGGAGACAAACCCATGAAACTATTGCCTACCCTGATGCTGGCCGCCTGCGCGCTGGCCTGCCAGACCCATGTTGCCGCACAGGATTGGCCGGCCAAACCGGTGCGCATTCTGGTCGGCTCGGCCCCCGGCGGCGGGACCGACGCCATGGCCCGTGCCGTGGCGGACCGGCTGGGCCCCCTGCTCAAGCAGCCCGTGGTGGTGGAAAACCGTCCGGGCGTATCCAACACGCTGGCCGCCGACGTGACGGCCAAAGCCACCGACGGCCACACCATGGTGATGGGCGTTTCCACCGCGCACGCGATTGCGCCGCACCTGCTCAAGCTCGGCTACGACAACAACAAGGACCTGGTGCCGGTGGTGTTTGTCGGCGCCGTGCCCAATGTGCTGGTGGTCAACAACGCGCTGCCGGTGGATTCGGTGCAGTCCCTGATCAAGCTGGCCAAGAGCCAGCCCGGCAAGCTCAATTACGCCACCAGCGGCGCCGGCAGCACCCAGCACATCGCGGCCGAGCTGTTCAAAGACCAGGCCGGCGTGTTCATCACGCACATCCCTTACCGCGGCAGCGGCCCGGCTCTGGTCGACCTGGTCGGCGGCCAGGTGCAGCTGAGCTTTGACACCATGCCCTCGGTGATTGGCCAGATCAAAAACGGCCGCATCAAGGCATTGGCCGTGGCTGCTGCCCGCCGCAACCCCCAGTTGCCCGATGTCCCCACCATGGCCGAAGCCGGCCTCAAGGGCGTGGAAATGAGCGCCTGGTACGGCATCTACATGCCGGCTTCCACACCGAAAGCCGTGCAGGAGCGCGTTTACACCGAAGTCACCAAAGTGCTGGCCATGCCAGAGACGCAAACCCGCCTGAGCGCCATCGGCGCCGACCTCACGCCCATGACGCCGGCCCAGTTCGCGCAGTTTCACACGGCTGAAAACAAACGCTATAGCGACCTGATCGCCAAGAAAAACATCAAACTGGATTGATTCCCATGAGCAAGCAGCAGACACCAGTCATTGCCCTGACACTGGGCGACGCAGCAGGCATAGGCCCGGAGCTGATCGCCCGGTTGCTGAGCCAGCCCGGCATTACGGCCAGTGCCAACATCGTACTGGTGGGCGACCCCTGGCTCTGGCAGGACGGTCAGGCCATTGCCAAACTCACCGTGCCCACGCAGGCCGTTGCCAGCCTGGCCGAGGTGCGAAAACGCCCCGACCAGCGCCTGCCCGCCTTTCTTGCCGTGGACACTATTCGCCCGGAACAGGTGCAGCGCAGCCAGGCGCAGGCCGCTTGCGGCAGTGCGGTGCTGCAGGTGCTTGACCTGTGCATGGACGGCGCCAAGCGCGACGAGGTCGATGCCATCTGTTTTGCGCCACTGAACAAACAGGCGATGAAGCTGGGCGGCCTGAAGCACGAAGACGAGCTGCACCACTTTGCCGAATACCTGGGCGTCACCGGCTACTTCTGCGAGTTCAACACGCTTGGCGACTTGTGGACCTCGCGCGTGTCCTCGCACATTCCGCTCAAGGATGCCGCCGCCGCCCTGTCCAAAGAGCGCATCGTGGACGCGGCACGGCTGATCTACCAGTCGCTGCAGGCCAGCGGTACCGCCAGCCCCACAGTGGCGATCGCGGCCTTCAACCCGCATGGCGGTGACGGAGGCATGTGCGGGCGCGAGGAGATCGACATCATCGAGCCGGCCGTGCGCGAACTGCGCGCCAGCGGTGTTCCGGTCGATGGCCCCTTCCCTGCCGACACGATTTTCCTCAAGGCGCGAGACGGCCAGTACCAGGCCATCGTCACCATGTACCACGACCAGGGCCAGATCGCGATCAAGCTCATGGGTTTTTCCAAAGGCGTCACGGTACAGGGCGGCCTGCCACTGCCCATCACCACGCCGGCCCACGGCACGGCCTATGACATTGCCGGCCAGGGCCTGGCCGACGTCAACGCCACCCTCAACGCATTTCGCATCGCTTGCCGCATGGGTGCGGCACGCCTTCATTCTTAAAAGGACGACACCATGAAAATCAAATCAGTTCGCGCACGCGTGTTCGAGTGGAAAGGCAAGACCGTTCCACCCCAAGGCAACTTCTGCTCCAACGCCATGGACTTGCTCTACTCCAAAAAAGAGACCATGAGCACCTTTCGCTTTCACAGCTGGACGGTGGTGGAAATTGAAACCGACGACGGCATCATCGGCCTGGGCAACGTGGCGCTGGCGCCCGCCATCGCCAAAGCCATCATCGACCAGTACCTCACGCCGCTGGTGCTGGGCCAGGACCCCTGGGACTACGAATACCTGTGGCAGCGCATGTACCGCGCCACCCACGCCTGGGGCCGCAAGGGCGTGACCATGGCGGCGATCTCGGCAATTGACCTGGCGATCTGGGACATCCTGGGCAAGTCGGTGGGCAAGCCGGTGTTCAAGCTGCTGGGCGGGCGTACCAAGGAAAAGATTCCCTGCTATTACTCCAAGCTCTACCGCACCGACCTGAAGGAAATGCAGGCCGAGGCCGAGAAGTTTTTGAACCAGGGCTTCACCGCCTTCAAGATGCGCTTTGGCTACGGCCCGGCCCACCTGCAAAAGGGCGTGACGGAGAACCTGAAGTCGGTGGAGGCCATCCGCGAAGTCATCGGCTACGACAAGGACCTGATGCTCGAGTGCTACATGGGCTGGAACCTGGAATACGCCAAGCGCATTTGCCCCAAGCTGGAGAAGTTCGAACCGCGCTGGCTTGAAGAACCCGTGATCGCCGACGACATCGATGGTTACGCCGAGCTGAATCAGCTCACCAGCATCCCGATCTCGGGCGGCGAGCACGAGTTTTCGCTCTACGGTTTCAAACAGCTGCTCGATAAAAAGGCGGTGTCGGTGGTGCAGTACGACACCAACCGTGTCGGTGGCATCACGGCGGCGCACAAGATCAATGCCCTGTGCGAGGCCTACAGCGTGCCGGTGATCCCGCACGCGGGCCAGATGCACAACTACCACCTGACCATGAGCACGCTGGCCTCGCCGATGAGCGAGTACTTTCCGATGTTTGACGTGGAAGTCGGCAACGAGCTCTTCTATTACATCTTTGACGGCGAACCCGTGGCCGAAAACGGCTTTGTGCAGCTCGACGACAACAAACCCGGCCTGGGCTTGAGCCTCAAGACCGAGTTCCTCAAAGACTTCAACATCATTGAGTGAGCAGCATGGCAGCCAGGTACAAGGGCGTATTTCCGGTGGTGCCCACCACCTTCAACGACGCGGGCGAGCTCGACCTCGAAAGCCAGAAGCGCTGCGTCGATTTCATGATCGACGCGGGCTCGACCGGCCTGTGCATTCTGGCGAATTTTTCCGAGCAGTTTTTGCTGTCGGATGACGAACGCGAAACGCTTACGCAAACCATCCTGAAGCACGTGGCGGGCCGGGTGCCGGTGATCGTCACCACCACGCACTTTGGCACGCGGGTCTGCACCGAGCGCAGCCGCCGCGCACAGGATGCCGGCGCGGCCATGGTGATGGTGATGCCGCCCTACCACGGCGCCACCCTGCGAGCGAGCGAGGAGAAGATTTACGAGTTCTACGCCGCGCTGTCAAACGCCATCGACATCCCCATCATGATCCAGGATGCCCCCATGAGCGGCACGACGCTGCCTGCGGCCTTCCTGGCGCGCATGGCCAAGGAGATCAAGCAGGTTTCCTATTTCAAGATCGAAACCGCCGGTGCGGCTTCCAAGCTGCGCGAGCTGATTCGCCTGGGCGGCGACGCGATTGAAGGCCCGTGGGACGGCGAAGAAGCCATCACCCTGCTGCCCGACCTGGACGCTGGCGCCACAGGCGCCATGACCGGCGGAGGCTACCCCGACGGCATACGCCGCATCGTTGATGCCTATGCCGCAGGCCGCCGTGAAGAAGCGGTAGCGGAGTACACACGCTGGCTACCACTGATCAATTACGAAAACCGCCAGGGCGGCATCCTCACCGCCAAGGCGCTGAT
The DNA here is from genome assembly GCF_036676035.1 of Polaromonas sp. Lineage (GTDB taxonomy): Bacteria > Pseudomonadota > Gammaproteobacteria > Burkholderiales > Burkholderiaceae_C > Polaromonas. The sequence continues at coordinate 19,505 of NZ_JAKFDR010000057.1, forward strand.
GAAGGAAGGAGGAATCATCGCCTGCGAAGCCCCGCGCCACCCGTTTCCCGCCATGCACCCCGAGGTGCGCAAAGGCCTGATCGAAACCGCCCAGCGGCTTGACCCCATGGTCTTGCGCTGGGGTAAATAGTTTTTTCATTAACCCTTTAAAAAATCTTGAATCTGGAGACAACTCATGAAAACCCGTTCCTTTCTCAAACTCGCTTTTTCCGCAGCAGTGCTTGCATCAGCCCTGAGCGCCAACGCCCAAACCACCAAAATCCGCTTTGCCCATGCCGGGCCGGAAACGGCGTCACAGCATCTGGCCGCGCTGGAATTTGCCAAACTCGTCAAGGACCGCAGCAAGGGGCAATTAGAGGTTCAGGTCTACCCGGGCAGCCAGCTGGGTAATGACTCGACCGTTTTGGGCGCTGTGCGCGGCGGCACCATCGACATGATGATGGCCGGCAGCGGCAACTTCTCGGGCATGGCCTCGCATTTCGAGGTGCTCGACATTCCATTTTTGTTCCGTAACCCGGCCCACGCCTATGCCACGGTGGACGGTGCTGTCGGCCAGGGCCTGATGAAAGAGCTGGAAGGCAACGGCCTGAAGCAACTGGCGTTTTGGGAAGTGGGCTTTCGCTCCATCACCACCAAGAATCGCCCGGTCAGAACGCCTGCGGACGTGAAAGGTCTGAAGATCCGCACCATGGGCAACCCGGTGCATATCCAGGCCTGGAAGCTGCTGGGCACCAACCCGATTCCCATGCCTTTGGGCGAGCTGTACCAGGCACTGGAATCTGGCGCGGTGGACGCGCAGGAGCATCCGGTGGACATCACTTATGCGGCCAAGTTCTATGAAGTGCAAAAGCACCTCACGCTGACCAAACACGCCTTTACGGCAATGCCGGTGGTCATCAACAAGGCAAAGTTTGACGGTTTCACCCCGGATCAGAAAAAGGCCTTGCTGTCCGCGGCCAGCGACTCCAAGCTTTTCCAGCGCAACCTGAATCAAAAGAACGAGGCAGGAATCATCGCGGACATGCGCAAGCAAGGCATGACGGTGATCGACACGTTTGATCCCGCGCCTTTCAAGGCACTGGTGGGCGAAGAAGTGCGCAAGTCTTACGTCGCCAAGAACGGCCCGGAGCTGCTGGTCGCGGTGGACGCCATCAAGTAAGCAGTGCGCCTGGAACCCATCATGAAACTTCATTTTCTTGAGCGCGCCATCGAGTGGTTTCTCATCTCGCTGCTGGGTGTGATGATCGTGCTGGTGTTCGGTAACGTCGTCCTGCGCTACGTTTTCAACTCAGGCATCGTTTTTTCTGAAGAGGTGTCGCGCTTTGTCTTCATGTGGCTCACGCTGATAGGCGCTCTGCTGGTCATGAAAGAGAATGCCCACCTGGGCATGTCCAGCCTGGTGGACCGCCTGGGCGAGAAGGGCCAGCGCGTTTGCCGCTTTCTGGCAGACGCGCTGACGATGGCCTGCTGCGCGCTGCTGGCCCATGGCACCTGGAAACAGGTCGTCCTTGGCATGGACAACCGTTCGCCGGTGACCGATGTGCCTTTGGGACTGGTGTACCTCTGCCTGCTGATCAGCAGTGTGGGCATGGCTTGCGTGCTGGCCTGGTCGCTGTGGCGGCAGGTCACCGGGCAGATGTCCCGCGAAGAGCTGGTGTCACAGGGCAGCAGTGCCGGCGAATAACAATCAAAGACAAATCATGACAATCGCCATATTCCTGGCTGCCCTGCTGGGCGCCATGGCCCTCGGCATGCCCATCGCATTCGCCCTGCTGGCCTGCGGTGTAGCGCTGATGCTGCATCTCAACACTTTCGACACCCAGATCCTCGCGCAGAACCTGCTCGAAGGGGTCAACAACTACCCGCTGATGGCGGTGCCTTTCTTCATGCTGGCCGGTGAGCTGATGAACGCCGGCGGCCTGTCGCGGCGCATCGTTCACGTGGCCGACTCGCTGATCGGCCACGTGCGCGGCGGCCTGGGCTATGTCGCCATCATCGCCTGCGTGGTCGTGGCCAGCATCTCCGGCTCGGCCGTGGCCGACACCGCCGCCGTGGCCGCCCTGCTGATACCGATGATGCGCAACGCGGGCTACAACGTGCCGCGCGCAGCGGGCCTGATCGCGGCCGGCGGCATCATTGCGCCGGTGGTCCCGCCGTCCATCGCGTTCGTGATATTCGGCGTCGCGGCCCAGATCTCGATCACCAAGCTGTTCCTGGCCGGAATATTTCCCGGCCTCATGATGGCGATCGCCCTGGCCGTGACCTGGGGACTATGCGCCCGCAAGGAGGCCCTGGTCACGCGCCGCAAGTTCGACCTGCGCCAGCTCCTTCGGGCGCTGGTCGATGGGGTCTGGGCCCTGGCCTTGCCGCTGGTCATCATAGGCGGGATGAAGGTCGGCGTGTTTACGCCCACCGAAGCGGCCGTGGTCGCCGTGGTTTATTCGCTGCTGGTGGGCTTGCTGGTCTACCGCGAGCTCAAGCTTTCATGGTTGCCTGAGCTGATGCTCGCCGCGGCCAAGACCTCCAGCACGGTGATGTTCCTCGTGGCCTGCGCGCTGGTGTCGGCCTGGCTCATCACCATCGCGGATATTCCGGCACAGGCCACGGCGCTGCTGACGCCCTTCATGGAGAACCCAAAGCTCTTGATGTTCATGATCATGATCCTGGTCATCGTGGTCGGCACCGCGCTGGACCTGATGCCCACCGTGCTGATCCTCACGCCCATCCTGATGCCCGTGATCCGTCAGGCCGGCATAGACCCCGTCTATTTCGGCGTGATGTTCATCATGAACAACGCGATTGGCCTGCTGACGCCGCCGGTAGGCACGGTGCTCAACGTCGTGGCCGGGGTGGCCAAAACCAACCTGGACAACGTGATCAAGGGGGTTTGGCCCTTCCTTCTGGCACAGACGGCATTGCTGTTCCTGTTTGTGCTGTTCCCGCAGCTGGTGATGGTGCCAGCGGCCTGGTTCCGCTGAAGCGCACCGGCCTCCATTCCAAGCTTACAACCCAGGAAAAACATGTCTCTTCAGGAAACACTCTTGCTGGTGCAGAAATGCGCCCACACCTTCAGCTTCTACGACCTGGCCACCGGCCAGGCTGAAAAGCACATCGTGCTGCCCAACTTTCCGCACGAGTTCACGGTAGACCCGGTGCGCCGGCGCGCCTATGTGGGCCACTACGGCATCGAGACCGCCAGCCACCTGGGCGACGCGGGCGGGCACTCCGTCTTCGTGATCGATCTGGACCGACGTGAACATGTGGCCACGCTCAACATCTGGCCTTTCTATCGCCCGCATGGCCTGACGGTGGACGCCGAAGGCCGCCTGTACGTGATGTCGGAGGCGCACAACACGCTGCTGCGTTTCTCGGACCCGGTCAACCGCCATGTGCCCGACCTGGCCGTGCCCTCAGGCGGCTACAAGACTCATTTGTTCGCATTGACGAAGGATGCGCAGACAGCCTATGCCCTCAACCTGCTGTCGAACACGGTCACCAAAATCAAACCGAATGACCCGACCTTCACACCGGTGGCCATGGTGCCGGGCCCGGTGCCTGAGGGCAATGTGCTGTCGGCGGATGAGTCGCTGCTGTATGTGGCCAACCGGGGCGACGACACCATCGTCGCCGTCGACACGACCAGCATGAAAGTCGTCGCGTCGGGCAAGACGCGGCGCGACCCGAACCGGGTCTACCGCTTCCGCAGCGCGCAGGGCCAGGACCTGCTGCTGACCACCAATTCCGGCGAGCATTCGCTGTCGGTGTTCGGCACCGATCTGCAAGAGCAGCGCTGCTTTGCCCTGCCCAGCAATCCGCTGGCGCTGTCCTTCCATCCGGTGGACCGTGCGGTCTACATCTCGTTCCAGGACGAGACGGTACGTCGCCTCAACCTCGACAGTTTCGAGTTCGAGCAAGCGATCAAGACCCTGCGCGAACCCGATTCTTCCTACGTGTGGCAACACTGAGGTTCACCCAAACCCTGCCCGAGTACCTTCAGTGAATCCTTCGCCCACCCCCCCAAATGTCCTGTCCGTGGTGGACGCGCACCATCATCTGTGGGACTTGTCGCGCGGCCGCTACCCGTGGCTGCAGCAAGCGTACAACCCGCAGGAATTCTTTCTGGGCGACTATGCTGCGTTGTGCCGGGACTTCTTGCCCGCAGACTACCGCGCGGCAAGCGCGGGTGTTCAAGTGTTGGCAACGGTACACGTCGAGGCCGAGCGTGACCGTAGCGAGCAGGTGCTTGAGACCGCCTGGCTGCATGAGATGAGCGCCTCGCATGGTTTTCCCAATGCCGTGGTGGCGCATGCCTGGTTCGACAGGCCCGATACGGAGGAGTGTCTGCTCAGCCATCTGCGCTATCCGCTGGTACGGGGTATCCGCAGCAAGCCGGTGACATCGGCAACGCCAGGGCAAACCGTGGCGGGGCAGCCAGGCAGCATGCAGGACGAGGCCTGGCTGCGCGGCTTTTCGCTGCTGCAAAAATACGGGTTGAGCTGGGACATGCGCGTACCCGCCTGGCACTTGCCCGAAGCGGCCCAGGTCGCGGCCATGTTTCCGCTGGTGCCCATGGTGCTCAACCACCACGGCTTTGCCTGGGACCGCAGTGAAGAAGGCCTCCGGCGCTGGCGTGGCTGGATGGGAACACTCGCACGCCAGCCGAATGTGCATGTGAAGCTCTCCGAATTCGGCCTGCGCGACCAACCCTGGAACTGGGAGGAGAACGCCCGCATCGTGCGCGACACGCTGGCCATCTTCGGCTGGCAGCGCTGCATGTTCGCCAGCAACTTTCCGGTGGCGCGCCTGCGTATCGGCTTTCAACCCCTGGTAGAGGCTATCTGGCGTATGCTGGATGGTCTCACCCACGATCAGCAACAGGCCGTGATGAGCGGCAATGCACTGCGCTTTTACCGCATTGATCTTCCACCCACTTCAGACGTGAATATATGACCACCTTCAACAACCTTATCAACGGCCAATGGCTGGCGGCCAGCAGCACCAGCGCCAACCTCAACCCGTCGGACCTGTCCGATGTGATTGGCCAGTATGCCCAGGCCGATGCGGCAACACTCGATGCCGCTGTACAGGCTGCGCAGGCGGCTTTTCCCGCCTGGTCCTCCGCCGGCATTCAGGCCCGTTCGGATGCACTCGACAAGATAGGCACCGAAATCCTGGCCCGCAAGGAAGAGCTGGGCACGCTGCTGTCCCGCGAAGAAGGCAAGACCAAGCCGGAAGGCATTGGCGAAGCCACCCGCGCCGGCCATATCTTCAAGTTCTTTGCCGGCGAGTGCCTGCGCCTGTCGGGCGAAACCCTGCCCTCCGTGCGCCCGAATATCGGCGTGGAAATCACCCGCGAGCCGGTAGGCGTGGTGGGCCTGATCACGCCCTGGAATTTCCCGATCGCGATTCCGGCCTGGAAGATTGCGCCGGCGCTGGCCTTTGGCAACTGCGTGGTGTTAAAGCCGGCCGATCTGGTGCCGGGCAGCGCCTGGGCCCTGGCCGAGATCATCTCGCGCTCTGGTATTCCGGCCGGCGTTTTCAACCTGGTCATGGGGCCGGGCCGGGTCATCGGTGATGCGCTGGTCAATCACCCGGGCATCAATGCCATCAGCTTCACCGGCTCGGTCGGGGTGGGTGGGCGCATTGCGCTGGCCTGCGCCAAAAACCTGAAGAAGGTGCAGCTCGAAATGGGCGGCAAAAACCCGCAAGTCATTCTGGACGATGCGGACCTGGCCCGGGCGGTGGAACTGAGCACACAAAGCGCGTTTTACTCCACCGGCCAGCGCTGCACCGCGTCCAGCCGGTTGATCGTGACCGAAGGCATCTACCCGGCCTTTGTCAAAGCCCTGCAGGAGCGCATGGCCCGCATCAAGGTCGGTGATGCGCTGACCGCCGGCACCGACATCGGCCCGGTGTCCTCACAAGCGCAACTCGAGCAGGACCTGAGCTACCTTGAAATCGGCAAGGCCGAGGGTGCGACGCTGGCCATGGGCGGCGAACGCGTCAAGTGCCACACCGGCAGCAGCGCCGAAGGCTACTTCATGGCCCCGGCGCTGTTCAGCGAGAGCACCGCCACCATGCGTATCAACCGCGAAGAAATCTTTGGCCCGGTGGCCAGCATCATCCGCGTCAAGGACTACGAAGCCGCGCTGGCCACCGCCAACGACACGCCGTTTGGCCTGTCCGCCGGCATTGCCACCACCAGCCTGAAATACGCCACACATTTCAAACGGCACAGCCAGGCCGGCATGGTCATGGTGAACCTGCCCACCGCCGGGGTCGACTACCACGTGCCATTTGGTGGGCGCAAGGGCTCCAGCTACGGACCGCGCGAACAGGGCAAGTATGCGCAGGAGTTTTTCACGACGGTCAAAACCGCCTACACGCTGGCTTGAAGGTCATGCAGTTGCGAAACCGGGTAGAGACATTTGCTATTTAATTGATAGCTTGTTGCAACCGTATCCAGACGGCTGCGGCCATAAAAGGCTATAAAAAATCAGTGTTATCCGCATCCGAAGTTTGCGGATCAATGCTCACCGTAAAAGCGGGGCCAGATCCCCGCCAATACGGCCCACGTGGCGAATTTCGCCGTCGCGCCCAGCGTCTGCCGTGGCAATGTCGATGCTGTTCTTGTGCACGTCCAAACCCACGTACAGGGTGATAGAGTTACGCATGGCTCGTCTCCTTGCAACTTCACAACGACCCCAGCGCCCATCGCTGCGGTGCATTGTTGTAGCTCGGCACGCCTCAGGCGCGCAATCTACGTTGTTGCAGGAGTCGGGCCGTCCGAATTCATGAAGCCATTTTGTCTAGACGGCATGGCTCAGCCAAACTGCGTTGAGAAGGCTCCAGATATGAACCATCCATTGCGATGCAGATGCGGAACTTTGAAAGGCTACGTCAGCCACCCGGAGAAAGTGAGCCGAGGCGTGTGCTACTGCAGAGACTGTCAAGCCTTTGCGCACTTCCTGGGCACGACCGGCGACATTCTGGACGAGATGGGAGGAACGGACGTTGTCGCAACCCTACCCAAGTACGTCACTTTCACTCAAGGCGTTGACGCCCTCGCTTGCATGTCCCTCACAGAGACCGGAATGCTGCGTTGGTATGCGAGTTGCTGCAACACGCCTATCGGCAACACCCCGCGTGACTTCAAGGTTTCTCACGTCGGCCTCATTCACACTTGCTTGGAAGATCCCCCGAGAACCTTGGAGAGTTCTTTCGGCCCCGTCCGCATGCGGGTGAACACAAAGCACGCCAAAGGCAAGCCAAAGTTAATGCCGATAAGCACAACCGCATCAGTTCTTCGGTTCATGAGTTCACTGATCCGCGCTCGCCTGGATGGCAGCTACAAGAGCACACCGTTCTTTGACCCGGATCGGGGAACCCCTTTCGTACCGCCAAAGGTGCTCACCAGCAGTGAGCGAGAGCGAGTGATGAATGCCATCTAACACGTTAGACCGCTAACACTTTTCATTTCCGCGCACGGAGATAGAACATGAAGCCCTTCACTACCATCGCAGTTGCTCTCTTCTCGCTAATCGCGTTGCTTCAGCTGCTGCGCGTTCTGCTGGGCTGGGAGGTGGTTGTCAACGGGGTGCATATTCCACTCTGGGTGAGCGGGGTCGCGTTTGCCGTCACAGCAGGGCTTGCGGCAATGGTGTGGCGGGAAAATCGCCCGTAAAACATCAACCTAAACTTACCTCTGTTCAAGCAAACTTCAGAGTCACTCCCGCGCTAAGACGCAGTGCCAGTCGAACAGGCCAAGGCAGTTCTTCGGAAGATGAACTTTGACAGGCGCTTCAAACTGGAGAATGTTTAACACTTCAGTCAAGTAGCGCCTACGGCGTCAGCTTGACCCCAACGTCAAAGAGCTCGGATATTCGAGGGCGCGCGGTACCCTTCCAATACGCTTTAATCCGGATTCAGGCAATGTTTGATGCGCATCCCGCACTCAGAAAAGGCGGATGCCTTCGGGTTGCGCTAACCGCGCGCCCTTTATTTTGCTATTAATTTAATAGCTCCTTGTGCCCGTTTTTAAAGGGCCAGAAGCCTATTTACCTCAAGAAAACGGATCAGGCACGCACGGTATCGGCCACGCGCTCGGCGCAAGCTTGGGCCTGCTGGGCGTCGCGCGCCTCAACCATCACCCGCAGCAGCGGCTCGGTGCCGCTGGCGCGGATCAGCACGCGGCCGCTGTCGCCCAACTCGGCCTCTACGGTTTTGGTCACAGCGGCCAGCTGCGCGCTGCTTTTCCAGTCTTGCCCGGGCTTGAGCCGTACATTGATCAGAGTCTGGGGAAACAGCACCACATCGCCAAGCAACTGCGCAATCGTCTTGCCGCTGCGCACGCAAGCCTGCAGCACCTGCAGCGCGCTGATCAGGCCGTCGCCGGTGGTGTGTTTGTCCAGCGCCAGCAGGTGGCCCGAACCTTCGCCGCCCAGCAGCCAGCCGCGCTTGTCGAGTTCTTCGAGCACATAGCGGTCACCCACCTTGGCGCGCACAAACTCGACGCCCTTGCGTTGTAGGGCCACCTCCACGGCCATGTTGGTCATCAACGTGCCGACCGTGCCGGGCACTTTTTCGCCGCGCGCCAGCCGCTCGCTGACCATCAGGAACAGCACCTCATCGCCGTTGAACAGGCGGCCCGTGGCGTCCACCAGCTGCAGCCGGTCGGCGTCACCGTCCAGCGCGATGCCGTAGTCGGCATGGTTGGCCTTGACGGCACGGATCAAGGCTTCGGGGTGCGTGGCGCCCACCTCGTGGTTGATGTTCATGCCGTCGGGCGCGCAGCCGATGGCGATGACTTCGGCGCCCAGTTCGTGAAAGACCTTGGGCGCAATGTGATAGGCCGCACCATGCGCGCCATCGACCACGATCTTGAGCCCCTTGAGGGTCAGGTCATTGGCAAAGGTGCTCTTGCAGAACTCGATGTAGCGGCCCGCCGCGTCATCCAGCCGGCGTGTCTTGCCCAGGGTAGCCGAGTCGGCCCATACCGGGGGTTCCTCGAGCGCAGCTTCGACGTCCCGCTCCCAGGCGTCGGACAGCTTGGTGCCCTGGGCGCTGAAAAACTTGATGCCGTTGTCCGGGTAGGCATTGTGGCTGGCGCTGATGACCACGCCCAGGCTGGCGCGCTGCGCCCGCGTGAGGTAGGCCACACCCGGTGTCGGCAGGGGCCCGAGCAGCACCACGTCGACGCCGGCCGAGTTGAAACCCGACTCCAGTGCGCTTTCCAGCATGTAGCCCGAAATGCGTGTGTCTTTGCCAATCAGGACCGTGGGGCGCGCCTCGGTTTTCTTGAGCACACGGCCCACGGCGTGCGCCAGGCGCAGCACAAAGTCAGGCGTGATGGGCGGCTGCCCCACGGTGCCCCGAATGCCATCTGTTCCGAAATACTGTCTGGTCATTGCCATCTTTTCCGCGGGGCTTGCCCGGCTTGTTATGAGCTGCTTATTTTAGAGGGCCGCGCTGCTTGCGGCCGTCCAGACCTTGAGCGCCTGCACGGTCTCGCGCACATCGTGCACGCGCACGATGCGGGCGCCGCGGTCCACCGCCAGCAAGGCCGCCGACACACTGGGCACCATCCGGTCCACGGTGTCCAGCTGGGCCACGGCCGCCAGCGAGGTGCTGCTCACCGCCGCGAGCGATGACTTGCGCGACCAGCCGGCCAGCAGGGGGTAGCCGGCGGCCAGCAAGGCCTGCTGGTGCGCCAGCAATGCAAAGTTCTGCGCCACCGTTTTACCAAAGCCTATGCCCGGGTCCAGCACGATGCGGTCTTTGCCAACACCCAGCGCCCGCAAGTCGCGCGCAGACTGCTCAAGGAAGGACAGCACCTGGGCCACCACATCGCCCTCCATGGGAGCGGCTTGCATGGTTTGAGGCTCCCGGTGCATGTGCATCAGGCAAACCCCGCAGCTGGGGTGGCGAGCCACCACTTGCCGGGCTCCCGGATGGCCCGATGGACCAGGCTGGGCAGGCTGACGCAAGGCCCAGATGTCGTTGATGATGTCGGCGCCCAGGTCCAGCACGGCCTGCATGACCTCTGGCTTGTAGGTGTCCACGGAAACCGGCACGCCGAGCTGCACCGCATGGCGCAGCACCGGCAACACGCGGGCCAGCTCTTCCTCCAGCGGCACGGGCGGCGCGCCGGGGCGCGTCGATTCCCCACCAATGTCCAGCATGTCGGCGCCATCCTTGAGCAGCTGTTCGCAATGCCCGAGCACCGCCGACAGGCTGCCGTCCTGCGTGAAATACTTGCCGCCATCCGAAAACGAGTCCGGCGTCGCATTGACAATGCCCATGACGCGCGGCTGCGACAAGTCAATCTGAAAGCGTGAGGTTTGCCAGATCACAGAATGCCCATTGAGAAAATCAAAATCTGTCTGGAAAAAAGAAAACCGGGGACCAGCCCCGGTTGTCATGGATCATGGATTCAGTAGACGGGCTGATCCGGCTCATGCCACGGTATGCGCCGGCTCGGTGCTGACAGCCGGTGTGCCGCCGCTGGGGCCGCCGCCATCCACGGAAGAACTGCGCGGCGCCCAGTCCTTGGGCGGACGCGGCTCTTTGCCGGCCATGATGTCGTCGAGCTGGTCACCGTCAATGGTTTCCCACTCCAGCAGCGCCTTGGCCATGGCGTGCATCTTGTCCTTGTTGTCTTCAATCAGCTTGCGCGCCTGGGCGTATTGCTGGTCGATGATGCGGCGCACTTCGTTGTCGACCTTTTGCAGGGTCGACTCGCTCATGTTGTTGGTCTTGGTCACCGAACGGCCCAGGAACACTTCGCCTTCGTTCTCGGCGTAGACCATGGGGCCCAGCGCATCGGTCATGCCGTAACGCGTCACCATGTCGCGAGCCAGTGCCGTGGCGCGCTCGAAGTCGTTGCTGGCGCCGGTGGTCATCTGGTGCATGAAGACTTCTTCGGCAATGCGGCCGCCAAACAGCATGCTGATCTGGCTGAGCATGTACTCGCGATCGTAGCTGTAGCGGTCTTGCGCCGGCAGGCTCATGGTCACGCCCAGGGCGCGGCCACGCGGAATGATGGTCACTTTGTGCACCGGGTCGCACTTGGGCAGCATCTTGCCGATGAGTGCGTGGCCAGACTCGTGGTAAGCCGTGTTCCTGCGCTCTTCTTCGGGCATCACCATGCTCTTGCGCTCGGGGCCCATGAGGATTTTGTCCTTGGCTTTTTCAAAGTCCTGCATCTCCACCACGCGGGCGCTGCGGCGGGCGGCCATCAAGGCGGCTTCGTTGCACAGGTTGGCCAGGTCGGCGCCTGACATGCCGGGGGTGCCGCGCGCAATCACGCTGGCATTGACGTCCTGGCCGAGCGGCACCTTGCGCATGTGCACGTTGAGAATCTGCTCGCGGCCCCGGATGTCGGGCAGCGTCACATACACCTGGCGGTCAAAACGGCCGGGGCGCAGCAAGGCGGCATCCAGGATGTCGGGCCGGTTGGTGGCAGCCACCACAATCACGCCGGCATTGGTTTCAAAGCCGTCCATCTCGACCAGCATCTGATTGAGGGTTTGTTCACGCTCGTCATTGCCGCCGCCCAGGCCCGCGCCGCGCTGGCGGCCGACCGCGTCGATTTCATCGATGAAGATGATGCAGGGGGCGTTTTTCTTGGCGTTTTCGAACATGTCGCGCACGCGGGCGGCGCCCACACCGACAAACATTTCAACGAAATCGGAACCCGAGATCGAGAAGAACGGCACCTTGGCTTCGCCGGCAATGCCTTTGGCGAGCAGGGTCTTGCCGGTGCCCGGAGGGCCTACCAGCAGCAGGCCGCGCGGAATGCGTCCGCCCAGCTTCTGGAATTTTTGCGGGTCCTTGAGGAAGTCCACGACTTCCTTGACTTCTTCCTTGGCCTCGTCGCAGCCGGCCACATCGGCAAAGGTCACGGGATTGGTGGACTCGTCGAGCATGCGCGCCTTGCTCTTGCCAAAGCTGAACGCCCCGCCCTTGCCGCCGCCCTGCATCTGGCGCATGAAGTAAATCCAGACACCGATCAGCAGCAGCATGGGACCCCAGCTGACCAGCAGGGTCATGAGGAGGGAGCCTTCTTCGCGGGGTTTGACATCAAACTTCACGTCGTTGGCAATCAGGTCGCCAACCAGGCCGCGGTCCAGGTACGTCGCCGTGGTGCGGATCTTGCGGTCATCGATGGTCACGGCTGCAATCTCGGTGCCGCCCTGGCCTTCCGAAATCGTGGCGGTCTTGATGCGCTTGCCGCGGACCTCTTCGAGAAAATCGGAATACCCCAGGTAGTTCGAGCCGGCGCCGGTGCGCGTATCGAACTGCTTGAAGACGGTGAACAGCACCATTGCAATCACCAGCCAGATTGCAATTTTTGAAAACCACTGATTGTTCAAGGACTACTCCGATGTAAGCACAAAAGGCACATACGGTTGATTTTAGGTCTTTCAAGGGCTAAAACCGCATAAATAGGCGGCACACCCCTTGCTTTAGGACGGGTTTAGGTGATTTTTGACCATTTCAAACCACCTCGGGCACCGATTTCCCATTCTTTTTAAGACCAATACCCACCAGAAAGGTTTCCGACGAGTTGGGGCGCGAGGCCTTGGGCTTGATGGGTTTGACCACCTTGAAAGTGTCCTTGAACAGCTTGACCAGCGGGCTGTAGCTGCTGCCATGAAACACCTTGACCAGCAGCGCACCATCGGCTTTCAGGTGGCTTTGGGCAAAGTCCACGGCCAGTTCCACCAGGTGGGTGATGCGCGCCGCGTCGGCGGACTCAATGCCCGACAGATTGGGCGCCATGTCTGAAATAACCACATCAACCTTGACGAAGCCCTTGTCGGAGCTCAAAGTCTGCTCCAGTTTTTGCAGCACTTGCGGCTCCCGGAAGTCGCCCTGGATGAAGACCACGCCCTCCACAGGTTCCATCGGCAAAATGTCCAGCGCCACGATACGGCCGTTGAGCTCGCCCGCGGCCGCCCCGGAAGGTGACAGCTTGCGGCGCGCGTACTGGCTCCAGGCGCCGGGCGTGCTGCCCAGATCCACCACGCAATGGCCGGGCTTGATCAGGCCCAGCGTTTCGTCAATCTCCTTGAGCTTGTAGGCCGCCCTTGCCCGATAGCCCTCTTTCTGGGCCAGCTTGACATAGGTATCGTTAACGTGGTCGTTTAACCACGCTTTATTGACCTTTTTGCTTTTAGTATTTACTTTCATGCGTCTATTGTCCTCTCACCGATAATCAGGCATGGCTCAAATACAACTTACCCCCGCCCAGCGCAAAGAACACCGTGCCAATGCACACCACCTCAATGCCGTGGTGATGATTGGTTCGGACGGCCTGACGGCTGCCGTCAAAAAGGAAACCGACGCTGCGCTGAACTCGCACGGGCTGATCAAGATCCGGGTGCTGTCCGACGACCGCGCCGGTCGGGAAACCATTTTCCAGACCCTGGCCGACGAGCTCAATGCCGCGCCCATCCAGCACATCGGCAAGCTGCTGGTGCTGTGGCGCCCCATGCCGGAAAAAGTAAAAAAGGTCAACGAAGACCGCATGCCCGGCCCGCGCGATGTGAAAGTGCTGAAAAACAGCACGCGCTACGGTCAGCGGCCCGAAGTCAAAATCCTGCGCGTGCTCGGCAACCAGCGCCTGACGCCGGGCGGCACGGTCAAGCGCGCCAAGCCCAAGCAGCGCAGCATCAAGAAAAGCGCGCAAGACTGAGGGACAGGGACTGGCCACCGGCTTGTGCCTCTTTTGTCCTCTTCTTGGTGCGCCCCGGGGTACTTTCCCATGGGTCCCCTTTAGATTCGCTCTTATAGCCCACAGCTTTCTGCCATGACCAATCCACTGCTCGACTTTTCCGACCTTCCGCTGTTTGACCGCATCCTGCCCGAGCATGTCGGCCCCGCCGTCGACGAGTTGCTGCTCAAGGCCGATGCCGCGCTGGAGCAGGTCACGGCCCCCGGTTTTCCGGCGCGCTGGACCGATATGGCCGCGGTGCTGGATGTGGCCACCGAGAACCTGGGCCGTGCCTGGGGCGCGGTGAGCCACCTCAACAGCGTGGCCGACACCCCCGAGCTGCGTGCCGCCTACAACGCCGCCCTGCCCAAAGTCACCGAGTTTTACACCCGTCTGGGTGCCGACGAGCGGCTGTACGCCAAGTACAAGGCCATTGATGTCGCCACCCTCAATGCCGAGCAGTGCCAGGCCCACAAAAATGCCATGCGCAACTTTGTGCTGTCGGGCGCCGAACTGGTGGGCGCCGCCAAGGAGCGTTTTGCCCAGATCCAGGAACGCCAGGCCGAACTGAGCCAGAAATTCAGCGAAAACGCGCTGGACGCCACCGATGCCTTTGCCTATTACGCCCGGGCCGACGAGCTGGCGGGCGTGCCCGAAGACGTGCGCCAGACGGCCCGCGCCCAGGCCGAGGCCGAAGGCAAAGACGGCTACAAGCTCACCCTGAAAATGCCCAGCTACCTGCCCGTCATGCAGTTTGCCGACAGCAGCGCGCTGCGCGAAACCCTGTACCAGGCCTACAACACCCGCGCCAGCGACCAGGCGAGCGCCGAATTCAGCCAGTACGACAACAGCGCCGTCATGCGCGAAACCCTCGCGCTGCGGCTCGAAGAAGCGCAGCTGCTCGGCTACCGCAACTTCGGTGAAGTCTCGGTGGTGGCCAAAATGGCCGAATCGCCCGAGCAGGTCATTGGCTTTTTGCGCGACCTGGCCCGCCGCGCCCGCCCCCATGCCGAACAAGACGTCGCCGACCTGCACGCCTTTGCCGCTGACGCACTGAAGCTGCAAAACCCCCAGCCCTGGGACTACGCCTACATCGGCGAAAAGCTCAAGGAAGCCCGCTACGCCTTCAGCGAGCAGGAGGTCAAGCAATACTTCACCGCGCCCAAGGTGCTGGCGGGTCTTTTCAAAATCGTGGAAACCCTGTTTGAAGTGGCCATCCGCAAAGACTCGGCACCTGTCTGGAAACCCGGCGTGGAGTTTTACCGGATCGAACGTACCGGTCAGCTCGTCGGCCAGTTTTACCTGGACCCGGCCGCCCGCACCGGCAAGCGTGGCGGCGCCTGGATGGACGACGTGCGTGCCCGCTGGCTGCGCCCCGACACCGGCAAGCTGCAAACCCCGGTGGCGCACCTGGTCTGCAACTTTGCAGAGGGCGTGGGCGGCAAACCGCCGCTGCTGACGCACGACGACGTGACCACGCTGTTTCACGAGTTCGGCCACGGCCTGCACCACATGCTCACGCAGGTCAATGAGCGCGATGTCTCGGGCATCAGCGGCGTCGAATGGGATGCCGTCGAGCTGCCCAGCCAATTCATGGAAAACTTCTGCTGGGAATGGGATGTGCTCAAGCACATGACAGCCCATGTGGACACCGGCGAGCCCCTGCCGCGCGCCCTGTTCGACAAAATGCTGGCCGCCAAAAACTTCCAGAGCGGCATGCAGACGCTGCGCCAGATCGAACTCTCGCTGTTTGACATGCTGCTGCACACGCAGCACCAGCCCGAAGAAGACCTGATGGCCCTGCTGGCCGAGGTGCGCAAAGAGGTCGCCGTGATCACGCCGCCCGCCTACAGCCGCACGGCGCATACATTCAGTCACATTTTTTCTGGCGGTTATGCGGCCGGCTATTACAGCTACAAATGGGCCGAGGTTCTCTCTGCCGACGCCTATGCCGCCTTCGAAGAATCAGCCCGGCCCGTCATCCCGGGCGCAGGTGCAGACACGGGTGACGGGCTGGCGTCCAGCACCGTTTCGGTGGAAACTGGCCGAAAATACCGCCAGGAAATTCTGGAAACCGGCGGCAGCCGCCCTGCCATGGAATCGTTCAAGGCCTTCCGGGGCCGTGAGCCTTCGATTGATGCGCTGCTGCGCCACCAGGGCATGGCTTGAAGACCGTTTGAAGACTGACTGGACCGACTGGAGAGATTGATGACATCGAACGTGATTGAATTTCTGGCCCCCAAAGCTGCCGCGCTTGCAGCCGTGGTGCTGACAGGCAGCCTGTGGGCGCCACTGACCCAGGCCCAGCAGGTCTACCGCATCGTCGGCCCGGACGGCAAGATCACTTTCTCGGACCAGCCACCACCGCCATCGAGCAATGCCAAGGTCAGCAGCGCGACGGCCAGTGCGTCGAAAGGAGTGGCCACGGCCAACCTGCCTTTTGAGTTGCGGCAGGTCGCCAACCAGTACCCGGTCACGCTTTACACCGGCGACAACTGCAGCCCCTGCGCTTCGGCGCGCACCATGCTGAGCAACCGCGGCATTCCTTTTGCCGAAAGAACCGTCAATACCCCCGAAGACGCCCAGGCCCTGCAGCGCATGAGCGGCGACACCTCACTGCCCTTTGCGACCATTGGCAGCCAGCAGCTCAAGGGGTTTTCGGACGCCGAATGGACGCAGTTCCTCGACGCGGCGGGCTACCCCAAAACCTCGGTGCTGCCCGCCAGCTACCGCCAGGCGCCGGCCACACCGCTGGTGACGGTAAGCACCGCACCTGCGGCCAATGGCAGCAATCCGGCACAAGCCAGTGCTCCCGCACGCCCGGCCCGGCCGGCCCCTGCGCCGCAACCGTCTGCCGAGAACCCCGCAGGCATCCGGTTTTAAGTACGTTGAGCCGATTGGCGTGGTGCCCGGGGCCCGCGCGGGGCCCCGGGCTTAAAACACCAGGGTCTTGACGCCGCCCGGCGCCCCCAGCAGGCACACGCTGGCCTTCTGGAAGGCAAACACCCCCACCGTCACCACGCCCGGCCACTGGTTCACCTGGGATTCAAACGCCAGCGGGTCGGCGATCTTCAGACCCGTCACGTCCAGAATGTGCTGGCCGTTGTCGGTCAGCAGGGGCACACCGTTTTTGAGCCGCAGGGTCGCGCTGCCGCCCATTGCGGCAAACTGGCGCGCAATGCGCTTGGCGGCCATGGGAATCACCTCCACGGGCAGGGGAAAATTGCCCAGCGTTTGCACCAGCTTGGACTCATCGGCAATGCAGACAAATTTGCGAGACTGCGCCGCCACGATTTTTTCGCGCGTGAGCGCCGCGCCGCCACCCTTGATCATGTAGCCGGCATGGTCGATCTCGTCGGCGCCGTCGATATAGACCGCCAGTTCATCGACCTCGGTGGCGTCGAACACCTTGATGCCCAGCGCCTGCAGGCGCTCGGTGGAGGCCACCGAGCTGGAGACGGCGCCGGCAATCTGCGCCTTCATGCCGGCCAGGGCGTCAATGAATTTGTTGACGGTGGAGCCGGTGCCCACCCCCACGATGGTGCCGGGCTGGACATAGTGCAGGGCCGCTTGGCCTACCAGTGTTTTGAGTTCGTCTTGGGTCATGTTCTGGGTCATTGCGGTGATGGGCTGGGTTTTTGCGACAATTGAAGGCTCCTGGCTTGCGGGCAACCCCCAAGCCGCACAGCCCTCTGCCTGAATTATCCAATGCCCCTGCTCCCCTACGCCCTGGCCCGCCCCTTTTTATTTGGTCTGGACCCTGAAACCGCCCACGAACTGACCATGGCCTCGCTGGCACGCATCCAGCGCACGCCGCTTGAACTGGCCTATTGCTCGGGCCGGGTGAGCGACCCGATCGAGCTGGCCGGACTGAAGTTTCCCAACCGGGTCGGCCTGGCCGCCGGGCTGGACAAAAACGCGCGCTGCATCGATGGCCTGGCCGCCATGGGTTTTGGCTTTGTCGAGGTGGGCACCGTCACGCCCAAGGCCCAGCCGGGCAACCCCAAGCCGCGCATGTTCCGCCTGCCCGAAGCCAACGCGCTGATCAACCGCCTGGGCTTCAACAACGACGGGCTGGACGCCTTCATTGCCAATGTGCAGCAATCCAGATTTCGCCAGCAGAACCCGAAAAACCCCTTGCTGCTGGGCCTGAACATCGGCAAAAACGCCGCCACCCCGATTGAGAACGCGGTCGACGACTACCTGGTCTGCCTCGACGGCGTCTACCCGCACGCCGACTACGTCACCGTCAATATCTCCAGCCCCAACACCAAAAACCTGCGGGCGCTGCAAAGCGACGAAGCCCTGGACGGTTTGCTCGGCGCCCTGGCCGAGCGCCGCGAAGCGCTGGCCCGCCTGCACGGCAAACATGTGCCCCTCTTCGTCAAGATCGCCCCCGACCTGGATGAAGCGCAGGTTGACGTGATTGCCGCGACCCTCAAACGCCATGGCATGGACGGCGTGGTCGCCACCAACACCACGCTGAACCGCGAGGCCGTCAAACACCTGCGCCACGCCGAAGAAGCCGGCGGCCTGAGCGGCGCCCCCGTGCTTGAAGCCAGCAACCGCGTGATTGCCCAGTTGCGTGCGGCCCTGGGCACGGGCTTTCCCATCATCGGCGTGGGCGGCGTGATGAGCGGTGCCGACGCGGTCTCCAAAATCCGCGCCGGCGCTGACGTGGTGCAGATCTACACCGGCCTGATCTACAAAGGCCCGGAGCTTGTCGCCGAGGCTGCCAATTCCATTAAACAGAGCAAAAACAGCCGTTAGCCCTTAAGAAGTATGCACAAGCAGCTATTGTTTTCGTAGCAAATCGCCGACATGCTCGCCAATTGCCAGCGCACTGGTCAGCCCCGGCGACTCGATGCCGAACAGGTTGACCAGCCCCGGCACGCCGTGCTCGGCCGGACCCTGGATCAAAAAGTCCTTGGCCGGCTCATGAGGGGGCCCAATCTTGGGGCGCAGGCCCGCGTAGCCGGGAATCAGGGCGCCGTCCTGCAGCACCGGCCAGTACTTGCGCACCTCGGCGTAAAACGCGTCGCCGCGCGCCGGGTCCACCACCAGATCGTCGGGGGAGTCCACCCACTGCACGTCGGGACCGAATTTGGCCTGGCCGCCCAGATCAATTGTCAGGTGTACGCCAAGCCCGGCGGCCTCGGGCACCGGGTAAATCAGGCGCTGAAATGGCGAGCGGCCTGAGAGCGTGAAGTAATTGCCTTTGGCGTAATAACTTGCCGGCACAAAGCGCGCGGACAGCCCCGCAAAACGCTGGGCCAGCGCCGGCGCGTACAGACCCGCCGCGTTGACCACGCTGCGCGCCTGCAGCTCGGTGCCGTCTTTTGCTATCAAATGAATAGCTGCTGGCGAACATTCAGCATGGGCCAGGGGCGAATTGAGCACCACCATCCCGCCGGCGTTCTCGAGGTCGCCCTGCAGCGCCAGCATCAGGGCATGGCTGTCCACAATGCCGGTGCTGGGTGACTGCACGGCGGCCACGCAGTCCAGCTGCGGCTCCAGCGCCCTCGCCTGCTCGCGCGTGAGCAGCAGCAGATCGTGCACGCCATTGGCGGCAGCCTTGGCGATGATGGTCTGCAACTGCGCCACCTGCGCCTGGCTGGTCGCCACAATCAGTTTGCCGCAGCGGCGGTGCGCAATGCCGCGCTCGCCGCAGTAGGCGTACAGCAGCGCCTTGCCCTGCACGCACAGCCTGGCCTTGAGCGAGCCTTGCGGGTAGTAAATGCCGGCGTGGATGACCTCGCTGTTGCGCGAGCTGGTGCCCGTGCCAATCGCGTCTGCCGCCTCCAGCACCATCACCTCGCGGCCCTGCAAAGCCAGCGCACGCGCCACGGCCAGCCCCACCACACCCGCACCCACCACCACGCAATCGACCTGGTCCACGCTCATATGTCTGCTCTTGCTTCCATCAAACCTGCTCGAAGCCCTCAATCACATTGACGGCGTTCACGCCCAACTCGGCCGCCGCGTAGCCGCCCTCCAGCACAAACACGGTCGACAGGCCCAGCCTGCCCAGGCGCTCGCCCAGGCGGGAAAAGTCGCCGGACTGCAGCGCAAACTTCGAGATCGGGTCATCGGCAAAGGTGTCCAGCCCCAGCGAGACCACCAGCGCCTCAGCACCGTACTGCGCGATGCGCCGGCAGGCCGTTTCAAGCGCCTCAAACCAGTGCGGCACTGTGCAGCCGGCCGGTAGCGGCAGGTTCAGGTTGAAGCCCGCGCCGGCGCCTTCACCGGTTTCGTCGGCATGCCCCAGGTAAAAAGGATATTCCGTGCGCGGGTCGCCATGCACGCTGACAAACAGCACGTCGGCGCGTTCGTAAAAAATGCTTTGCGTGCCGTTGCCGTGGTGGTAGTCCACGTCCAGCACGGCCACCCGGGCGGCGCCCGCGTCGCGCAGTGCCTGCGCGGCCACGGCCGCATTGTTCAAAAAGCAGTAGCCGCCCATGAAGTCGGCCCCGGCATGGTGGCCGGGCGGGCGGCTGCAGCAAAACACGGCGCGCTGGCCCTCGCCCAGCAGGGCCGCGGCGCTGGCAGCGGCATCGGCCCCGGCTTTGGCGGCGGCCCAGGTGCCGGCCACCATGGGCGAGCCGTTGTCCATGGAGTAAAGCCCCAGCCGGGCGATGAAGTTGGCCGGTTCGATATCGCTGCGCAAGGTGCGCACCGGCCAGACCGAGGGAAAAGGCTGGCGCTGCTCATTGCCAGGCTCCAGCGCCGCCCAGTCGCGCCAGGCCTGCTGCAGAAACGCCAGGTAGCGCGCCGTGTGGACCTTGCCCAGCACCGCACGGCTGTCCACCTGCGGCGAACGCAGCACATGGCCGCGCTCGGTCAGACGGGTCTTGACGAAATCGGCCCGGGCCGGGGTTTCAAAGCAAGGCACGCGGTCGCCGCGAAAAAATTCAAAGGCCGGGGCATGGGACTGGTGACTGTCGCTGAAGAAGGTAATCATGGTCAGAGTCGGCGTGAAGGCGCCCCCGAAACATGGGGCGATGAAGGCTACAAAACTTGAAACGTACGCGGATCGGTCTTGAGCAGGCGCTCCACCAGCGAGCGCAGGCTGGCCTTGAGCGGTTCGAACCCGGCCGTCATGGCGAAGGTCTGCTCATTCATGTACAGCTTGCGGTTGATCTCGAGCTGGATACTGTGGCGCTGTTGCGCCGGATCGCCATAACGCCTGACCAGCTCCACCCCTTTGTACGGGTGGTTGTAGGCCACGCTGTAGCCCAAACCGCTCAGATGCTCGCACATCAGACGCGACAGTGCGGTGCTGGCGGTGGTGCCTTCGCGGTCACCCACCACAAAGTCGGCATGCTCTTCGCCCGGAAACTCGGTGGCGTTACTCGACGCCACGGCCGGCATGGAGTGGCAGTTGATATGCAGGCTGTAGCCGTGCTGGCGGTGCGCCGCTTCAATGGCCTGCGCTACCGCCGCGTGGTAGGGCTGCCAGCATTGCGCAATGCGCGCCTGCACCTCGGCCACGGTCAGTTTGCGCTGGTAAATCTCCACGCCGTCGTCGGTGGTGCGCCAGATCAGGCCCTTGCCCAGGCGTACCTTGGACAGCACCTTGGGATCGGTGGCCACCGGCTCTGGCCACGGCGTATCGAACAGCGTGACATCAATCTCTGTGGTGTCGCGGTTGGCGTCCAGGTAGCTGCGCGGAAAGTGCGCCTCGATCCAGTGCACCCCCAGGGCCGGGGCAAAGTCGTAAAGCTTTTCGACATGCGTGTCTTCGGCGCTGCGCAGCGTGCTCAGGTCGCAGGCGTAGGCAAAGTCGGCGGGGTAAGTGGTTCCGCTGTGCGGAGAGTCGAGCACCAGGGGGGTGCGCCCGGGCAGATGGGTAATGAGCTGCATGACTGGACTTTAGCAGTTGGCCGGGGGCCACCCGTCGATTGAATGTGAACGGTGGTCAACGAGTTTTTGGCAAATTTACATTTGTTCTCTACACACTCCGCGTCTGCGCTGCTACCATGGTCTTTCAGAGTGCTCTAAATTAAACGTTGTTTTTGAAGAAAAAAAGAGCCATTCAATGGCGTTCTTCAAACACTCAAGGAGCTGCCGTGAACGCATTCAACCGTGCTTTTTCCGGTGTTTTTCTGGCTGTGGCGGTTCTGGCCACCGGTGTGGTCCAGGCCCAAAGCAGCTCATCCTCCACATCCAGCTCGGCAAGCGGCAGTGGCAGCCCGTCCTGGTATGCCCATAGCGGGGGCTACATCGGCTTCAATGCCGGCCGCTCCCGGTATTCCCTGAGCCCTGGCGCCGGTGGGTTCCCCGCCGAAAGCCAGGACAACATTTACAGCATTTACGGCGGCGGCTACTTCAGCGACAACTTCGGCCTGGAACTGGGTTACACCGACTTTGGCCGGATCCATCGGGCCGGCGGCACCACCAAGGCGCATGGCCTGAACCTGAGCCTGGTCGGCAGGCTGCCGCTGGCGGAGTCCTTCCAGCTGACAGGCCGCCTGGGCTCGACCTACGGCCGCACCGAAGTCACGGCCAGTTCCACGTCGGGCTTTAGCAACGGCACGAAAAGCGGCTTTGGCCTGTCTTATGGCCTGGGGGTCAGCTACGACTTCAGCACCAACTGGTCCGCCGTGCTGCAGTGGGACCGCTACAAGCTTGACTTTGCCAACACCGGGCGCGATCCCGTCACGTCCACAACCGTGGGTCTGAAATACCGCTTCTGAACCGTCAAGCCACTGAACGGTCTTTCAGGAAACCCAAAGCCAAAAAGCCCGTCATGCCTGCTGGTGTGACGGGCTTTTTGGTGATTTTTGTGGGGTCGACACCCAAATCCGCTACCAAATCAATAGCTGTTGGTGCCTATTCAGCAAGGGCTACAGGTCAAAATGGCTGAAACCTCAAGGCCCAGGCCGGTGCGGCGCCAGCATTTCTTCGAGCAGCCAGGTGCCGGCCTGCCCCAGCGGCCGCTGGCGCGACCATACGGCATCGACCGGCACGCGGCGGGGCCAGCCCCGGGCATCGAGCTCGTGCAGGGTGTCCACGGCAAAGCGTGTGACCATCCAGCGCGGTATGGCGGCCCAGCCGAAGCCGAGCACCGCCATTTCCAGCAGCATCAGGTAGCTGGGCGCTGACCAGGCGCGGCGCGATGCAGGGGCGCCAGCCTCCCCGACCCCTTCAAGGTAGGTTCCCAGCCGCAGCGCCCGAAAGTCCGCCAGCACCTCGGGCGTGATGTCGCACATGCCCGCCAGGGGATGGGTTTTGGCGACAAACAGCGTGATCTCGGACTGCTCGGCAATCGTGGCCGAGCCAATGTCGGGCGGGTACGCGCTTTGCGCGGCCACCACGCCAATCTGCGCGCGGCCGCTTTGCACCAGCGACACCAGATCGCCGTGTTCGGCAATCAGGCATTCGAACTGCAGGTCGGGAAAGCGCTGCTCAAAGGCCTTGAGCATGTCTTCAAAGTGGTCGGACTGGTAGGTGTCTGACCAGACCACGCTTAGCCTGGCCTCCAGGCCGCTACCGAGCTGGCTGGCCGAGCGGTCCAGCCGGTCGCTGGCGGCCAGGATTTCCTGCACCTTGCCCAGCATCACGCGCCCATGCCCGGTCAGCGTGGGCTTGCGGCTGCTGCGGTCAAACAGGCTCAGCCCCAGGTCAAGCTCCAGATTGGCAATCGCCGTGCTGACGCTGGACTGGCTTTTGCCCAGCTTGCGGGCCGCCGCCGAGAACGAGCCCAGCGTGGCGGCTTCCGCAAAGGCGAGCAGGGATTCCGGGGAGTGGCGCACGATATATCTATTTTTTAGATGATTACTGGTTTTTAAGTATCCACAATAACGATGAAAATTACAACCATGGCGCTTTTATCGGACCCATCCGGGCCCCAGCTGTATTTCAACGAGTAGTCCATTCATGAGCCTTCAAAAATCCGTCAAGGAACGTTTCTTCCACGCCCTCGTGTTCGAGGTGCTGGCCATTGCCTTGTGCGCCCCGCTGGGCGCCTGGCTGCTGGGTTATCCGCTGGTGCACATGGGCTTGCTGACCTTGATGATTTCACTGATTGCCATGAGCTGGAACATGGCCTTCAACGCCCTGTTTGACCGGGCGCAACAGCGCTGGGGCTTCAAGCGCAACCTGAAAGTCCGGGCGGTTCATTCGCTGCTGTTTGAACTGGGCCTGATCATGGCCGTGGTGCCGCTGGCCGCCTGGTGGCTGGGCATTGGCCTGTGGGAAGCCTTTGTGCTGGACATCGGCATCGCGCTGTTTTTTCTGCCCTATACCTTCGTCTTCAATTGGACCTACGACCACTTGCGCGCGGTGGTGATCGCCCGCAAAAACCGCTTGTCTGCAGCCTGAAGGCGGCCTGAAAACCCGTCCCGGGGCGGCGGTGCATGGCCCTTGATCAGCGCCGCGTGCCCCTTTGGCCCTTCTGTCTTCACGTCACTTCATCTGCACCGAACCGCTGACATTGACCAGCACCGTGCTTTTGCCCGCTTCCACGGAAATCGGAGCGTCCGACATCTCGGCCTTGGCCTGCATGGCCATCATGCGGGGACGGGGCGTATGGCCCTGGTCATTGGCGTTGACGGCCACTTCGCGCAGCGTGTAGCTGCCAAAGCCGAAGTTTTTGGCGATCTCCGACGCCTTGGCCTTGAAGCGCTCGATGGCCTGGGCTTGCGCCTCGCCTTCGACCTTGGCGCGCTGCTCGCGGCTCAGGGCAAAACCCACATGGCCCAGCGTCAGGGTCTGAATCTTGCCGGCCGTGCTGGTGATGCGTGCAAAATCCTTGCCTTCGAGCACCAGCTCGGTCGAGCCCTGCCAGCCGTTGATCTTGCCGTCTTTGCCATAGCGCGGGTAAAGGCTGAAGTTGCCGGTCCGCACGTCCAGCTGGCCGGGCAGCGCGGCTTTTTTGGCCTCTGCCAGCGCCGTGTCCAGCGCCTGCTTGAGCTGGGTCTGCACTGTGTTGGCATCGCTGCCGTCACGCGTGGTGTTCATGGTGATTGACAGCAGGTCCTGCTGCACTTCCACCGAGCCGCTGGCCGACAGCTGGGCCACGTTTTGCAGCGGTTCGCGCTGCATGGTCTGGGCAAAAACCCCGGTTGCCCCCGCAAACACTGCGCAGGCAGCTATTATTTTTGTAGTATTTTTCAAGTTTGACCTTTCAGGTTTTAAGAAATTTGAGGGGTTCGAAGCGCCCGCGCACCACGGCGTCAGGGTTCACACCCCACCAGTCTTTTGCCACCGTGGCGTAGATCTGGCGGAAATCGGTGCTGTAGCCGGCGTTTTGCGTGCTGTCCAGTCGCGTCAGGTCGGGCGCCTGGCCATACAGCCCGCCGCGCACCGCACCGCCGGCCACAAAATGAGGCGCCACCGTCCCATGGTCCGTGCCGTTGGAGTTGTTCTGGCGTGCGCGGCGGCCAAACTCTGAGAAGGTCATGACCAGGGTGCGGTCCCAGGCGCCCAGCTCGGTCAGCGCGCTTTTCAAGGCGGCCAGGCCTTCCGCCAGTTGCCTGAGCAGGTTGGCGTGGGTGCCCGGCTGGTTCTGGTGCGTGTCAAAGCTGCCCAGCGTGAGCGTGATCACCGGCACGCCGCCCTTGCCCTTCTGGGACGCCACCACCTGCGCGGCGGCCTTGACGCCGTTGCCAAAAGCGCCCGCCGGGAACTCGGTGCTGAAGTTGTAGGGCTCACCGCGCAAGCCCTGGGCCGCCTGGCTGATGTCGCTTTCCACCCGCAGCAAATGCTGCAGCGCCGGGTTGCGCACCGCCACGGCGCTGCTCATGTCCTGCGCAAAGCGCGACTGGTTCACAAAGGCCTCGGGGTTGTTCAGGGCCACGGCACGGGCGCCCAGCAGCGGGCCAAAGTCATTGCCGCCAATCAGAACGCCTTCGGCGGTGAAGCCCGCCCGGGCGGCGTAACCGGCCCTCATGCCGCGCGTGGCCCAGCCCTCTTCCAGGTACTCGTCGGACCTGGACGCAGTTTCCCAGATCTCGATCGAACGAAAGTGCGACAGATTGGGCTGCGGGTAGCCCACGCCCTGCACAATCGCCAGCTCGCTTTTTTCCCAGAGCGGCAGCAGCGCCTTGAGCTCCGGGTGCAAGCCGGCCTGCGAATCAATTCTGATCACCTCGTCACGCTTGATGCCAATCGTGTTGCGCAGTTGGTAGTAGCTGGGGTCGGTATAGGGCACCACGGTGTTCAAGCCGTCGTTGCCGCCTTTGAGCTCGACCAGCACCAGGATGCGGTCGGCCGCCGCAGCGGCACGCTGGCCGGCGGCTTGCGCCCAGCCCGGGGCGTGGGCTGACAGCAGGGCAGCGCCCGTGGTGCTTGCAAACAGGTGGATGAAATCGCGTCGTTGCATGATGGTTGACCTATCTGCTTATTGGCTTATTTGAGCTGGTAGGCCGGATCAAGCGTGAGGGTGCGCAGATACGCCACTCCCACCGTGCCGACGGCTATGGTTTGCGTGGGTGGCACCGCCAGCAAGGTCTGGGTCAAACGGCTTTTGAGCTCGTCCGAAGGCTCCCGGTCGGTGTAGCCGCCGTACTGCGCCAGCCAGCGGTCCGGATCAAAGGTGATGCGGGCCATGCCCTCGGCCACGCGCATGATGCCGTCACGGCCCAGCAGGCGCAGCGCCTGCCGGTTGCTGCCGCGCCCTGCCCCGTCGGCCTTGCCGGCGCCCAGCTCGGCCTGCAGCTGCTGGATTGGCTGTGCGGGCCGCATGGCATCCGGGGCGGGCGCTTCAATCCTGCGTCCGCCCGGGCCCATGGCCAGTGGCGCCATCTTCGACTCGTTCTTGAGTTCCACCGCCCTAAACAGCTGCTCGGTAAAGCGCTTGCGCTCCAGCAAGGTGGTGGCGTTGATCCAGTCGTTCTGGCCCGGCCAGCCTTTCACATTGGGCGGCACCAGCAGGTTCTGGCCCAGTTGCGCCGCCTTGAGCGCAAAGGGCATCACATCGGTGTAGCTGAAGTCGAACTGCCGCACCGTGCCCACCACCAGGTCCACCGGCGATTTGATCAGGCTGCCGCGGTTGCTCTCGGCCCAGAACGCATCGCCAAGCAGCAGTTCGCGCACGGCGGTGCTGATGTCGTAGCCGCTTTGGCGGAAACGCTGCGCGATGCGCTCGACCTGCGCCGCATCGGGCACGGGCGAGACCAGCTCCTTCCAGAGCTTGCTGACGATGAAGCGGGCGGCCGCCGGCTGATCGAGCATCAGGTCCAGCACGGCATCGCCGTCAAAGTTGCCGCTGCGCCCCAGCACGGTTTTGCTGCCCGTGTCATGAAAGGCCGGCCGGAACCTGAAACTGAAATCTTCGCGCTCCACACTCCAGCCGGTAAAGGCCCGGGCCGACTCGCGGATGTCCTGCTCGGTGTAGCCGCCGCCCTGGCTGGCTTCGCCCAGGGTGAACAGCTCCATCACCTCGCGGGCGAAGTTTTCATTGGGGGCTTCCTTGCGGCTGTTGGCGCCGTCCAGGTACACCAGCATGGCCGGGTCTTTGGCCACCGCGTGCAGCAAGACGCGAAAGTTGCCCAGTGCGTTGGCGCGCAGCAGCTGGTGCTGGCGCCACATGGCCTGCGAGCTGATCACCTTTTGCTGGGAGGTGGCAAAGTGGTTGTGCCAGAACAGCGTCATGCGCTCGGCCAGCGGCGTGGGCGTCTCTATCATCTCGCGCACCCACCAGGTCTTGAGCTCCAGCCCCTCGCGCTGCTGCTGCTGGCGCATGGCCTGCTGCTCGTCCTTGCTTTTGAGCAGCCTGTAGGGAATGGGTGGCGGCTGCAAGGCAAAGGCCGGCACCGAGTACAGCGGCTTCGCCGCCTGCGCTTTGCGGATCAGCTCAGACACCGCCTGCCGCGTGTCCTGGCCGGTCAGCGCGTCGACCTCGGCCTGATCCGGTGCAAAACCGGTGCGCACCAGCAAGTGCCGCGCCTGCAGCGCCGACAGCTGGGCCGGCACCCCGCCCACCGCCGCCTGCAGGCCGGTGGCCCCGGCCAGCAGCACACAACAAGCAATGATTTTGATGGTTTTCATGAGCTTGCACCGCCTTTTTGTTCTTAAGAGCCTGTTTACGATTTATTTGGGGTCGCGTTGGGACGCAATCGGGATGAGTTGGCTGCCAACATCGCGCCGCATGGGCTCATGCCCATGCAAGGGATTTGGCTGTCAAATCGCCCGACCGCACAGCCGGTCGGCTGTGCGTCGTGCGGCTGCCCCAATGGGGATGCAAACGCGTCCGCGTTTGCGTCGCCCCAACCCGAAGGGCAGGTGCCTTTTCGGGCGGTCTGCGGCGTTGCACTGCTTGCCAATAGCCGGGCTATTGGCGGCGCACTGCGTCTTGCATTCCATCCCGAAAAGACACCTGCGCGACCCCAAATAAATCGTAAACAGGCTCTAACAACGTCTTGAGCCTAAGCGGGGTTCACATTACCCTCATGTACGGCTTGCATATTGCCGCAACTTTTGTAACAGTGTGTCAAAGTAACTCCAATAGCCGGTTTGTCACCTTTTCAGCCCTCAAAATGTGCTTGTTACAAATTACGTGATGACTATGACCCAAGCTACACCTACTGGCCGCGCCGACAAAATCCTGATTCTTGACGACGATGCCCGCATTCGCGACCTGCTTCGCCGCTACCTTGCCCAAGAGGGTTTCGAAGTCATTCTGGCGGAAGACAGCAAGGCGCTGAACCGCATCATGCTGCGCGACGCCGTCGACCTGATCGTGCTGGACCTGATGATGCCCGGGGAAGACGGGCTGTCCATTTGCCGGCGCCTGCGCGCCGCCAACGACCGCACCCCCATCATCATGCTCACGGCCAAGGGGGAAGACGTTGACCGCATTGTCGGTCTGGAGGTCGGCGCCGACGACTACCTGGCCAAGCCTTTCAATCCGCGCGAGCTGCTGGCCCGCGTCCATGCCGTGCTGCGCCGCCGCCCCACGGTCGAGGTGCCCGGTGCGCCGTCCAGCGACCAGGAATTGATCACCTTCGGTCCGTTTTCCTTTGACCTGGGCCTGCGCACCCTGCACAAGAACGGCGAAGAGCTCCCGCTGACCACCGGTGAATTTGCCATGCTCAAGACCTTGGTGCGGCATCCGCGCCAGCCACTGTCGCGCGAAAAACTGGCCCAGCTGGCGCGCGGCCGCGAGTTCGAGCCGTTTGACCGCAGCCTGGATGTGCAGGTGTCGCGCCTGCGCAAGCTCATCGAGGTGGACGCCGCGGTGCCCCGCTACATCCAGACGGTCTGGGGCATTGGCTATGTCTTTGTGCCGGACGGAACGAATTAACGGCCCTACGCTCCCTGATCCGTTGAGAACCCGGGTTTGCAGCTTTGCGCCATGCACGGCTGGCAGGCCGGGCTGCATGTCGGCTTCCCCTAGTGCGGTGTTGCACGCTATCTGGCACATAAAAAAATGCGTCTTTTCGGCCATGGCGGCGTTGCAAATCCGCGCGATACCTACGGGTATCGCTGTGGTTTGCGCCTTGCCCTGACCAAAAGTCCATCATTTTTATTTGTGCCATCAAGCATGCAACACCACACTAGCGATCGCCACGCGTCAAAATCAGTCACCTAACTCCGGTTTACACACTTGCGCATGGAAGCCACCAACCCCGCCAACCTGGAAACCACCCCGGCCCCGCTGGATATGCGGCCACGCCGGGGCTTCAGCCTGTTCTGGCGCACGTTTTTCTTTCTGTCCCTGCTGCTGTTCGGCTCCATCGTGGCCTGGCTGCAGACCTTTCGCGCGCTGGAGTCCGAGCCCCGCGCCATCCAGAGCGCCCAGCAACTCGCCTCGCTGGTCAACCTGAGCCGTGCCGGGTTGCGCTACTCCGACGCGATTGCGCGCGTCTCGCTGATCAAGACGCTGGCAGACCAGGAAGGGGTGCGCATCACGCCGCGCGAGCCCGGCGACACCTATGTGGATTTCGATACCGACCCGCTGAGCGGGCGCATCAGCGAGGAGCTCAACAAGCGCATGGGCAGCGGCACCGTGGTGGCCAAATCCGTCAACGGCAGGGAAGGCCTGTGGATTGGATTCAAGATTGAAAACGATGCCTACTGGCTGCTGACCGACGCCTCACGCGTGGGCCCGTCCAAAAGCAGCACTTGGCTCATCTGGCTGAGCATCGCCGCCGCCCTGTCGCTGGCGGGCGCGGCCTTTATTGCCCGGCTGATCAACCAGCCGCTCAAGCAGCTGTCGTTTGCGGCCAGCCGCATGCGTGACGGCGATTTTGACGCCAGCCTGCTCGACGAGAAAGTCGCCACCAGCGAGATCCGCGAAGTCAACATCGGCTTTAACCGCATGGCCGAGCAACTGTCCAAGATCGAGCAGGACCGGGTCATCATGCTGGCCGGCATCTCGCACGACTTGCGCACGCCTCTGGCGCGCCTGCGGCTGGAAACCGAAATGAGCGTGGCCGACGAAGACGCCCGGGCCCACATGGCGGCCGACATCACCCAGCTCGACGCCATCATCGACAAGTTTCTGGATTACGCACGGCCGGATCCGGCGCAGCTTGAGTCCGTGTCACTCAACGCGGTGATCGATGCCGCTGTGTACTCGGTCTCGGATTACGAGGACATGCGCGTGACCGTCAACATCCCGGACAGCATGGCGGTACTGGCCGACGAGGTGGAGCTGTCGCGCGTGATTGCCAACCTGCTTGAAAACGCACGCCGTTATGGCAAGACGCCGGAGACCGGTATTGCCCTGGTCGATATTGCGGCCAAAAGCCGCGACCAATGGGTGTTGATCAAGGTGCGCGACCACGGCATGGGGGTGGCGCCAGAGACCCTGAGCAAGCTGACACGCCCGTTTTTCAGGGGCGATGCCGCGCGCACCGCCGCCACGGGCGCCGGACTGGGCCTGGCCATTGTTGAAAAAACGATTTTGCGCATGGGCGGCATTTTTGCGCTGGCCAACACCGCCTCGGGCGGGCTGGCCGCCCATATCAAGCTGCGTCGAAGCTGAAAAGCCCCCACACTTGTCACTGCGTGTACTGCGCTGCCCCCCGAGGGGGCTGAACTTGCTCGGGGCGGCCCTTCGCGGCGTTCGCTGGCCCCCACGTTCGCTCACAACGCGCGAGCTCTCTGCCCCCCCGAGGGGGCTAATTTTCCTAGGGGCGGCCCGGCGGAAAATTGCACGCACGGCAAGGCGTTTTATTCAAAATATGTAGTCAAATCGGCCTCCAGTCCTTATTAAATGGGCGCAAGATGCTCCTAAAACAATAGCGCCACGGCGCGCGCCTCGATGCTCAGCCCCTGCCCCACCGGGCCCAGCTTTTCGGCGGTCTTGGCCTTGACGTTCACGCGGTCCGCGTCCAGACCCAGCGTGTTTGCAATGCGCTGGCGCATGGCTGCGATATGCGGTGCCAGCTTGGGCGCCTGCGCAATCACCGTGCTGTCGATGTTGCCAATCTGCAAGCCCCGCTGCGCCAGCAGACGCCCGGTCTCGGCCAGCAGGGCCACGGAATCTGCGCCCTTGAAGCGCGCATCGGTGTCCGGAAAGTGCGAGCCAATGTCGCCCAGGCCCGCAGCGCCAAGCAGCGCATCGATGATGGCATGCAGCAGCACATCGGCGTCGGAGTGGCCCAGCAAGCCGACGGTGTGCGCTACCTCCACGCCACCGATGATGAGCTTGCGCCCCGGCACCAGTGCGTGGGTGTCCCAGCCTTCACCGATGCGAAATGGAGGCCGATTAGCTGAAGTCATGAGGCAAAACTTTCGTGGAAGATTTCGTGGGAAGGATTGGCGGGCTCATTTTGCAAAGCGCTCAAAACTCCTGGCGGCCCGGCTCTGCAAAATGGCCTCCGCCAGGGCAAAGTCCTCGGGGTAAGTCACCTTGAAGTTCTGCGCACTGCCAGGCACCAGTTTGGGTGACAGCCCCATGGCCTCGATGGCGCTGGATTCATCGGTGACGCCATCGCCGGCTTGTTCAAGCGCCGCGATCAGCGCACCGATGCGAAACATCTGCGGCGTCTGTGCCAGCCATTTGTCGCTGCGGTCAATGGTGGCGGCCACCCGGCCGCCCGCTTCGCTTTTCAGGGTGTCAGGCAGTTTCTGCGCCAGCAGGCCCCCCACTTCGTCGTGCTGGCAGGCTTCGATAAGGGCCAGAATTTGCGCAGGCGTGATCAGGCAACGCGCCGCATCGTGCACCAGCACCCAGTCGGTCAATGCGGCGCCATCGGGCCGGTGATTCACCATGGCCTTCAAGCCATTGAGCACGGTCGCTGCACGCGTGTTGCCGCCGCCCGCCAGCAGCATTTCGCCTTCTGCGTTGTAGTCGGGGAAAACGTTCAGAAAAACATCGTCCGCCGGCGCAATCACCACCCAGAGCGCCGCCAGCCTGTCTTTAACCGCCCGGAAAGCTTGCACCGTGTGCCTGACCATGGGCTGGCCCAGCAGCGTCTGGTATTGCTTGGCCATGGGCGTTTGCGCACGGCTACCCTGCCCCGCACAGGGAATCAGGACAAAAAAACGGGGCGAGCTTGAGGGGAGATCCCCTGAAATCAGGGATTTGGCGCGGTCTGTCGTCATGAGGTCATCATAGATTCTAAAATCAGGGTCTGGCTGCTTGACGCACCCCATACACCCCATTCCGCCCGGTTTGGGGTGCTTGTCTTTTGCTTCTTGCCTTTCACTTGATTTTGCCGGCTGATTTTTGACTGCTTTACCGATCGCTGATTGATGGACTTACCCAAACTCGTTCCCGGCAAGCGCTACACCCTGCCGCAGCCCGCGGGCTCTGCCGACGCCCTGCTGCTCGCCCACCTGGGCCTGCGGGAAAAATCCGCCGGCAGGCTCACCGCCATCATCACGTCGGACGCCGCCACCGCCCAGCGTCTGATCGACGAGATTGCGTTTTTTGCGCCCGATCTGCGCTGCGCGCTGTTTCCCGACTGGGAAACCCTGCCCTACGACACCTTCTCGCCGCACCAGGACCTGATCAGCGAGCGGCTGGCCACCTTGTGGCGGATCTCGCAGCGCGACAAGGAAACCGGCGCCGACCTCGTCATCGTGCCCGCGACCACCGCGCTGTACCGGCTGGCGCCCCCCAGTTTTCTGGCGGGCTACACCTTTCATTTCAAGGTCAAGCAAAAGCTCGACGAAGCGCGGCTCAAGGCCCAGCTCACGCTGGCCGGGTACAGCCACGTGACGCAGGTGGTGAGCCCCGGCGAATACGCCGTGCGCGGCGGCCTGATTGACCTGTTCCCCATGGGCTCGGCCGTGCCTTACCGCGTCGACCTGTTTGACGACGAGATCGACAGCATCCGCACCTTCGACCCCGACAGCCAGCGCAGCCTGTACCCGGTGCCCGAAGTGCGCCTGCTGCCGGGCCGTGAATTCCCCATGGACGACGACGCGCGCGCCAAATTCCGCAACCGCTGGCGCGAACTGCTCGATGGCGATCCGACCAAGAGCCGCATCTACAAGGACATGGGCAACGGTGTGGCCACCGCCGGCATCGAGTACTACCTGCCGCTGTTTTTTGAAGACACCGCCACCGTGTTCGACTACCTGGGCAGCGATGCAACTGTCGTGTTGCACGGCGACCTGGAACCGGCTTTCCAGCGCTTCTGGCAAGACACCAAAGACCGTTACCGGCTGGTTCGCAATGCGCCCGACCGGCCTGCCCTGCCGCCAGAATCGCTGTTTCTGGGCACCGAACAGTTTTACGCCCGCGCCAACGACTACGCCCAGCTGGCGTTGAAAGCGGGGAGCCCTCTCCCTCTCCCAGGGGGAGAGGGGATTAAGGGGAATTTACTCCCTCTCCCCCTGGGAGAGGGCAGGGGTGAGGGCTCCCCGTACGTCGAATTCAACTCACTACCGCCAATGGCCGCCGTTCGTGGCGCCGAAGACCCTTTGGCCCGGCTCAAGGCGCACATCCACAACACGCCACACCGCGTGCTGGTGCTGGCCGAAAGCGAGGGCCGGCGCGAAAGCCTGCTCGACTTTCTGCACGCCAGCAATGTCAGCCCGCCCGCGTTTGACTCGCTCGAAGACTTCCAGGTCAGCGACGAAAAACTGGGCATTGCCACAGCGGCCCTGGATGTGGGCTTTAGCTGGCTCGAAGCCGGCATCGACTTCGTCACCGAAACCGAGCTGTTTGCCGCCGGTGCCGTCACGCGCCGGCGCAACAAAAAACAGGAACAGGTCAGCGATGTCGAAGCGCTGATCAAGGATCTCTCGGAGCTCAATGTCGGTGACCCCGTGGTCCATAGCGCCCACGGCATTGGCCGCTACAGGGGCCTGATCAATATGGACCTGGGCCAGGAAAAAAACCCCGACGGCACGCCCGCGCTTCAGGAATTTTTGCACCTTGAATACGCCGACAAGGCCACGCTGTATGTGCCCGTCAGCCAGTTGCATCTGATCAGCCGCTACACCGGCGTCAGCGCCGAAGAAGCGCCACTGCACCGGCTGGGCAGCGGCCAGTGGGAAAAGGCCAAGCGCAAGGCCGCCGAGCAGGTGCGCGATTCGGCCGCCGAGCTGCTCAACATCTATGCCCGCCGCGCGGCACGCGAGGGCCATGCTTTCCGCTATTCACCCCACGACTACGAAGCTTTCGCCAACGATTTCGGCTTTGAGGAAACCGCCGACCAGCGCGCCGCCATTCATGCCGTGATTCAGGACATGATCAGCCCGCGCCCCATGGACCGGCTGGTCTGCGGCGACGTGGGCTTTGGCAAAACCGAAGTCGCCCTGCGCGCCGCCTTCATCGCGATTACCGGTGGCAAACAGGTCGCCTTGCTGGCGCCCACCACGCTGCTGGCCGAGCAGCACTACCAGACGCTGGTCGACCGCTTTGCCAAATGGCCGGTGAAAGTGGCCGAGATGAGCCGCTTCCGCTCGACCAGGGAAATCACCACCGCCATCAAGGGCCTGGCCGATGGCAGCGTGGACATTGTGGTGGGCACGCACAAGCTGCTGAGCCAGGACGTGAAGTTCCAGCGCCTGGGCCTGCTCATCATCGATGAAGAGCATCGCTTTGGCGTGCGTCACAAGGAAACCATGAAGGCCATGCGCGCCGAGGTGGACGTGCTCACGCTGACGGCCACGCCGATTCCGCGCACGCTGGGCATGGCGCTGGAAGGCCTGCGCGACCTCAGCGTGATTGCCACCGCGCCGCAGCGGCGCCTGGCCATCAAGACCTTTGTGCGCAGTGAAAACAACGGCGTCATCCGTGAGGCCGTGCTGCGCGAACTCAAGCGTGGCGGCCAGGTGTACTTCCTGCACAACGAGGTGGACACCATCGAGAACCGCCGCCAGAAGCTCGAGGAAATCCTGCCCGAGGCGCGCATTACCGTGGCCCATGGTCAGATGCCCGAGCGCGAGCTGGAGCGGGTGATGAAAGACTTCGTGGCGCAGCGCTACAACCTGTTGCTGTGCTCCACCATCATTGAAACCGGCATTGACGTGCCGACGGCCAACACCATTGTGATGAGCCGTGCCGACAAGTTTGGCCTGGCCCAGCTGCACCAGCTGCGCGGCCGGGTCGGACGCTCGCACCACCAGGCCTATGCCTACTTGATGGTGCCCGACATCGAGGGCCTGACCAAACAGGCCAGCCAGCGGCTCGAAGCCATCCAGCAGATGGAAGAGCTTGGTTCGGGCTTTTACCTCGCCATGCATGACCTGGAGATTCGCGGCACGGGCGAGGTGTTGGGCGAAAACCAGTCCGGCAACATGCTCGAAGTGGGGTTTCAGCTCTACAACGAAATGCTCTCGGAGGCCGTGCGCAGCCTCAAAGCCGGCAAGGAGCCTGACCTGCTGGCGCCGCTGTCGGTCACCACCGAGATCAACCTGCATGCCCCGGCCCTGCTGCCGTCCGACTACTGCGGCGATGTGCACCTGCGCCTGAGTTTTTACAAAAAACTGGCCACAGCCAAGAACACCGATCAGATCGATGCGCTGCTGGAAGAAATCGTCGACCGCTTCGGCAAGCTGCCCGCGCAGGCACAAACGCTGGTCGACGTGCACCGCCTGCGCGTGATTGCCAAGCCTTACGGCGTGCTCAAGGTCGATGCGGCGCCGGGCATGATCAACATCACCTTCAAGAAAGACCCGCCCATCGATTCGATGGCCATCATGCAGCTGATCCAGAAAAACCGGCACATCAAGCTGGCCGGCAATGACAAGCTGCGCATTGAGCGCGAGCTGGAAAACCCCAAGGACCGCGCGCAGTTGGTGCGCGATGTGCTGCGCAGTCTGGGGCAACCCAAACCCGTGACATATGCCGAGGCATAGGCTAAACTAAAGCCTATCCGCACTCATGGGAGAAGATCATGCATCACGTCGCTGAAAAAACTGCTGAATACCCAGTGGAGGCCCCAGCGCGTCATGTGCGCCTGTTTCGCAACGGGGCCAACCAGGCCGTGCGTATTCCCAAAGAGTTCGAATTGCCCGGTAAAGAGGCGATCATGCACCGCGAAGGCGACCGGCTCATTATTGAAGCCGTCACAGTCAAACCCGCCAAAGGCACGCTGGCTGCGCTGGTTGCGGCGCTGGAGGCCATGCAACATCTGGAGCCGGTGCTTGAACCGTTTCCCGACGTCGATGAAGGCATGTTGCCCCTGGATGACATCAATTTATGACCGGCTCAATCCTGACGCCACTCCTGCTCGACACCAACATCATCTCCGACATGATGCGCGACCTGCAAGGCCCAGCGGCAAGGCGTGCCATGGCAGCCGACCCATCAAGCGCGAGCCGACCGTTGTACACCAGTGCGGTGGTTCAGTGCGAGCTGGAGTACGGCCTTGCACGGCGCAAGAACGCTCGCCTGGAGGTGGCTTACCAGGGCGTCATGGCCACGGTTGAGGTGCTGCCAATCACCAGCGACGTCGCCGAGCACTACGCCCGTCTGCGCACCCAATTGGAAGCCCTTGGCCAGCCTATCGGCCCCAACGACGCACTGATTGCCGCCCATGCGTTGGCCCTGGATGCCACCCTGGTCAGCGCCGATGCCGAATTCCGTCGTGTACCAGGGCTGCGGGTTGAAAACTGGCTGGAACCAGAAAATACAGCCAAATAGGCTTGCAGCCCATTCGTTTATTGCGCTACCAGCTATCAAAATAATAGTACCCACCCCATGACTCCCACAGAAATCTCCCCCGGCCTCGTCGTCAACGTGGCAATGCCTTCATCTTTAAAGCTCAGCGACTTCAAGCTGAT
Source organism: Polaromonas sp. (assembly GCF_036676035.1). Lineage (GTDB taxonomy): Bacteria > Pseudomonadota > Gammaproteobacteria > Burkholderiales > Burkholderiaceae_C > Polaromonas. Next base: position 56,358 of record NZ_JAKFDR010000057.1, read on the forward strand.
CGCCTTCGACATGGATTCCACGCTCATCAACATCGAATGCGTGGACGAAATCGCCGATGCAGCCGGCCGCAAGGCCGAGGTTGCGGCGATCACCGAAGCCGCGATGCGCGGCGAAATCACCGACTACAAAGACAGCCTGCGCCAGCGCGTGGCCCTGCTCAAGGGCGTGACTGTGGCCAGCATGGACGAGGTCTATCGCCTGCGCCTCAAACTCAACCCCGGTGCGGCGGAACTGGTGCAGGCCTGCAAGGCAGCCGGCCTGAAGGTGCTGCTGGTCAGTGGCGGCTTTACGTTTTTTACCGACCGCATTCGTGACGAGTTGGGCATTGACTACACCCGCTCCAACGTGCTTGAAACCGAGAACGGCCTGCTCACGGGCCGCATGGTGGACCAGCCCTGGGGAGACATCTGCGACGGCGCGGAAAAACGCAAGATGTTGCTGGAGACCTGCGGCCAGCTCGGCATCGACCCGAAGCAAGCCATTGCCATGGGCGACGGCGCCAACGACCTGCCCATGATGGCCGCGGCCGGCCTCTCGGTGGCCTACCACGCCAAGCCCAGGGTGCGCGAGCAGGCCATGGTGGCCATCAATGATGGTGGGCTGGACCGCTTGCTGGAAATAATCGCTTAAAGCATGCCCCTGTTCATCAGTACCCCGGATCAGGCCTTTTCAATTACCGGACGCCCGGCCTGTACAGAAAACTGCGCCAGGGTTTCAATGCTGCTGTCCTGACGGGTGACGTCACTCACGACACGCAAGGTGGTCGTCAGTTGCCGGGGCGTGAACTCCACCACGCCATAGCCCCGGCGCTCCGAATCGGCAAACACAAAGTGCGGATTCTCGGCCAGGTACTCGGGAATTTTGGCGTTGCCGGCCGAGCGCGAGGTGATGCTGGTGCCGCAAAACTCCACCCCGATGGCAGGACTGGCGGCATCGGCATAGTCCGCCTTGACATGGCCCACCCAGTTCTCATGCACGTCGCCCCCCAGCAGCACCGGGTTGCTGGCGGCGTTTTTGCGCAAGGCATCCAGCAGGCGCGTCCGCGCTGCCGCGTAGCCGTCCCAGCCGTCATTCCATAGGCGCTGTCCCGGCCCCGGATGAAGATCGCGCTGCCCGAACAGCGAGGTCTGGCCCAGCACGTTCCAGCCGGTTTGCCTGCTGCCAGCCCTGCCCAGCTCGGCATCGAGCCAGCGCTCCTGCGGCAGGCCCAGCATGCTGCGTGCCGGGTCGTTCCATGACAGGCAGGTGGCCGGTTTCAGCGTGCCCGATCGCCCCTTGCCTTGTGGGGTGCAGACCTGCGCATCCTTGTACTGCCGTGCATCCAGCATGTACAGCGATGCCAGCCGCCCATAGTGCAGACGGTTGTGGATGCGCATCTCGGAGCCGCTTGCCAAACCCGCCACAGCGCGGGTGAGCACCGACGCGCGAACCGGCATGTGTTCATAAAAGGCCTGGTAGGCCGCAGCACGCCTGGCCGCAAAGCTTGCCACCGCCGGGCCGTTGTCGCCTTCTGTCAAGCCCGCGTAATCGTTTTGCACCTCGTGATCGTCCCAGGTGAGCAGCCAGGGGCAGGCCGCATGCATGGCCTGCAGGTCAGCGTCCCCCTTGTGCAGGGCATAACGCTGACGGTAGTCGTCCAGCGTCAGCACCCAGCCGCCCGTCGGCACACGGACCGCGTTGCCGGCATTGGGGTATTCATAGATGTAGTCCCCCAAGAACAGCACGAGGTCGAGGTTTTCATCGCGCATGTGCCGGTAGGCGCTGTAGTAGCCGTGCTCCCAGCGCTGGCACGACGCATAGGCCAGCCGCAGTCGTGCCACCGCGGCATCGGGCGCCGGGAAGGTGCGCGTGCGGCCGGTGCTGCTTACGGCATCGCCTGTGGCAAAGCGGTAAAAGTACCAGCGATCCGCCTCCAGCCCCTGCACCTCCACATGCACGGAATGCGCGAGCCCGGCCTGCGCCTGGGATTGGCCGGTTTGGACCAGGTGGAAAAATTTCTCGTCATGCGCCACCTCCCAGCGCACGGTGACGGGCCCCTGCTGCAGACCTGAAGCCTGGTCCTTCCCAAAAACCAGCCGCGTCCATAACACCACCGAGTCATGGGTGGGGGAGCCGCTGGCAACCCCCAACCGGAAGGGATTGGCATCCAGGCGCGGCTGGGCCCATGCGTTGCGTGGCAGCCACAAGCCGGCGGCGCTGGCAGCAGCCCACTGCAGCAGCTGGCGGCGGTCGGTCAACAAAGAGGTGTTCACGGAGTTCTCCCCGGCGAGTACGCTGAAAAGATCATGAGCTGGGCGTTTTCGTTTCGGGCCATTATCCATGCCGCATGGCGCTGGCTCCCAGCCTTCTTGCGCACAGAGCTGGCAAACTAGTGTGGTATTGCATGCTTGACGGCACTAATAAAACCGATGGATTTTTGTTCAGGGCAAGGCGCAAACCACAGCAATAGTTCCACTATTGCGCGGATTTGCAACGCCGCCATGGACAAAAAGACGCGGTTTTATGTGCCGGATAGCGTGCAACACCACACTAGGCCGCGCATGCGGTAGAGTCACCGGACGGAGGACAACACCATGGCTCTTACCCACGCTTTGCCGCTTGATGTCATCAATGTTCGCCCGCTGGGCGCGCAGCTCCCCGAAACAAAAACCCACAGCCTGATCAAAACCGGCAAACTGCAGCTGATGCGCATGGCCCTGACTGCCGGAGACAGCGTGCCCGTGCACCACGTGACGGGTGAAATCACGATTCAATGCCTGGAAGGTGAAGTGCTGGTCACCACATCCGCACGCGCTTGCACCCTGAGCGCCGGAGAGCTGCTGCTGCTGCCGGCAGCCGAGCCGCATGGCTTGCAAGCCAAAAGCAACGCATCGCTGTTGGTGACCGTGCTTTTGCACCAGTAAGCCCAAGCGTTTGCGAATATTTTTTGCTACCCTTTTAATAGCTTGAAACGCTCGAATTAAAAGGGCTTGAGCCTTGTTTTTCTTCAAAAACGCGCACACTGGCTGAACAGGCCCTCAAGCCTGGGTCTTCAATCCAGCGCGGCGGGCCGGCTGTCAGGCTGGGTAAAAGAGTCTTCCCACTGCGTGGCAAACCGGTCGGGTTTGCTGGTGGACTTGGGCGCCGCTGTGCCGTCGGGGTTGAAGCCCGCAGCGCGGCTTGCCTTCGGGCGTTCGGTGTCTTCGCTGTCCTTGATTTCTTTCAGGGCGGCTTCTTTGGTTGCCTGTACTTTTTGGCGCGTGAAGGCCGTGAGATCCGCATGGAAGCTGCTGTCGCCGCCCCGGGTCTGCAATATTTCTTCTTCCTCTGCTTTGGTCATGACCTCCACTTCACCCAGGAAGGCAGCCCGCATGGCATGGGCCGCGGGCAGATGGCTGCTGTAAACCACGGTGTAGGCAATGTCGCAGTCCGACAAAAGCCTTTCTTTCAGTTCGCGGCTGGCCTTGCTGAAGCCGCGTTTGCCCGGCACATCCACACAGCCCACCACCTTGCCGTGAGGAGTGCACACGGTAAAGGTGGCGTACACACCGTTGAGCAACTCCTGCCACTGCTCACTCTTGTCTTTGGAGCGCGGAACGGTGAAACGCAAGACCGGGGTCTTGACCATGATGAAGTGGTCGTGAAACGCCTCGCGCAGCCACTCCCAGACCTCCTGCTCCTCGGTGCTCACCAGGCCGCGCGGGTTCAGCGGCCATTTGGCCGGCAGGCGGCGCCTGGCCTCTTCCTTGCGCCGCACCCACCCCGCATGAAGCAAGCCGCCCAGCAGCAGCCCCACCACAACGCCCAGCCCGATCATCAGCCATGTTGATAAATTCAAGATACCCCTCTTTATGCAATCACTTGTACGGTTTACTGGCCATGCCCAAGCGCACACGGCTTGGTAGCATTTTCTGTCAGAAAAACCTGTGACAGTGAGTCACGAAATGACAACTTTGTCAATTTTGGCAACGCACATGGCCCTTTACCTTACCTTTACCCTTCGCCTCCAAACTAGGCCGGTTTCCGCCGGTATGCTGGATTTTTTTGAAGGAGCCCCCATGGAGCGCAGAACGGCCCACGATTTTGACCAGGAACTGCTCATTCTGTTTGACGCCTATGTACACGGCACGATAGATCGCCGCGGTTTTCTGGAGCGCGCCCAGAAGTTCGCCGTCGGCGGCATGACCGCGGGCATGCTGCTGACCGCGCTCAGCCCCAAGTTTGCCCAGGCGCAGCAGGTGCCCAAAGACGACAAACGGCTCAAGACGGAGGTGCTGGAGTACGCCTCGCCAAATGGCTACGGAACGATGAAAGGCTATCTGGCCAAGCCGGCCAACGCCACCGGCCGCCTGCCGGGCGTGCTCGTCATTCATGAGAACCGGGGGCTCAACCCGCACATTGAGGACATCGCGCGCCGGCTGGCGCTGGACAACTTCGTGGCCTTTGCGCCCGATGCACTCACCCCGCTGGGTGGCTATCCCGGTGACGAAGACAAGGCGCGCGAACTCTTCCCCAAACTTGACCAGTCCAAAACCATTGAAGACTTTGTGGCGGCAGCCAAGCTGCTCAAAAGCCGCCCGGACTGCACCGGCAAATACGGCGTGGTGGGCTTTTGCTACGGCGGCGGCATTGCGCACACGCTGTCAACCCGCCTGGACGACCTGGGCGCAGCGGTGCCCTTCTACGGCAACCAGCCCAAGGCCGAAGCCGCGGCCCAGATCAAGGCCCCGCTGCTCATTCACTTTGCTGCGGTCGATGAACGCATCAACGCGGCCTGGCCCACTTACGAGGCCGCGCTGAAAGCAGCCTCGGTGCGCTACACGGCGCACCAGTACGCGGGCACGCAACACGGCTTCAACAACGACACCACGCCGCGTTTTGATGCGGCGGCGGCCAAACTGGCCTGGGAGCGGACGCTGGAGTTCTTCAACAAAAACCTGAGGGGGTAGTTGTTGGGCTCAGGCCACAGCAGGCCGGCCCAGCCCACGGCTACCCCGTGAGCGGTAAATCAAAAATGCGACGATGCCCACGTTGAGCAGGTTCCACGCAATGCCGTTCACGAACGCCGCGCGGTAAGAGCCCGTCAGGTCAAAAATCGCCCCGGACATCCAGCCCCCCAGCGCCATGCCAAACAGCGTGGCCATCAGCACCGTGCCCACCCGCGCGCCGGCTTCCCTGGGTGTGAAGTACTCACGCACAATCAGGGCATACGAGGGCACGATGCCGCCCTGAAACAGGCCAAACATCCCCGACACCACATAGAGCGACACCAGGCCATTGAACGGCAAAAACAGCAGCAGCGCCACGCCCTGAAGAAGGGAGCCCAGCAGCAGCGTGCGCAGCCCGCCAATGCGGTCAGATATCCAGCCCGAGGCGAGCCGGCTGACAACGCCCAGGCCCAGCATCAGCGCCAGCATCTCGGCGCCCCGCGCTGCGCCAAAACCCAGATCACCACAATAAGCCACGATGTGCACCTGCGGCATGGACATCGCCGTGCAGCAAGCCACTCCGGCAATGCACAGCAAAATCTGCAGCGCAGCGGGCGACATGCCCAAAGGCCGCTCGGCAGCCCTGCCTGAGACTACTGCCGGCGCAGTTTTCACCAGGGCAGCAACGGGCGCCACGTCAGATGCCGCCGGCTTCGCCAGGATTGGTGCGCGCTGGCGCAACACCAGGGCCAGCGGCAGCATGGACAGCAGGCAGAACACGCCCATGCCAATATAAGTAGGGCGCCAGCCCGCACTGTCAATAAAGTGCTGCATGATGGGCGGCCAAAGGGCGCCTGCCAGGTAGTTGCCACTCATGCAGATAGCCACCGCCATGCCGCGGCGGCGCGTGAACCATTGCGAGGTGTCGGCTACCAGCGGTGCAAAGGTAGCCGATGTGCCCAGCAGGCCCATCAGCACGCCCTGCGCCAGGCTGAACTGCCAAAGGCTGCCCGCAGAGCCCGCGGCAATAAAACCCAGACCCAGACCGACCGAACCCAGCATGACCGGCACCATCACGCCAAAGCGATCAGACAGCCGCCCCATGAGAATGCCGCCCAGCCCAAAGCCGAGCATGGTGAGCGTATAGGGCAGCGAGGCATCGGCACGCGCCACCCCAAAGTCAGCCTGAATACGCGGCAGCACGACCGTGACCGAGTACATGCCCGAGCCCCCAATGGTCATGAGCAGCAGCGACACGAACAGACGTGTCCAAGCGTAAGAAGATTCTGCGTCCTGTCGGGTTTCGGCGTGTGCTGTCATGACCGGTATTGGAACCGATATACCCGCCGCTGTCTTTCTGCGCACGGTCGCAGGAGTCATCCCGCCAACCATGGCACAAGCGACCGGAATCGTTACCGCTTTCGCAGCGGGTCCAGCAGCGACGACAGGCCGTTGTGGTCTATCTCCTGCATCAGCGCCAGCAGCCGGCCGATTTCACCGGACGGAAACCCCTCGCGGGCAAACCAGTTGAGGTAGTTGCCGGGCAAGTCGGCAATCAGGCGGCCCTTGTACTTGCCGAAAGGCATTTCGCGGGTCACCAACAGCTGCAAGTCTTCGGGGTTCAAACTATCCCCCGACCCGCTTGACGACATAGCCCTGCGTCTTCAGCACTTGCATCACCCGCTCACAATGATCGCCCTGCACTTCGATCACGCCGTCTTTCACCGTGCCACCGGAGCCGCATGCGGTTTTGAGCTGCTTGCCCAGCTGCGCCAGTGACAGCGCATCCAGCGCCAGCCCCTTGATCAGCGTCACGCCTTTTCCAGCGCGGCCTTTGGTTTCCCTTAAAACCCGCACCACACCATCTGATGGCGCCATGGCTTTGGCCTGCCTGCAAATGCAGTCGGCAACCGGCTTGCGGCATTCGGGGCACATTCTGCCGGCTTCGGTGGAATAGACGAGGCCGCTATTCGTTTTATTGCTTCTCATAAAGTTTCATTGGTAGCCGCTATGTACATGCTTGATGGAGCTCGGAAATCATCAGCGGCCCCAGCGATTACACAACAAACCAGTGCAGCGCTGCACTAGTACTGCTTATCAGTTTTTCAGCAAAAACTCCATCTCGGTTCCCGCCAGGTTCAACACATCGTGATGGGCCAAGGGAATCGCCTCCGGCCCAATGGGCATGCCATTAAGTGTGGGCGACGTCTCGCCTCCCATATGCGCCACATAGTAGCCGTCGCGCCGGTGCGAGATGGAAACGACAGAAACGCCCGGCTGGCCGAAAGTCGTCACCGCCTTGACCACCGGGACCTCCAGCCCGACTGCGGAGCCAGACAACACTTTAAGACTGGCCTGCAGTACGCCGCTGGTGCCTGGAAAGCCGAGTTCATCCAGCGACATGGTGGTAGTCGCTTCGTGGGCGCTGGGCTGCTCACGCTCTGATCCCGCGAGGAACTGAACCCTGAAATTGCCGATGGCGATGATGTCCCGGTCTTGAAGCAGCCGCCTGGACTTGATCATGTTGCCGTTGATGTAGGTGCCGTTGGTGCTGCCAAGATCTTCAATGTACACATCCGCGATGCCCTCGAGCTCAAACACGCAGTGCTCGCCGCTCACCACCATGTTGTCAAACACGATGTCGTTATGCGGCTTGCGGCCCAGCGTCGTCCGGTCATTTTGCAGGTAAACGTGCTTGATCTCGACGCCTTCGACGGATGCGATGAGCTGCGGCATGGTGCCCCCTGTTGGAAGATGCAGACCGCCAGACACGCCCGGTGCGGTGGCGGCAACTCATGGTAGCCGTCCCGCTGCAAGTGGACAAGGGGCACAAGGCCAGCCGAGCCCGCCCTGTCAGCCCGCCAGCCAGTCGCCCATGCACTGGTTGAACGCCTCGGGCTGCTCCACCATCACCCAATGGCCGGTTTTGAACTCGCGCACCGCGCAGCCGGGCAGCGTGGCAAGCTGCTGCACCCACTGGGGCGAATGAAACAGGAAAGGCTTGCGCCTGCCATAAACGTACAGCATGGGGCACTGCGGCACGAACCGGGCCGCGGCACGGTATCCGCCCGTCCACTGCAGGTAGTAGGGATAGTTCATCTGCCACCCGATCAGCGCCGGGTCGGTTCGGCAGCGCAGCGTGCGGACCATGAAGCGCGTCATCCGGTCCCCCAGGCGGCCGCCCAGCTTCCACGCCATGGCCAGCCAGACCTGGTACGCAGCAATCATCAGCTTGGCCTTGGGCGTCAACGACTTGAGGTACGCGCCGGAGTTGGTGTCGCCAATGTCCACGCCGATGATGCGCGCCACCCGGTCGGGGTGCTGCGCCGCGAACTCATAGCCAAACATCGCGCCCCAGTCGTGCAGCAGCAGCGTGACCGGCTGGCCCGGGCTCACGCGGTCCACAATCGCCTTGAACAAATCCACCATCTGCACCAGCGAAGCAAGCCGTGCAGGCTGGGCCGTGTCAAACCCCGGCAGCGTGAAACGCACGCAGCGGTACCGTCCCTTGAGCCACGCCACCTGCGCGTCCCACAGGCGGTGGGTGTCGGGCCAGCCGTGGATCATCACCACGGTCTGCGGTCCCTCCCCTTCGATGAAAACCTCGACCCCGTCTACGATGAGTTGCTGTGGCGCCATGGGAATCCTATCCGCTATGTATTTGATAGCTGCTTGCGTACTATTCGCAAGGGCTGCAGGTTCATTTCTCCATGGATCTCAGCCGCGCAGCATGTGAAAGTTGAGCAGGCGCGTGGCGATCACCGTCTCCGTCAGAAAGCACAGCAGCGCCAGCAGAAAGCAGACCACGCCCGAGAGAAAACTGCCGATGGCAAAGCGGTTGATCTGGAACGCCGTGGTCTCACCCAGAAACAGCAGGATGATCGTCAGCCCGATCAGGAAGGCGCAGAAGGTCAGCAGCGCAATACAGCCATTGGCCAGCCGGCCCCGAAGCCGCAGCTCGGCCAGCTCTGTGTAGGCACGCTGCAGGAACTCCTCGTCGGTCGACGTCCGGGCCCGGTCTTCCACCAGGCGCGCGCGGTCAATGATGCGAGCCAGACGGCCGGCGATGGCGCCTATCATTCCCGATACCGCCGTCAACAGGAACACCGGCGCAACGGCCAGTTGAATGCCGTGGGTAACGACGCTGGCATCAACAGGAAGACTCATGGCATGACTCCGACAATAAGATGAAAGCGATTATTGCGCGATGACAAGCTCGGCCCCGTCTACGATGAGTTTTGTGGTGCCATGCGAATCAAATTTGCTATGTATTTGATAGCTATTTACGCCCTATTTGCAAAGGCTTGAAGCCTATTTTGTTACACGAGATTATAAAAACAGGGATTGATTAATGCAGTGGGCTATAAAGTGAAGGGCTGAAGAACAGTTGCGAATCACGAAAGACGCCATGCCCACCCAAATCTCGGATATCCACATCGCCTAGGGCCTGTTCACACTAATATTGGAGGTGCGAAGGGGTTCCATCGGGCGCAAATCAAGGCGCCTGCCGCCGCCCGCACTCATGTGCGGGCAAGGTAGGCAACGCCGAGTTGCGCCCGATGG
>NZ_JAKFDR010000058.1:0-65898 GCF_036676035.1 Polaromonas sp.
CGGGAGAGGGTTAGGGTGAGGGCAGCAGCCTTTGTCCTACCAAGCCAACTTATTGAGAAACAAGGAACTACCCATGAAACAAGTCCAGGAAGCCTACATCGTTGCCGCCACGCGCACGCCCATCGGGCGCTCGCACCGGGGCTTTTTCCGCAACACCCGTCCCGACGACCTGCTGGTCAAGGCCCTGCAGGCCGCGCTGGCCCAGGTGCCCACGCTGGACCCCAAGGCGATAGAAGACATCATCTGCGGCTGCGCGATTCCCGAAGGCCCGCAAGGCCTGAACATTGCGCGCATAGGCGCGGTGCTGGCCGGCCTGCCCACCAGCGTGGGCGGCATCACCGTCAACCGCTTCTGCGCCTCCGGCCTGTCGGCCGTGCAGATGGCGGCGGATCGCATCCGTGTGGGCGAGGCCGATGTGATGATCGCCGCCGGCACCGAGAGCATGAGCATGGTGCCCATGTCGGGCAATTCGCCCTCGCTGTCGCCCGCCATGTTTGCCAATGACGAGAACATCGGCATTGCCTACGGCATGGGCCTGACGGCCGAGAAGGTTGCGCAGCAATGGAAGGTTTCGCGTGACGCGCAAGACCAGTTTGCCTACGAGTCCCACATGAAGGCGCTCAAGGCGCAGCAGGCGGGCGAGTTCAAAAATGAAATCACCCCGGTGGAGGTGACCGACCGCAGCGCCAACCTGGAAACCGGTGAAGTCATTGCCAAAACCCGTACCGTGAGCCTGGACGAAGGTGCACGCCCCGACACCACGGTCGAGGGTCTGTCCAAACTGAAAACCGTGTTCGCAGCGCGCGGCTCGGTCACGGCCGGCAACAGCTCGCAAACCTCGGACGGCGCCGGTGCGCTGATTCTGGCCAGCGAAAAAGCAGTGAAAGAATTTGGCCTCAAGCCGCTCGCGCGTTTTGTCAGCTATGCGGCCAAAGGCGTGCCTCCGCACATCATGGGCATAGGCCCGATCGAAGCCATTCCTGCGGCGCTGCGTTATGCCGGTCTGAAGCAGGACGACATCGACTGGTTCGAGCTGAACGAGGCCTTTGCCGCGCAGTCGCTGGCGGTCATCAACACCCTGGGCCTGAACGCTGCCAAGGTCAACCCCATGGGCGGCGCGATTGCACTGGGCCATCCGCTGGGTGCCACGGGCGCGATTCGCGCCGCAACCGTGATTCACGCGCTGCAGCGCCATCAGCTGAAGTACGGCATGGTGACCATGTGTGTGGGCATGGGGCAAGGCGCCGCCGGAATTTTCGAACGCGTTTAAAGGCTGGGGCCTGATGCGGCGTTGAGATCGTCAGTTTTCAAGCCCATGCAGATGGGCATGAGTAAAACACAGGAGACCGTCATGCAGAAGCAGATTCTCAGCACGGGCGCAACGCAGCTTTCACTGCGCATTTATGACTCATCCGGCCCCGCGCGGGCCAGCGTCGTGATCGGCGGCGCGATGGGCGTGCGGCAGGACTACTACACGCCGTTTGCCGAGTGGCTGTCCAGCCAGGGCTTTCGTGTCACCACCTTTGACTACCGCGGCTCGGGCGAGTCGCGGCCCGACACGCCGGGCGGCACCTTGCGTGGTTTCAAGGCCGACCTGCTGGACTGGGCCTGTGACTATGAGACGGTGGTTGACGCCGCCAAAACGGCGTTGCCCGACGCGCCGCTTTACCTTCTGGGCCACAGCCTGGGCGCCCAACTGCCGGGATTTCTGAAGAACCAGGCCAAGGTCGACGGCCTGGTCAGCATCGCGGCGGGCAGCGGCTACTGGCGCGACAACGCGCCGCAGCTCAAGCGCATCGTGCTTTATTTCTGGTATGTGCTGGTGCCGCTGGCCACCAGGCTGTTTGGCTACTTTCCGGGCCGCATGCTCAAAAAAGTGGGCGACCTGCCGGCCGGGGTGGTGCTGCAGTGGCGCAAATGGTGCCTCAACCCGCTCTACAGCGTGGGCGCCGAGGGCGAAGCCGCACGGCAGAGTTACGGGCAGGTGCAGTTTCCGGTGCTGGCGCTGTCCATCACCGATGACGAGCTGATGACTTTTCGGGGCACGCAGACGCTGGTCAATCTGTACGCCAACGCGCCGCGCAAGGTGGAGCGGGTGGCGCCTGCCGATGTGCAGGCCCGGCGCATCGGGCATTTCGGGTTTTTCCGCGAGCAGTTCAGCCAGAGCCTGTGGCCCCGCGTCACGGGTATTTTTGACACCATGCCGCAGCTCACGAGCTTGCCGGCCGCCGGCGTCACCAGTACGACTGCATGAATTCGCACCCGGCGGCACACTGGTCCCATGAGTACACATCCTTTTGACGAGGCCGTCAGGCTGCAAGTGGCCGACCCGGCCTGCCCCGATGTCTATACCGGGACCAGCAGCCCGGCCTACTGGAACATGGTGGGACCGTTCGGCGGTACCACCGCGGCCACGGCCTTGCAGGCCGTCATGCAGCACCCGGCCAGGCTGGGCGAGCCGATTGCCCTGACCGTGAATTACGCGGCGGCGCTGGGGGCAGGGCCTTTCACGCTGACGGCCCGTCCGGTCCGTACCAACCGCTCCACCCAGCACTGGGCGGTGGAGATCGTGCAAACCGATGCTTCGGGTGCCGACGGTGTGGTGTTGACCGCGACCATCGTGACGGCCGCGCGCCGCGAAACCTGGGGCCAAAACGACGTGCCCATGCCCTCGGTGCCCGCACCGCTGGAGGTGACGCGCCAGGCGTTCATCGCCGGGGTGGAGTGGATCAATCGCTATGACATGCGCCCCGTGCGCGGAGCCATTCCGCAGGTGTTGGACGGCAGCGGGCAGGACAGCGTGACGCAGTTGTGGGTGCGCGACGATTCGCCGCGGGCGCTGGATTTTCCTGCATTGGCGGCCATGGCCGATGTGTTCTACCCGCGTGTCTGGTTGCGCCGCGCCACCCGGGTTCCTGCGGGCACGGTGTCGATCACAACCTACTTTCATGCCGACAGCCGGCAGCTGGCCCAAAGCGGGCAGGGCTACCTGCTGGGGCAAGCGCGCGGGCAGGCTTTTCGCAACGGCTTTTTCGACCAGACTGCGCAGCTCTGGAATGAGGCGGGTACGCTGCTGGCGATCAGTACCCAGATGGTTTATTACAAGGAATAATCCTGACTGCTTATCCACGGCTCCTACATTTGGCCCCTTAATACTGAAATCATCATGAGCACATCTACTTCGTCCATTGCCTCCACCATTGCGGAAATCCTCAGCCACGTTGACGCGGGCGTGATGACCATCACGCTGAGCCGCGTGGACAAGAAAAACTCCATCACCGCCGCCATGTACGGTGCCCTGGCCGATGCACTGGAAACCGCCAACCACGACGCCGCCGTGCGCGCGGTGGTGATTCAGGGACATGAAACCATTTTTTCCGCCGGTAACGACATTGGCGATTTCCTGAACAATCCGCCGGCCACACCCGACTCGCCGGTGTTTCGCTTTCTGCGCGGCATCAGCAGCTTCCCCAAACCCATCGTGGCCGCGGTGTGTGGCCCGGCTGTGGGCATTGGCACCACGATGCTGCTGCACTGCGACCTGGTGTACGCGGGCGACAACGCCGCGTTCTCCATGCCTTTCGTCAACTTGGGGCTGTGCCCTGAAGCGGCGTCAAGTTTTCTGGTGCCTCAGCTCATGGGCCATGCGCGGGCTGCAGAAGCCCTGCTGTTGGGCGAACCTTTCATGGCCGAGACGGCGCTGGACATCGGGCTGATCAACCGCATCGTGCCGCCGGCCGAGGTCAATGCGCTGGCGCAACGACAGGCCCTCAAGCTGGCGGCCAAACCGCTCAGCGCCCTGATTGAAACCAAACGCCTCATGAAAAAAGGCAACGCCGGCACCGTGGCCGAGCGCATGGCCGAAGAAGGCGCCAGCTTTGGCCGCATGCTCAAGGAGCCCGCCGCACGTGAAGCGTTCAGCGCCTTCATGGAGAAGCGCAAACCGGACTTCTCCAAGGTCTGAGCCGGTGGGTCTGGGTTCCGTAGTTCTTCAAGAGAAAAAGGCTGATGGCCCTCGTCGATATTGCGCAATTAGCTATTAAAACGATAGCAAATTTAACCAGGAGAGCTTCATGAATCTCAAAGGAAAAACCCTCTTCATCACCGGCGCCTCGCGCGGCATTGGCCTGGCCATCGCCAAACGCGCGGCAGCCGATGGCGCCAACATCGTGATCGTCGCCAAGACCACCGATACCAACCCCAAGTTGCCCGGCACCATTTACAGCGCGGCCGAGGAAGTCAAGGCCGCAGGTGGACAGGCCCTGCCACTGGCCGTGGACATCCGCGACGAAGAGGCCGTGGCCGCCGCCGTGGCCACGGCGGTGGAAACCTTTGGTGGCATCGACATCCTGGTCAATAACGCCAGCGCCATCAGCCTGACCGACACCGAGCACACGCCGATGAAGCGCTACGACCTGATGAACGGCGTCAACGCGCGCGGCACCTACCTCTGCACCCAGGCCTGCCTGGCCGAGCTGAAAAAAGCCGCGCAGGCCGGCCGCAACCCGCATGTGCTCAACATGTCGCCGCCGCTGTCGATGAAGCAGCACTGGTTCGAGAACCACACGGCCTACACCATGGCCAAGTACGGCATGAGCATGTGCACGCTGGGCCACTCGGGTGAGTTCAAAAAATACGGCATCGCCGTCAACAGCCTGTGGCCGCGAACCGCCATCGCCACGGCCGCGCTGCAGATGATCCCCGGCGTGGATCTGAAATTGTGCCGCAAACCCGAGATTCTTTCGGATGCGGCGTATTTCATCCTGACCAGCCCGAGCGCGAACAGCGGCAACTTCTACATCGACGACGAATTGCTGGCGGCGCACGGCGTGACCGACCTGGAGAAGTACTCGGTGACGCCGGGGACGAAAAACTTCATCCCGGACTTCTTCGTGGATTGACGTCCGACAGGGGCGTTCGCATCCGGTTGGTTGCCACCATTGCATGTCCGGTAGCGGCGAGTTTTTCACTGTGGCGCCGACGCTTTCAAATCGCTTTCAAACGAAGCAAGGGCCTGGGTGTTAAGGTGGCAGGCATGAAAGCCCTGGTGGTTGAAGACGATGCGCAAATGCACAAGTCGCTGTGCCGCGCGCTGGCGCGCTGGGGTTTTGCCACCGCCAGCGCCATGGATGGACCCCAGGCGCTGGCGCAATGGCAGCAACTGCAGCCCGCCGTCGTGCTGCTGGACCTGAGCCTGCCGGGCATGGACGGCCTGGACGTGCTGCAAAAGGGCCGCGCGCTGGGCCTGACGACGCCCGTCCTGCTTCTCACGGCGAGGGGCACGGTGGGTGACCGCATCCTGGGCCTGAACTTCGGTGCCGACGACTACCTGCCTAAGCCTTTCGAGCTCGATGAACTCGAGGCGCGGCTGCGCGCACTGCTGCGGCGCGTTCAATCGAGCCTGCCGGCTTCACTGGACCGGCCCCGCACCCTGGGCTCGCTGGTCTGGGAGCCCTCGGGGGCGGCTTTTTACTGCGGCGACAAACCGCTCGCGCTCACGCCGCGCGAGGCGGCCCTGCTGCGCGCGCTGGTCGAGAGGCCCAACTATGCGCACACCAAGGAATACCTCAATGAGGTGGTATTCGGGCAGGAGGAGGTGCAGCAGGACGCGGTTGAGGTGGTTGCGCACCGGCTGCGCAAGAAGCTGGCTCCCTGTGGCGTGGCCATCGTCACGCTGCGCGGCATCGGCTACCTGATCAAGGTTGCGGTATGAAGAAGAATACCTGGTCGCTGCGCACGCGGCTGGTGTTCTGGTTGATCGTGCCGGTGGCCGTGCTGATGACCCTGGACACCATAGGCCTGTACTACCGCGCGTTGGTCGCGCTCAACTCGGCGTATGACCGTTCGCTGCTCGGCTCGGCCCGCATGATCGGCGACCTGCTGGAGGTGAAGAACAACAGGCTGGTGGCGGTCGTGCCCTACACCGTGATCGAGTTCTACGAAGCCGACAACCGCTCGCGGCTGCTGTACCGCATCAAGGGCTTCCATGACGAGCACGTGGCCGGGTACGAGGACTTTCCCGAGGACCCGGCCGGTGTCCCACCCAAGGCCACCTACCCGACCAAGGTGTCGTTTTTCGATGCCGATTACCAGGGCGAGCCGCTGCGCGTGGCCTCGATGTACCAGGCGGTGGCCAGCAGCGACGACCGCGGCCTGGCGCTGGTGCAGGTGGCCGAGCCCCTGTCGCTGCGGCAGAGCAAGGCGCGCAGGCTGCTGGCCGAAACCATCGCCTGGCAGCTGGTCTACCTGGTGGCGACGATCGCGCTGACCTGGCTGGTGGTGACGGCGTTTCTCGCGCCGCTGCGCCGGCTGGAGCAGACCCTGCTGCATCGCGGCCCCGACGACTTGTCGCCGATCGCACAGCCGGGCGTGCGCGAACTGGAGCCCTTGGTCCGGGCGCTCAACGAGGTCATGGGGCGCTTGAGCGAGCTGCTGGACCACCAGCGCCGTTTCATCCGCGATGCCTCGCACCAGCTCAAGACGCCGCTGGCGGTGATGAAGATCCAGTTGCAGCTGGCCCAGCGCAGCGGCATGCCCGATCCGCAGTTCATCGACGAGCTGGCCCAAACCACGGCGCGTGCGGTCAACGTCACCAACCAGCTGCTGGCGCTGGCCAAGATAGAACAGGTGCGCGGCCAGGCCCATACAACGCCGGTCGACGTGGCGGCCATCGCGCGTCAGGTCGTGGTGGCGGTATCGGCGCTGATCAGCGAACGCGGGCTGCAGTTCGAATTGACGGGCGACACACCGACCATCACGGCCCACAGCTGGATGATCGAGCAGTTGCTCGCCAACCTGCTGTCCAACGCCGTGCGCCATGCGCCGCAAGGGGGCGCGTTGGGGCTGGACATCCGCTCGGGCGACGAGGTGGTGATCCGCGTCTGGAACCTGGGTCCCGGCATCGCGCCAGAGATTGTGGACCGGCTGTTCGAGCCGTTTTCAACCACGGACCCCTTGCACGGGACCGGCCTGGGCCTGGCGATTTGCCGCGAGATCGTGCGCTGGCTCGATGGCAGCATTGCGCTGCGCAATTTCGACTCGCCGCAAGGCAGCGGGGTGGAAGCCGTGGTGCGGCTTCCCGGGCAGGTCAATCGAGCCTGATGTTGGCCCGGCTGACCACCTTCTTCCAGCGCGACTGCTCGGCTGTGATAAAGGCCTTGAACTGGGCCGGCGAATCGCCCACGGCAAACACCGCTTCGTCGTTGAACCGGTTGGCGGCGGCCGGGGCCTTGACGGCTTTGCCGGCCGAAGCGGCCAGCCTGGCGACCTGTTCGTCGCTGAAGCTGGAAGGCGCCATCAGTCCATACCACTGCGTCATCTCGAAGCCGGGATAGCCCTGTTCGGCCACCGTCGCCACGTCAGGCAGTTGCGGCAAGCGTTCCCTGGAGCCCGTGGCGATGCAGCGCAGCTTGCCGGCCTTGATGAAGGGCATCACGGCGGCAGCGCCAACGGAGGCGGCCTCCAGCCGGCCCGCCAGCAGATCGGTCATCTGCGGTCCGGTGCCGCGATAGGGCACGTGAAGCATGAAGATGCCCGTCTCTGACTTGAGGTATTCCATGGCCAGGTGGCCGGCGCTGCCGTTGCCGGCGGAGCCGTAGTTGAGCTTGCCGGGCGAGGCCTTGGCCAGGGCCACGAATTCCTTGAGGTTCTTCGCCGGCACACTCGGGTTCACCACGTAGAGGCTGGGCACCTTGGCGAGCAGCGAGATGGGCTTGAAGTCGCGGTTGACGTCAAAAGGCAGCTTGGCGAAGAGCAAGGGGTTCACCGCCAGCGTGCCGATGTGGCCGAGGATGATGGTATGGCCGTCGCTTGCGTTCAGGCATTCCTGCATGGCGATGTTGCCGCTGCCGCCGGGCTTGTTGTCGACGTACACCGTCTGCCCCAGCATGCCGCCCATTTCGGCGGCCGTGCTGCGGGCAATGATTTCGCTGCTGCCGCCAGGCGCGAAGGGCACGATCAGGCGAATCGGTTTGCTGGGCCAGCTGCCCTGCGCGTAAGCCCGGGGGCCGGCGGCCGCGCTGAGCAGCGCGGCGGCGAGAAAACTGCGTCGTTCCATGGTGTCTCCTTTGAACTTCAGATTTGTAATGATGCCAATGCTAAAGACCCCCTCTTTCAATCTGCTTTCAGTGCCTGGTCCGGCGCCAGCGCTGCAACTTCTCCTTGACAAGTGGCCCTTCGAGGCCTAGTCTGATCGGCTCCCGCCCCTGATCGTCGCCATGGGTGCTGCCATTCTCGCGAAGCGCCATGGTGCGGCGGAACAACAATGCCAGCGAGAAAGTGGAGACCTTTCCATGGACATGGCGATTCAAACGCACAACCAGCGCCCGGCGGCCGTCTGGAGTTCTGGCGGGCAGGACTATGACCAGATCAGCCGCGGCATCAGCGACTCCATCGAGCATTGCGTGCTGCGGCTGGACCCGAAGCCCGGCGAGCGCATTCTTGACCTGGCCACAGGCACCGGCTGGACCTCGCGCGTGGTCGCGCGGCGCGGTGCGCAGGTGATTGGCGTGGACATCGCCTCGGAACTGGTGGCCGCTGCCAAGGCCAGGGCCGAAGCCGAGGGACTGGCCATCGACTACCAGGTCGGCGACGCCGAAAGCCTTGCGTTCGCCGATGGCGCGTTCGACGGCGTCATCTCGACCTGTGGCGTCATGTTCGCCAGCCGGCCGGAAGCGGCCGCAGCCGAACTGGCGCGCGTCACCCGCCGGGGCGGACGCATCGCGTTGACGACGTGGCTGAACGACAGCAACGTGGCCAAGATGTTCCAGGTCATGAGGCCCTATATGGCCGCGCCCCCCGACCCGGCGCCGCCTTCGCCTTTCGAGTGGGGCCGCACGGAGCGCATTCGCGAGCTGCTGGCGCGTGACTTCGACCTCAAGTTCGAGAAGGGCGTTTCCTGCTACCGCGAGCCCTCCGGGGAAGCCGCCTGGCAGACCTTTTCTACAGGCTACGGCCCGACCAAGGCCCTGGCCGCGAGCCTCGACGAAGGCAGGCGCGCGCAGCTGCGGCGCGACTTCATCGCCTTCCACGACAGTTTCGCGACGGAGCTGGGCATCTGCGTGCCGCGCGAATACTGGGTGACGGTGGGTGTGAGAAAGTGATCCTGAAAGGAGACAAGCCATGATGATTGCACGCTGGAGCATTGATGCGAAGTTCGGCTACAAGCAGAACGTGCTGGACCTGATGCAGCGCTGGCTGCGGGAGATCGCGCCCCAGGCCGGTTTCACCGCCGACAAGACGCGCCTGCTGACCGGCTCGATAGGCGCGCTGGAAGCCACGGTCCAGTCGGAACACCTGATCGAGGACCTCGCCGAATTGAACCGGGCCTGGGACAAGATGGCTTCGATTCCCGCACACAAACAGTGGAGCAAGGATCTCGAACCCTTCGTGGTGTCCGGAACCAGCCGCTGGGAGATCTATCGGGTGTTGTGACACTGCGGCCCGGCGTGTTGGTCGGGTGGCCGTTCGTGCGCCATGCAGGCCCTGCTGCAGATGAAAAGGCGCGACATCGACAAGCTCAAACGGGCCTGCGCAGGCTAGCGCGCGATCCGGCTGGCTTATCATGCCCGGGCGCTTAGTCGCATCCCGTCACACACCCGAGGCGTTTTCGATGTCCTACATGTTATTGATTCACGAGACCATAGGCCAGCGGCTGACTCGCAGCGAGGCCGAAGGCCATGCGGTGTACGAGCGCATGCTGCGTTTTGCCGACGACCTGAAATCGCGCGGCCTGCTGCTGGGCGTGGAGTCGCTGGTGTCGCAGGAGAGCGCCGCGCGCATCCAGGTCAAGTCCGGCCGCGCGCTGGTGGTGGACGGCCCCTTTGCCGAAGCCAAGGAGATGGTGGGCGGGTTCTTTCTGCTGAGCTGCAAGAGCCGCGAGGAAGCCGTGGCCATCGCCAAGCAGTGCCCGGCAGCCGAATGGGCCACGGTCGAGGTGCGCGAAACCGGGCCCTGCTACACATAGATTTGCATCTAGGGTTTTTACCTAGTTCTAATTTGTCGATTTCGCACCGACTCCTTCGTCGTGTGAATAGGAGCCGGAAGTTTTCCGTCACCACTATCCCACCCCAAGGAGTACCGACATGCGATTCATGATCATCGTCAAGGCCACGCCCGATACCGAGGCGGGCATCTTTCCGCCGGACATGGAAAAGCTGATGGCCGCCATGGCCGACTACCACGAGCAGCTGGCCAAGGCCGGCGCGCTGCTGGACGGCTCCGGGCTGCAGCCCAGCTCCAAGGGCTGGCGCATCCGCTACAGCGGCAGCCAGCGCAAGGTGATCGACGGCCCGTTCGCCGAGAGCAAGGAACTGATTGCCGGCTACACCCTGATCCAGGTGCGCTCGCGCGAAGAGGCGCTGGAGTGGACGCGCCGCTTTCCCAACCCCGTGGGTGAGGGCCTGGATGCCGAGATCGAGGTGCGCCAGCTGTACGACCTGGAAGACTTCAATGCCCCCGACGAGCTGACCGACCGCTTCCGCGACATCGGCATGGGCCACTGACTTGACTGTCCCACTCCCACCTCTCCTGCAATTCAACTCTGGACTTCATGCAAAGGATCTCCCCATGAGCCGCCAAATCTACGTCAACCTTCCCGTCAAGAACCTCGAGCGCACCAAGACCTTCTTCGCCAGCCTGGGCTTTGCCTTCAACCCGCAGTTCACGGACGAAAAGGCCGCCTGCATGGTCATCAGCGACAGCATCTACGCCATGCTGCTGGTCGAGCCGTTCTTCCAGACCTTCACCAAGAAGCCGGTGGCCGATGCCACCAAGACCACGCAGGTGCTGGTGTGCCTGTCGTGCGAGAGCCGCGCCGAGGTCGACGCCCTGGTGCGCAAGGCCCTGGCGGCCGGCGGCACCGCGCCGAACCCGCCGCAGGACCATGGCGCCATGTACGGCCACGGCTTCACGGACCTGGACGGCCATGGATGGGAGCTGATGCACATGGACGCCGCTGCGGTGGCAGGGCAGGGTTGAAATCAGCGGGTGATATTTTTACCAAGCGGGTGCTTGCTAAAAATAACGGATTTTGCTATGGTCTGTCCTCATGGACAAACCCGCCGCGCGCAGCCGCGCCACTGCTGTAGCTGTTCCCGCCGCCGAGAAACGGCCGCGCGGCCGCCCCCGCAAGACGGTGGATGAGCGCGATGACGGCAACCGCCGGCGTGACCTGATCACGTCGGCCGCCAAGCTGTTTCGCAAGAAGGGCTTTGACGCCACCAGCACGCGCGACATCGCGGCGGCGGTGGGCATGCGCAGCGGCTCGCCGTTCTACCACTTCAAGAGCAAGGGCGCGCTGCTGTACGCGGTGATGGAAGAGGGCATGCGCTCGGCCATAGAACGGCAGGCCCAGGCCCTGCAAAGAGCCGAGCAGGAAACGCCCGACATCCGCAGCCAGCTGCGCATCCTGATCCGCAACCACTTCGGCGTGCTGCTGGGCCCCGGCAGCGACTTCATCCCAGTCATGCTTTACGAGTCGCGTGCCATCACGGCGCGCCAGCGCGCGTCGCTGGCGAAGCTGCAGAACGAGTACGAGTCGGTCTGGGTGCCGGTGCTGCAGGCGCTGCACGCCTCGGGCCAGCTCAGGGGCGACGTCAAGCTGGTGCGCCTGCTGATGTTTGGCGCGATGAACTGGTCGGTGCAGTGGTTTGACGCGAAAAAGGGCGCGTCGCTCGACGAGCTGTCCGACGCCGCCATGGCCCTGTTCTTGGGGGATTGATGATGAAGTACGGTTCGGTGTTTGAAACCAGCCCTCACCCTAACCCTCTCCCAGGGGGAGAGGGAACAGAAACTCCCTCTCCCTCTGGGAGAGGGCAGGGGTGAGGGCAAGCGCATGACCGTCTATCAATCCTCCTGGAACGCGCAGGGTGCGCAGGCGCTGGAACGCCGCGAGGCCATGCTCGCGCGCATCGCGCAACTGCGCGCGCTTGAGGAGCGCGCTGCGCAGATTTCGGCCAAGTCCAGGCCCGTGTTCGACAAGCGCGGCCAGCTGCTGCCACGCGAGCGTGTGGCGCTGCTGCTGGACCCCGGCACGCCCTACCTGCCGATCGGCTCGCTGGCCGGTTTCCTGCAGGACACCAGGAACCCTGCCGAGTCGGTGCCGGGCGGTGGCATCGTGGCCGGCATCGGCTTTGTCAGCGGCGTGCGCTGCATGGTGGTGGCCAGCGACTCCGGCATCGACGCCGGCGCCATCCAGCCCATGGGCCTGGACAAGATTTTGCGCGTGCAGGACATCGCCTTGCAGAACAAGTTGCCCTTCATTCACCTGGTGGAAAGCGCGGGCGCCAATCTGATGAAGTACCGGGTCGAAGGTTTCGTGCAGGGCGGCGCCCTGTTTCGCAACCTGGCGCGCCTGTCGGCGGCCGGCATTCCGGTCATCACCGTGCAGCACGGCTCGGGCACGGCGGGCGGCGCCTACATGCCGGGTCTGTCCGACGTGGTCATCATGGTGCGCGGCCGTTCGCGCGCCTTCCTGGCCGGGCCGCCGCTGCTCAAGGCCGCGACCGGCGAGGTGGCGACCGAAGAGGAACTGGGCGGCGCCGAGATGCACACGGCGGTGTCGGGCCTGGGCGAATACCTGGCCGAGGACGACCGTCATGCGCTGGGGATTGCGCGGGAGGTCGTTGAGAAGTTGTCATTCCGGCGAAAGCCGGAATCCATGGCTGAGGCCAAGGGGGCATGGATTGCGGGTCAAGCCCGCAATGACAACCCGAGATATGACGCCGACGAGCTGCTCGGCCTGATGTCCGCCAGCCACCGCGAGCCAGTGGACATGCGCGAAGTCATCGCCCGAATCGTCGACGACTCGGACCTGCTGGCGTTCAAGCCGCTCTACGGCGCGGCCACGGTCTGTGTGCAGGCGTCGATTGAAGGCCATGCCGTGGGCTTCATCACCAACAACGGCCCCATCGACGTGGCCGGCGCCAACAAGGCCACGCATTTCATCCAGCTGATGTGCCAACTGGGCCACCCGCTCATCTACCTGCAGAACACCACGGGCTACATGGTGGGCAGGGACAGTGAGCAGGGCGGCATGATCAAGCACGGCTCCAAGATGATCCAGGCCGTGACCAATGCCACGGTGCCGCAGATCACCATCCAGTGCGGTGCGAGTTTCGGCGCAGGCAACTACGGCATGTGCGGCCGCGGCTACGCGCCGCGCTTCCTGTTCAGCTGGCCCAGCGCCAAGACCGCGGTCATGGGCGGCGAGCAGGCCGCGCGGACCATGCAGATCGTGACCGAGGCCGCGCTGGCGCGTAAAGGCGTCACGCCCGATCCCGCGCAGTCGCAGGCCCAGTTCGACAAGATCGTTGCCATGTTCGAAGCTCAGGCCGACGCGTTCTACACCTCGGGCCTGGTGCTGGACGACGGTGTGATCGACCCGCGCGACACGCGGGCGGTGCTGGCGCAGTGCCTGTCGATGTGCGCCGAAGCGGAGCAAAGGCAGTTGCGGCCCATGCAGTTTGGCGTGGCGCGCATGTGAATTCAGAAATCAGGACAGGAGACAAGCATGCAGTTCACCCATGAACACCTGGAAATCCAGAAAACCCTCAAGCGCTACATCGACGAGCACATCAATCCCCATGTCGACGAGTGGGAAGCCGCGGAAATCTTTCCCGCGCACGAAGTGTTCAAGGGACTCGGCAAGCTCGGCCTGCTGGGCCTGACCAAGCCCGAGGAATATGGCGGCGCGGGGCTGGACTATTCCTACGCCATGGCGATGGCCGAGACGCTGGGCCATATCGAATGCGGCGGCGTGCCCATGGCCATCGGCGTGCAGACCGACATGTGCACGCCGGCGCTCGCGCGCTTCGGCAGCGATGAGCTCAAGCGCGAATTTCTCGCGCCCGCGATCGCCGGCGACACGGTGGGCTGCATCGGCGTGAGCGAGCCCGGCGCCGGCAGCGACGTGGCGGCCATCAAGAGCCATGCGCGAAAGGACGGCGACGACTATGTGATCACCGGCCAGAAGATGTGGATCACCAACAGCCTGCAGGCCGACTGGATGTGCATGCTGGTCAACACCGGCGACGGACCCATGCACAAAAACAAATCGCTTGTGATGGTGCCCATGGACAGCAAGGGCATCGAGAAGGCCAAGAAGATCAGGAAGATCGGCATGAACTCGTCCGACACCGGTCTGATCTACTTCGACGAGGTGCGCGTGCCGCAGCGCTATCGCATCGGCGCCGAGGGCCAGGGCTTCGTCTACCAGATGCAGCAGTTCCAGGAAGAGCGGCTGTGGTGCGCGGCCAGCACGCTCCAGTCGCTTTCCAACTGCATCGCCTGGACCATCGAATGGGCGCAGGAGCGCAAGATGTTCGGCTCCACCCTGGCCGACCAGCAGTGGGTGCAGTTCAAGCTGGCCGAGCTCAAGACCGAGGTGGAGAGCCTGCGCGCGCTGACCTACCGTGCCGGCGAACTCTATGTGCAGGGCGAGGACGTGCTGGAGCTCGCCTCCATGGCCAAGCTCAAGGCCGGGCGGCTCAACCGCCTCGTGCCCGACACCTGCCTGCAGTTCTGGGGTGGCATGGGCTACACCCTGGAGAACAAGGTCTCGCGCATGTACCGCGACGGCCGGCTTGCGTCGATCGGCGGCGGCGCCGACGAGGTGATGCTGGGCATCCTGTCCAAGACCATGGGCATCTCCAAACGCCCGGCGGCCCAGTGAAGAAGATTCGACGCCTGCTCATCGCCAACCGCGGCGAGATCGCGCGGCGCATCATTCGCACCGCGCAGCGCCTGGGGCTGGAAACGGTGGCGGTATATTCGGACGCCGATGCGCAGGCCCTGCATGTGCGTGAAGCAACGAGGTCGTTTGCGCTGGGCGGCAAGGCCTCGGCCGAGTCCTACCTGTGCATTGACAAGCTGATCGCTGCCGCCCGGGTCACGGGCGCCGATGCGGTCCACCCCGGCTATGGTTTTCTGAGCGAGAACGCCGACTTTGCGCAGGCTGTGCAGGGCGCCGGCTTGACCTGGGTCGGCCCGCCGCCCACTGCGATTCGCACGCTGGGCAGCAAAAATAGCGTCAAGCAGCTTGCACAATCACGCGGCGTGCCTTGTCTGTCGGGCTACCATGGCGACGATCAGTCG
This sequence comes from Polaromonas sp., assembly GCF_036676035.1. GTDB lineage: Bacteria > Pseudomonadota > Gammaproteobacteria > Burkholderiales > Burkholderiaceae_C > Polaromonas. The sequence continues at coordinate 15,094 of NZ_JAKFDR010000058.1, forward strand.
GACCAGCGCTTTGCCGATGAAGCGCAGCGTATCGGCTTTCCGGTGATGGTGAAAGCAGCCGCCGGCGGCGGTGGCCGCGGCATGCGCCTGGTGAGCGAGGCTGGCCAATTGCTGGAGGCCGTGCACAGCGCCCGCTCGGAAGCGCAAGCGGCCTTTGGTTCCGGTGAACTGCTGCTGGAGCGCGCGCTGCTGAATCCGCGCCATGTGGAGGTGCAGGTGTTTGCCGACAGCCTGGGTCACTGCATCCATCTCGGCGAGCGCGATTGCTCGGTGCAGCGGCGCCACCAGAAGATCATTGAAGAAACGCCCAGCCCGGCGGTGGACGCGGCCTTGCGCGAACGCATGGGGCGTTGTGCCGTGGAGCTCGCCCAGGCTGCGGGTTATGTGGGCGCGGGCACGGTTGAGTTTTTGCTGGAGGCGAGCCCTCACCCCAGCCCTCTCCCAGCGGGAGAGGGGGCGAATTTCTACCTGATGGAAATGAACACCCGGCTGCAGGTCGAGCACCCGGTGACCGAGGCCGTCACGGGGCTCGACCTCGTGGAATGGCAGCTGCGCGTGGCGCAGGGTGAACCGTTGCCGTTGAACCAGGAGCAGGTGCAGTTCAAAGGCCATGCCATCGAGGTGCGCCTGTGCGCCGAGGACGAACACTTCACGCCGCATGCCGGCACGGTGCTGCGTTTTCGTGAACCGGGTGGTGTGCGCTTTGACCACGCTTTGTTCGACGGTCTGCAGGTGCCTTCTTACTACGACTCCATGCTCGGCAAGCTGGTGGCCCATGCCGCCACGCGCGGCGAAGCCATCGACCAGTTGGCGGCCGCACTGGACCGCACCGAGGTGCTGGGCCTGCCGACCAACCGGCGGTTTCTGGCGGCCTGTTTGCGGCATCCCGAATTCCGGGCCGGACAGGCGCTGATCCCGTTTCTGGCCGGCCAGGGCGATGCGGTCCGCGAATTGCTACAAAAAGAGGAGCTGCTTGCGCAAATACCATGCGGGCTGGCGGCCATTTTTTCTCAAGAAAACGGTCGAAATCAGGCTCTCATGGCGCTGCCGTGTCCCTTCCCCAGGCCGGTGCGCCTGCGCCACCGTGGCGAACAGGTCGATGTGACGGTCAGCGGCGTGCCCGACCTGCCACGCGGCGTTTCAGTGGTGCGCATGGATGGCCGGCGCTGGCATGTGCAGCATCACGGCGTGGACCTCTTTATCGAGGACGCCTCGTTCGAGCCAGCGGCCGGTGCGGCGGCCGCCACCGCCAACGAGTTGCGCGCCCCGTTCAACGGCATGGTGATCGCCGTCAAGGCGGCGGCCGGTGGCGCCGTGAGCAAAGGCGACACGCTGCTGGTGATCGAATCGATGAAGCTGGAGCATGCGCTGGCCGCCTCGCGCGACGGCATTGTCAGGTCGGTGCATGTAGCGCCGGGCCAGCAGGCCGCGACCTCGCAGGTGCTGGTGACATTCGAGGCGCTCGCATGAGCGAAGATCATGAAAGAGCTCGCTGCACGACAATTGTGGAATCTGACCCCAATTTTGATCCCTGCACGACAATTGGGCCTATGACCAAAGTTTCCATCCCATCGACACTTCCTCCGTCTGAATTCGAACCGGAGTTCATCGCCGGTCTCAAAACCATTTTTGAAGAGAAGATTGTTTTCAACCAGGTGCTGGGGCTGAAGATCACCTCGCTCAAGCCCGAGCGGGTCACGGCCCGCATCGACATGCGGCACGAACTGGTGGGGCACTTCGCCTACAACCGGATCCACGGCGGGGTCATCAGCGCCGGGCTGGACGCCATGGGCGGACTGGCCGTGATGGCGGCCATCGGTGCGCGCCACATGGACGAGGCACCCATGCAGCGGCTGCACCGCTTTGCCAAGCTGGGCACCATCGACCTGCGCATCGACTACCTGCGCCCGGGCATCAGCGAGCATTTCGAGCTGCGCGCCGAGGTGCTGCGCCTGGGTTCGCGTGTGGCCTCCACGCGCATGGAGTTTCTCGCCGCCGACGGCAAGCTGCTGTCCACCGGGGCGGGCGCCTATATCGTGTCCTGATCAAAAGCTGGTTTGCTATAAAAACAATAGCCGGTTGCGCAATTCATGCGCGGGCTGGAGGCCTGTTTGGCATAAAAAAACCGCCCCGAAGAGCGGTTTTCCCCCAGGCACAGTTGATCACTCGGTAATGTAGTCAGACACCACTTTCCAGCGTGCATCCTGCAGTTGCGACAGGCGCGACTGGTTGTTGCCCAGTCGTTTTTGCGGTCCGAATTTGGCTTGCGCACTGCCGAAGATATCGGGCGGGATGACCATGGTGTCCATGGCCTTGATGAAGCTTTCCGTGGTGAGGTTGCCGCCGGCTTTTTGCGAGGCCCGGATGAAGGCATCGACCAGCGTATAGCCATACACCGAGAACACGGTCGGGTCTTCGTTGAACTTGGTCTTGTACTTGTTGGCCCAGAAGCGGATCGGCTGGGAGGCCTCGTCCAGATAGGGGTTTTGCACCGTCATGGTGGCGTACAGGCCGTCCATGGCTTTGCCGCCCAGTTTGTGGATCAGGTCGGTGTAGGAGGCGCTGGAGCCGAGGAAGGTCGGGTTGTAGCCGAGCTTGCGCGCGGTGGCGATGCCGCCAATGGTTTCGCGGATGATGGTGCCCAGCACGACCAGGTCGCACTCAGAGGCCTTGAGCTTGGCAATCTGTGAAGAAAAATCGGTGGCGCCGCGCTTGAACGAGGTTTTCTCGGTCATGGTCATGCCAACGACCTTGAGGCCTTCGTCTGCGCCGCGCTGCACTTCCAGGCCGAACTCGTCATCCTGGTACATGGAGCACACCTTCTTGGCGTTCTTTTCCTTGACCAGCTTGGGCACGGCCGCTTTCATCTGGTCATAGTAGGTGGCGGCGAACGAGTACTTGAGCTTGTGGAAGGGCTCGTACATCTCGCGGGCCGCAGTCACCGGGAAGAAGTTGATGACGTTCTTCTCGAACTGCACCGGCATGGCGGCGAGGTTCTGCGCCGTGCCGATGTGGCCGACCATGGCGAAGATCTTGTCCTGGTTGACGAGCTTCTGGGCCGCCAGCACGGCCTTCTTGGGGTCGTAGGCCGAGTCTTCCACGATGAGCTTGATCTTGCGGCCATTGATGCCGCCCTGCTCGTTGAGTTCGTCTACGCGCAGCATCATGCCCAGGCGCACCTGTTTGCCGAAGCCCGCGATCGGGCCCGAGAGGTCCTGGATCGAGCCGAGCGTGATCTCGGTCTTGCTGACGCCCTGGCTCTGCGCCTGGGCCAGCGTCGTGGACAAGGCGCCCGTCAATGCCAGGGCGGCAAGGGCGGCGGTTGACTTCAGCTTCATGGTGGGTCTCCTGTAAAAACTCTGCAAAAACCGTCAATACATGGCTTGAATCTGCGGTGCGTATTTTTTCTCGACCAGCTTGCGCTTGAGCTTCATGGTGGGTGTCAGTTCCTCGTCTTCAGCCGTGAGTTGGGTGTCCAGCAGGAAGAATCTTTTGATCTGCTCGACCCGTGCAAACTTCTTGTTGACCCGGTCAATCTCGGACTGGATCAATTCTTGCACTTCGGTGGCGCGCGTCAAGCTGGCGTAATTACTGAAGGGTATGTCCGCATCCTGCGCAAATTTTTCGACGTTTTCCTGGTCAATCATGATGATGACGGTCAGGTAGGGGCGCTTGTCGCCAATCACCACCGCATCGGTGATGTAGGGCGAGAACTTGAGCTCGTTCTCGAGTTCGCTGGGCGTCACGTTCTTGCCGCCGGCGGTGATGATGATGTCCTTCATCCGGTCGGTGATCTTGAAGAAACCTTCTTCATCCATGGCGCCCACGTCGCCGGTGTGCAGCCAGCCGTCGGCATCGATCGCTTCGGCGGTTTTCTCGGGCAGGTTCAGGTAGCCCATGAATACATTCGGGCCGCGCACCAGGATCTCACCGGTGGTCGGGTCCAGCCGGACTTCGTTGTAGCCGGCTGCCGGGCCAATCGAGCCGGGCTTGATGCGGCTGGCCGGCACGCCCGTGGATGCACCGCAGGTCTCGGTCATGCCCCAGACTTCCAGCAGGGGCACGCCCAGCGCCATGTACCACTTGACCAGTTCGGCGGAGATGGGCGCCGCACCGGTCACGCAAAAGCGCGCGCGATGAATGCCGATGAGCTTGCGGGTGTTGTTGAGGGCCACCCAGCGCGCGATGGTGAACTTCAGCCTGAGCCAGTGGCTGACCGGCTCGCCCGCCATCACCCGCTCGGCAATGTCGCTGCCGACGGCTATGCCCCAGGCATAAGCGGCCTGCTGCGGCCGGCTGGCTTCTTTCAGGGAAATCATCACGCCGGAGTAGAACTTTTCCCAGACGCGCGGCACCCCGGTGAAAACCGTCGGGGCAATTTCACGCACGTTCTCGGGAATGGTCTCGGGGTTTTCGACGAAATTGAGTTTGGCGCCGGTGTAGAGCCCAAAGTACTCGCCCCCCATGCGTTCGGCGATATGGCACAAGGGCAGGAAACACATGCGTTCGTCGTGCTCGTCCTGCGCTATCAGCGTGTTGTAGCCGCGCGCGGTGTAGACCAGGCCGTGGTGGCTGTGCATCGCGCCCTTGGGTTTGCCGGTGGTGCCCGAGGTGTAGACCAGGATGGCCAGATCGCCGGGCTGGCAGGCCTTGACGCGCTCTTCGACCACGTCCGGCTGCCGTTCCAGGCAGGCACGGCCCAGGGTGCGCAGGTCTTCCAGGCTCATCACGGCGGGGTCATGGAGTGCGTGCAAGCCCTCCATGTCAAACACGACGATCTGGCGCAGGCCCGGCAACCGGGGTCTGGCTTCGAGCGCCTTGTCGAGTTGCTCGTCGTCTTCAACAAACAGGAGGGTGGTGCGCGAGTCTTCGCAGAGGTACTGCACCTGCGAGGCCGCGTCGGTCGGGTAGATGCCGTTGGACACACCGCCGCAGCTGAGCACGGCCAGATCGGCCAGCACCCATTCAATGACGGTATTGGACAGGATGGACGCGCATTCGCCCTTGGCAAAACCCAGGCTGACCAGGCCGGCGGCGATTTCGCGCACGGCGTCGCCGGTTTGCGCCCAGTTCCAGCTGCGCCAGATGCCGAGTTTTTTCTGGCGCATCCAGACCTGGCTGCCGCGCTGGTTCACTCCATTCCAGAACAGGGCGGGAATGGTGTCGCCCTCCAGCACCACGGTAGTGTTGGGCTGGATATGGCTTAAATCCCACAAATTACTCATTTGAATGTGGCCTTGAAGTGCTTGCGTTGTGCATTCATGTGCTTACCGCCAGGTTTTCTTTTTCTTCCAGCGCCGCTCGCCGCGCACACCGTCTTCTTTCAGCCCCAGGTAGAACTCCTTGATGTCGTCCTTTTCACGCAGGCGGGCACAGGTGTCTTCCATCACGATGCGGCCGTTTTCCAGCACGTAGCCGTAGTCCGATGCGTTAAGGGCCATGTTGGCGTTTTGCTCGACCAGCAAAATGGTGGTGCCGCGTTCGCGGTTGATGCGCACCACGATCTCGAAGATTTCCTTGGTCAGCTTTGGGCTTAGGCCCAGGCTGGGCTCGTCCAGCAGGATCAGGTCGGGCGAGGCCATCAGGGCGCGCGAGATCGCCAGCATTTGCTGCTGGCCGCCCGACAGCAGGCCGGCGTCCTGCAGGGCCCGTTCGCGCAGGATGGGGAAGTAGCCATAAACCGCTTCGATGTCCCGCGACACGCCGTCGCGGTCCTGGCGGGTGTAGGCGCCCATCAGCAGGTTGTCGCGCACACTGAGCAGGGGGAACACCTCGCGCCCTTCGGGTACATGCGAGAGGCCCTGCTGCACGATCAGGGCCGGGTCTTGCGCGGTGATGTCCTGGCCCTTGAATTCGATGGAGCCTTTGCGCGGATCGATGATGCCCGAGATGGTCTTGAGAATGGTGGACTTGCCGGCGCCGTTGGAGCCCAGCACCGTGGCAATCTCGCTGCGGCGAACCTGCAGGCTGACGCCGCGTATGGCCTTGATGGGCCCATAGGCGCTCTCCACGTTGAGCAGCTTGAGTACGGGCTGGTCGCTGATGGGGGGAGGCACGGCGCTCATTGGGTAAGCTCCCTCCTCAGCGAAGACACATCATCAACCGAGCCCAGATAGGCTTCAATGACACCCGGGTCGTTCTGCACCTCGCGCGGCGTGCCCATGGCCAACACCTCGCCCTGGTTCATGGCCAGCACGCGGTCGGACACCTTGGAGACCAGGGTCATGTCATGCTCCACCATCAGCACCGTGATGCCCAGCTCGTTCTTGATGTCCTGAATCCAGAAGGCCATGTCCCCGGTTTCCTCCACATTCAGGCCCGAGGAGGGCTCGTCGAGCAGCAGCAGTTTCGGCTCGGTGCACAGGGCGCGGGCCAGCTCCACCACCTTGCGCACGCCGTAGGGCAGGCCGGCGACCATGGCGTCGCGGTGGTGCTGCAAGTCCAGGAAGTCGATGACCTGCTCGGCCTTCTCGCGTGCCAGCAATTCGGCCTGCCGGGCCTTGCCGGTAAAAAACATGTCGTGCAGCAGGCCGGTCCGGCGGTGCGTGTGCCGGCCAATCAGCAGGTTGTGCAGCACGGTGGCATGCTCAAACAGCTCGATGTTCTGGAAGGTTCGCGCAATGCCCAGCGACGCGATTTTGTGCGGCGGCTGGTCCGTGAGTTTGTTGCCCAGGTATTCGATCTCGCCCGTGGTGGGGGTGTAGATGCGGCTGATCAGGTTGAACACCGTGGTTTTCCCGGCGCCGTTGGGGCCTATGAGTGTGAAGACTTCGCCTTGCTGCACATCAAAGCTGACATTGTTGACGGCGAGCACGCCGCCAAAGCGCACGCTGAGATTTTTGGCTGAAAGAAGGACGGCGCTCATTTCAGGCGATCCGATTTTTGGAAAGACTTCTGCCGCTTGAACATGCCCTTGCGGTAGAACGGAAAGAGCTGAAGGTAGGTGCGTATCTTCAGCCAGCGGCCATACAGGCCCAGCGGCTCGAACAGCACAAAGGCGATCAGCACGATGCCGTAGACCGCGGCCTGCAGGCCGGGCGCCTGGCCTATGGTGGCGGGCAGGTAGTCCTTGGTCAGGGCGATCACTTGCGGCATGGAGATCAGGAAGATGGCGCCCAGAAACGCACCATGGACCGATCCCGCGCCGCCAATGACGATCATCAGCAGCAGGTCGATCGACTGCAGGATGTTGAACTGGTCCGGCGAGATGAATTGCAGCTTGTGCGCATACAGGGCGCCGGCAATGCCGGCCAGCGCCGCAGACAGCGAAAACGACAGGGTCTTGTAGCGGGCCAGGTGGATGCCCATGCTTTGTGCCGAAATCTCCGAATCACGAATCGCCACGAAGGCCCGGCCGGTCGGGGCGCGCAGCAAATTGAGGATGGCCAGCGTGGCGACGATGGTGATGAGCAGGCAGAGAAAGTAGAACGCCTCACCACTGGCCAGCTTCCAGCCGAACATGTCGGGCACCTTGAGGTGGATGCCTGCATTGCCGCCCGTCACGCTCTCCCAGCGCGCAAACACCTCTTCCACGATAAAGCCGAACGCCAGCGTGGCCATGCCCAGGTAAATGCCTTTGACACGCAGCGCGGGCAAGCCCACGACCACGCCCACGGCGGCCGACAAACCGGCGGCGCAGGCCAGTGCAATGGGAAAGGGCAGGCCGGCATTGGTCAGCACCGCCTGGGTGTAGGCCCCGACGCCCAGGAAGGCCGCGTGGCCCAGCGAAAACAGGCCCGTGAAACCGGCCAGCAGCATCAGGCCCAGGCCGGCGATCGAGTAAATCAGCACAAAGGTCAACTGGGCCAGCCAGTACTCGGCAAACAGCCAGGGAGCGGCCAGCAGCAACAGCAGCAGCGCGCCGTACCAGAACACATGGCCGCCGTGCTTGGCCAGCTTGATGTCCTGCCCATAGTCGGTTTTGAAGATAAAGCGCATGGACTGTTAAACCTTTTTACGCAGCTTTTCGCCGAACAATCCGCTGGGCTTGACCATCAACATGATGAGCACCACGATGTAGGCTGCGACGTCCTTGAAGCCGTCGGGCAGGTAAAAGCCGGACAGGGACTCGACGGTGCCGATGACCAGCCCGCCCACGATGGCGCCGGGCAGGCTGCTGAAGCCGCCCACCACCGCGGCGGGAAAAGCCTTCAGGCCGATAAAACCCATGTTGGCGTGCACAAAGGTGATGGGCGCCAGCAGCAGGCCGGCAATCGCGGCCACGGCTGCGGCCAGGCCCCAGACCAGGCCATTGAGGCGCTTGACCGGGATGCCCATGTAGTACGCCGCCAGCTGGTTTTGCGACGAGGCCTGCATGGCAATGCCCAGCTTGCTGTACTTGAACATGGCAAACAAAAGAGTGCACAGCACGGCCGTGCTGCCTATGATGGCGACCTGCTCCACGTTGATGACCAGCGGGCCCAGCGTCCAGATCTGGTCTTTGTAGGGCACCGGCAGCACATAGGTTTCGGTGCCTATGCCGGGGATCATGGTGATCAGGCCGCGCGCGGTGTAGCCGACGCCAATGGTCAGCATCACGACGGAAAAAGCCGGCTGCCCCAGGATGGGGCGTATCACCAGGCGCTCAAGCAGCATGCCAAACAGCGCCATGCCCACAATCGCGCTGATCACCGCCAGCCAGAACGGAAAGCCCAGCAGGGTCATGCCGGCCAGCCCCCCGAAGGCGCCGAGCATCATCAACTCGCCTTGTGCAAAACTCACGGTCTCGGTGGCTTTGTAAATGAGTACAAAGCCCAGCGCGATCAGCCCGTAGATACAGCCTTGGGCAATGCCGCTGATGACCAGCTGCAAAAATTGCACGTTGATGTCTCCCTGAAGGTGTTGCGCAAGTTATAGCTGTCACCCAGGGGTCTGTCTTTAGGGGTTCATCCGAATACGGCTCATTGGGGCCATCACGCGTAATCAAACCATGCAGAGAAAAGTTCGAATCGGCGCCGGCCTGGGTTTTTACGGCGACGCATGGGAGCCTGTCGTCGCCAGCATTGAGCGCGGCGAGGTCCAGTACATCGCCAGTGATCACCTGGCCGAGCTGACCCTGGCCATCCTGCAAAAAGACCGGCAGCGCGACCCATCGCATGGCTATGCGCGCGATGTGCTGCCCATGCTGATGCGCCTGTGGCCGCTGATGCAAAAACACCGGGTCAGGCTGGTCTGCAATGCCGGTGGGCTCAATCCCACCGGTGCCGCCACGGCCTTGCGCGCGGCGTTTGCGGCCAAAGGCTGGCAGGCCCGCATCGCCGTGGTGACGGGCGATGACGTCTTGCCGCACTTAAGCAAGCTGAGCCCGCCGCACCTGTTCAATGGGGACGGCTTCGAGGCGGTGCGCGAGCGCATGGTGTTTGCCAATGCCTATCTGGGCGCAAGGCCGATTGTCTCGGCCCTGCAGCAGGGCGCCGAGATCGTGATCACCGGCCGGGTCGCGGATGCGGCGCTGTCTCTGGCGCCGCTGGTGCACGAGTTTGGCTGGCGGCTTGAAGACGCCAGCACGCCGTTTGATCTGGACCGTCTCGCACAGGGCCTGGCGGTCGGGCATTTGCTGGAGTGCTCGGGCCAGGGCAGCGGCGGCAATTTTGGCAGCCAGCAGGCCTGGAAAGCCATTCCCGACCTGGCGCACATTGGTTATCCGATTGCCGAGGTGACGCAAGACGGCGCGGCCCTCATCACCAAAGCCCCGGGCACGGGCGGGCGCATCAACTTCGACACGGTGCGCCAGCAACTGCTCTACGAGGTGCACGATCCGCACCAGTACTTTTCGCCGGATGTGGTGCTTGACCTGTCGAGGGTGCAACTCGATGACCTGGGCCAGGACCGCGTGCGGCTCACCGGAGCGCGCGGGCATGCCCGGCCGGCGCAGCTCAAGGTGGTCGGCGGCTACCGCGATGGCTACAAGGCCGAGGTGACCTGGGGCTTTAGCTGGCCCGACGCCTACGACAAGGCGCTGGTGGCCATCGAGATGGTCAAGTCCCAGCTGGCCGACAAGCGCTTGCCACACGAAGCCCTGTTCGTGGAGTTCCCGGGGCTCAACTCGGCCCACGGGCCGCTGGCGCCGCTGCCGCCGCCCGAGGCGCTGGCCGAGCTCAATGAAGTGTGGGTGCGCATGGTGCTGCGCACGCGCGACAAAACCGTGGCCGACAACTTCGGCCGCCTGTTTCCGTGGATGGCCCTGAGCGGCCCGGCCTACACCTGCGGCTTTCAGGGGCGGGGCGGCAGCACGGAGCTGCTGGGCATCTGGCCGGCCCTGGTGGACCGGCAGGCGGTGGAGGCGCAGATCCGGGTGGAGGTGCTGACAACATGAAGGTTCAACTCGTGAAGCTGGCCCATGCGCGCAGCGGGGACAAGGCCGACTGGGTCGACTTTGGCCTGTTTGCCTGGAATGCAGCGGGCTACCAGCTCTTGGAGCGGGAGGTCACGGCCGAACGCGTGCAGGCGCACTTTGCGCCCTGGCTGCCCGGCGCGGTGCAATGCTGGCCCCTCCCCAACATCCTCGCGCTCAAGCTGGTGCTGCACGATGCCCTGCAGGGCGGCGGCGCGCGCAACCTGCGCATGGACAACCTGGGCAAGGCCATGGCGGCCGCGCTGCTGCGCATGGAAATCGACGTCAGTGAGGCGGAGCTGGCGCTGGCCAGCGCCGCGCCGCGTGTGGGCTGGTGGGGTTAGGAGGGAAAAGTGCCTTGGGTCCTTGCGAAATAGGCGTAATTAGCTATTAAATTGATAGCTAATCAGCTCTTCGCAATCTTGCGCGGTCGGCCCTGCTCATCGATCGCCACATAGGTCAGGCTCGCTTCGGTCACCTTGATGTACTGCCCCTGCGAGCGAAAACGCTCGGCGTAGACCTCGACCTGCACCGTGATCGAGGTGGTGCCGATGCGGGTGAGGCTGGCAAAAAACGACAGGATGTCGCCCACCCGGACCGGCTGTTTGAAGATGAATTGATTGACCGCCACTGTCGCCATGCGCCCGTCCACATGGCGGGCCGGGATCACCGAGCCGGCCAGGTCGACCTGGGCCATGACCCAGCCGCCAAAAATGTCGCCATTGGCATTGCAGTCGGCCGGCATGGGAATGACCTTGAGGACCAGTTCCTTGTCGTCGGGCAGCTTGACATTGAGGCTGTCCGGGTTAGAGCTTGAGCGGGCGCTTGATTCGGAAGACATAGGCACAATCTGAAAAGAAATTAAAAACAACCCCAATGATTGTGACTCATGCGCTCCCGTGCCTCCACTGTTGACACTCCCCTCCCGACCCCTGTGGGCGCCGGCGCGCCGGTCCAGCCGCCCCGGGCCCGCTCCGACAGGGACACCCTGAAGCGTCTTTTCCCCTATTTGTGGGAGTACAAATGGCGCGTGCTGGCCGCCCTGAGCTTCATGGTGGGCGCCAAGCTGGCCAATGTGGGGGTGCCGCTGCTGCTCAAAAACCTGGTCGATGCGATGAACTTTCGGCCGGGCGATGTGCAGGCGGTGCTGGTGGTGCCGGTGGCGCTGCTGCTGGCCTACGGCCTGCTGCGGCTGTCGACCTCGGTGTTTACCGAGCTGCGCGAGCTGGTGTTTGCCAAGGCCACCGAAGGGGCTGCACGCCGGATCTCGCTGGAGGTGTTTCGCCACCTGCATGCGCTGAGCCTGCGTTTTCACCTGGAGCGCCAGACCGGCGGCATGACGCGCGACATCGAGCGCGGTACGCGCGGCGTGCACTCGCTCATTTCCTATTCGCTCTACAGCATCATCCCGACGCTGATCGAGGTGACGCTGGTCCTGAGCCTGCTGGCGATCAAGTTTGACGCCTGGTTTGCCGGTATCGCCGCCATTGCACTGGTGTTTTACATCTTCTTCACGGTCACGGTGACGGAGTGGCGCACCCAGTTTCGCAAGGCCATGAACGAGCTGGACTCGTCCGCCCACAGCCGCGCGATCGACTCGCTGCTCAATTACGAAACCGTCAAGTACTTCAACAACGAAGACTTTGAAGCCCGGCGCTATGACGAAAGCCTGCTGCGCTACCGCCGCGCGGCCATCAAGAGCCAGAACACGCTGAGCCTGCTCAATGCCGGCCAGCAGCTGATCATTGCCACCGGCCTGGTGGCCATGCTGTGGCGCGCCACCCAGGGCGTGGTCGATGGCCGCATGACGCTGGGCGACCTGGTCATGGTCAATGCCTTCATGATCCAGCTGTACATCCCGCTGGGCTTTCTGGGCGTGATTTACCGCGAGATCAAGCAAAGCCTGACCGACCTCGAGAAAATGTTCAACCTGCTCGAAAAAGAGCGCGAGGTGGCCGACGATCCGCTGGCGCAGCCGCTGCAGGTCGAGGCGTCGCCGGCGGTCAAGTTCGTCAACGTCAGCTTTGCCTACGAGCCGGCGCGCCCCATCCTGCACCAGGTGAGCTTTGAAATCCCGCCGGGCAAAACGGTGGCGGTGGTCGGTTCGTCCGGCGCGGGCAAATCCACGCTGGCGCGGCTGCTGTACCGCTTTTACGATGTCAGCAACCCCGACGAGGGCGGCCGCATCACCATTGCCGGGCAGGACATCCGGCACGTGACCCAGGCCAGCGTGCGGCAGGCCATCGGCATCGTGCCGCAAGACACCGTGCTGTTCAACGACACCGTCGAGTACAACATCGCCTACGGCAAGCCCGGCGCCAGCCGCGCCGAGGTGGAAGAGGCGGCCCGCGCGGCCCGCATCCACGACTTCATCGCCTCGACGCCTTCAGGCTACAACACCATGGTGGGTGAGCGCGGGCTCAAGCTCTCGGGCGGCGAGAAACAGCGGGTGGCGATTGCCCGCACCCTGCTGAAAAACCCGCCGGTGGTGATTTTTGACGAGGCCACCTCCGCACTCGACTCCGCCAACGAGCGCGCCATCCAGGCCGAGCTGCGCGCCGCCGCCCAGAACAAGACCACGCTGGTGATTGCGCACCGCCTGTCCACGGTGGTCGATGCGCATGAGATTCTGGTGATGGATGGCGGGCGCGTGATCGAACGGGGGACGCACGGGCAGCTGCTGGCGCTGGGGCAGCGCTATGCGCAGATGTGGGCGCTGCAGCAGAGTTCTGAGTAATCTTTCAGGCCTTTTGGGGCTCTGGCCCTTGCAGTAATTGCGTTGACAGCTATTGAATTGATAGCTAATTTCCACCACTTTCGTTCTTTTTTCCCGGCAAGCTAGCCTGACTGCGGCCTCGCCGGCGGGGCGTATGGAATTCCCGGTAGCCCCGGCGATGCCCAAGCTCGCATAATCAAAACCATGGAAACCAAATGGCTAGAAGATTTTGTCAGCCTGGCTGAAACGCGCAGCTTCAGCCGCTCGGCCACGCTGCGCCACGTGACACAGCCCGCGTTTTCACGGCGCATCCAGGCGCTCGAAGCCTGGGCCGGCACCGATCTGGTCGATAGAAGCTCCTACCCCACACGGCTGACGCCGGCGGGTGAAACGCTTTACAGCCAGTCGCTGGAAATGCTGCAGGGCCTGCAGTCGACCCGGGCCATGCTGCGCGGCCATGCCTCGGCCGGGCAGGACGTGATTGAATTCGCGGTGCCGCACACGCTGGCATTCACCTTTTTTCCGGCCTGGGTCAGCACCCTGCGCGAGAAGTTCGGCCCGATCAAAAGCCGCCTGATTGCCCTGAACGTGCACGACGCGGTGCTGCGGCTGGTCGAAGGCAACTGCGACCTGCTGATTTCCTACTACCATGACTCGCAGCCTTTCCAGCTCGATCCCGACCGCTATGAAATGGTGACGCTGGGCCAGGAAGTGCTGGCGCCTTTTGTCAAACCCGATGCGGCGGGCGAACCGACCTTCAAACTACCGGGCCGGGCGGGCCAGCCCCTGCCTTATCTGGGGTACGCCCCGGGGGCTTATCTGGGGCGCATGGTCGATCTGGTTTTGAAGCAGTCGAGCACGGCCATCCATCTGGACCGGGTCTACGAAACCGACATGTCCGAGGGCCTCAAGGCCATGGCACTGGAAGGGCATGGCATCGCCTTTTTGCCCTTGAGCGCGGTCAAAAAGGAACTGAGGGCGAAGAAACTCGTCAGTGCCGGCGGCAACCTTGAAATGACCATGGATGTGCGCGTGTACCGCGAGCGGCCAGCCACCAAAGAGTCGACCAAAAGCCATGCGCAGGCCCTGTGGACTTACCTGCAGTCCCAGGCTCAGCTCAAGGACAAGGAAAGGGCAAAGCCGCCAGCCAGCCGTGCCTAGGTAGTAACCCTTGGTGGTTATAAACAAAACGCATAACCGGGCCCTGAAACAGCATTGGCGTTTTCAAGACCGTAAATTTACAGTGCGTGGCATTGCAACTTTGATGGTCGCCCCCTGTGTCCACTTCCTTTGTCGCCTCCGGGCTGTCCAGCCGCACCGAGCGAGATTTTCTCGGTGACAAGCAAATCCCCTTGACTGCCTACTGGGGGGTGCACACCGCGCGTGCCGTGGAGAACTTTCCGATCTCGGGCACCCGCGTGTCGGCCATGCCCGACCTGATTTGCGCCCTGGCTTTTGTCAAAAAGGCGGCCGCACGCGCCAATGTCGAGCTCGGCACGCTGGACTCCAAACGCTCGGCGGCCATCCTGGCGGCCTGTGACGAGCTGATCGCGGGCCGGCACCATGACGAGTTTGTGGTCGATGTGATCCAGGGGGGCGCAGGCACGTCCACCAACATGAACGCCAATGAAGTCATTGCCAATCTGGCGCTGGAAAACATGGGCCATGAAAAAGGCCGCTACGACATCCTGCACCCCAACGACCACGTCAATGCCTCGCAAAGCACCAATGATGTTTACCCGACGGCGGTACGCGTTGCCCTGTGGTCGGGCATCGAACGCCTGCTGAACTCCATGGCCGTTCTGCGGCGCGGCTTTGAAGACAAGGCCGCTGAATTTCGGGATGTGCTGAAAATTGGCCGCACCCAGTTGCAGGATGCCGTGCCGATGACGCTGGGGCAGGAGTTTTCCACCTACGCCGTGATGATTGGCGAGGACGAGGCCCGTTTGCGCGAAGCGCGTGCGCTGATCCAGGAAGTCAACCTCGGCGCCACGGCGATCGGCACCGGCATCAACGCGCCGCACGGCTACGCCGACCTGGCCTGCCAGTATCTGGCCGAGGAAAGCCGCATTCCGGTGGTCAAGTCCATCAACCTGATCGAAGCCACGCAGGACACCGGCGCCTTTGTCCAGCTGTCAGGCGTGCTCAAGCGCGTGGCCACCAAGCTCAGCAAGATCTGCAATGACCTGCGCCTGCTCTCCAGCGGCCCGCAGGCCGGCTTTGGCGACATCAGGCTGCCGCCGCGCCAGGCCGGCTCTTCCATCATGCCGGGCAAGGTGAACCCGGTGATTCCCGAGGTGATGAACCAGGTGGCGTTTGAGGTGATCGGCAACGACATGACCGTGACCATGGCCTCCGAAGCCGGCCAGCTGCAGCTCAATGCCTTCGAGCCCATCATGGGCTGGAGCCTGTTCAAAAGCATTGAACACCTGAGCCAGGCCTGCCTGACGCTGCAAACCAATTGCGTGGCCGGTATTGAAGCCAACCGCGAGCTGCTGGCCCGGCGAGTGCGGGAGTCGGTGACGCTGGTGACGGCGCTCAACCCCATCATCGGCTACGAAAAAGCGGCGCTGATCGGCAAAACCGCAATGGCCAGCGGCGCACCGATTGCCGAGGTCGCCGCGGCACTGGGCATTCTGACGCAGGCCGAAGTGGAGGCGCTGCTGGTGCCGGACAAGCTGACACAACCCTTGCGACCCGCTGCCTGAGCAGGCCCTGGCACAAAGACTGCTTTGATCTGCCCTATAGTTCTGGACCTTTATGCGCGCACCATCTTGGCCCCATCCGGCCGCCGGGCTTGCGTTTAAAGTGCTGGGGTAAACCTTGGGGCTTGCCCTGATGCCAACTCCCTAAAATAGTGTTCACTAACCGTTTCATTTCACACAGGAGAAACCATGAAACTCAAACTAGCCGCCTTGTCCATCGCCCTGCTCGCAGCAGGCGGTGCATTTGCACAGGCCAACGACACCATCGCCAAGGTCAAGGCTTCTGGCGTCGTCACCATGGGCGTGCGCGACTCATCCGGTCTTTCCTTTACCCTCGGTGATGGCAAGTACGCTGGCTACCACGTCGACGTGTGTCAGCGCATTCTGGCCAGTCTCGAAAAAACGGTAGGCAAGAAGCTGGAAGTGAAATACCTGCCGGTGACATCGCAAAACCGCATTCCCCTGGTGCAAAACGGCACGGTCGATATTGAGTGCGGCTCCACCACCAATAATGCGACGCGCCAAAAAGACGTTGCGTTTGCAGTGACCACCTTTGTTGAAGAGGTTCGCATTGCGGTGAAAGCCGACTCAGGCATTACGTCCATCGCCCAACTCAATGGCAAAAGCGTGGCCACCACCACAGGCACCACCTCCGTCCAGACCTTGCGCAAAAACGAGCGCGCCACCGGCGTTGACTTCAAGGAAGTCTTCGGCAAAGACCACTCCGACAGCTTTCTGCTGCTCGAGTCCGGCCGTGCCGATGCGTTTGTCATGGATGGCTCCATTCTGGCCAGCAACATCGCCAACTCCAAGAATCCCGCCGGCTTCAAGATCGTCGGTGAAGTACTGAGCGTTGAGCCCATTGCCATCATGATGCGCAAAGATGACCCGGCGTTCAAAAAATTGTCGGATGACACCATCAAAGGCCTGATCAAGTCCGGCGAGCTGGCAAAAATATATGACAAGTGGCTGATGCAACCTGTTCCGCCGAAAAATGTACGCGTCGGTTTGCCCGCCAGCGAGAGCACCAAGGCCGCCTGGGCGACGCCTAACGACAAGCCCATGGAAGACTACGCCAAGAAGTAATTCTGGCCTTTGAGGCCAACAAACCCCGCTGGCGAGCTGTCTGGCGGGGTTTGTTGTTTACTCGGGCTGTGTTTTTGGTAAAAGCAAAGCAACAACAATATTCTTGGCTGGGGTCATCATGACTTGGGATTGGAAAGTATTTCTGAATGACGATGGGAGCGGGCGCACCTATCTGCAGTGGATGTTCGACGCCTGGGGATGGACGCTGTCCGTCGCCGGCTGTGCCTGGGTGGTTGCCTTGCTGGCGGGGGCCTTGATGGGCACTTTCCGAACCCTGCCCAACAGCCCCTGGCTGGTACGCCTGGCCAACTTCTGGGTGGAGCTGTTTCGCAACGTTCCCTTGCTGGTCCAGATTTTCATCTGGTATTTCGTCGTCCCCAAAATGTTTCCGGCCATGAGGGATGTGCCCGGTTTTGTGCTGGTGGTGCTGGCACTCGGATTTTTCACCTCGGCACGTATTGCCGAGCAGGTGCGTGCCGGTGTGCAGGCCCTGCCGCGCGGCCAGCGCTATGCCGGCATGGCCATGGGCTTCACCACGGCGCAAACCTACCGCTACGTGATCCTGCCCATGGCGTTTCGCATCATCATCCCGCCGCTGACCAGCGAGTCCATGAACCTGCTGAAAAACTCCTCGGTGGCTTTTGCGGTGTCGATTGCCGAGCTCACCATGTTCGCCATGCAGGCCCAGGAAGAGACCTCGCGCGGCATCGAGATTTATCTGGCCGTCACCGCGCTGTACGCCGTGTCGGCGTTTGCCGTCAACCGGGTCATGGCCTTTGTCGAAAAGAAAGTCCGGATACCGGGTTACATCGTGGCCGGCACGGCAGGGGGAGGGCACTGACATGCTGGGACTCGACTTTTCCTTCCTGGACTGGGAAATACTCTCCAAGTTCGTCGTCAAGGGCTTCATTTTCAGCGTGCAGCTGACGGCGGTGGCCACCGTGGGCGGCATCATCTTCGGTACCCTGCTGGCCCTGATGCGCCTGTCGGGCAAACAAATGCTGATGCTGCCGGCGACGTTTTACGTCAATGGCATGCGCTCCATCCCGCTGGTGATGGTGATTCTGTGGTTCTTCCTGCTGGTGCCCACCATCATCGGCAGGCCCATAGGCGCGGAGCTGTCGGCTACCATTACCTTTGTGGCGTTTGAAGCCGCTTACTTCAGCGAGATCATGCGGGCCGGCATCCAGTCCATCTCGCGCGGCCAGGTCAATGCGGGGCAGGCGCTGGGCATGACCTATGCCCAGAACATGCGCCTGATTATCCTGCCCCAGGCGTTTCGCAACATGATCCCGGTGCTGCTGACCCAGACCATCATCCTGTTTCAGGACACCTCGCTGGTGTATGCGATTGGCGCCTACGACCTGCTCAAGGGCCTGACGACGGCCGGGAAGATTTATGGCCGGCCCGAAGAGGCCTACCTGCTGGCGGCGGTGGTTTATTTTGCGATCTGCTATGGCTTGTCGTACATCGTCAAGCAGCTGCAGGCCAAGATCGCCATTGTTCGGTAAAAGTTTTGTCAACGCACAAGAGCGTTTTCGGAGAATAAGATGATTCAACTCAAAGAAGTGTCCAAATGGTATGGCGCCGTGCAGGTGCTCAACAACTGCACCACCAGCATCAAAAAAGGCGAGGTGGTGGTGGTGTGCGGGCCGTCCGGCTCCGGCAAATCCACCCTGATCAAAACCATCAATGCGCTGGAGCCTTTCCAGAAGGGCGAAATTTATGTGGACGGCCAGGCCGTGCACGATCCGAAAACCGACCTGCCCAAGCTGCGCTCCAGAGTTGGCATGGTGTTCCAGAACTTCGAGCTGTTTCCGCACCTCAACGTGACCGAAAACCTCACGCTGGCGCAGGTCAAGGTGCTGGGTCGCAACGCCGACGAAGCCAAAACACACGGCCTGAAATACCTGGACCGCGTGGGCCTGATGGCGCACAAGGACAAGTTTCCGGGCCAGCTCTCGGGCGGCCAGCAGCAGCGCGTGGCGATCGCCCGTGCGCTGAGCATGGACCCGATTGCCATGCTGTTTGACGAACCCACCTCCGCGCTGGACCCTGAAATGGTCGGCGAGGTGCTGGACTGCATGATGGGCCTGGCCGTGGAAGGCATGACCATGATGGTGGTCACGCACGAAATGGGTTTTGCGAAAAAAGTCGGCAGCCGCGTGATCTTCATGGACGTGGGCGGGCGGATTCTAGAGGACTGCTCGAAAGACGAGTTTTTCAGCCATCCGGAAAACCGGCAGGCGCGCACCAAGGACTTCCTGAACAAGATTCTCCAGCATTGAAAACTAGCGCCCAGGCCTGCGACGGGCATGCCCCGTGCGCGCGGGCGCCTGGTCTACGATGAGCTGGGCCTCCACGTCCTTCCACAGCTGGTCCCGGCGCGTCAGCGTCTGCGACACGGCCGCGTGCCGCAACTGGGCCACGGCGGACACCAGGGCGTTGCAGACGAAGAACGCCGCGGTGTAGGAGTCAAACGGCGATGCATTGGACGTGTGCACCTGCACCCGGTGGTGCGCCAGGGCGGACAGCGGTGCGGCGGCGCTGTCGGTGATGGCCAGCACCTGCGCGCCCGCTTCGCGAAAGCGCTGAGCCACCTTCGCCGGACCGCTGGCATAGCGGCGGATGCTGAAGGCCAGCAGGGCGTCTTCGGGCCGAATCCACAGCAACTGGTCCGTGGTCGCCACGGCCCCCGCGCCCAGCTCATGCACGCCGGGGCGGCACATGTTGAGGTGCAGCGCCAGCCAGGCCGCCACGGGCGCGCTGTTGATCTGCGCCAGCACGAAGAGGCGGCCCTTGCCCTGCGCAATGCGCGTGGCGATGGCTTCGAACGCCGCCATGTCCAGGCCCTCGCGCGTGGCGGTGATGTTGTGCTGGTCGTGCAGCAGGGCGTCGTCCACGCACTGCTGCAGGCTGCGCTGCGTGCCGATGGTGACGGGCGCGCGCTGCCCGGCCGTCTGCAGCAGCGCCGTGACTTCGGCGCGGGCCTCGCGCTGCGCCTCGGCGTAGCTCGCATAGCCCAGCTTGGCGAACAGCCGCACCACGGTGGATGCGCTGGTGCCGTTGCGTGCGGCCAGGGCCGTGGCGGATTCGAGCAGCGCATGCGGGTAGTCGCGCCCCAGGGCCTCGGCCAATGCGCGTTCGCTGGCCGTCAGCTCGCCGCCCTGGCGGGCCAGGCGCTCGGTGAGCAGGCCGGATGATTTTTGCAATGAAGATTTCATGTGTGTGTTATTTGTGCAAAATATATTGCAAACAACGGTGGCGCGTGCAATACTGCGGTCAAAATTTTGCCCCGGGCAAGGGGTTTACCGAAGGACAAAGATGCAGGATACCCTTGAAGAGAGCCGTTCGCAGGCGCGGGCGCGCGTCCTGGGCTGGCTGGCTGGCCAGGGGCAGGCCATGCAGGATCTGTTGCGCAAAGTGGTCAACATCGACAGCGGCAGCCGCGACGAAACGGGCGTGACCGCTGTGGCGGCGGCACTGCGCGAGCGCCTGGAGGCTGCGGGCGTTGCCGTGCAGTTCGAGCCCGTGCCCGGCTATGGCGTGCTGCTGCACGCCCAGGTGCCAGGGCCCGGCGAGGGCGCGCCCATCCTGCTGATGGGCCACATGGACACCGTGTACCCCGCGGGCACTGTGGCGCGCCGCCCCTTTCGCGTGGCAGACGGCCGTGCGTATGGCCCCGGCGTGGCCGACATGAAGTCGGGCCTGGTGATGAACGTGTTTGTGGCCGAGGCCTTTGCACGCTGCGGGGGCCTCCATGCGCCGTTGCAGCTGTTTTTTTCGTGCGATGAAGAGGTTGGCTCGCCCGCCACGCGCGAACGCATCATGGACAGGGCGCGCGGCGCGCGGGCGGTGCTCAACGCCGAGCCGGGCCGCGTGAGCGGCAACCTCGTCACCAGCCGCAAGGGTTCGATGGTCGTGGCATTCGAGGTCGAAGGCGTCGCCGCCCATGCGGGCATCAACCACGCAGCCGGCGCCAGCGCCATCGAGGCGCTGGCCCGCAAGGTCCTGGCGCTGCATGCCCTGACCGACCCCGCCGCCGGCATCACCGCCAACGTGGGCGTGGTGCAGGGCGGCATCGTGCCCAACATGGTGGCGCCGCATGCCAAGGCCGAACTGGATATGCGCTTCACGTCGGAAACGGATCCGGAGGAACTGCTCGCGCGGGTGCGTGCCATTGTCGAGGAAGAGTCCGTGCCGCGCACCCGGGGGCGCATCACCGAATCGCGCCGCACGCTGCCCATGAAGCCCACGCCCGACGACCTGTTGGCGCTCTACCAGCGCGGCGCCAGGGCGCTGGGCTTCGAGGTGCAGGGCGAGTTCACCGGCGGTGCGGCCGACAGCGGCCTCACCGCCTCGGTGGGCGCCCCCACGCTGTGCGGCACCGGCCCGGTGGGCGGGCACGCGCACACCGAGCGCGAGTACTGCGAGCTGGCCACCTTCGTGCCACGCGCCCAGGCCGTGGCGCTGGCCATCCTGGACCACCCCTGATCCACCCCTGATCCCCATTGATTCATGTCACACAAGCCTTTGAGAGAAGATTCCATGCATCCCACACAACCGACTCGCCGCCACCTCCTCAACACCGGCCTGGGGCTGGGCCTGGCGGGCCTGGTGCCGCTGACCGCGCGCGCCGATGACAAGTACCCCTCGCGCCCCATCACGTTCGTGGTGCCGTTCCCTCCCGGTGGGTCGGTGGACATCATGGCCCGCCAGTATTCCGAGCCGCTGTCGCGCGTGCTGGGCGTGCCCATCGTGGTGGAAAACCGTGCCGGGGCCGGGGGGTCCGTCGCCTCGCAGATGGTGGCCCGCGCCAAGTCCGATGGCTACACGCTGGTGGTGTCGTCGCAGAGCAGCCACCTGGCCAACCCGCTCACGCAGTCCAAGGTGGGCTACGACCCCATCAAGGATTTCGAGAACATCGCCATCCTGGGCCGCCAGCCCAACGTGCTGGTGGTGCATTCGAGCCTGCCCATCAAGACCTTCAAGGAGTTCCTGGACTACGCCAGGAAGAACCCCGGCAAGCTCAATTACGGAAGCGGCGGCGTGGGCAGCATGGGCCAGCTCAATGTGGAAATGCTGAAAGCCGCGACGGGCGTCTTCACCACGCACATCCCGTATCGGGGCGGCACGCCGCTGATCACGGCCGTGCTGGCCAACGAAGTGCAGTTCACGCTCGACAACCTCGTCACCATGCTGCCGCACATCCAGACGGGCAAGGTGCGTGCACTGGCCGTGGCGGCCGACCAGCGCCTGCCGCAACTGTCCGACGTGCCCACCCTGGCCGAAGTGGGCTACCCCCAGCTCAATCTCACCTCGTGGACGGGCCTGGCAGCGCCCGGCGGCACGTCCGACGCCATCGTGCAGACGCTGCACAAGGCCGTTCGGCAGGTGGCTACATCGCCGGCCATGCTGGCCAGTCTCAAGGACCGCGGCGTGATCGCGCCCGAAGAGATGACGCCCGCCGCGTTCGAGAAAATGATGTCCGAGCGCCTCGCGAAGTTTGGCGACGTGGTGCGCAAGGCGGGCATCACCGCCGAGTGATCGGCTGCCGAACAGGGGGATTTGAAGTGTTTTTGGCCTCCAGCGCTTGACCATCAAGCGCTGATGGCTATTTAAATGATAGCGGTCCAGCCAATGGGACAATGCTGCCTATGACAGCCGCACCCCACACCCTTACCATCACCCGCCCCGACGACTGGCACCTGCACGTGCGCGATGGCGACGCCTTGCGCACCGTCGTGCCGCACACCGCCGCGCAGTTTGGTCGCGCGATCATCATGCCCAACCTGCGGCCCCCGGTGACGACGGCCGCGCAGGCCGTGGCCTACCGTGAGCGCATCCAGGCCGCCGTGCCCCCAGGCGTGGCGTTTGAGCCGCTGATGACGCTGTACCTCACCGACAACCTGCCGCCCGACGAAATCAGGCGCGCCAAAGACGCGGGCGTGGTGGCCACCAAGCTGTACCCGGCCGGCGCCACGACCAACAGCGACGCCGGGGTGACCGATCTGCGCAAGACCTACAAGACGCTGGAGGCCATGCAGCGCGAAGGCCTGCTGCTGCTGGTGCACGGCGAGGTGACTTCGCCTGAGATTGACCTGTTCGACCGCGAGGCGGTGTTCATCGACACGCAGCTGATCCCGCTGCGCCGCGATTTCCCCGAGCTCAAGATCGTGTTCGAGCACATCACCACCCGGGAGGCCGCGCAGTATGTACGCGATGCGGACCGCTTTACCGCGGCCACCATCACCGCGCACCACCTGCTGTACAACCGCAACGCCCTCTTCACGGGCGGCATCCGTCCGCATTTCTACTGCCTGCCGGTGCTCAAGCGCGAAACGCACCGCGTGGCGCTGGTGGAGGCGGCGACCAGCGGCAGCGCCAAGTTTTTCCTTGGCACCGACAGCGCGCCGCATCCGGCCAACCTCAAGGAGCACGCCACCGGCTGCGCGGGTTGCTACACCGCGCATGCCGCGATGGAGCTGTATGCCGAAGCTTTTGAGGCGGCGGGCGCACTCGACCAGCTCGAAGCCTTTGCCAGTTTCAGTGGTCCCGGGTTTTATGGGCTGCCACGCAACCAGGGCCGCATCACGCTGAAAAAGCAAGCCTGGACGCCGCCTGAGAGCTTTGCCTTCGGCCAGGCCGAACTCAAGCCGCTGCGATCAGGTGAAAGCCTCGCCTGGAAGCTGGTCACCCCGGAAAGCCCATGATGGAACACAAGCCACGCGTTGCCCTGCTGATTGATGCCGACAACTCGCCGGCATCGAAGATCGATCTGATCCTCAACGAGCTGTCGACCTTTGGCGAAACCAATATCCGCCGTGCTTACGGCAACTGGAAAAAGAACGAGCTCAAGGGTTGGGAAGACATATTGCACGAGCATGCGATCCGCCCCATGCAGCAGTTTGACTACACCAAAGGCAAAAACGCCAGCGACATGGCGATGGTGATTGACGCGCTGGAGCTGCTCTACACCGACCGGCCCGACGCTTTTGGCATTGTCTCGTCCGATGCCGACTTCACGCCGCTGGTGATGCATTTGCGGGCCAAGGGCGCCGCGGTGTATGGCTTTGGTGCGCAGAAAACGCCCGAACCTTTTGTCAACGCCTGCTCGCGCTTCCTGTACCTCGACAAGCTGCGGCCCATGGCCGTGAGTGATGCCGCCGGTGGCGCCCCCGGCGAAAGCCGTGATGAAGGGGAGGCGGTGTCTGCTGCCCCCCTGCGCGCCACGCCGGCGCAGCTCAAGCAGGACGCCAAGCTCGTCATGCTGCTGCGCAACGCCGTGCAGGCGGCCGCTGACGACGAAGGCTGGGCCCGGGTGGGGGCCGTGGGCACCCAGATCGCCAACCAGGCCTCGTTCGATCACCGCAACTACGGTTACGCCACGCTGACCAAGCTGCTCATCGCCACGCAGCTGTTTGAGATCGCCGACGAAGGAAAGTCCACCGTGGCGGTGCGGGACAAGCGGCAAAACAAGCCTGCCCGGGCTTGAAGGCCAGCGCATCGGGACGGTGGTAGGGCGGGTGATGGCGCAGATCGACTGGCACCAGCCGTGGTTGCAGACCTGGCGTGAGCCCGGCCTGCGGGTGGCGCAGGCGGTGGCCGGCGCAATGCCGCTGCACCAGGCGCTCAACAGCGAACCCACCGCGCCCCTGCGCTTTGTGCCGCAAAGCGAACTGCCGGACGGGCAAGCCTACGAAGACTATATTTTCAAGACCGGCCAATGCCCGACCCGCGAGGGCCTGCATGACTTCTTCAATGGCCTGTGCTGGCTCTGTTTCCCGCAAACCAAGAAAAAGCTCAACCAGCTACAAGCCGCTGAAATTGCGGCGGCCGGTGTTCGGCCGGTACGCGGCCCGGTGCGCGACGCGCTCACGGTGTTTGACGAAAACGCGGCCTTCCTGAGCGCGCCGCAGGCGCTGTGGGACGCGCTGATCACCAAGGACTGGCAGCGGCTGTTCATCGACTTGCGGCCGCTGTGGCCGCAAGCGCAGCTGGTGCTGTTCGGCCATGCCCTGCTGGAAAAGCTGGTTTACCCACGAAAACCGATCACCGCCCACGTCTATCGGGCGCAAGTAGCTATCAATTCAATAGCTTATTTGGATGCCTGGGTGGCGCAAGACTTGAGTGCGGAGAAACTGGCCGGCAAGCCTTTTGCGCCCATGCCGGTGCTGGGCGTGCCCGGCTGGTGGCCGGAAAACGAGAACTTTTCCTTTTATGATGACTCTCTTGTATTCCGCCCCCGCAGGTAAATAACACCTCACAACAGATAACCCTGCGGCCAATGTGACTTGACGTGACTTGATTTGGGCCGCCAGGCCCCCATCTTTCGCGACAAGGCAGCTTTTCAAAGCGGACTTTTGTTACTGATCCCCCGGAGAATTCATGAAACGCATTGTTCTGTTTGTTTTGACCAACCTTGCCGTGGTGGTGGTGCTGGGCATCGTCGCCAGCCTGCTGGGCGTCAACCGCTATCTCACGGCCAACGGCTTGAACCTGACCGCACTGCTGGGCTTTGCGCTGATCATGGGTTTTGGCGGCGCCATCATTTCACTGCTGATCAGCAAGCCCGTCGCCAAATGGAGCGCCGGTGTGCAGGTGATCGAGCAGCCGCGCAACGCCGACGAAGCCTGGATTGTGGAAACCGTGCGCAGGTTTGCCGACAAGGCGCAGATCGGCATGCCCGAAGTCGGCGTTTTTGAAGGTGCGCCCAATGCGTTTGCCACCGGCGCTTTCAAGAACTCGGCGCTGGTGGCGGTGTCCACCGGCCTGCTGCAGGGCATGACGCGCGAAGAAGTCGAAGCCGTGATCGGCCACGAAGTGGCCCACATCGCCAACGGCGACATGGTGACCATGACGCTGATCCAGGGCGTGATGAACACCTTCGTGGTGTTCCTGTCGCGCGTGATCGGCTACGCGGTGGACAGCTTCCTGCGCCGCAACGACTCCGAGAGTTCGGGCCCCGGCATCGGCTACATCATCACCACCATCGTGCTGGACATCGTGCTGGGCTTCCTCGCGGCCATCATCGTGGCCTGGTTCTCGCGGCACCGCGAGTTCCGCGCCGATGCAGGCGCCGCCCAGCTGATGGGCCGCAAACAGCCGATGATCAACGCCTTGGCCCGCCTGGGCGGCATGCAGCCGGGCGAGCTGCCCAAGAGCGTGGCGGCCATGGGCATTGCCGGTGGCATTGGCCAGCTGTTTTCCACGCACCCGCCGATTGAAGAACGCATCGCGGCGCTGCAGGCGGCGCAGGTTTGATGGACGCTGCCTGCGGCGGGTGATTGGGCAGCACGTTGCGTTGGCGAAACTGCAGGTGCTAACCGTATTCCAGCAGCATCAGTTCTTCCGCCGCATTGACGCAGGCGTTGCTGTCCGAGGCCAGACCCCAGGCGTCACCGGCGGGGAGCCAGCGCGGCGGTGTCGAAGGGGTTCACGGTAGCAGTCCAGAGGGGCCACGCAGCAAGGCGGCGGCTTGCGCAATGTCCGGGGCTAAAAAGCGGTCGGCGTCGTACGAAGGAACCTGTTCCCGCAACAAGCGCCAAGCGTGGTCGGTGCCTGCGCCAAAGCGCTGGTCTTTCAGGAACTCAAACGCCTGCGCGGCCAGCAGGTATTCGATAGCCAGGATTTGGGTCAGGTTCTCCAGCGACTTATACAGGTCCAGCGCGGCGATGGTACCCAGGCTCAGGTGGTCTTCCTGCCCGCCGGAGGTGACGAAGTTGTCCACCACCACGGGCTGGGCCAGGCGGCGGTTTTCGCCGGCCAGCGAGGCGGCGGTGTACTGGGTGATCATCAGCCCGGAGTTGACGCCCGGCTCAGCCACCAGAAACGCGGGCAGGCCACTGACATGCGGATTCACCAGTCGGTCGAGACGCCGCTCGGCCACGCCACCGAGTTCGGCCACCGCGATGCGCAGCAGGTCGGCCGCCATGGCCACCGATTCGCCATGCGGATTCGCCTGCGACATGACGCGGTAGGCCTGGGGCGTGCCCAGCAGCAGCGGGTTGTCGGTGGCGGAGTTCAGTTCAATTTCAATTTGCCGCGCGGCATGCGCAATCTGGTCGCGGCAGGCGCCGTGGATCTGCGGTATGGAGCGGATGCTGAGCGCGTCCTGGGTGCGTATTCCACGGCTGCTGGCGATCACCTCACTGCCGTCCAGCAGACTGCGCAGGTTGCGGCCGACCTGCTGCATGCCGGGGTGGGGTTTGAGGGCCAGGATCTCGGCGTCGAACGCGTCGATCTGGCCGCGCAAAGCCTCGAAGCTCATGGCCCCCATCACGTCGGCCCAGTCGGCCAGGCGCTCCACGTCGGCCAGTGCCAGAGCGGCCAGGCCGGTCATGCAAGACGTGCCGTTGACCAGACTCAGGCCGTCTTTGGCGCCGAGCACCAGCGGCTGCAAACCGATGGCTTGCAGCGCTTCGGCGGCAGGCTGTACGCGCCCTTGCCAGCGCACCTCGCCCACGCCCAGCAGCGCCACCCCAATGTGCGCCATGTGGGTCAAATAGCCCACCGAGCCTTGCGACGGCACGCAGGGCGTCACGCCATGGTTCAGCAGCGCTAGCAGGCCTTCGACCACGCTGTGCTGCAGGCCGGAATAGCCCTGGGCGTAGTTGGCCAGCGCCGCGCACATGATGGCGCGGGTCTGCGCCTCAGACAGCAGCGGGCCAACGCCACAAGCGTGGCTCAGCAAGGTGTTGCGCGACAGCTGGGCGAGCTGTTCGCCGTGCAGCAGCACGTTGCTCAACGCGCCCAGCCCGGTGCTGATGCCGTAGGCGCGCTCGCCGCGCGCGACGATGCAGTCCACGATGGCGCGGGAGTTGTCGATACGCGACCAGGCTTTAGTTGAGAGTTCAAGTCGTGCGCCGTCGCGGGCCACAGCGACCAGGTCGCGCCAGCCCAGCGGGGTGTCGCCGAGGGTGACGGGGGATGAAAGAGAAGGCATGGCGTCAGAGTCCTATATGGTCAGGCTGCAGCTCGTTCCTGGTGGCCCGAGATGAACTGGCGGAAGCGTTCTGAACTCTGCGCACCAAACACATCGGCCGGTGCGCCTTCGACGTCGATCACACCCTGGTGCATGAACACCACGCGGTTCGCGACATTGCGGGCAAAACCCATTTCGTGGGTCACCACCAGCATGGTGCGGCCTTCCTCGGCCAGGGAGCGCATCACCTTCAGCACCTCGCCCACCAGCTCGGGGTCGAGTGCCGAGGTGGGTTCGTCGAACAGCATCACCTGCGGGTGCATGGCCAGAGCTCGGGCAATGGCGACCCGCTGCTGCTGGCCGCCCGACAGGTGGGCCGGGTAGTAGTCGCGCCGCTCGAACAGGCCAACGCGTTGCAGCAGGTGCTCGGCTTCTTCCACGCATTCGGCACGGGGGCGCTTCTGCACCCGCATCGGGCCTTCGATCAGGTTTTGCAGCACCGTCATGTGTGACCAGAGGTTGAAGCTCTGGAACACCATGGCCAGTTGGGACCGCATGCGCTCCACTTGTGCGCGGTTGGACGGCTCCAAGCGGCCATCTTTGCGTTGGCGCATTTGCAGGGTTTCACCATCCAGGCAGACACTGCCCTGGTCGGGCGTTTCCAGCAGGTTGATGCAGCGCAGAAAAGTGCTCTTGCCGGAGCCGCTGGCCCCCAGGATGGAGATCACATCGCCTTTGTGCGCGCTCAGCGTGATGCCTTTGAGCACATGGTGGCTGCCAAAGGATTTGTGGATATCGGTCATTGCCAAAGTGGCGATCGGTGGGGTGGTGGTCATGACGTTCTCGGCTTGGGTTCAGACGGTGCGGGCGTGGGCGCATGGCTGGGGCGTTTGCGCAGATGCGGCGACAGCCGGTGTTCCAGCATGGCCACGGCGCGCACCAACAGAAAGTTCAGCACCAGGTAGATGGCGGCGGCGCAGATGAACACCTCCATGGTGCGGTAGCTGCGCTGGATGATCTGCTGCGCCACGCCAGTCACGTCCCACACGGTGACCAAGCTGGCGAGTGCGGTGGACTTCACCAGCAGCACCAGTTCGGTGGAATAGGCGGGCAGACATTGGCGCAGCGTGATCGGCGCGATCACCCGCCGCAGCAAGGTCCAGCGCGACATGCCGGTGGCCAGGCCAGCCTCAATCTGGCCGTGGGGCACGGCGATCAGGCCGCCGCGCAGAATTTCGGCGGTGTAGCCTGCGGTGCACAGGGCCAGGGCCAGCACGGTGCAGGAATAGGGTGAGCGCAGCACCAGCCAGAAAGGGCTTGCGCGCACGGCCTCGAACTGGCCCAGCCCGTAGTAGATGAGGAACAGCTGGATCAGCAGTGGCGAGCCGCGAAACACCAGCACATAGCCGCGTGCAAACCAGGACAGCGCCGGGTACGGGCTGACGCGCATGGCGACGATCACGACGGACAGCGCACCGCCGCACAGCATTGACAGAAAGAACAGGCCCAAGGTGGTGGGCACGGCGGCCAGTAGCTTACCCAGGGTGTCGAGGAGGAAATCAATGTCCATGGTGGCGTGCTCACGTACTGGCAAAGTTGCGGCGCTGGGACTTGCCCATGCGGGCTTCGGCCCGGTGAAAAACCTGGTTCGACAGGCCGGTGAGCACCAGATAGAGAATGCCGCCGACGATGTAGAAGGTGAAGTACTGGCGCGTGGAGCCTGCGGCGATCTGGGTGCTGCGCATCAGTTCGGCCAGGCCGGTGACGGAAATCAGGGCTGAATCCTTGAGGCTCATCTGCCAGACGTTGCCCAGGCCCGGCAAGGAAAAGCGCAGGATTTGCGGCAGCAGGATGCGCCGCGCCAGCATCAGCGTCGGCATGCCGATGGCGCGCGCCGCCTCCAGCTCACCTTGGGAGACTGCGAGGTAGGCGCCCCGGTAGACCTCGGCCTGGTAGGAGCCGGAAATCACGCCCACCGCCAGTGCCCCGACCAGGAACGGCGGAGTGGCGATGAAGCCCTCGGCCCCGAACCACTGGCCAATGGCCGTGATCAGGGTCGAGCCGCCAAAGTAAAACAGGTAGATCACCAGCAGCTCGGGGATGCCGCGGAACACCGTCGAATACAGCTCACCGACGACCCGCAGGCTGCGCCGGGAGGACAGTTTGGCGGCAGCCACCAGGGCGCCAAAAACCGACCCCACGAGCAGCCCGCACAGCGTGAGGGCCACAGTCAATAGCGTGGCCAGCAACAGGGCCGAGCCCCAGCCCTGGTCGCTAAAGCCCAACATCTCGAATAGTTCCATGGGGGTCTTTCGGTTGCTATGTCACTGTGGCCTGCGTTGGTATCAGGGGGTCGCGGGGGTCAGGTCCGTTTTGAACCATTTCAGCGAGAGTTTTTTCAACGTACCGTCGGCCAGCGCCGCCTTGATGGCGACGTCGAACTTGGCTTTCAGGTCGGCATCGGTCTTGCGGAAGCCCAGCGCTTCGCCTTCACCAAACACCAGCCCGCCAATCTTGGGGCCGGTGTAGGCCAGACCTTTGTTCTCGGGTTTGGCCAGAATGGAGTTGATCAGGGTGACGTCGTCAAAAGCAGCATCGATGCGGCCGGCCTTCAGGTCGAGCATGGTGTCGGGCGAGGAGCTGTACTCGCGCACCGTGGCGATGTCCTTGAAATGCTCGTCGATGAACTTGGTGTAGACCGTGCCGGAGGCGATGCCGATGGTTTTGCCCTTGAGGGCCGCGCGCAGGGGCTCGACGGCGGCACGGATGGCCTTGGCATCCGTGCCCAGTTTGATGTTGGCCGCAGCGCCGGTCGCTTCGGGCAGCAGCTTGCCGCTGGCAGCGACGAAGCTGGCCGAGGTGGACGCATAGGGGGCAGAGAAGGCGATCTCTTTTTTACGCTCTTCGGTGATGACGATGGAGTCCATCATCACGTCGTACTTACCGGCTTTGAGCCCGGCAATCATGCCATCCCAGTTTTGCACCACCAGCTTGCAGGTCATCTTCATGCGCGGGCACAGGTCTTCGATCATGTCAATTTCAAACCCGCCAAGCTTGCCGCCGGGCAAGGTCAGGTTCCAGGGCTCGTAGGCGCCCTCGGTGGCGATGGTTACGGACTTCCAGTCCTTGGCCTGGGCGGGTGCGGCGCAGGCCAGGATGCCCAGCGCCAGCAGACTGGCGGAGAAACAGTTTTGGATCTTCATGGTTGATATTCCTGAGTGAATAAAAGTAAGAGGAAACACAGTGGTGCAAAACTCCCGTCTCTCGTGAGGCGGGTCAAGCCCTTTCAGGCATTGATCATGGGCAGGTTCAGGCCCTGCTTTTTCGCCGTGGCAATGGCGATCTCGTAACCGGCATCGGCGTGGCGCATCACGCCCGAGCCGCAGTCGTTGACCAGCACGCGGGCCAGGCGTTCGGCGGCGGCATCGGTGCCATCGGCCACGATCACCATGCCGGAGTGCTGTGAATAACCCATGCCGACGCCGCCGCCGTGGTGCAGGCTGACCCAGGTGGCACCGCCCGAGGCATTGAGCAGCGCGTTGAGCAGCGGCCAGTCGGACACGGCATCGGTGCCGTCCTTCATGGCCTCGGTCTCGCGGTTGGGGCTGGCCACCGAGCCGGTGTCCAGGTGATCGCGGCCGATGACGATGGGGGCTTTGAGTTCGCCGCTTTTCACCATCTCGTTGAAAGCCAGGCCTGCGATGTGGCGTTCGCCCAGGCCCAGCCAGCAAATGCGTGCGGGCAGGCCCTGGAAGGCGATGCGCTCGCGCGCCATGTCAAGCCAGCGGTGGGTGTGGTGGTTGTCGGGGAACAGCTCCTTGATCTTGGCGTCGGTCTTGTAGATGTCTTCCGGGTCGCCTGACAGTGCCACCCAGCGGAACGGGCCCTTGCCTTCGCAAAACATCGGGCGGATATAGGCGGGCACAAAGCCGGGGAAGTCGAAGGCGTTTTTGACGCCCATGTCGAAAGCCACCTGGCGGATGTTGTTGCCGTAGTCCACCGTGGGGATGCCCATGGTCTGGAAGTCCAGCATGGCCTGCACATGCACCGCGCAAGACCGGGCGGCGGCGTTGGTCAGTTGGGCGTGCTGCTCGGGGTCGCGTTGCGCGGCTTTCCACTGCGCCACGCTCCAGCCACTGGGCAGGTAGCCGTTGATCAGGTCGTGGGCCGAGGTCTGGTCGGTGACCAGGTCGGGCTTGATGCCGCCGGCCTTGGCGCGCCTGACCAGCTCGGGCAGGATGTCGGCGGCGTTGCCCAGCAAGGCGATCGACACGGCTTCCTTGGCTGCCGTGTGCTGCTTGATGAGGGCCATGGCGTCGTCGATGTCCTTGGCCTGCTTGTCCACATAGCGGGTGCGCAGTCGGAAGTCGATGCTGGACTGCTGGCATTCGATGTTCAGTGACACGGCACCGGCCAGCGTGGCGGCCAGTGGCTGCGCGCCGCCCATGCCGCCCAGGCCGGCGGTCAGGATCCATCTGCCGGACCAGTCGGTGTTCGCCGACGTGCCGGGCGAGGGGCTACGGTAGTGCTGGCGGCCGGCTTCGACAAAGGTTTCAAAGGTGCCCTGCACGATGCCTTGGCTGCCGATGTAGATCCAGCTGCCGGCCGTCATCTGGCCGTACATGAACAGGCCCTTGCGGTCGAGTTCGTTGAAGTGTTCCCAGTTGGCCCATTTGGGCACCAGGTTGGAATTGGCGATCAGCACACGCGGCGCGTTCGGGTGGGTTTTGAACACGCCCACTGGCTTGCCCGACTGGACCAGCAAGGTCTCGTCGTCGTTGAGTTCTTTGAGCGACGCCAGGATTTGGTCAAAACAGGCCCAGTCGCGCGCCGCGCGGCCAATGCCACCGTAGACCACCAGGTTCTTCGGGTCTTCAGCCACCTCGGGGTCGAGGTTGTTTTGCAGCATGCGGTAGGCGGCCTCGGTCAGCCAGTTCTTGCAGGTCAGCGTGGTGCCGCGCGGGGAGCGGATCACGCGGGTCGCGTCAAAGCGGGGGTCAGCCGGTGCGGCGATGAAGGAATCCTTGGCATTCATTGAAATTTTCCTGAATCAGGTGGGATTTGGAAGTCGAAAAAATGGCGGTGTAAAGGCCTGCACCCTGGTCGATGGTCTGGTCCGATGGCTCAGCTGGTCACGGCGTTGCCGTCAGTACGGAATCGGCTGCCCAGGCGGTAGCGCATGCCTGGGTGCAGGCAGCGCACGAGGGTGATGGGGTCCTCACGCATCCAGGTGCGGCGGGTCAGCAGCAGGCAGGGCTGGCTGGGGTCCATTTGCAGCAGCTCGGCCTGCTCGCGCGTGGGCAGGACGGCATCGACCACATGCTCCATCTGGTCAAACAGCACCGTGCGCACCAGAAAGTCCGAAGGCTGCTCCAGCGTGAAATCCTGTTGTCCGAAAGTGGGCGCCATGCGCGGGTTGACATAGCGGTCTTCCAACTGCATGGGCACGCCGTCTTCCAGGTGCACGCAGACCGAGTGAAACACCGATTCTCCCGTGTGCAGGCCCAACGAGGACGCGATGTCCAGCGACGCCGAGATGCGCTCCACCGTCACGATCCGGCACTGGTAATCGTGGCCCCTGCGGCGAATGTCGTCGGACAGGCGCGCGATCTGCAGCAGGTTGGCTTGCGGTTTGTCGTCGGCCACAAAGCTGCCAACCCCGGCAATGCGCTTGATGCGGCCCTGCTCCACCAATTCGCGCAAGGCCCGGTTGACGGTCATGCGCGACAGGCCAAACTGCACCACCAGCTCGTTTTCGGAAGGCAGGCGGTCGCCGGCCTTCCAGGTGCCGTCCTGGATCTTGCGCGCCACAAAGTCCTTGACCTGCTGGTAGCGTGCGACATTGGGCGACAGGCGGTCGGCCCCGGCGGAAGTGCCGATTTTGGGGTCGGTTTTGCGCACCGGTGTGCGCAGGAGGTGCAGTTTGGAGCTCATGAGACCCTTGTCAATGCTCGGCTGACGCCATAGCCTCGGCGCGGATCTCTTCGGTCAGACGCGCCTTGAGCTCCATGAACTCGGGCGAGGTCTTGATCGTGTAGTGCCGCGGGTGCGGCAGGTTCACGGCAATGTCGGACTTGATGCGCCCCGGGCGCGCGCTGAACACCGCCACCCGGTTGGCCATGAAGATCGCCTCGTCGATGTCGTGGGTGACGAACAGCACGGTTTTGCGCGCCGACTCCCAGATGCCCAGCAGCAGCTCCTGCATCAGCACGCGGGTCTGGTTGTCGAGCGCGCCAAAGGGCTCGTCGAGCAGCAGGATCTTGGGGTCGTTGGCAAGCGCCCGCGCGATCGCCGTGCGCTGCTGCATGCCGCCGGAGAGCTGCTTGGGAAAGTGGTTTTCAAACCCGCGCAGGCCCACCTTGGCCATGAAGTAGTTGCTGCGATCCTTCTGGTCGGCCTCGCTCATGCCGCGCTCGCGCAGGCCAAAGCGGATGTTCTGCGCGACGGTCAGCCACGGGAACAGCGTGTAGCTCTGAAACACCATGCCGCGGTCGGCGCCCGGGCCTTCGACCGGTCGGTTGTCCAGCAATGCCCGGCCCGTGCTGGGCCTCTCCAGCCCCGCGACGATGCGCAGCAGCGTGGACTTGCCGCAGCCCGAGGGGCCGAGGATGGTGACGAAGTCGTTGTCGTTCACTTCGAAATCCACCGGCAGCAGCGCCTGCGTGCGCTGGCCCTTGGCGGTTTCGAAGACGCGCGACACCCCTTGAATGGACAGTTGGCTCATCAGATTGAACTCCAGGCGAACAGGCGGCGGTTCAGCGCCTTGAAAGCAAAGTCAGACACCAAGCCAATCAGCCCGATGATGATGATGCCGAAGATGATCTGTCCGGTGTTGAGCAGGGACTGGCTGTCGGTGATCATGTGGCCGATGCCGCTGGATGAGCCAATCAACTCCGCCACGATCACGTAGGTCCAGGCCCAGCCCAGCACCAGGCGCAATGTTTCGGCGATGCCGGGTGCGGCCCCGGGAATCAGCACGCGGGTGATGATGCCCCGGTCGGCTGCGCCCAGCGTGTAGGCCGCTTCCACCAGGTCGCGCCGCGCGCCGCCTACCGTGACCGCCACCATCAGCACGATCTGGAACACCGAGCCGATGAAGATCACCAGGATCTTCTGCGTTTCACCAATGCCGGCCCACAGGATCAGCAGCGGGATGAAGGCCGACGCGGGCAGGTAGCGGCAGAAGGACACAAAGGGCTCGAAGAAAGCCTCGACCCCCTTGTAGGTGCCCATGGCAATGCCCAGCGGCACGGCGATCACGCTGGCCAGGATGAAGCCGCCGAAGACTCGCCACACCGTCATGCCGATGTCATGGATGAAGTGGTGTTCGGTGAACAGCAGCCAGCCTTCCCTGGCCATCGTCACGGGGCTGGCGAGGAAGGTGGGCGACACATAGCCGCCCAGCGTGAAGACCGCCCAGGCCAGCACGAACAGCACAAAGAAGCCCAGACCCAGCAGCCAGCGCGTGTTGGCGCCCACCGGCTCCAGCGGCGCCAGCCACTGGCTGCGCTGGCGCACCGGTGCTTCGGGCAAGTGAGGCGGTGCCTGGATATGTTCCATGACGTGTTCCATGGCTTTACTTGATGAAGCTGGCGTCAAACGTGGCCGCGAGGTTCTCGGGTGCCTTGCGGATCACACCGGATTCCAGCAGGATCTTCTCGGCATCTTTCATGAACGCGGTGATCTCGCCGGCGAAGAACTTCTGGTTGGCCGCCTTGTCCTGCCAGCGCAGGAAGGCCGCCGACTTCGCAAACTGTTCGCCGGTCTGCTTGACGGCCGAGCCCATCAGCTCGTTGGACTTGACGGGGTCGGCCTTGATCATGGCCAGTGCGTCGAAGTAGGAGTTGGTGAGCGCCTGGGCTGCCTTGGGATTGGCCTTGAGCCAGGTCGGCGCGCAGCCTACGGTGTCCATCACCATCGGGTAGTCCAGCGTGGTGGCCAAAATCTTGCCGGCGGCCGGGTTGTCGCGCACGGTGGACAGATAGGGCTCGTAGGTCATGGCCGCGTCGTTCTGGCCTGCCACAAAGGCCTGGGCAGACGCCTGGGGCGAGAGGGTAGTGGTCTTCACGTCCTTGAGCGTCATGCCGTTTTTGTTGAGCATCCAGGCCAGGCCGAAGTAGGGCGCGGTGCCGGGCGCGTCCACGCCGATGGTCTTGCCCTTGAGGTCGGCAAAGCTCTTGATGTTGCCGCGCACGGCCAGGCCGTCGGCGCCGTAGGATTTGTCCATCTGGAAGATCTGCACGATAGGCACACCGTTGGCGTTCCAGGCCACATGGGTCTCCACCGTGGTGGCTGCGCACTGGATGGCCCCGGAGGCCAGCGCCAGGTGGCGGTCTTTCTGGGGAATGAATTTGATCTCCACATCCAGGCCGTTCTTCTTGAAAATACCGGCCTTGTCCGCCAGCGACAGGGGGGCGAAGCCGGTCCAGCCGGACATGCCCAGCACAATTTTGGTTTCCTGTGCCGCCGCAGGCGCGGCCATGCCGGCCAGGCAAACACCCATTGCCAGCAGCGAAGTCAGTTTCTTGACTGTTGTCTTAGCCGTCTTATCCGTCTTACCCATTACGTACTCCTGTTTCATTCAGAAAATCGGTTGATCCCAAGATCCCTGCGCAGCAAAGTCCCGGCAGGGAGATTTTTGCCAACACGCCTTATCCTGTATATACAAGTAAACCCTAGTGCGGCCGAATCAGGGCCGTCGATACCGAGCAAAGCACTGGTTTGGGGATCCGGCCAGCGGGATTGGTGCATTGCCGCCCCTCGTTCGCCGGGTTTTGTTGTCTATACAGGTATCTTGTTTTGGCGAAACAAAGAGAGCAAGTTCGGGGCCAGCCTTTCTGGCAGGGGATGGCCTTGCCCCCGCGCCGCCAGTGGCCGCTCAGGCGTTCAGCAGGCTGCGCGCCACGGCCTCGGCGACTTCAATGCCGTCCACGCCCGCCGACAAAATGCCGCCGGCATAGCTGGCGCCCTCGCCGGCCGGGTACAGCCCTTTGACGTTGAGGCTCTGGAAGTCGTCGCCGCGCGTGAGGCGCAGCGGTGACGAGGTGCGCGTTTCAACGCCGGTCAGCATGGCATCGTGCATGTCAAAGCCCTTGATCTTCCGGCCAAAAGCCGGCAGGGCTTCGCGCAGGGCGGCAATCGCGTAGTCGGGCAGGGCGCTGGCCAGGTCGGTCAGGCGCACGCCGGGCTTGTACGAAGGCTCGACGCTGCCGAGCTGGGTCGATGCCTTGCCGGCGATGAAATCACCGACCAGCTGGCCCGGGGCTTCGTACGTGCCGCCGCCCAGCACGAAGGCGTGCGACTCCAGCTTTCTTTGCAGCGCAATGCCCGCCAGCGGGCCACCCGGGTAGTCGGCCGGGGTGATGCCCACCACGATGCCGGCATTGGCGTTGCGCTCGTTGCGCGAGTACTGGCTCATGCCGTTGGTCACCACGCGCTCGGGCTCCGACGTGGCCGCGACCACGGTGCCGCCCGGGCACATGCAAAAGCTGTAGACCGAGCGGCCATTGCTGGCATGGTGCACCAGCTTGTAGTCCGCCGCGCCAAGCAGCGGATGCCCCGCGTGCTGGCCGAGCCGGGCCCGGTCGATCAGGCCCTGCGGGTGCTCGATGCGAAAACCGACGGAGAACGGCTTGGCTTCCATGTAGACGCCGCGCTCGTGCAGCATGGCAAAGGTGTCGCGCGAGCTGTGGCCCAGCGCCAGCACCACGTGGTCGGCGCGCAGCTCGTAGCTGGTGCCGTCCTTGAGGTTTTGCACGGTCAGGCCGCGTATCTGCCGGCCCTGGGGCTGGGGGCCGTCTTCAAGCAGCACATCGCTGACGCGCTGCTCAAAGCGGATCTCGCCGCCCAGCGCCTCGATCTGCCCGCGCATGTGTTCGACCACCTTGACCAGCTTGAAGGTGCCGATGTGCGGTTTGCTGAGCAGCAGGATTTCTTCGGGTGCGCCGGCCTTGACGAACTCGGTCATGACCTTGCGGCCCAGATGGCGCGGGTCCTTGATCTGGCTGTACAGCTTGCCGTCCGAAAACGTGCCGGCACCGCCCTCGCCGAACTGCACATTGGATTCGGGGTTGAGCACGCGCTTGCGCCACAGGCCCCAGGTGTCCTTGGTGCGCTCGCGCACTTTCTTGCCACGTTCCAGCACGATGGGCTGAAAACCCATTTGCGCCAGCAGCAGCGCGGCAAAAATGCCGCAGGGGCCAAAGCCGACGACGACCGGACGGATCTTGGGCGCCCTGTCAGCCCGGGCGACCGGGTAATAAGCTAGGTCGGGCGCCGGGCGTATGTGCGGATGGCCTGCGAATTTCGCCAGCAGCCTGGTCTCGAGCGATGAGGAATTTTCCGACGGGCCGCCCCTAGGAAAATTAGCCCCCTCGGGGGGCAGCGCAGTACGCGAAGCGACAAGCGTGGGGGCAACCTCCACGTCGACGATGTAGACCAGAAGCAGTTTTTGCTTGCGGGCGTCGTAGCTGCGCTTGTAAATGCGGTGGCCGGCCAGTTCACCGGCGGGGATGCCCAGGGTCTGGATGATCAGGGCGGGCAGGGCCTCTTCGGGGTGGTCCAGCGGGAGCTTGAGCTCGGTCAGGCGAATCATGGCTTACCTATTAACTTCGTGGATCTGTATTTCGGATCGATGGGATGTATTTTAAGCCCCTGGCTCCGGTGTTATTTGCGCAGGCAGCTATGAATTTAATAGCAAAGAGAACTGACGAAAAAGCACGCTCCCAATTGCGCCGATAATAGGCAGGTGAAGCACGCCAGACTGCCGCTGGTGCAAGGGTGGAAACACCGCACTGGAGGAAGGTCCGGACTGCACAGGGCAGCGTAGCAGCTAACAGCTGTCCACCGCGAGGTGAGGATCAGAGCAACAGAGACGAGCCGGTTAAGTCCGGGTGAAACGGGCAATCTCTACGCGCAGCAATACCAAGTAGGCCAGTGTTGATGTGGCTCCGCAGAGCTGGCGGGTAGGTAGCACCGAGCCGGGTGGGCGACCCCCGGCCCAGATTAATGGCAGTCACGGGCGGCAACCGCAAGGAAGCCGCCCGCACAAAATCCGGCCTATCGGCGGGCTTCACACTTTATTCTCCCAGGAGCGCCCATGGGTCGAACGGGGATGCTTGTTCTGCTGAATGGACTGCGAAAGCATAGGATAGAAAACCAATCTGTTTTTTTCTGATATGGAAATTTTGAGCTTCCTTCGTGAAGAACCGGTGATGGTTTGGTTCGTGCTGATTGCGTTGCTGATCACCGTTGTGCCGGTGACATCTGTGCTTTGGCGCAGGATGTCTGGACGCAAACCGGTTGATGCAGCGAAACCGCCTGTAGAAGCAACTAAATCGACACGCTTTGGAAACCAGACTGAGCTGATTATTTTGTTCGTCGGGCTTTTATTGTTGCTGCTGGTGATGGGTTGGATACGCAGCACTTTCTTTGGGTAACGCAAGGGGCAAAAACACGCCCCGTGAAACTTGCTGAACTCACCCGACGGGTCTAAGATCATTGGCTGGCTGGCTGGCTGGCTGGCTGGCTGGCTGGCTGGCTGGCTGGATCGCTGAGGTCACGGCGGGGCGATTCGTTTGAGCATGGAGTGCACCCTACGGAGGGCAAAATGAACACATGCCTGAAAATGATACTGAAAGTCAGGCTTTCGAGAGAAAGCATTCTGAAGATCATCGCGAAGGCGTCGCTGGCGGTCTTGGTGGTTGCCGGAGTCTTTGGCACACCAACGGTGCATGCCTTTAGGAATTATTCTGAATATGCCGCCGCCTGTAGAGCAGAGGGCGGCACACCCAGCCCCAGTCCTGCACGATGTGATATGCCATCAGCCCGCGGAGGCGGCAGTTCAGGTAGCGGCTGCCCCGCTCCTTGTGATGGCGGGCTTTTAGGTGATCTTTTGCGTGGTATTTTTAAGCCCGGATCTTCCGCCGCCGAGCAGGCTGACCAGCAGTCTCGTGCGGCCAACGAGAAAGGTGTGCAAGCCTACAAAAAGGGTGATTGGGCCGCTGCGATTTCGCTTTTCCAACAAGCGTTGCAAAACGATCCTAACGATCCGACCTACCGCCAGAATCTTGCCAATGCCCAGGCCAATATGGCGAACCAGCAGGAAAGAGAGAAAGCAGAAAGGGAGGCGATGGACAGGCAGCGCCAGAACAAAGTGGCGGCGGACAACATGCAGCAATCCATCCAGAACTTTGCACAAACATTGAACGCTGCGCCGGTGTCCGGCGGACTGGATTTCGATGGACGCACTGCCGGCACTGCGCCAAGCGTTGGCAATAGCGGCGGACTGGATTTCACCGCGTCTGTGACGATACCAAGCCAGAAGAAACCCGTACCCGTTTTACCGTCCGGCGATCCCATGGTGGTGGATGCGCGGGGGCCCAGAGACGGCGCCCATCTCACTAACCAAGTGCCAGAACTCAAGAACTCGCCCGCTGCCGACCGCATCAGCAAGGGTTTCCAGGCGGTGATCAACCACGACTGGCCAGTGGCACTCGCCTGGTGGCAGGACGCGCTCAAGCGCGACCCCAACAACGCCGTGCTGAAACGCTCGGTCGATCTGGCGCAGTGGATGGTGGATAAACGCAAGGCAACGGCAGCGGGGCCGGTCACGCCGCTCGGCGCCGCCATCCATAGCGCGTCACGCGGCGACAACGCCGGAGCGATACGCCAATTCGAACTTGCCAAGGCGGAGAATCCCGCCATTGCCGCGCAAGCGGATGCCATGATTAACGCGCTCCGGCAACGGCAGACAAAAGATGCCAATGATGCCAAAAGCGCGGCGTACTGGAGCGCGGAGATTAACAAAGGGACGCAAAAAATGGTTGATGAGATGTTTGAAACCGGCATGAACAGGCTATCCATCGGTGATGAAAAAGGTGCGCAGGCCGCGTTCAACGATGCCACGTTTTTTGGCGGGATGAGCAACCTGCGGCCATCCCAACTGTCTGCGCCGAAATCCGGGAAATCGCCCGAATCGGCACCCGTCTTTAAAACACTTCCAGATGGGAGGGTCTTGCAGTTGCCCACGGATTCAGATGTGGAATTACTGTTCCCATTCGACCCAAGCGCGCAAGCGCCTGCGCCGAAAACCGGGAAAGCCAAATAATCGAATGCGTGGAGCACGCACCATGGTCTCTATCAGCAAACTCACAATACACGTCCTCACATGCTTGGCTCTCGCCGCAGCTTCATACAACGCAACCGCCGCCACGCCAACACCCCTGCCACCCGCCGCAGAGGAAGCACTTAACAAGGGCATCATCGCCGCGAAAGTGCCGGACTACCTGCTGGCGATCCGCTACTTCGAGGAAGCGCGCAAGCTCGCCTCGCAGGCTCCGGTCGTCTATCTCAACCTGGGCCTCGCCGAATCGAGAATACCGGGGCGGGAATTGCGCGCCATGGCCTGGTTTGGCGCGTATCTGGCGGCCTACCCCGATGCACCGAACGCGGCGGCGGTGAAAGAACAGATCGGTGTGCTGGAGGTGAGAAACCAAAGCAACACCTCCCGTTTGATTCAGACGCTTCAGGATTCACCCTATAAGGACTTCCAGGCCGTCGCCAAACTGTGGGCCGACTCGGGTGATATCGCCACTGCATTAAAGACAGCGTCTCTTGCGGGTGAGGTTTATGGTGGCTCGGCGCAAGGCTATATTGCAGCCGTTCAGGCCAAGGCCGGAGATACAGCGGGTGCGTTGAAAACTGCCGGGATTGTCGT
The DNA here is from genome assembly GCF_036676035.1 of Polaromonas sp. Taxonomy (GTDB): domain Bacteria; phylum Pseudomonadota; class Gammaproteobacteria; order Burkholderiales; family Burkholderiaceae_C; genus Polaromonas. Next base: position 56,575 of record NZ_JAKFDR010000058.1, read on the forward strand.
GCGGCCCGATTACAGGAGCGATGCGTTTCTCGGAATCGCGGCCATTCAGATCGAACGAGGCGATCTCAGCAGCGCCGAAACTTCAATCGCGCTCGCGCGGAGTGCTGCTGATCAAATTCCGGGAGGGCAAACAAAATGGGGCAAACTGCAAGCCATCGCGAAGCTGCAGATAGAGGCGGGGAAAATGGATGCGGCGCAAGCCACATTAAGAACGGCGCTGACGGCCGTCGATTTAATCGTAATTCCAGCTGAATCGGAGCGTAAGGACGTTTATTTATTAGCAAGAGTACAAGGGCAGGCGAGTATCGCAAGCAGCCAGATCGAGGCGGGCGATATTGCCGGGGCGAAGCAGTCGTTGGCGCTTGCTTTCAAAAATTCGGAGCTGGTCGGTGATCCGTATGAGCGTTCCCGTGACCAAGGAGGCAATATCTTCGACTACTACATCAAAGCCGGAGATACAGGCAATGCCATACGGACCTTGAAGGCGTATCAAAAGTCCGTGGATCTCATTACAGACGCAAACAGAAAGCGACTATTCACGACCTCTGATGACCGCCGCCACGAAAAATTGGCCTACGCCCAAGTAAAAGCTGGCGATATCAATGGTGCTTTGAAAACCGTCAATGAGATTGTTGGAGACAAGACGAGCGCATTGCGCGACATCATCTCTGCGCAGGTGAAAGCCGGCGATTATCGTGGTGCTGTGAAAACCAATGGAGAAGTGAGAGATGACGATAAAAGGTCCTACAACTTATATGAAATCGCCAAAGCCCAGGCTCAGGCACGGGATTTCGACGGTGCGGCAAAAAACGCCGAGTTGATCCAGATCGTTAAATACAAAGAGTGGGCCACAAATGCGATTGCCGGGGAGAGAGCGAAAACCAACAATCCGGTCGTGCCGACCCCAGCTCCGACCCCGGAATCGACAGCGGCAAAGCGCTCCCCGGTACCCTCAATGACAGCCGAAGACTGGATAAAGATGCTCGACGATAAATCGCAATACGGTGCAGCACTGAATACCGAACCCTTTTTGAACCTTGCCGGTTATCTGAAATCCTTGCCTCCATCCGACAATCCCCACAGAGTTTTCGATTCGCTCCATAAAGCTGCGGAGACACTTGTCAAGGCGCAAAATATGATCGCCGCAATGTTGAAACAGCAGGCCAGGAAATGAAACGCGCCGCCGCCTTCCCGTTCCGCCACCCGCAACACGATGCCATGACAACACCGCGCGGCCTGCTCCGTCTGCTGCTCGTCACGCTTTGTTTAAGCCTTGCTCAACCGTTTGCCGCAGTGGCGCAGACGAATACCCCCACGCCGCTGCCGCCTGCTGCGCAGGAAGCGATCGACAAGGGCATCATCGCCGCGAAAGTGCCGGACTATCTGCTGGCAATCCGCTACTTCGACGAAGCGCGCAAGCTCGCCCCGCAGGCTCCGGTCGTCTATCTCAACCTGGGTCTCGCCGAATCGAGAATTCCGGGGAGGGAGTTGCGCGCCATGGCCTGGTTTGGCGCGTATCTGGCGGCCTACCCTGATGCGCCGAACGCGGCGGCGGTGAAAGAGCAGATCGGTGTGCTCGACGTAAGAAATCAGAGCAACGTTTTGCGATTGATCAAGACCGTGCAGGATGCGTCGAACCAAATATCTGATCAAGATGCGGCCAACAAAATATCTGGCTCAAACAAAGAAGGTGTGATGGTGAACAAAAGCCCCGCGAGCGTATACAAGATGCCGCAGCTATGGGTGAAAGCTGGTGATATTGCAAGCGCTCAAAAGGCTGCTGATCTTATTCAGGTTAAGGACGATACAAGTCTGAAAAGCGCGGCACAGTGGGGCATCGCTAAAGCTCAAGTAAAGGCTGGTGATATTGCAGGCGCACAGAAAACAGCTGATCTTATTCAGTACGCGTTTTGGAAAAGCGCGGCAATGGAAGAAGTCGCTAAAGCTCAGGCCGAAGCTGGAGATATTGCCGGCGCTCAAAAAACCGCTGATCTTATTCAGGACGCACGTCAGAAAAGCTGGGCACAGTTTTTCATCGCTAGAGCCCAAGCAGAGGTTGGTGATATTGCCGGCGCTCAAAAGACTGCTGATCTTATACAGGGCGCAGATGATAAAAGACGGGCACAGTCAGCCATCGCCGCAGTTCAAGCAAAAGCTGGTATTGCCAATGCGCCAAACTCAACCCGCCAGTCAAGGTCAGACACCCAACCCCCAATCCAGCCTGTTATCACGGTTTCCGATTGGCTCAAAAAACTGGATGACGACAACAAGAAGAACGATTGTCCATTGAACACCGAACGTTTTCTGGATCTGGCTGGTTATCTGAAATCACTGCCGCCACCCGACTATCCTGACCAAGTTTTCGTTTGGGGCTCGGCTGGTCGTGTGGGGCCTCTGCCGCGATCGGGCGATCCTCGACGCGTTTTGGAGTCGCTCTATGAAACCGCCGAGAAAATTGTAGACGCGCAAAATGTCATCAGGGGAATGCTGAAACAGCAGGCAAAACGATGAGTCCTGTGCTTAGCTCAGTCTTCCGATTGCGCCCCAACGCGGCCTCAAATTATTTGCGGACAAGTTCTTAATCTTGCAAACTCGCGTTGATGCGCTCCACATGCGCCAGCAGCGAGCGTTTGGCCACCGGCCAGATGCGTGCATCGACATCGTCGTAGGCCAGCGCGACCCAGTCGTCCATCGTGCCTTGCGGCCGGGCCTGCATCACGCCAATGATCTTGGCTTCACACTTTTTTCGGGACAGGACGCGCTTCAGCGCCCGCGCAAATGGCGCGGGGCTTCGAGTTTCTTGGCCAGCAGGGACAGGGTCAGCGTCAGGACCAGGTACACCGCCGAGATCGCCAGATAGGGCTCCCAGTAGCGCGAGTAGGCGCCGGCCACTGTGCGCGCCGCCAGGGCCAGTTCGGCCAGTCCGATGGCGGACACCAGGGACGAGTCCTTGATCAGGGTGACGCCTTCATTGACCAGCGCCGGGATCATGCGCCGAAACGCCTGGGGCAGCACCACATAGCGCATGGCCTGCGGGTGCGTCAGGCCCATGCTGTAGGCGGCCTGGGTTTGCCCGGTGTGAATGCTCTGGATGCCGGCCCGGAAAATCTCGGAGATGTAGGCTCCGGCATTGAGCGTCATGGCCAGCGCGCCGGAGAAAAACGCGCCGTGGTTCTGGCGGAACTCGCGGGCCACCTCACCACTGATCAGCAGGCCGCCATCGGGGTGAATCAGGGTGGGCAGCAGCGCAAAATGCACCAGCAGGATCTGCACGAACAGCGGGGTGCCGCGAAAAAAGGTCACATAGCCCAGCGTGATGCCGCGCAGGGCCTTCAAGCCCCAGGCCAGCGGCACCGAGCGGGGCTGCGGGGCGTCGTGGGAGCTGCTGACCAGCCCCAGCAGGACGCCCAGAAACATCCCGGCGCTGATGGCCACGAAGGTGAGTAGGAGGGTCGTCCACAAACCGCTGATGAACAGCGGCATGTAGCCCGACAATATCTCCCAGCGCAAATCCATCGTCAGGCTTTAAACGGGTCTTGGGCGGGTCTGAAGCGAGGGCGAAAAGCTTACTTCGACGCAGCGGCAGCCGGGGCTGCAGCGACGGGGGCGCCGGGCGCTGCGCCAAAGTAGCTGGCGTAAATCTTGTCGTAGGTGCCGTCGGCCTTGATGTCGGCCAGTGCCTTGTTGATCTTGGCCAGCAGTTCGGCGTTGCCCTTCTTGACGGGAATGCCGTATTGCTCGGCGACAAAGCTGGCGTCGCTGATGGTTTTGAACTTGGCGCCTACGTTGTTGTTGACATAGTGAATCACCACGCCGTTGTCGGCCACCACGGCGTCCACGCCGCCGGCTTCGAGTTCCTTGAGGGCCAGCGGGGTGGATTCAAAGCGCTTGATGTTGGCGCTGTCCTTGCCCTGCAGCTTGGTGACGACTTCGTCGCCGGTGGTGCCGTTCTGCACGCCCACCTTGAGTTTTTTCAGGTCGGCAAACTTGGCAATCTTGGAATTGCTTTTGACGGCCATCAGCTGCTGCGCGTCAAAGTAGGGGTTGGAGAAATCCATGCTCTGCTTGCGCTCGTCGGTGATGGTGACGGCCGAGACCAGCAGGTCGCGGTCACCCTGGTTGAGCGCGTTGAAGATGCCTTCCCACGGCGTGTTCACAAACTTGACCTCGATGCCGGCTTTTTGGGCCAGGGCCTTCACGACGTCGATGTCAAAGCCGACGATCTCGCCTTTTTCGTTTTGCGATTCAAACGGGGCGTAGGCGGCATCGGTGCCCACCACGTAGACCTTGGCGGCCGGTGCAGGCGCAGCGGCTGGAGCAGCGGCCTTGGGCGCCGGCGCAGGTTCCTGCTTGCCACACGCGGCCAGCACGATGCCCACGAGCAAGGTGGCTGCAGTTTGAAGAAAACGACGCGTTGTAATCGAAGACATGAATAACCTCAATGAAGTGAATTGGGGATGGATGCGCCTGAGAAGGCCGTGGTACGGCCTGTTGCGCGGGTGGGGAATTGTAAACCCGCGAATTTGCCCGCTTACCGGGGATTAACCAGCAATTCGGGGCGTTAATTCTGGGCGATGGCCGGGCGATCGCCAAGCGACTCAATCCGCTCCACATGGGCCAGCAGCGAGCGCTTGGCCACGGGCCACAGGCGTGCATCCACATCGTCATAAGCCTTGGCCACCCAGTCGTCCATCGTGCCTTGGGGGTTACCCTGCATCACGCTCGCAATTTTGGTTTCGCGCTGCAGGCGGTGGGCCTTGAGCCGCGCAATCACCGTTTTGGCCCGGCCCAGTGCATAGCCGTGCGCCGGCAGGATGAAGCCGATCTGGTGTTCGTCGCAGGCTGCGCTGAGCTGGTCCAGCGAATCCAGATAAGCCGTCATGTTGCCGTCGGGCGGGTCCACCACCGTGGTGCTGCCGTTGAGGATGTGGTCGCCGGAGAACAGCAGACCGTCTTCCAGCAGCACCAGACAGACGTGGTTGGCGGCATGGCCGGGCGTGAACATCACCTTCAGGGTATGCGTTATTTCGCCTCCCGGCCCCTGTCCTTTCAGCGTGAGCAGCTCCTGATTTTGTAGCGCCCGGTCCGGGGTGAACTCGCTTGCCGCGCGGGCCGTGGGCGCGGAAGGCAGGCCCAGCACCGGCGGCGGGGTTTTGCACAGGGCTTGCAGCGGCCGGGCGCCCGGCGAATGGTCGGGATGGGAATGGGTGCAAACAATCATGCGAATGTCGCCGTCCGCGGCCTGCCACAGCCGCTTCAGATGGCCGGTATCCGCCGGACCGGGGTCAATCACGATGTAGCCGGTGGCCGGCTCGCCGACCAGGTAGCTGTTGGTGCCCGGGCCGGTCATCATGCCCGGATTGGGAGCGGTCAGGCGCCTCAGGTTGCTCAGCAGGGCCACCGGGTGGCTGGTTTGCCAGTCCAGCGCGTGCACGATCTGCCCGTCGGGGCAGGCCAGGGCCAGCTCGCCATAGGGCGCTTCGTGCTCCATGTAGCGGGCTTCATGGCCGGCCAGCAGGCCGGCGCGCGGGCACGAGGTCCACAGCGGCTGCTCGGACGAACAGGCCTGCAGCACGGCCTCGACACTGGCGTAGTGCTGCAGCCGTTCCAGCGTGCGTATGGTCGGAAAGATGATGAAGAAGCCGCCGGCCTGGTGCCGCGCCAGGGCCTCGGCCGGCCGCACCCAGACCGGCTCAAACTGCTCAGCCTCGTCGGCCACGGGGTGCTGGCCTTCGGGCATGCGCGCGACCAGAAAGGGCACGTCAAAGCGGCGCGGCAGGTCGCGGTCGGTGATCCAGTGCGCCAGCACAAACACCTGGTCGCCGGCCAGCGTCAGGCCGCGGGCCTTGCATTGCGCGGCAAACGGAGCCTTGCGGTCGAGGGCGGCAATGTCGGCGGTGCTGGCATGGCTGCCGTCGGCGTGGCGCGCCAGCAGCACGCCGAGCTCCTCAAAGCTTTCGCGGATGGCGGCGATGGCTTGCGTCAGGTGCAAATCACTCTGGGTCGCGCGCCGGCTCGATTGCGAATGCGCGGCCGCATCCGCCGCATCCACGCCGCCACCCGGGAACACATAGGCGCCGGGCGCAAAACTGGCGGTCATGGAACGCCGCGTCATCAGCACTTCGATGCCGTCTGCCGTGTCGCGCAGCAGCAGCACGGTGGCCGCAGGGCGGGTAGGCGCGGGTTCGCGTTGCGGATACAGGAGTTGGGAAGGTCTGACCATTCTGGAATTATGGTCCCACGCACTTGGCCCCCTCGGGGGCAGCGCAGCACGCGAAGCGACAAGCGTGGGGGCCAAGTGATAATGCCAGCATGCGAATCCGATTTACCAAAATGCAGGGCGCGGGCAATGACTTTGTGATGCTCGACGAAACCCGCGCGCCGCTGGGCCTGAGCGCGGCGCAGTACCGTTTTCTGGCCAACCGCCACTTCGGCGTGGGGGCCGACCAGATTCTTTCCGTGCGGCCTTCGCCGGGCCCCGGCATTGACTTTGAATACGTCATCCACAACGCCGATGGCGGCGAGGTGGAGCAGTGCGGCAATGGCGCGCGCTGTTTTGTGCGCTTTGTACGCGAACAGGGGTTGACCTCGAAAGAGGCAGTGAGGGTCAAAACCCTGAGCGGCGTCATTGAGCCGCGCATGCAGCCCGACGGCCGCGTGACGGTGGACATGGGCGCGCCGGTGTTCGATTTGCCGCGCGTGCCCTTTGATGCGGCGGGGTTGGCGCCGGAGCCCTTCGGTTCATGGCGGAAATGGCCTCTGGCCCTTGAAAACATTACACCGAAAGCTCCTGTTTTGATAGCGGTTTTGTCGATGGGCAACCCGCATGCGGTGCAACTGGTGGACGATGTGGACACGGCGGCGGTAGCGCAGCAGGGCCCGCTGATCGAAAATCATCCGCGTTTTCCGAACCGGGTCAATGCCGGCTTCATGCAAATCGTCTCGCGCAGCCAGATTCGCCTGCGGGTCCATGAGCGCGGCGCCGGCGAAACGCTGGCCTGCGGGACCGGGGCTTGCGCGGCGGTGGTGGCTGGCATACGCTGGGGCCTGCTCGATGCCCGGGTGGATGTGCAGACACGCGGCGGCCAGCTGACGATTGAATGGTCGGGCCAGCCCGATGCGCCGGTCATGATGACCGGCCCGGCCACGACCGTGTTTGCCGCCGAGATTGAAGTTCCCGAGTTATAAAGCCACCCCCGTCCAGGCTCACTGCGTGTAGCCTGTTCCCCCCTCGAGGGGGCGGCGCCTGCGGTCTGGCAAAGCCAGTCCCGCGGCCCCCGCTGGTTGTGTTCGCTCGAACTCTTCACCCAGCATGAGCCGTGGAACCGGCTTTGCCGGGCCACAGGCGGGCGGCCCCCTCGGGGGGCAGGGAGCGACACAAAGTGCGCGACCGTGGGGGCCTATTTCCCTACAATGCCGACATGAACCCAAGCCAACACGCCATCCAGCACCCGATCACCGAAGACGACATTGCCAACTTCCTGGCCAACACGCCCGATTTTTTCGAGCGCCATGCCGAGCTGCTGGCTTCCGTGCAGCTGTCCAGCGGCCATGGCAACCGTGCGGTGAGCCTGCAGGAGCGGCAGGCCGGCATGCTGCGCGCCAAGATCAAGGGGCTGGAGTCGCGGCTGGTTGAAATGATTCGCCACGGGCAGGAGAACGTGGCGATTGCCGACAAGATGCAGCGCTGGACGCGCAACCTGCTGCTGACGGCGCAGGCGCGCGAGCTGCCCGCCACCATCGTCCATGAAATCCAGGCGCAGTTCCAGATTCCGCAGGCCGCCATCAAGGTCTGGGGCGTGAATGGCATTTTTTCCGATGAAGGCTTTGCCAGCGGCGCGAGTGCCGATGCGCAGACCTTTGCGTCCTCGCTGGGCACCCCCTATTGCGGCGTCAACTCCGGGTTCGAGGCGGTGAACTGGCTGCCCGATCCGACGGTGGCGATGTCGGTGGCCCTGATTCCCCTGCGCGCCGGTGTGGCGCCGCAGGCCTTTGGCTTGCTGGTGCTGGCTTCGCCCGACCCTGAGCGCTTTCACAGCGGCATGGGCACGGATTTCCTGGAGCGCATTGGCGAGCTGGCCGGTGCCGCGCTGTCGCGCCTGCGGGCGCAGGCGAGCCCCGCTTAAACCGCCTCACCTTCGCACCATGGCCCAGCCTGCCGTCCCAGACCTTCCGGCTCCTGGGGCTGCGCTTGAGTCCGGGCCCAAACACGAATCACACCCGCTGGTGGAGCGCTACCTCGAGCATGTGCGGGTCGAAAAACGGCTGGCCCAGCGCACGGTGGAACTCTACGCGCTGGATCTGGACAAGCTGCAGGCGAATGCGCGGCAGGCCGGCGTGGCGTTGACGCAGGTTCACAGCACCCACATGCGGCGCTGGGTGGCGCAGATGCACGGGGCGGGGCGCAGCGGGCGCGGCATTGCCCTGATTTTGTCGGGCTGGCGTGGTTTTTACACCTGGCTGGGCCGCGAAGGGCTGGTGAGCAGCAACCCGGTGCAGGACGTGCGCGCCCCCAAGGTGGCCAAGCCGCTGCCCAAGGCGCTCAGCGTGGATGAAGCCGTGCAGCTGGCCAGTTACCCGGGAGATGAGGCCGGCGACCCGCAGCTGGAGGTGCGCGATCAGTGCATCACCGAGCTGCTGTACGGCTGCGGGCTGCGGATTGGCGAGCTGGTGGGCCTGGATGTGGCGGCGAGCGGCCAGGCCCGCGGCTGGGTCGACGTGCAGGCGGGGGAAGCGCATGTGCTGGGCAAGGGCTCCAAACGGCGCAGCGTGCCGGTCGGCCGCCAGGCCCTGCAAGCCTTGCAGGCCTGGCTGGCGGTGCGAAGCCAATGGGTCAGCGGCTTGCCCCGGCAAGATCCGGCCCTGTTCATCAACCAGCGCGGCGCGCGCCTGAGCCCGCAGCACATCCGGGTGCGCCTCAAGCGCCGCTCTTTGCAGGCGGGGCTGGCCACGCCGGTGCACCCGCACATGCTGCGGCATTCGTTTGCCAGCCACGTGCTGCAGTCCAGCGGCGATTTGCGGGCGGTGCAGGAGCTGCTGGGCCACGCCAACATCACCACCACACAGGTTTACACGCGGCTCGATTACCAACACCTGGCCAAGGTGTACGACGCCGCGCATCCGCGCGCGGTCTCGCCGCACCCCATACCGGCGGGCAAAACCATGGCTAAACCTAGAAACCGCAGTTGACCGCTCATTTTTCGCGGGCAAGACCACATGAACACACACTTATTCGCTCACGCGCGAGTTCACCTTTGGGGTGACAACGCTACGCACCCGATTGAGCCGCCCTGGCGCGTGCTGGCGGCGTTGCTCCTCCTTGCA
>NZ_JAKFDR010000059.1:0-54332 GCF_036676035.1 Polaromonas sp.
AGAGTTGGCTGGTGCGGGTACGTGGCCGTGTGCAAGGCATCGGCTATCGGGAAGCCTGCGTGCACCGCGCGCAGGCGCTGGGCATCACCGGCTGGGTCCGCAACCGCATGGACGAGTCGGTAGGGGCGATGCTGCAGGGCTCGCCCGAGCAGCTTGCGGACATGTGCGACTGGCTGCGCGATGGCATGCCCGCAGCACTTGTTGACGAGCTTGACGTCACGGAGGTGCAGCCACCGTTCCCTCGCTTCGACCACTTCGACCGCTTGCCCACCCTGTAAGGACAAGCAAACCGCGACGGAGAAAGAACGAGTTCATACAGTGAAACTTCTCCGACGGACTTTTATTTAACCCGATGGACTTTATTCATGGCGATCACGCGCTCTGCGCGCCATGCCCGTCATTCGACAGTCACACTCTTCGCAAGGTTCCGCGGTTTATCCACATCCGTGCCCCGCGCACACGCCGTGTGATAAGCCAGCAACTGCAACGGCACCACATGCAGCAGCGGGCTCAAGGCGCCATAGTGCTCGGGCATGCGGATGACGTGCACGCCTTCGCTACTGTCGATGCGGCTGTCGGCGTCGGCCAGCATGTAGAGCACACCGCCGAGGGTCAAACGCTTGCACATGGCCGTCGTACTTCACGGCGCTATCCCGAACATTTCTGGGATCGGTTCATGAAGGCAGCCTCTTCACAGGATGAACCCGGTATTGATGAAGTTTGATGCGTGGGTGCGGACGATCGAGTTCAGCAAGCGCTTGCCGGCCTCGGTCTCCTTGACCGCTACCATCGAGCGGATGGAGAAGGCGCGCAGTGCATCGGAAACAGAAAGGGTGCCCTCGGCGGAGTCCTTGCGGCCTGCGAAGGGGAATACGTCCGGACCCCGCTGGCACTGGGAATTGATATTGACCCGGCAGACCTGGTTGACCAGCGGGTCGACCAGTGCACCGATCTGCACCGGGTCCGAGCCGAACACGCTGACCTGCTGGCCATGGTCCGACGAAATTACGTACTGCAGGGCCTCCTCGGCATCGTCGTAGGCCATGACAGGAACCACCGGACCGAACTGTTCCTCCCGGTACAACCTCATGCCCGCGCGCACCGGATAGACCACGGCAGGATGGAAAAGGGTGCCGCAGTAGGTGCCACCCTTGCTGTTGATGATTGAAGCGCCCATGCCTGTCGCTTCCTCAATGGCCGACGTCATGTACGCCGTGCGGTGGGGACCGGGCAGCGGCGTGATGTTGACACCCGGCTCCCAGGGCATGCCGATCTTGAGCTTGCTGACTTCTTCCGAGAACAGTCGCAGGAATTTGTCCACGAGGGAGCGATGCACAATAAGCATCTTGAGCGCCGTGCAGCGCTGTCCGTTGAAGGACAGGGCGCCCAGCACACACTCCTTGACCGCCAGCGCCAAGTCTGCGTCGGGCATGACGATGGCGGCGTTCTTGGCGTCGAGCCCGAGGATAGCCCGCAGGCGGTGCGACTTCGGGTGCTGCTTCTTCAAATGATCTGCCACCCTGCTCGACCCTATCAGCGCCAGGACATTGATCTTGCCCGACGCAAGCATGCGTGGCACCACAACTTCACCCGCCGCGTAGATGGTGTTGATGACGCCTTTCGGAAAGGCCGTGCGAAACGCCTCAAGCAGAGGTGAGAACAGTAAAGTCCCGTACTGAGGAGGCTTGAACACGACGGTGTTGCCCATCAGCAGCGCGGGAATCAGGGTGCAGAAGGTCTCGTTCAGGGGATAGTTGTACGGCCCCATGCACAGCACCACGCCCAGCGGTGTGCGCCGCACTTGGCCGATCGTGCCTTCCACCACGGTAAAACGGGAGCTGTTGTTGTCCAGCGCCTTTAGCGCCGCGATGGTGGCCAGGATGTACTCGATGGTGCGGTCGAATTCCTTGCGCGAGTCGGCCAGGCTCTTGCCGATCTCCCACATGATCAGTCTGACCACGATTTCCCGCTGCGCCGCCATCTGGCGCACGAAATCCTCCATGCATTCGATGCGCCCGCCCACGGACATCGTCGGCCACCGGCCCCGGCCACTGTCGTACGCGGCGACCGCCGCTTCCAAAATCTCATCGCTCTGCGCTTCTCCCATCCAGGGGTAGCTGCCAATTTTCACTTGAGAAACGCTTCCGTCTTGCGCCCGTATGCAGATCGGAGACAGAACATCCTTGGTTTCGCCATCCCACTTCTCCAGACGGCCTGCAACGACATAAGTCCTCTGGTGAATCTGCCCCTCCATGCGGTGCACTTCGGGAATTTCTTCCTCCTTAGGGAAAAGCCTGCTCAATTCTTCAAACTGATTCACTTGCATTCCAATGGTTATCGGACCGCTTACCCGATCTTTGAGGGTTGGATTGGCGAGGCAGGCTGTCTGGGTGCCTTTTTCATACTTTCGCGCGGGCTGCCCGGGACCGCCGCGTCCCGCTATTTCAAAAACTTCAGCTGGTTCGAAACCACCGTCAGCTCCACAAACGATGAGGCGCTTCGCGTGCCGCTGCTGAAGGCCAAAGGGAAACCGCTGAGGCTGAAGGCCGGCATTTGCTCCAGCGCCGCGCCCAAAGCCGCGGCGCTCGGCTCGCGGGGTTTTGCCCGCTTCAAGGCTTCCGTCAGCCACCGGGCGGCGATGTAGCCCTCCATGCTGGCGAAGTCGGGTTTGACCTGGCTGGCGGTGCAAAAGCCCAGGAACTCGCGCGAGATCGCTGTGGTGCCGCCCCACGGAAACGGCACGACCTGCGCCACGGATATTCCGACCGCGAGCTGACCCAGCTGATCGAGCAGCACCTGGCCGCCCACGGTGGACACGGTATAGAAACTCCCGCCGAAACCAGCTTTGCGCGCGGCCCGCACGAAAGCCGCGCTGGCGCTTGGGTTGGCCGCCAGGATGATGGCCTGGGGATTGGCTGCAACGAGTGCTGCAACAGCCGGGCCCACGTCGGCGCTGCCTCGGGAAACGCTGGCGCTCACGCTGCTGGCGAGCTTGGCGGTATCGGCCGCCTGGGCGAACGAATCCCTGATCTCCCATCCCGCCGATTCGTATTCGAACAGCAGTGCCACCCGGGTGATGCCGGTGGAACTGGTATGCCGGATGATCTGGCGGATTTCGTCGCGGTGGCCGGCACGCAGCAGGTAGACGTTGGTGTTGTCGCGTTGCCGCAGCACGTCCATGCCGCTGACCGGCGCGATGAAAGGCACGCCTTCTTCCATCGCTCCCTGCATTCCCTCGCGGTTGGCACCTGGCCCGGCGAAGCCGAAGAAGCCGACGGCTCCGTGCGTGCTGGCCAGGAGCTTGGCGTTGGTGGTTGCGCGCTCAACCACGCCGCCGTCATCGAGCGTAACGAGTTCGATGCGATAGCCACCCGCGCCGCCCTGGCTGTTGGCCAGGTTGAACCATCCCAACGCGGCGTCGCGGAACTGTCGCCCCACCGCGCCGTTGGAGCCCGTCAGCGCAGTCGACTGGCCCAGCCGCAGCACGCCATCCGCGGATGGCTTCCTGGCCGCGAAGCCAAGGGTCGGCCGCGCCAGCACGGCCGCCGCCGCACAGGCCAGCGTGATGGCCTGTCTTCGGTTGGTCATCATGAGAATCTCCTTTTTGATGCGGCGGCCCGGGACGGGGCGGCCGACCTACCAGCGAAGCGCAGCCGTGTGCACAGGCGCATCCCACAGGGATTTCATTTCCTCGTCCAACAGGGTGACGGTCAGCGAGGCGCCAGCCATCTCCAGCGCAGTCGTGTAGTTGCCGACCAACGACCTTGCCACCTTCAGGCCCTGGCCCGCAAGCAGTTGGTTCGCGCAGTGGTACAGCAGGTACAACTCGATCAGGGGCGTGCCCCCGAAGCCGTTGACGTGCAGCAGAACCTCTGAGCCGGGCAAGGGCCGCAGGTCGCCCAGAATGGCAGCCATCAACTCGTTGACCAGCTCCTGCGCAGGGCGCACCAGTCCGCGCCGGCGCCCGGGCTCCCCATGGATGCCCACGCCGAATTCCATCTCGTCCTCGGCGATATCGAAGGTCGCCCGCCCCGCCGCCGGCACGGTACAGCTGGTGAAGGCCACGCCCATCGACGCGGTACAACTGTTGACCTTGTCCCCCAGCGCCTTGCACTGATCCAGGCTGGCACCGGCCTCGGCCGCCGCGCCCACCAGCTTTTCCACGATCAGCGTGCCGGCCACGCCGCGCCGCCCGGTGCCGTGGGTCGAACGCTCCACGGCGACGTCGTCGTTGACGAGCACGGTCGCGCAGGGCTGCTGCATCATCTCCGCGGCCATCTGGAAGTTCATCACGTCGCCAGCGTAGTTTTTGACGATGAACAGCACGCCCTTGCCGCGGTCCACCGCCGCCGCCGCGGCCATCATCTGGTCTGGCGTCGGCGAGGTAAACACCTGGCCGGGGCAGGCCGCATCGAGCATGCCTGTGCCTATCAAGCCGCAGTGCAGCGGCTCGTGGCCTGAACCGCCACCGGATATCAGGGCCACCTTGGGTTGCGGCAACTGCTTGCGCGTGACGAAGGTTGGATCCAGGTGCAGGGTCAGCAGGTCGCTGTGCGCGGCGGCCAGTCCTTGCAGCGATTCCTGCAGCAGTTGCTCCACATCGTTGACGAATTTTTTCATGATGCTGCTCCGATGGTCAGCATGTCGCACACAGCGAACAGCGCGACCTGACTGGTCTTCGCACCGGGGTCGATATGCCCCAGGGCGCGCTCACCGAGGAAATGGGCCCGGCCTTTGGTCGCGATCATGTCGCGGGTGGCCAGCATGTTGAACTCCGCTGCTTCTTTGAGGCGGGCACACAGCGTGCCCTGGTCGCAGCCCTCGTCGGCCAGGCGCAGCAGCAGCCGCGAGGCGGGGATGAGCACGTCCAGCATCGTCTTTTCACCCAGGTCGGCTTTGCCGCGGCTCTTGATGGCTTCGACACCTGCGGCCAGGGCGCGTGCAAAGTGCTTCGCATCCGGCTCGGCCGAGCCTTCCAGCTCCCTGCCCATGGAGATGAAGAAGCTGCCGATCAGCGGCCCCGAAGCGCCGCCTATGGTGCTGAGCAGTTTCATGCCGATGCGGTTGAACGCCTGCGCCGGCGACAGCGGCACCAGTTCGGGCGTGATCACGGCGATGGCTTCGCAGCCCCGCCGTACGTTGATGAAGTGGTCGCCGTCGCCGATGGCGCGATCCAGCGATTCGATCTGCTGCTCGTTGGTCAGGATGGCGGCATGTACCGCCTGGGCGGCCGTGATGATGTCTTGAGTGTTCATGGGGTGGATCTCGTTAGGAATAGGGTCTCAGGCTGCAAGCCGCTTTCCGGCCTGGTCGAACAGCAGGCGCTGGCCAGCCGGAAAACGCAGGCGGATACGGGACTGGGGAGGAGGCGCGACGCTTTGCATCAGGCGGGCGCGCACCTCCACGCCGGCGTGCTCGGCGATGACGTGATGCTTGAGCAGGGAGGACTCGATGACTGTGCACTCGAAGCCATCGTTCTCACCTGCCAGTTCCACGTCCTCGGGCCGAATGCCGACGCAGGCCGCCGCGGCCGGATGCTGGCCGACGAACCAGCCCGCCGGCAACACGTTGATCGCCGGCGAACCAAGCCGCTGCGCCACCTGCACCGACACGGGCGCCTCGTAGATCTCCTCGGGTGTACCGACCTGCTGGATGTGGCCGGCTTCCAGGATGGCAATGCGGTCGGCCAGCGTGGTGGCTTCCACCTGGTCGTGCGTCACGTAGACCACGGTGGTGCCGCTTTGGCGTTGCAGGCGCTTGAGTTCCACGCGCAGTTCCTCGCGCAGCTTCGCGTCCAGCGAAGACAGTGGCTCGTCCATCAGGTAGACACGCGGCTCCCGCACCAGGGCGCGGCCGATGGCTACGCGCTGCATCTCACCGCCGGACAGGGCCGTGGCCTTGCGCTGCAATTTGCTTTCGATGTGCAGCGTGGCGGCGACCCGTTCCACCCGCCGCCGGATTTCGGCCTCGGGAATGCGGCGCAGCGGTGCGCGCAGCGGAAACGCCAGGTTGTCGAACACCGTCAGATGCGGGTACAGCGAATACTGCTGAAAGACGAAGGCGCAGTCGCGCTGGGCCGGCGCTGCGGTGGTGACGTCTTCGCCGTCCATGCGCACCAGGCCAGCCTCGGGTTGCTCCAGCCCGGCGATGATGCGCAGTGTCGTGGTTTTCCCGGCGCCGCTGGGCCCCAGCAGCACGAAGAACTCGCCGTCGGCGATCTCCAGCTGCAGATCGGTCAACGCCGCGATGTCGCCAAAATGTTTGTGGATGCCGTGTAGGGAAATACTAGCCATGGCGCATACTCGGTTGGTGGGCGATAGTGGTGGCGCTGGGCAGCAAGCGTTCGGTGGCCGCGTCGAAAAGCACCACCCGTTGGGTGTCGAAGGCCAGGCCGACCTGCTCTTTCAGGACCGGCCGTACCGACTTGTCGGCCAGCACTTTCAGCGGCCCCGCATCGGTCTGAACCTCGGCGACCCAGTGCGAGCCGAAGTACTCGACGTGCTGCACGCGGCCGTCCAGGCTGCCCTCGCCCGGCGCCCGCAGGCGCACGTGTTCGGGCCGCACACCCATCAGCACCGATGAGGAGGGGGCCTCGACCGCAGGCACGTCAATCTTTGTCCGTGCCACCCATACGCCCGTGTTGCCGCGTACCACGGGCGCATCGACGTTGAGCAGGTTCATCGGCGGGCGGCCGATGAATCGCGCCACAAAGAGGCAGGAGGGGAAGCTGTAGACGCCATGCGGGTCGTCGGCCTGGAGGATTTCGCCCTCGTTCATCACCACGATATGGTCGGCCAACGCCATCGCCTCGTTCTGGTCGTGCGTGACGAACACGGTGGTGGTCTTCAGCCGGTCGTGCAGCCTGCGCAGCTCCACGCACATCAGTTCGCGGAACTCGGCGTCCAGCGTGCCCAGCGGTTCGTCCATCAGGAAGGCCTTGGGCTGGCGCACGATGGCGCGGCCCAGCGCCACGCGCTGCCGGTCACCACCGGCCAGGCCGGTGACCCGCGAACCCAGCAGGTGCTCGATGCGCAGGATGGCGGCGACTTCATTGACGCGCCGGTCTATCTCGGCGCGCGACACGCCCTCATTGCGCAGCGGAAACTCCAGGTTGCCGCGCACCCCCATGTGGGGATAAAGCGCGAACAGCTGGAACACCATCGCGATGTCGCGCTCGCGCGGCCTGAGATAGGTGACGTCCTGGTCGTCCAGCGTGATGCTGCCGCCCGTGGGGTACTCCAGGCCGGCGATCATGCGCAGCGTGGTCGTTTTTCCGCAGCCCGAGGGGCCGAGCAGCACGACGAACTTGCCGCTTTCGAGCACCAGCGATGAGCCGCGCACTGCGGTGAAGTCGGCAAAGCGCTTTTGCAGGTTTTGGATTCGTATTTCAGACATATCAGTGTTCCGGAAGCTTGCCTGCGATGGAGTAGCCAATCACGCCGGCCAGCAGCACGGTGAAGGCATAGCTGTAGACCTCGATGGACCAGGGCTGCATCAGCATCACCAGGCCCAGGCCGATCAGGGTGGCGGTGCCACGTTCCCAGGGCGCGCGGCGCAGCCAGCGGGGGGATTTGCGGGACTTCATTTTCGAATGGCTCCGAAGGTCACGCCGCGCAGCAGGTGCTTGCGCAGCAGCACGGTGAAGACCAGCACCGGCAGCAGGAACAGCGTGGTGCCGGCCGCCATGGCGGGCCAGTCCAGGCCACCCTCACCGATGATGGTGGGAATGAAGGGAGGCGATGTCTGCGCCGTGCCGCTGGTGAGCAGCAGCGCGAACGCGTACTCGTTCCAGGCAAAGATCAGGCAGAAGATCGCGGTGGTGGCGATGCCGGTGGCGGCCTGCGGCAGCACTACCTTGACGAAGGCCTGCCAGCGGGTGTAGCCGTCCACCATGGCCGCTTCCTCGTATTCGCGCGGGATTTCGTCCATGAAACCCTTGAGCAGCCACACCGCCAGCGACAGGTTCACGACGGTGTACAGCAGGATCAGGCCCAGGTGGGTGTCGTTGAGCCCCAGGTGGCGAAACATCAGGTAGACGGGAATGGCCACCGCGATCGGCGGCATCATCCGGGTGGACAGGATGAAGAACAGCCAGTCGTCCTTGCCCGGCACCCGAAAGCGCGAGAACGCATAGGCCGCCAGTGTGCCCAGCACCACCGACAGCAGGGTCGAACCAAAGCCGATCAGCAGCGAATTGAGGTAACGGTCTGAAAAGCGCGAGGGTCCGGCCAGGATCATCTGCTGTTCACGGACCAGGCCTTCGTACCAGCTCGTGGCCGGTGGTTGCGCCGCCAGTTCTTCTGCGGACACGCGCGAGCGTGTGGTGAACAGGTTGACGTAGCCAATCAGGGACGCCTCGGCCACCACCTTGGGCGGATAGGCAATGGCGTCCTGCGGGGTGCGCAGGCTCGTCATGAAAATCCACGCCAAAGGGACCAGCGAGATGATGGTATAGGTGATGACCAGGACTCCGGCGAACCATTTGGCGAGTGACGTCGGCTCCAGCGGGCTGTGGGGGATGGTTTTCATCTCTGTTTCACCTTGTCCAGGAAACGCACCGTCACGAGCGACATGCCGTAGATCGCGACGAAAAGGATGATGGCGAAGGCCGAGCTGTAGCCGGTTCGCCATTTCTCGAAAGCCTCGCGCTTGAGGTGGATCGATGCCAGCTCGGTCACCGAGCCGGGGCCGCCATTGGTGAGGTTGTCCACCAGGTCGAACATCTTGAAGTTCTCGATCGAGCGGAACAGCAGTGCCAGGATGATGAAGGGCATGACCATCGGCAGCGTGATGCGCCAGAATTTTGTCCACTCCGAGGCCCGGTCGATCTCGGCCGCCTCGTACAGATAGGGAGGAATGGAGCGCAGCCCGGCCAGCAGCAGCAGCATCACGTAAGGCGTCCACATCCAGGTGTCCACCAGCACGATGGCCCAGGGCGAGAGCTGCGTGTCGCCCAGCATGGTGAAGTTGCCGGCGCCGCCGAAGAGGCGCGCTATTGCGTTGAAGATGCCGTACTGCGGCTCGAAGAAATACTTCCAGAAGGTGCCGACCACCGCCGGCGCCAGCATCATGGGCAGCAGGATCGCCGTGCTCCAGAAGCTGTGCGACTTGAACTTGCGGTTCAGCAGCAGGGCCAATGCGAAGCCCAGCAGCAGTTGCAGGGCAATCGACCAGCACAGGAAATGCGCCGTGGTCCGCATGTTCTCCCAGATTGCCTCATCGCCAAGTACGCGCTGGTAGTTGGACAAGCCCAGCCACACCACTTCTGCATTGGGCCGGTTGGCACGGAAGTTGGTGAATGAGAGATAGATCGTCCACAGCAACGGGAAGATGTTGAAGGCCAGCAGCAGCAGGATAGTGGGGCCCACGAAGAGCCAGGCCAGCGCCCGGTCTGACAGCCCCCGCAGGGCCAGGAGCGGACGCTGCCCTGACGCGGCGGGGGCGGCCCGATGGGCGGAGCCCACCGGTTCCGGGAGACTGGCGCTGGGTACCGCCGCTTGCGGCGGTACCCATTGCGTGAATTCCGTGGATTTCACTTGATTTTCCCGTCTTCCTTGAACACCTGGGTCCAGTCCTTCAGCAGCGCGTCCAGCGCGGCGTTGGGGGTGCCCTTGCCGGCGACCACGTAGTCATGCACGCGGGCCTGCATGGCCAGCATCAACTGCGCGTAGCTCGGCTCGGCCCAGAAGTCCTTGACGATCTTCATCGAGTCAATGAACACCTTGGCATAGGGCGTGCTGGTTTCGAAGCCGGGCGCTTCCAGAATGGACTTCATGCAGGTGAATCCACCACCATCCCACCACTTCTTCTGGATGGAAGGCTGCGCGAACCACTTCATGTACTGCAGCGCCATGTCCTTCTTGTCGGAGTACTTGACCACCGAGATGCCCTGGCCGCCGAGTTGCGCGAGTTGCTTGTCGCCCTTGGGGATGGGGAAGAAGCCGGTCTTCTCGCCGCCGACCTGCGGGTCCTTGGAGATACCAGGGAAGAAGGCGATGAAGTTCATCTGCATCGCCACCTGGCCCGACTTGTAGGCGTCCAGGTCCTCGGTCATGTAGGCGTTGCTGTGGCCGGGCGGCACGCAGCAGTCGTACAGGTCCTTGTAGAACTTCAGCCCCTTCACGGCGCCGGGGCCGTTGATGTAGCCGTTCATGTCGTATGGCTTCTTCGGGTTGTCGTACTCCATGCCATGGGCGTACATGGCGTTGGTCACGCCCATCGTGATGCCTTCGGAGCCGCGCTCTGTGTAGAGCGCGGCGCCGTACACCTTCTTGCCATCAATGACGCGATTCTGGAAGAACTGGCCGATCTGCTTGAACTCGTCCCAGGTCTTGGGCGGGGCCAGTTCGCGGCCATGCTTGCTCTTGAACTCGGCCTGCAACTCGGGGCGGGCGAACCAGTCCTTGCGGTAGGTGAAGGCCACCGCGTCGCCCATGGCCGGCAGCGCCCAGTAGTTCTTCGTGCCCTTGGGCCAGGTCGAATAGCCCTCAACGGTCGCCGGCATGAAGTCGCCCATCTTGATGGCGTTCTTGTCGAAGAAGTCGTTGAGCTTGACATAGTGGCCCTCGGTGGCGGCCGAGCCGACCCACTGGCTGTCGCCGATCAGCAGGTCGCACAGCTTGCCCTTGGAATTGAGCTCGTTGAGCATGCGCTGCGCGAAGTTCGGCCAGGGCACGAACTCGTACTTCATCTGGATACCGGTCTTGGCAGTGAAGTCCTTGGACAGTTCCACCAGCGCGTTGGCCGGGTCCCAGGCGGCCCAGCACAGGGTCAGCTGCTTGTCCTGCGCGCTTGCGCCCAGCGCTGTCAATCCCAGCGCGGCCCCGGCCAGCAGGCGCCAGAGGGTTGATTTGGCTTTGCTCATGTGTTCGTCTCCTTACGGTGCGTGGCGGGCCACGCTTGGGTTGCAAATGAAAGCGGCGATTCGAGTGCATCCGCCCGCCTGTTTTTCGGCATCATCCGCCGATCAGCCTAGGTCGATTGACTTTGTCTGATGTGATTGATGGTAATCACATCATTTAATACATCAATCAATACAAACCCTAATAGTCAAGAAGATCAAGATTCCAGCCGTTTTCCAAGGCACTCCGCCTTGGGTGATCGAAATTGCGGTACATTCTGAGCAGGAAGGGCGGCCGCAAGATTGATTTATTTGCCAATCACCTTGGCCGCAAACCCATCGATCCAATGGCAGCCACCATCAACCAGATAGCGGAAGCTGCGGGCGTGAGCACCGCAACGGTCGATCGCGTGCTGAACAATCGGCCGGGCGTCAACCCGGCCACGGTGGACCGGGTCCGCACCGTGATGCAGGCGCTGGGCGCCGCCAGTCCAGCCCGCGGCCGCCCACGGTCCACGCCCAACTACCGCTTCGGGTTTGTGCTGCCCGCTTCGCGGCGTGGTTTTTTCGACATCATCGACCGCGTAGTCGCTCAGGCCGCTGGCGACTTCAGGCACCAGCACATCACTGAGATCACCCATCGCCTGCCCAACCAGGACGGCGCCGACTTCGCTCAGGAATTGGCCAAGATGACCGATCTGGACGGCATCGCCCTGCTGGCCCCTGACGTGCCGCAGGTCAAGCTGGCCATCAATGAACTGGCGCGCAGCGGCGTGCATGTGGTCACCCTGTTTTCCGACGTCGCCGGTTCGCTGCGCGAGACCTTCGTCGGCGCGGACAACCGCGCCGCCGGGCGGACTGCGGGCATCCTGCTGGGCCGCTGCCTGCCGCACGGCGAGCCCGGTCGCTGCGCCATGCTGTCCCCGGCAACACGATTCGCCGCCGAGATCGACCGGCGCATCGGCTTTGCCCAGGTGCTGGAGGAGCGCTTTCCCAATGCCCGGCTGATCGAGCTGTCCGACATGCCGGAATCGGAAGACCAGGCCTACACATTTGCCCGGCAATTCCTAGCCCCAGCCCAAACCGACGGGAAGCTGCACGCCCTGTACAACCTGGGCCCGGGCTCGCATGGCGTCAGCCGCGCCCTGCAGGAGTTGGGTTACGACAGCTCGCTGGGATTCGTGGTGCACGACCTGCTGGAGATGCACCGCTCGCTGCTGGTGGCCAACGTCGTCTCTTATGTGCTGCAGCAGGACGTGTACTACGCCATCATGACCGCCGCCAAGGTACTGCGGCTGCTGTGCGAAGACGTGCGCGGCGCGCTGGCCGTGAGCAACCCCCGAATAGAAATCATCACTGCGGAGAACCTCGCGTGACAAGGCACGCCCGCGGTGACCATAATCGGCCCACCATCCACTACGAGCCGCGATGAAGAAATTCACCAACCTCCCGAGCGACCTTGTGTTTGAAAGCATGCTGGGGTTCGGGGCCGCCCATGCCCAGCTGGTGACCGTGCATCTGGACCCGCTGTTCGTCACGCGCAAGAACCCCACGCCGTCCAAGGTGGCGCTGATCTCCGGCGGTGGATCGGGCCACGAGCCGCTGCATACCGGCTTCGTCGGCACCGGGATGCTCGACGCCGCCTGTCCCGGGCAGGTGTTCACCTCGCCGACGCCCAACCAGATGCTGGCTGCGGCCAAGGCCGTCGGCGGCGAGGCGGGTGTACTTTTCATCGTCAAGAACTACGCCGGCGACGTGATGAATTTCCAGATGGCCATGGACATGATGGACAGCGAATACGCCTGGGTCCTGGTCAACGACGACGTGTCGGT
Organism: Polaromonas sp.; assembly: GCF_036676035.1. Classification (GTDB taxonomy): domain Bacteria; phylum Pseudomonadota; class Gammaproteobacteria; order Burkholderiales; family Burkholderiaceae_C; genus Polaromonas. Next base: position 12,673 of record NZ_JAKFDR010000059.1, read on the forward strand.
CGACGCAGCCGGGCATCCCACGGGCCGCCGCGGCGTTGCCGGAACGCTGGTGGTCGAGAAAATGGTCGGCGCGGCCGCGGAGCGCGGCGCCGACCTGGCCGCCTGCAAGCGCCTGGGTGACCGCGTGAACGCCTGCACGGCCTCCATGGGGGTGGCTTTCAGCAGCTGCACCGTGCCGGAGGCGGGCGTGCCGACTTTCGAGATCGGCCCTGACGAAATGGAGATCGGCGTGGGCATTCATGGCGAACCCGGGCGCCGGCGCGGGGCGTTCCAATCCGCCACCGTTATCGTTGAAGAGCTGATGGACGCGATCCTGAAAGACTTGAACCCGAAGCAGGGGCAAGAGGTGCTGCTGCTCGTCAACGGCCTCGGCGGAACGCCGTTGATAGAGCTATACCTGCTGTACCAGCTGGCCAGCGAGCGCCTGAGCCATGCCGGCCTGGTTCCGGTGCGGTCGCTGGTCGGCAACTACATCACCTCGCTCGAAATGGCCGGCGCCTCCCTGACCGTGACGCTACTGAACGAAGAGTTGAAGGCACTTTGGGATGCTCCGGTGACAACGCCGGCCTTGCGGTGGTAGCCGTCCTGCGGGCGCCGCCCGTCAATCGTTCCTGCCAGGAGCCTAGTTACGACTTTACCCAGCAGTCCGTAACGAAAGCGACGCCACCTATGCTGTCATTCTGAGCAACGCGAAGAGTCTTGCCGGCATACCGGGCTCCTTCGCGGAGCCTGTCCTGAGCGCGGGCTAAGGGCTCAGGATGACAAAGTATGTCGCACTACTTTCGGACTGCTGAGTAATTGCTCAGAATACCTTCCTCTGACGGCGGAGGAAAGGTGGCACACCACTTAATGCGCCCCTGACGTGGGCCGCACTGCACTGAGACAACGGTGGCGATAAAGCACTGTCGTTATGATGAATTTAGTTCCTGCGTGACACTTGGATTTATCTTGAGCATCATTCACGACATGGCGGCGCCGGCGATCTCGTCGGAATCGTATCTACTCCATCCCACTCTTCTCTCAAACGCATTTTCTCTCCACATCCACGTCTAATCTGGTAACTTCTTTCGATGGAAATATTTATTCGTGATCGTAGGTCTGCTCTTCCGCTTTCGGAGCCAACCTACCCGTGCTTAGTGCTCGAACGAGACAATTGGAACGATTATTTGTACTTCACTACTTTTGGGGCGCAACTACGCCTTAGCTCCACAGAGACCGTAGATTTGACAGAAGTTAAGGTCATGCAACTCGGTCAACCGGAAGGCATTGAGAGCCGCCCTTTTAACGCCATTTCAACCGCCCACAAAGTACCCGAAGAACTGCTGTTAGCAGTCTGTTCCTTGTCTTCTTCAAAGAAGTACTACGACACTCTCGCCACGCTAGAAAAAACCCTTGCGCGAGACGTGTTGAGTTCCCTCCGCGATGCGGCGTATCTTCCTGAAGTACGTCAGAAGTTCCAATCTGAACAATGTTTTAAGGTATCGCTTCTGAGAGATTCGACCGCTCGAGAACTACTCGATTCTGCTGGAACCCGCTTTGGAACTCAGCGGCAACTGATAGGCCAGTTCTCGACAAAAATTCTGCTTGATGGTGCGAGCGCCCCTCACAAATTTGAATTTGACTTTCTACCGCGTGGTAGTGTCCCGCGCCGAATCCACTCCATCGTTGGACTAAACGGCGTGGGCAAGACCCAGGTGATGGCGCGATTGGCCATGCTTTTAAGTCGATTCTCCAATCAAGCCACTAATGACAATCGATCAACGCTTCAATCTGAAGATGCGCTTGATCCGGTGCCGTCTATCTATACCGTGGTAGCGGTGTCATTCAGTGCGTTCGACGAGTTCGAACGACCAACGCAGGCACAGGGAGAAGAGTTCAAGTACAGCTACTGTGGGCTTCAAGGTGATGGAGGTCTGCTCAAGAGCAAAGAAGACTTGCTTAATGACATTAGAACGATGATCTCAGCCGAAATGCCACCTGAGAAACGAGCACTTCTGAAGAGCGTCCTTGGAAATTTGGTACGAGTTAACGATCTAGATGAATTTGTCGATCAACCACAGTTGCATGCCTCACTTTACGAGCGACTGAGTGCTGGGCAACGGCTCGCATTGAATTGCATCTGCCATATTCTTGCCAAGATCGGACCGCGCACCCTTGTTCTTTTCGACGAACCCGAACTTCACCTTCATCCTCAGTTATTGACCGGTTTATTGAGTTCGCTTGCCGAAATACTGGCGAATCAGGACTCCTTCGCGATCGTCGCGACTCATTCACCTCTTGTGATTCAGCAGCTTCCAAAGGAATGCGTACATGTGATTCGCCGCGACCGCATGACGCCAATGGTGCTTCAGCCAACGTTCCAAACGTTCGGAGAGAGCATCTCAGAAATTACGCGTTTTGTTTTTGCATCCACGGAATCGGACCGGGACTATAGAGCTGTTTTGGATAACATGTTTGCGGCGGCCGGGGGTGATATCGACCAAGTTCGCCAGCTTTTTGACGGCCAACTGAGCTTGAACGCCGATATATACCTGGAATCGCTCCGCGGCCATAGCAAAGGCGAGGTTGCGAAGTGAGGTATCAGAAAACAGCTGAGCTTGACGTCACCACATATTTTCCAGCGATCATTGGTGCTAAACACCTTGCAACGCGTGCTCTTCTCATTGCCGCACAACCTCAAGTCTTGGCACGCTGCCAAGCTTACGAAATCGCTTTAACTGCACTACAAGTTCCTGCTCTAGCTGCTTGGGCTGTAGACACCAAGGCTGCGTTGTTGTCCTGTTATGACAGCATGACAACCCCACTTTCCAACCTCAAAGATGGAATTCTTGAAGCATTAAAGGCTCATGCGCAGATCAATCTCCAGCGCTGCCCCTATTGCATGTTGAATGATCCCAGAACTTGGGATCATTACCTGCCGAAAGACCATTATCCAGAGTATTCCGTGTATCACACGAACATGCTTTACGTATGTTTCGGATGCAATCATCGTAAATGGAATTACTACGACCCGAACGCATTGCTCTACTGCCATCCATACTTCAGCATTCCCGAAGCCGATGCCTTGCTGCATTGCTCTATCACTGTGGCCGGAGGCCGTCTGGCGATCGAATATTACGGAGCTGGAGTTGGCGTTCTACAGCCGCAGGGGGAAATAGTTCAACGACATTTAACACGACTAGGCCTTGCGTCGCGCTTCCAAGGTGAGGCCGCAAGCTTGGTGAGCAATCTTATTGGAGAGTTGAGGCATCACTTTCCCGCCGGCATTCAGGCCGGCGCGCTAAGAAATGTGTTACTTCGACGATACGCCGACGCTCGAGCCCAACTGGGTAGCAATGCCTGGGACTCACGGTTATGGCACGGATTAGCTGCGTGCGATGACTTCTTGGTATACGTGAACACACAGATTGGCGCTGTAGATGTGCCAAATAGCGATGGATTCGACATACCCGCACCACTGCATCCTTAGCTCAGTCAGTACCGGTAGGGTAGCTACTTGCGCGGCATTGATGATCCACAGCCTTCGATGCTGGCATTCAATATGGAGGTTGTGGCCAGAGGGATTCAAGTAGTGATTGGCTATGTAACCGGGCTATTTCATCTGCCAATCAATATTTACGAACAACGCAGCTTTCTTCAGCAAAAGGGAGGCAGCATGTCGCGGCAGGTTGCAAAGGTGCATCGTGAAACGTGTCTCGTGTGCGGGTCCAAAGGGGTGGTCGGAAGTGGGAACGACGTCCCTATGAGCATAATCTCCCGCGCGGCTATTCTGAGCAATTAAAGTCGTAAACATGAACTTAGGATTCATGCGGGTTTGCGGTGTTCAAAATTTACAACAAGCAAAGCTGAAGTCGTAAACACGTTCACAAGCAGTTAGTCAAGTTGGACTGCGCTCAAGGAGCGGTCCCTCCGTGGTTTCGGCTGTGCATACGCTGCAGGGAAATGTCGTCGGCGCGGATCTCGGGCGCGCGGCCGCTCATGACGTCGGCCAGCACGCGCGCAGAGCCGCAGGCCACAGTCCAACCCAGCGTGCCGTGCCGTGCCGTGCAGGTGTTCAGGTACAGATTGGCGAACGGACCAATTGGCTGTCGTTGCCCATGTTTCGCACCCGCTCGCGGCCCGCAAACGCCGGAGTTTCGTCGATACGCTGGAGTATGAGTACATCGGCCTGCAGGCGCCAAGCGCCGGTTCAACATCTGCTACCGGGAGACGTTGAGCAAAGCGGCCCGTATGCTCCTGGACGATCTGACAGTCGCTACGAAAAGCCAGGTTTGACCTTCTGTTTAGAACAGGTCCCGCCACGGTCCACGGCTGCGGGGGCTTCGCGATCATGACGCACACAAGCGGACGCGCTCGCCTGCGGTCACCGCCGCTTCAGACTCCAGTCCCATAAGCGGACATGAAGACCCTCACCGCCTCCCGCACCAGCGCTCTTTCCTCCTTGGCGTCTGGCATGTCCAGCATCAGCAGGCCGCGGATGTGACCATCGCCCAGAAACATCGACAGGAACAGGGACGCAGTCTGCAGCGGGTGCCGCACTTTCAGCGTGCCCGCCGCGTCGGCGCGACGCAGGTACGCAGCCAGCTCGCCGTTCAGCCGCTCGGGCCCTTCCCGGTAGAAGGCCCGGCAGGCCTCTGGCTGCGCCCCCGCAGCGCCGTAGACCGACCGGAACTTGCCCAGTGCGTCCTCCTCGCGCGCCAGCGCGAGGAATCGCTCGCCGATGGCCAGTAGCGCCTTTTGAGGCTGATTGGGGTCTAGCGACTCGACGCCCGCGACACCGCCCACCACGTGCTCGGTCCGCTCGCGGACCACCGCCTCGAACAGCCCTTCCTTGGACCCGAAGTTGCTGTAGATCGTCATCTTCGACACGCCGGCTTCGGCCGCGATGGCATCTACGTTGGCGCGCTCCAGGCCGTGCGTATAGAAGTGGCTGCGCGCCGCTTCCAGGATGCGCCTGCCGCGCTCAGGGTCACGCGGCCTGCCGCGCTGGGGTTTTTGGGGGAGATCGTCTTTCTGGGCCATTGCGAAATTTAATGTACTTGACAGTTCAGTATATCCAGATCACAATTACTGTACTACTTGGTACAGTTTATGAAGAAATTCAACAAATCAATTGAGCGACACACAGCCCGCCACTCTCTTGGGCTGGTGGCGCTCGCCTTCCTGTCAGCGTGCTCGGTTGCTCCTGTGCAGCCACCGTCGCCCAGCACGCCTTTGTCTGCTGCCTTCAGTCAGGGAGCGCCGGCGGCCGCAGCCACCCGGGACGTTGACGCTGCCTGGTGGGTGGGTTATGCCGACCCGACGCTGACAGCGTTGGTCGATGAAGCGTTATCCGCCAACCAGGACGTGGGCATCGCCCTGCAACGCGTGATCCAGGCGCGGGCGGGCAGTGATGCCCAGGCCTCTCGTCTGTGGCCTACGGTCGGTCTGCAGGCTTCGGCTTCACGCAGTGAAAGCGGCCTGCCCGCTCCGGTCAAGCAGGGGCTGCCGGACACGCGTGCGCTGCGCGCTGGTGTAGAGGTGGCCTGGGAGATCGACCTCGCCGGTGGCGTGCGAGCGGCACGCGACGCTGCGCAGGCCGATGCCGCCGCCGCAGTGGTCGGTGTGGAAGGCGCTCGGCTGCTGGTGGCCAGCGAGGTGGCTCGGCAGTATTTCGTGCTGCGCGGCGCCGACGAGCGGCTTCGCATCGTGCAAGCGCTTGCTGCGGCGCAGCGCGAAACCGCTACACGCGTGGCCAGCCGCCTGCGCGAAGGCCAAGCCAGCGCCTTCGACCTGGACCGCGCGCGTGCCGAGGCCGACGCGCTCGACGCGCAGGTGGCGTCACTGCGGACGCTGGCCGGCGTCTCACAGACGCGGCTCGCCGTGCTGCTGGATCGCAACCCCTCGGTACGCGTCATCGTCGACACGCCGTCGTATGCATGGCCCCGGACACGCGAGATCGGCACCGGACAGCCCAGCGAACTATTGATGCGCCGTCCCGACCTGATCGCCGCCGAGGCGCGCTTCGCGGCCGAGACGCTCCGCGTCAACGAAGCCCGGGCCCAGTGGTGGCCCAAGCTTTTCCTGAGCGCCTTGCTCGGCCGCCAGGACCTGCGCTTGAACGCGCTGGACCTTGCGCCGGTGCACTTCTCCAACGTCGCGCTTGCTTTCGCCGCGCCGCTCTTCAATGCGGGACGAATTGACGCCGGCATCCGCGCGCAGTCCGCGCGTGCCGAAGAGGCACTGCTGACCTGGCAGAAGGCGGTGCTGGTGGCGGTTCAGGAAGTGGAGGACAGCCTTCTTGTGCGCAGCGAAGAGGCCAGGCGCAGCGCAGCGCTGGCCACCGCCGTGGAACACCGCCGCCGCTCGCTGCAGCGCGCCCAGTCGCTGCAGCGTGAAGGACAGATCGACCTGCTGGTGCTGCTGGACGTGCAGCGTTCGGCGCTGTCCAGCGAACTCGCGCTGTCGGACAGCCGACTTCAGCAGGTGCTGGCCGACGTGCAACTTTACAAAGCGCTGGGCGGCGCCTTCGCGCCGGCCAGTGTCAGCCATGCCATGACTTCCCCTACCGAAAGGACGCCCCCGTGAACAGAATTCCCCTCCCCGTATCCCGTTTGACGATGGTCACGGCGGCCTTGCTCCTGGCTGCGTGCAGTGACGCCCCCGTCCCTGCCGCCGTCGTCAAGCCGGTCTTCGTGACCACCGTGACCGAGGCCGTGTCCCCGCAAACGCGCTCGTTCACCGCCGTCGTCCGGGCCCGTGTCGAAACAGACATGGCTTTTCGCACCGGCGGCAAGGTGGTGGACCGGCTGGTCGAGGTGGGCGACGTCGTCAAGGCCGGCCAGCCGCTCGCCCGGCTCGATCCAGTCGACTACCAACTGGCCATGCGGGCCGCCGCTGACCAGGTGCAGGCTGCTTCCGTCGATGCGCAGCAGGCCGCATCGGACGAGGCCCGCTTCGGGAGGTTGCTGACGGACGGATCGGTGGGCGCGGCCGATCACGAGCGCCAGAAGGCACGCGCCGACGCGGCTGCGGCCCGGCTGGACCAGGCGCGTCGCCAACTCGATCTGGCGCGCAACCGCGAGGGCTACGCCACGCTGGTCGCACCCTACCCCGGCGTGGTCACTGCGTTGCGGTTCGAGCGTGGCCAAGTGGTTGCCGAGGGCCAGTCCGTGCTCTCGCTGGCCCGCGACGGTGAACGAGAAATTGTCGCCGACCTCCCGGAGGAATGGGTCAGCCGGGCGCGCACGCTCGCCGCCACAGCCACGCTCTGGCACGACGCGGCGCAAGATGCAAAGGCGCCTCTGCGGCTGGCGCTGCGCGAACTCTCGCCGCTGGCCAACGCACAGGGCCGCACCTTCCGCGTGCGCTACGCTGCCGCTCCGGAATCGCGCGCACAAGTCGCCGCCCTGCCCCTGGGCAGCACCATGCAGCTGAACCTGTCCGGCCCGACCGCGGGCGCGGCGAGTGCCGCCCTGCCGGTCACGGCGCTGGTGAAGGCCAGCGGCTCTGCGGGCGTCTGGGTGCTGGATACCAAGGGCTCGGGCCTCGTGTTCCAGCCCGTGCAGGTAGTCGGCATGGACGACGCGTCGGTGCGCGTCACCGGCCTGGCCGCCGGCAGCCGGGTGGTCAGCGTCGGTGCCCAGAAGCTCGATGCCGGCATCCCCGTGCGTGCGGTCGAACGCACCACCGAAGCCCCTCCCGCCGTCGCCACCAAAAGCACCTCATGAAGCGCTTCAACCTCTCTGAATGGGCCGTCACGCATCGGCCGATGGTGCTGTTCCTCATCATCGCGACCCTCATCGTGGGCGGCATCTCCTTCAGCCAGTTGGGCCGACTGGAGGACCCCAACTTCGACGTTCCGCAGATGACGGCCATCGTCGTGTGGCCGGGCGCCAGCGCGCAGGACGTGCAGGACCAGGTGCTCAACCGGATCGAGCGCCGGCTACAGGAACTGAATCACTTCGACTACGTGCGCAGCTTCTCGCGCCAGGGCTACGGCGGCATCACGCTGTGGATGAAGGGGGGCCGAAGCAAGGAAGAGCTGGAAAACGCCTGGTACCAGGTGCGCAAGAAGATTGGCGACGTGCGCCAGGAGTTCCCCGAGGGCGTGCGCGGGCCGTTCTTCAACGACGAGTACAACGAGCGCTACAGCGTGCTTTATGCGCTGAGCGCGCCAGGACTGTCGATGGCCGAGTTGCTGGCGGTGACTGAAGACGTGAAGCGGCGCATCCAGGGGGTGACGGGTGCGGGCAAGGTCGACATACTGGGCAAGCAGTCCGAGCGCGTGTACGTGGAAATCTCCACGCGGCGGCTGGCCGCACTCGGCATCGCGCCGGCGGCGGTGTTCGACGCCCTGGCGCGCCAGAATCTTGTGGCTCCGGCCGGCTCGGCCGACGCCACGCACGACCGCGTGCAAGTGCGCGTCGACGGCGGGCTGCGCAGTGCCGCGGACGTTGCTAACGTGCCGCTGGAGGTGGGCGGGCAACTGCTTCGGCTGGCGGACATCGCCACCGTGCGCGCCGGGTACGAGGATCCTCCGAGCATGACCATCCGCCACAACGGTGTGCCGGTGCTGGTCATCGGCGTGACGATGCAGGCCAACGGCAACGTGCTGGCCTTTGGGCGCGCGATGGAAGAGCGGCTGGCGCAACTGCGGCAGGAACTGCCTGCGGGAGTCGAAATTCAGCAATATGCCGACCAGCCGCGCGTCGTGGCGGACTCGGTATGGGAGTTCGAGCGCGTGTTCCTGGAGGCGCTGGCCATTGTGCTGGCTGTATCCTTCCTGTTCCTTGGTTGGCGCACCGGCATCGTGGTGGCCGCTTCGGTGCCGCTGGTGCTCGGGCTGGTGGCAGGGGTCATGTACGCCGCAGGCTGGAACCTGGACCGCATCTCGCTGGGCGCGCTGATCATCGCGCTGGGATTGTTGGTGGACGACGCCATCATCGCGGTGGAAATGATGGTGGTGAAGCTGGAGCAAGGCTGGAATCGGATGCGCGCGGCCACGTATGTCTATACGTCCACCGCATTCCCCATGCTCACCGGTACGCTGATCACGGCCGCCGGCTTCATGCCGGTGGGGTTCGCGAAGTCGATCGCCGGGCAGTACGCGGGCGGCATCTTCTGGATCGTGGGCGTGGCGCTCATCCTGTCCTGGATCGTGGCCGTGGTCTTCACGCCCTACCTGGGCGTGCTCCTGCTGCCGAAGAACCTGACAGCCGGCACACACCACGACATCTACGACCGGCCTGTCTACCACCGGCTGCGACGTGTGGTCGACTGGGCGGTGGCGTATCGGGCTTGGGTGCTGGGCATCACGGTACTGGTCTTCGCCATTGCTGGCGCCGGCATGCTGACGGTGCAGCAGCAGTTCTTCCCCACCGCGTCGCGGCCGGAACTGCTGGTGGACCTGCGGTTGCGCGAAGGCGCGTCGTTCGCCGCCACCGAACGCCAGGTGAAGGTGCTCGAAGCGCAACTGGCGAAGGACCCGGACATCGAGTTCTTCACCGCCTACACCGGGGCCGGTACGCCGATCTTTTATCTGTCGATCCTGCCGGAGTTGCCCAACCCGGGTTTTGCGCAGTTCGTCGTCAAGACAGCAGGCATCGAAGAGCGCGAACGCGTGCGCTCCCGACTCATGGAAATGTTCGCCAAGGATGAAGTCCTGCCCGACGTCAAGGCCCGCGTCACGCGTCTGGAGTTCGGCCCGCCGGTGGGCTTTCCGGTGCAGTTCCGCGTCGTCGGCCCCGACAAGGCGCAGGTGCGGGAAATCGCCTACCGGGTGCGCGACGCGGTCCGCCAAAGCGCGCTGGTGCGTGACACGCAACTGGACTGGAACGAACAGGTCCGCTCGGTGCAGGTCCGGGTCGATCAGGACAAGGCACGCCTGCTGGGCCTGTCCAGTGCCGACATCCAGGGTTTGGTGCAGACGGCGCTGGACGGAGCCACCGTGACGCAGATCCGCCGCGGCGAGGAACTCGTCGACGTGGTCGTGCGGGCAACGCCCGAGGAGCGCAAGAGCATTGGCCAGCTGGGCGACCTGCAGGTGTTCACGCGCAGCGGGGTCAGCGTGCCGCTGTCTCAGTTGGCCCGTGTTGAGCCGGGCTTCGAAGAGCCAGTACTGTGGCGACGCAATCGCGACATGGCACTTACCGTGCGCAGCGACGTGGTCGACGGCGTGCAGGGGCCCTATGCCACCGCCAAGATCCGGCCGTCGCTGCAACCCATCATCGACGGTCTGCCCGCCGGCTACCGCATCGAGGAGGGCGGCGCGATCGAGGAGAGCGACAAAGCCAACGAGGCGCTGTTCGCAATATTTCCCGTGATGTTCGCCGTGATGCTCACCTTGCTGATGATCCAGCTGCAAAGCTTCTCCAGGGTTTTCATGGTCTTCATGACAGCACCACTGGCGTTGATAGGCGTGGTTCCGGCGCTGCTGCTGTTCCAGGCGCCGTTCGGCTTCGTCGCACTGCTGGGCGTGATTGCACTCGGCGGCATGATCATGCGCAATTCGATCATCCTCGTCGACCAGATAGATCAGGACATCGCGCGCGGCGTGGCGCCGTGGACGGCCATCGTCGACGCCACGGTGCGGCGCTCACGCCCGGTAGTGCTGACAGCCGCCGCCGCGGTGCTGGCCATGATCCCGCTGTCGCGCAGCGTCTTCTGGGGACCAATGGCGATCTCGATCATGGGCGGCCTCGTCGTGGCCACGGCGCTCACCCTCGTGTTCGTACCGGCGCTGTACGCCGCCTGGTTCCGCGTGCGGCGCGAATCCTCCGCCGAGGCGCAAGCCATCGAGCCGGGCTCCCTGGTCGCACAAAACGCGAGCGGAGGGTCTCATGCTTGAGCTCGCCGACACCGGCGGCCGTCGACGCAAACAGGCGCGGCCTCGGGAACTGCTCGATGCCGCACTGGCCGTCTTTGTGGACAAAGGTTTTGCGGGATCCCGGGCGGAAGAGATCGCCGCGCGGGCCGGCGTGTCCAAGGGAACGCTGTACCTTTACTTCGATAGCAAGGAAGACCTACTCAGGACGCTCATTGCCGAGGGTTTTTCGACCCGGATTGACGGGCGGTCCCATCAGATGGCCATGAGCGCCGAAGCAAGCAGCGAACTGCTTCGTCAGGCCTTGACGATGTGGCAGGCTTCGCTGGTGGAAGGCCGAGCCGGCGGCATCTTCAAGCTGGTTCTGACAGAAGTGCGCCACTTTCCTGGACTGGCAGACTGCTGGAACCGCGAAGTGATGGGGCCGGTGCGCGCGCAGGTTTCTCACATCCTCCTGCGCGGCATCGACCGCGGGGAGCTCCGCCCAGTCGATGTCGACCTCGCAGCGCACGCGCTGATCCTGCCCATCATGATGACGTGCTTGTACCGGCACACGATTGGATCACTCATACCGGACGACTTCCTGATGCACACCCCCGATCTCCTCGGCCGCCATATCGAACTTGTCCTGGATGGCTTGTACCTGCATTCAGATCCCCGCCGGGAAGACGACGCCCCAAGCACAGGTACCTAAACTTTTTCTCAACACAGGAGCAACCAATGTCCAATCGACAAAAACAGCAACCCACCCCCGTGGCGATAGTGACGGGAGCATCAGGCGGTATCGGAGAGCTAACCGCGCGGGCGCTGGCACAGGCCGGATACCGCGTGTTCGGTACCTCGCGCAAGCCCCCGTCGCAGCCAACCCCGGGGGTGGAACATGTGGCTTGCGATGTGACCCGCGATGACTCGGTCGAGGCCGCGATCACGGAGGTCCTCGCGAAAACCGGTCGCATCGACTTGCTGGTCAACAATGCCGGGGTCGGCCTTATTGGAGCGGCCGAGGAATCATCGATCGAACAGGCGAAGGCGCTCTTCGACGTCAACCTGTTCGGCGTCATTCGAACCATCAAGGCCGTCCTACCGGTGATGCGCCGGCAGAGGTCGGGCCGAATCGTCAATATCAGCTCCGTGCAGGGATTTATCCCGGCACCCTACTTCGCGCTGTATGGGGCGAGTAAGCACGCGCTGGAAGGCTACTCGGAATCGCTGGACCACGAGGTTCGGGACGCGGGCGTCAGGGTGATACTCGTGGAACCCGCCTACACGCGCACATCGTTCGAGAGCAATTTGATCCAGGCCGACCAGCCGTTGGGCGATTACGCGTCCGCGCGTTCCAATGCGGAAACCGTGACGCGCGAGGTGATGCTGACTGCCGACTCGCCGGAGGTGGTCGCAAAGGCTGTCCTGAATGCGGCGACCACGGCGAAGCCGGGCACCCGGTACACCGCGGGCGGCTTCGCCAGGCAAGTGAGCCTGCTGCGTCGCTTCGTCCCGCGGTCCGCGTTCGACAAGAGCTTGCGCAAGCAACTGCGGATGCCCGCCTAGGCCGCGGTATCCGGCGCGGGAGGTGGACACGCTGCTGCGCCGGCGCGAGCAGCGTTAGGCGAAAGATTCGACCTTCAAAACGGCCCAGGAGCCGTGATCGTTGTTTGGGCGTCAGGTACTCCCTCAATCAGCCCCAAGACCGCACCGACCGAGTTTTTCAACACTATCGGGCAGAAGCGGACATCGCACTGTTTGGCTGGCGAAAACCGCTAGCGTTCGGCTTCGCGCTGGACTTGCCTCAGGAAATCTGCCGCGGAGCCCGCAAAGGGCGTGTTGCTGGCAGCCAGCAAGGTGCCGCGCAGGCCGGGGTCGCGCAGGACAGCATCCACTTCGCGATTGAGCTGCTGCACCACGGTAGCGGGCGTGCTAGTGGGCGCAAACAAACCGAAGAGTGAATCGAGGTTCGCCTCCGGGAAACCCAACTCCGCCAGGGTCGGCACGTCGGGAAGCGCGGGCAGGCGGGCGGGCGGGCGGGTGCGCCCACGGCCAGGGCCGTCAAGCGTCCACGCCGGATGGCTTCCAGCTGCTGCGGAGCGACGTTCGTGGACAGGACCTCGAAGTGGCCGCCGAGGGCGTCCGTGATCTGCTGGCCGCCGCCCTTGTAGGGGATGTGCACCAGGTGGGCGCCACTCGCGCGACGCACCCGCTCCAGCACGTTGTGGCCTGTCGTCCCAGCGCCGGTCGTCGCCCACCGGACGGCGCTGGATCGCACACGCGCGAGTGAAAGCATTTCGGCGAAGGTCCGCGCGCGAAGGGCCGGCGTCCCCGCCACGAGCACCGGTGTGCGCATCACACCGGCCACGGGTGTGACGGGCAGCAGCCCCGGGTCGCGCCGCCCGCTTGCGGTCATCAGCGCCACTGCCGTCGCCGCTGCAAAGCCCAGCACGTGGCCGTCGGCGGGGCTGCCTGCCACCCGCTCCATGGCGAGCGTGCCGCTCGCGCCAGCGCGGTTCTCCACGAGGACGGGCACGCCCAGCCGCGCCGCGAGCAGTTCGGCGAGCTCGCGCGCGACGAGGTCGCTCACGCCACCGGGTGGATAGGCGACGATGATTCGCACCGCCTTCCATGGCCACGCAGGCTGCGCACCGGATCGCCCGTGAATCGCCGCGGCAAGCACCGCGAAGAGCAGGCACCGCCTCCTAACGAGCCACTGCATGCAATCTCCTCATCGCACTCGCGCCCGGTGCCCCGCGGCCACCTCACGCGCGAGCGAGATGAAGGTCCCCGTCGGGCCGTCGCAATCGTGCTTGCGGTAGACCAGGGTCAGCGGCGCGCTCAGCTTCCCAGGGTCGGCCAGCGGCCGGTAGACGATGGCGTGGGGGTGCGCTCCGCGCATGGAGGCCGGCACGAGGGACAAGCCCACGCCGGCGGCGACCAGGTTGATGTTGGTGGTCATGCGCTCGACCTCGGCGGCGAGTTCCACCTCGATGCCGTGCCGCGCGCACGCGGCCAGCAAGTTCGCATACAAGCCCGGCGCGCCGGGCCGCCGCACGAGGATGAGCCGCTCGGCGCGCAGTTCCTTGAGTTCCACCGGCTTGGACTTTTCGCGCGCCAGCCGGTGGTCGATCGGAATCGCCAGCAGCGACTCCTCCTGCAGCAGCTCCTCGAAGACGAGCCCGGTCGGGCGCGCCACTGGCACCCGCAGGAAGCCGCAGTGCAGGCGCTTGTCGGCCACCGCCTCCGTGATCTCCGCGGCATTGTTCTCGCTGACCTCCACGCGAATGTCCGGGTGCAGCTTGCGACAGGCGCGCAGGACCTCGGGCGTGAACGCATGCGCAGCGGCCGAACTGGTGAAACCCAGCGCGATGCGGCCGTGCTCCCCCTTCACGAAAGCGGCCATCCGCTGCTGCATGGCCGAGAAGTCAGCCAGCAGGCGCGACGCCTCGGACATCAGCTGCCGGCCCGCGTCCGTCAGCTCCACGCCCTTGGGATGCCGATTGAAGAGCGGGGCGCCCAGTTCGCGCTCCAGGGCGCGGATCTGCTGCGACAACGGCGGCTGCTGCATCCCCAGCAGTTCCGCCGCGCGCGTGATGTGACCCGCCTCGGCGACGGCCATGAAATATCGGAGATGTCGCAGGTCCATATTTAAAAAGTATTCAATCCAGATTCTAAACATCTTTGCAATCTTCGGCTGTTCTTTCAACAATCGGCCACCGACCACCACATACCGGAGACCCACCTTGCACGACATCACCGTCATTCGCGGCATTTCCCTGGCCGCGCTCATCGCCATCACTGGCTGCGGCGGGGGCGGCGGTCCAAGCGCGATTGCGGCAACGCCACAAGCTGCGCCTGGGAGCCATCCATGAATCCTCGTCCATTCTCGCTAGCCTTCTGGATTGCAATGAGTGCCGTGGCCCTTGCACAGGTTGGCTGTGCGTACAAGGCCGGAAGCGCAATCGATTCAGGCCGCTCGACCGTAACAACCGAGAACGGCAGCGTCAAAGGCCTTGCGAAAGGAGACGCGGAGGTGTACCTCGGACTGCCTTTCGCAGCACCACCAATGGGAAGCCTGCGTTGGGCACCGCCCGAGAGAGCCGCTTCCTGGCAGGGCGTACGCGACGGGACGGTCGCGGGACCCAGTTGCCCGCAGCGCGCTGCATCCCCGGTCATCGGTCGAACGGAGAATGAGGACTGCCTTTATCTCAACCTCTATCGACCCGCAGGCGCGGCTTCGGGCGCATCGCTCCCCGTACTTGTGTATGTCCACGGTGGGGCCAACACCGTCGGCGGCGCCGTCCAGATCGACGGCGCTCGCATGGCGGCAGAAAACGGGGTTGTGGTCGTTGCCATCAATCACCGCCTGGGATCACTCGGTTTCTTGAATCATCCCGCGCTCGCCCAGCAGGCCAAGGATCGCCTGGCGGGAAATTATGCATTGCTCGACATCAAGGCCGCGCTGGAATGGGTTCAACGCAACATCCGTGCATTTGGCGGCAATCCCAACAAGGTGACGTTGGGAGGAACCTCGTCGGGCGGAACGAACGTTTGCGCGGTCCTTGTCAACCCTGGTACCGCTGGGCTTATTCATGCGGCGATTATTTCCAGTGATGATTGCTTGCGGGACGTTGACACGGTCGCGCAGTCGGAGGCGCGGGCGGCAGCCTTTGCAGCCAAGCTTGGGTGCGCGAGCCCTGAGAACGTCGTGACCTGCTTGCGCTCCAAGAGCGTCGGCGAGTTGGTGACTGCTGGCGGCGCCTGGAATCCACATGTCGACCCCAAAGGCTTCCACCGCAAACCTGCGATCGACGCGATCGCGGCAGGCGAGTGGAGGGCGGTGCCTGTATTGATGGGCAGCACGCGTGAAGAAGGCCGTAGTTCCGGCACGGCTTTCGCCAACTTCACGGCGCAGGCGTACGCGGCCTGGGTCACCCGGCTCGTCGGGGCTGAGCGTGCACCAGCGATGCTGGCAGCCTATCCAGCGGACAAATACTCCGGCCAGTTCGCGCTGCCCTACGTCATCGGCGACTTCATTACCGACAGCGGGATGCGCGGTCTCGGCGGTTGCACCAACCTGGCGCTGGCAAGATATCTCGCGCGGCAAACGCCCACTTACTACTATCAGTTCGAGGATCCAAATCCGCCGGCGGGCTCGACGCCGCCCGGCTATGAGTTTCGCGCATCACATGGCCTCGATACCCCGTTCACGTGGCCCGATTCGCCTCACATGGCGCAGTTCTCCTCCTCACGATTTACCGAAGCGCAGTGGCAGTTGTCGAAGGGAATGAATCGCTACTGGGCCGCTTTCGTCAAAAATTTCAACCCAGAGGTTCCCGGTCAGGCGGCGTGGCCTCGATTGACCGCGGACGGATCGTTGATGTCGCTGCGGCCGGGCGGACAGAGCCAAGCCACGCCTGTCGCACAGTTTGCGGAGCTGCACAAGTGCGCGCTCTGGGAGAAGATGCCCTGGGTGCTCGATCGCGGCGAGCGCTGATCTGCCGGGAAAACTGCGATGTGGTACGTGGTCGTTACCGTGTATTCGGCACTGGGCTGTCGTTGAGACCGTAGATCGGACAGTGTGTAGATGGCTACTTCTACCGGCTGTAAACCAGAATCATCCACCAAGTTGCACTCGAACACAGGGGAATCACAAATGTTTTACAGCAGCATTGTCGAGAATCGAATCCGACAGACCTTTGACCACGTCAATCACCATCGCTGGGATGAAGCGCTCGAAGCAGTCGCGCCGCATGTCCACCATCGCGTATCCGGCGTCCACGCGCTCAGTGGTGAGCGCCACGACAAAGAAGCCATGCGCCGCTGGTTCGAGCGTTTCGGCCGCGTCCAGCCCAATCTCCAGATCAAGGTCAACAAAGTCTGGGTCATGGGCTGGCCGTGGCATAGCCAATCTGCATGCGCAAGTCGAGCTATTGAACCTGCCTTTGCCGCCAGGTGTGACAACCCGCGGATTTTTCAGGCGGCCGCCTAATGGGCAATGGTCGAACCATCTACAGGCCCCCGTTGAGCTCGGACTGACGTGCGCGAAGATTCACGAAGCGAAGGGCCGTGAATACAATGCGGTGTGTGTAGTGATTTCACCGAATCGGGCACCTGGCAACTACACCGAAACGCTCCTCCAGTGCTGGACGGACAGGGTCGATGCAGAAGCAAAGCGTGTGATTTATGTTGGTGTGACACGCGCCCGATACCTGAGTGCGCTTGCAGTGCCAATTGCCTTCGCTGATCGCTGCATCGCCGTGCTGGATGAAGATCAAGTGCCTTACACAAGGAGAAATTTGTAATGCCAGATATTTTTTTCCGGTGGTCAGAAATTTGATGCCGGCGAGGAGGTTTACTACGACGGACCGAGTTATCTGTCCCCGGCCGACATTTCTTACGCCCAACTGCATATGTCGCTTAGGCAGTTTTGTTTCTGCGGTCAGATCCTTCTTTCGAAATACAGGAATTCAATCTTGGGTAACCGGTATAGCCCAAAAGGACACCGTTAGAAAATGATTCACACGCGAATAGCAAAACTGAAATTCATGGCAGAAGAAATGCAGCTTGCGCTTCACCTCTCCAGGAATTTGACTGATCCATTCGTCGCGCGCATGCTCGCACGCCACATTCTCATCAGGGCGGAAAACTTTATCGAGCATGCTCGAGCTCTACGCAAACCACTTAAAGACGCAGCCTATGAAACGCGGGGCTTTCATAAGACAAAAGAATCTTATGCGTCTGCCTTCGAGGAATACTTCAAGATTGCTAGACACAAGTTAGGTGCGCATGTTCAGGACTTCGACTTCGGCAAGCGTATCGAGCTGTGGAACGAGATAGAGATCGTCAAGGTCAGCTTTTTTGTCGAAGGCGCGCAAGAGATTTACCAGAGCCTCGCAGCCCTAAACGTTCCGGGATATGTTCCCTATGCTGCACTGCCCGAACTGACCGATCCGGTCGTGCTCGAGACGCTGCGCCAGTTCCAGTGCACCATCGACAACCGCAGTGGAGTCGAACTCGGGGCGGATCCCTTGGCAATGGCACGAAACAACACCGTCGCGCTCTTGAACATGACACCCATACACGCACGCGCAGGACAGCTTGCGCTTATCCGCCGTTGGATCGACATACAGAGAGACCTTCTCGTCAGGTTCGTCGTTTATCCCCAGATTGCCCGTATCCTCAAGGCACGCGTTATTACTGACCTTGTCAGTTTTTGCGACTGCCTTGTGACTCGTCCGCTCCCGCCTGGCGCGCTTCAGGAGATGGACGGGCTTGACAAGCTCATCGTGGCCAGCGGAGGATCGCCGGCGCCAATCGACAATTTCGTTGCTGTCTCAAATTTTCAAACGGAGCTTCAAGTGTCGCGATCCGTTCGAGACACCATTGGCGCTCACCTCGAAATCGACGATGCCCGCCCGATCGATTCTTTGCTCACGGACATTGACTCTTACGACTTCAGTAGTGGACTCAGGTTCTATGAGCGTATTAGTGCCGTGTTCACCAAGACATGTCACAGCATTCACTTTTTGCGGATGTACGCAGCCGATGGTCAGCGCATGTACGGTGTAACTGCGGGGCAAGCGCCAGCTTTGGCCTATGCGAACAACAGCGTTGTGGAGCCGCCGGATCGACCAGAAGCACCTCCAATCAACGATGAAGCGGCCTACCGTCACAATCTGGCACGCTGGCTCGATGGCGACGATGCTCAAAAAGCGGAGGTCCGCCAATTTTTCTGGCAAGCCTTTGCTCATTCGGAGCCCGTCGAGATGATCGGGGAAGTCGAAAACTACGACCCGGGATGGCGCCGATCGACGCATGAGTTTAGAAAAGCCCATCAATTTCTTTACTCGATGCTGTCTGAAGGAATTTCAGATGTTGAGTTCAGGGGTGTTATTGATCTGATTCTCTCTTGCAGCAATGGTTGGCCATACCCACTTGCGGAAATTCTTGTCCGTTACGGCGAGAACGCTTCGGAGTTGAGACGATTGTCGGTCTGCTATGCACTTGGCGAAATCGGAAGTGCCCCACACGCGTCCATGAGCACTTTTTTGGAAGTGCATGCCCGCTCCCAACACTGGTCTGTTCGTCTTCAGGCCGCGCTCGCGCGTTTCAAGACGTTCGTAAAGGCCGAAGGGCTTTTCCGCGTCAATCATAGGGGGCAATCGAAGGTTGACTACAACTCCATCGTGGTTCCGTTAACGACGCGTATGTCGGAACCGGAACGGCTGATTTGCCTGCTGGCCTTTGCGAGCATTCTCTGCAGCCCCCGTATCGGCTCGTTTGCTCAACCCTTCCAAGAGAACTATTCAGCGCTTCAGAGTGAAATCGAGGCGCTTTGCCTTCCATATCTAAAGGACGACGACACGAAATCGAAGGCGACGACGCTAAATCAACTGAGCCAAACCAACGACTATCTCGGAGTCTGCATCCTTGTTGCGATCGATCTCGACAATGGCGACCAGCACCCCTTGTATTCCGCACTTATGGATAGTTGTTGCAACGGATCTATCGTTGCGGCAGGCCACGACCAGGCGTTGCGTCACCTCGCAGTGTGTTTCCTTATGAAGAAAGAGTATCGTCAGGCATATGAAATAGCCGAGGAGCTGGCGTCTCGAAATCCAGATGAGACGGGGACCCAGATCTTCTTGGCGGAGATCCTAGGTGATACCCCCGGGGCGGAAGAAGAAGCCACCCTCAAGATTTCTAACATCCGCCATACATACACGCTGACTTGCGAGTTAGATAAGCGCCTTACCGCCGTCCAAGCAGTTATCGCGGAGCGGAATGCCTCGCGTTAGGCGTTCGAGTCAAAGTGCCGCTCATCCCATTTAGAGCATTCAAGCAACCTCCTTGCAGCGGGGAGGATTTCCAGAGCGAGACAGCCCTGGACCTTCTCGACAGAAGCAAATCGTTGAGGATACGCAATGCCTAAGTCACGGACCAAAGTTGTTTACGACTTTATAAATGCACGAGAAATACTCGCCCCCGCCAAATCCGCATGAATGCTAGAGCCGTGTTTACGACTGTAATTGCCTGTTTACGACTTTAATTGTCCAGAATAGCGCGCTTGGCGCGCCGTGCCCATCATTCGACAGTCACGCTCTTTGCAAGGTTTCGCGGCTTGTCCACATCCGTCCCCCGCGCACAGGCCGTGTGATACGCCAGCAACTGCAGCGGCACCACGTGCAGCAAGGGGCTCAAAGCGCCGTAGTGCTCGGGCATGCGGATGACGTGCACGCCTTCGCTGCTGTCGATGCGGCTGTCGGCGTCGGCCAGCACGTAGAGCACGCCGCCGCGGGCGCGTACCTCTTGCAGGTTGCTCTTGAGTTTTTCCAGCAGGCTGTCATTGGGCGCCACGGTGACCACGGGCATGGCGCTGGTCACCAGGGCCAGCGGGCCGTGCTTGAGTTCGCCGGCTGGGTAGGCCTCGGCGTGAATGTAGCTGATCTCTTTCAGCTTGAGCGCACCCTCCAGCGCAATCGGGTAGTGCAGGCCACGGCCCAGGAACAGGGCGTTTTCCATCTTCGCAAAGTCTTCGGCCCAGCTGATGACCTGCGGCTCCAGCGCCAGCACGGCCTGCAGTGCCGCCGGCAGGTGGCGCATGGCCTTGAGGTGAGCGGCCTCTTCGTCGTCGCTCAGGCGGCCCTTGCTTTGCGCCAGTGCCAGCGTCAGCAGGAACAGGCCGGCCAGCTGCGTGGTGAAGGCCTTGGTCGACGCCACGCCGATTTCCACACCGGCCCGCGTGATGTAGGCCAGCTTGCACTCACGCACCATGGCCGAGGTGGCCACGTTGCAGATGGTCAGCGTGTTGGTCATGCCCAGGCTTTGCGCGTGGCGCAGCGCGGCCAGCGTGTCGGCGGTTTCGCCGCTTTGCGTGATGGTGACGACCAGGGTCTTGGGGTTGGGCACCGAGGTGCGGTAGCGGTACTCACTGGCCACCTCCACTTGCGTCGGGATGCCAGCAATGGACTCCAGCCAGTACTTGGCCGCGCAGCCGCTGTAGTAGCTGGTGCCGCAGGCCAGGATGAGCACGGAGTCAATCTCCTTGAACACGCGGTGCGCAGCGTCGCCAAACAGCTCGGGCACTATGCCTTCGACGCCTTCGAGCGTGTCGGCGATGGCGCGCGGCTGCTCGAAGATTTCTTTTTGCATGTAGTGGCGATAGGGCCCCAGCTCTGCCGCGCCGCTGTGGGCCTGCACGGTTTTGACCTCGCGCTGCACCGCTTTGTGCGCACGGTCTATCACCCAGTATTTGCCGAGCTGGATGTCAACCAGGTCGCCTTCTTCCAGGTAGACGATCTGGTCGGTCACGCCGGCCAGGGCCATGGCATCGCTGGCCAGGAAGTTTTCAGAGTTGTCCTTGCCCACGCCCAGGATCAGCGGTGAACCGGCACGCGCGCCGACCACGCGGTGCGGCTCGTCCTTGCTGAACGCGGCAATCGCGTAAGCCCCGTGCAGCTGGGCCACGGCGGCTTTCACGGCGTCAAACAGGTCGCCGTCGTACAGGCTGTCGATCAGGTGCACGATCACTTCGGTGTCGGTCTGGCTGTCAAACACATAGCCCTTGGCCTGCAGGGCCGTGCGCAGTTCCTCGTGGTTTTCAATGATGCCGTTGTGCACCAGCGCCACCTTGCCGGGGCGCGCCTGGCTGCCGGCACCCGCGCCATGGCTGAAATGCGGGTGGGCGTTGTGCACCGCCGGCGCGCCGTGCGTGGCCCAGCGGGTGTGGGCGATGCCGGTGCCGCCTTCGAGTTTGTCAGCACTCACCTGCGCCTGCAGCTCGGCCACGCGCGAGGTGCTGCGTGCGCGCTTGAGGCCGTCGGCATACACCGCCACGCCGCAGGAGTCATAGCCGCGGTATTCCAGCCGCTGCAGGCCCTGCACCAGGATGGGAACGATATTTCTTGTAGAAACCGACGCAACGATGCCGCACATGGGGAAAGCTCCTGAAAAAACAATTCGCTGATGCTACGTGCTTACGGTTTTTTAATGTGATTGATTTATTGTTGTTTATGGAATTAAATTTCATAAATTTCTACATATTTAATTAAATTCCATAAATAATATAAATATGGAACAAATAGGCATTGACGAGACCGACATCAAACTGCTGGAGGCCTTGCAGCAAGATGCGTCTCTGAGCAACCAGGCGCTGGCCGAGCGCGTGCACGTGTCGCCGCCCACCTGCCTGCGGCGCGTCAAGCGGCTGCGCGACGCCGGGCTGATTGAGCGCGAGGTGGCCCTGCTGAGCCCCGACAAACTCGCCGCGGTGCTGGGGCACGGCCTGACCGCGATTGTCGAGATCACGCTGGACCGGCAGGGCGCCGAGCTCCTGGACGCGTTCGAGCTGCGGGTGGCGGCCGATGAGGCGGTGCAGCAGTGCTACCGCGTGTCACCGGGGCCGGACTTTGTGCTGCTGGTACATGTGGCCGACATGCCGCGCTACCTGGCGCTGGCGCAGCGGCTGTTTACCAGCGACGCCAATGTGCGCAACGTGAAGGCTTTTTTCAGTACCAAGCGCGCAAAGTTTGAGCCAAAAGTGCTTCTAGCCCAATAAAATCCTGCGCAAACAGCTATCAAATCAGTAGCGAATTACTCAGCAGTCCGTAACGAAGGCGACGCCGCTCATGCTGTCATTCTGAGCAACGCGAAGAATCTTGCCAGCATACCGAGATCCTTCGCTGCGCTCAGGATGACAACGCATGTCGCACTACTTTCGGACCACTGAGTAATAGCGCTCAAACCGCCTTGCGCTGCGCCTTGGCCATCTCCCAAAGCGCCCGCGCCAGTGGCGACAGCTTGGCCACATCCAGGCACGCCAGCCCCACCGTGCGCGGCTGCGCGGGCAGCAAGGGCCGGTAAACCACGCCTTTGGGTGCATCAGGCAGCGCCAGGCGGGCTGCGACCGATACCGCCAGGCCGCGCTGCACAAACTGCAGGATGGAGATGATCTGCGTGAAGTGATACAGCACCTTGGGCAGCGCAATGTTTTTCTGGAGAATGGGCACGATGACCGGGCCGCAGCCGGCTTCGGTCAGCACAAAGTCCAGCCCCGTGAGCGCGCTGATCGGCACCGCCTTGTGTTTGGCCAGCGGATGCCCGGCCGGCAGGATGGCGACGAATTCATCCTGCACCAGCGGCAGCACTTCAAAACGTTCATCGGGTACCACGACAAAGCCCAGCTCCACGCGCTTTTGCAGCAGCCAGTCATCCACCACCTCATCGCTTTCTTCCTCGATACGCACCTGCGCGCCCGGGTGGCGCTTTTTGAAAGCCGCGAGCAGGGGCGGCAACAGGTTCACGGTGGAAGTCGGGCCAAACGAGCCGATGCGCAGCGTGCCGGTTTTCAGCTCCCGGGCATCGCCCAGCTCCTGCGTCATGGTGGCCGCCAGCGCCGTCATTTCGCGGGCTCGCAGCAGCAGACGTTCGCCGGCGTCTGTCATGGCCACGCCGGAGGCATCGCGCTGCGCCAGCTTCACGCCGAACTGCGTTTCCAGTGCGCGCAGGGCGTGGCTGACGGCCGACTGTGTGGTGCCCAGGCGCATGGCCGCACGCGAGAAGCTGCGGCATTCGTCCAGGGTGATCAGCACTTCGAGTTGGGCCAGGGTCATGATTTCATGATGAGTGAATGCTCATTTGATAGTGAATAATTTAACAACTAATCTCATGCATAAATTTACTTCATTTATTGCTCTTCGCCAACAAAAGCACCATGACGACTGCCACCACGCTACCCCCCGACGCCTCCACACTTACTTCCACCGCCAGCACCAAGCTGCTGGGCATTTACCTCCGTTTGACTTGCGTGCCCATCCTTTGGGGCGGGACTTTTATCGCCGGCCGCGTCATCTCGGCCCACCTGCCCCCTGCCACCGCGGGCTTCGTGCGCTTTGTGTTTGCCACCCTGGCCTTGCTGGTGGCGCTGCACTTCACCCAGGGCCTGCGCGCCATCACGCAGGTCACGCGCGGCCAGCTGCTGGGCACCATGGCGCTCGGCGCCACCGGCATCTTCATCTACAACCTGCTGTTTTTCACGG
Organism: Polaromonas sp.; assembly: GCF_036676035.1. GTDB lineage: Bacteria > Pseudomonadota > Gammaproteobacteria > Burkholderiales > Burkholderiaceae_C > Polaromonas. Next base: position 36,502 of record NZ_JAKFDR010000059.1, read on the forward strand.
CGCTGTCGGTGCTGCCGGCGGGGCGCACCTCGCTCATCATCGCCCTCAACCCGGTGGTGACGCTGCTGATCGCCGCCGCATTGCTGGGCGACCGGCTGTCCATGACGCGGTGGCTGGGTGTGGCCCTGGCGCTGCTGGGCGTGTGGGTGGTGGTCACGCGCGGCGATCTTTCACAGATCATGCAGTCGCTGGGCAAGGGCGAACTCTCGATGTTTGGCGCGGTGTGCGCTTGGGCGGTTTACACCTTGCTGGGCCGCAAGTTGCTGCAAGGCCTGTCGCCGGTGCTGGCTACGCTGTGGGCGGCCATCTGGGGCACGCTGTTTTTGGGGCTGCTGGCCTTGCGCGACCTGCCCAGCGTGCATGCCGGATCTTTCACGCCAGAGGTGTGGGCCGGCCTGGCCTTTCTGGGCGTGCTGGGCACGGCGGTGGCCTTTGTCTGGTACTACGAAGGCATACGCCAGCTGGGCGCGGCGCGCACCGTGGTGTTCAACAACCTGGTGCCCGTCTTCGGCGTGCTGCTGGGCTGGCTGGTGCTGGGCGAGCCGCTGAGCGTCAGCCTGATCGCCGGCGGCGCCATGGCGGTGGCAGGCGTGTTTCTGGTCAACCGCGTCAAGTAATCAGCCGGGCCCGCAAGGCATCGAGCAAATATTCCACCAGCCCAATAAATATGGGCACAAATAGCTATCAAACTTATAGCGATCAGGGTTTGATTTTCTGCGGCCGCTTCCAGTTGGGCAGGCTGACCTGCTTGCCGCGGGCGACGCTGAGCGAGCCGGCGGGAGTGTCCTTGGTGATGGTGGAGCCGCCGCCCACGGTGCCGCCCTGGCCGATGGTGACCGGCGCCACCAGCACGCAGTTGCTGCCGATGTGCACGTCGGCCTCGATCACCGTGCGGTGCTTGTTGGCGCCGTCGTAATTGGCCGTGATGCTGCCGGCGCCGTAATTGACGCGTTCACCCACCGTGGCGTCACCCAGGTAAGCCAGGTGGTTGGCCTTGGCGCCCTTGGCCAGCGTGGAATTCTTGACTTCGACAAAGTTGCCGATGTGCACCTCGGCGCCCAGCTGCGCCCCGGGCCGCAGGCGTGCGAAGGGGCCAATCAGCGCACCCTCGCCGACCTGCACGCCGAGTTTTTCACCGTCGATATGGGTGAAGGGATGAATCACCGCGCCGGCGGCGATGGCGGCATTGGCAATCACGCAGTTGGCGCCAATGCGCACCCCGTCCCCAAGCGTGACGCGGCCTTCGAACACGCAGTTCACATCAATCTCGACATCCTGCCCGCACACCAGTGCGCCCCGCACATCGAAGCGCGCCGGGTCGGCCAGCCGCACGCCCTGCGCCATCAGCGCGCGCGCCTGGCGCAGCTGGAAAGCGCGCTCCAGCTCCGCCAGCTGCAGGGGGCTGTTGACACCATCGACCTGCAGCTTGTCGGCGGTCTTGGTGGCGATCACATCGGCCCCGTCTTCCACCGCGAACTTGACGATGTCGGTCAGGTAGTACTCGCCCTGGGTGTTGTCGTTGCGCAAGCGGGCCAGCCAGCGCTTGAGCAGCGCGGCGGGCACGGCCATCACACCGGTGTAGATCTCGTGGATCGCGCGCTGCTGCGCGCTGGCATCCTTGTGTTCGACGATGGCCAATACGGCATGGCCCGAGCGGATGATGCGCCCGTAGCCCGTGGGGTCGGGCATGTCCACGCTCAGCAGGGCCAGCCGGCTGCCGCCGCAGTCGGCCATCAGCCCGCGCAGCGTATCCGCCTCGATCAGCGGCACATCGCCGTTCAGGATCAGCACGATGCCGTCGTCGGGCAGCACGGGAACGGCCTGCTGCACGGCATGGCCGGTGCCCAGCTGCGGCTCCTGGCGCACAAACGTCAGGTTGACGGACGCCGCATTCGAGGCCTTGAGCCCGGCCTCCACCTCGGCGGCCCCGTGCCCGGTGATCACCACCACGTGGCGCGCCTGCAAGCCGGCCGCCGTGTCAATCACGTGCTGCACCAGTGCACGACCGGCCAAACGGTGTAACACTTTGGGCATGCTGCTTTTCATCCGGGTGCCCTTGCCCGCGGCCATGATGACGACATCAACTGGGATTGCCATGAGATTTCCTGTGAACTTTCAGTTTTTCAAGCGAATGGCAGGGATTATCAGCCTGCTGGCACTGGCGGGCCTGCTGCAGGGCTGCAGCGCGGTAAAAATTTTCTACAACCAGCTGCCCGATTTTGCTTACTGGTACCTCGATGCCCACCTGGACTTCACCGAAAGCCAAAGCCTCAATGTCAGACAGGCGCTGCTCAAGCTGCAGCAGTGGCACCGGCAGACCCAGCTGCCCGCCTACATTGAAGCGCTGCAAAAACTGCAGCAGCAAATGCCCGCCGACATGGCGCCGGCGCAGGCCTGCACGGTGTTTGCCGATGTAAGCCACAAGCTGCAGGCGATCTCCGCACAGGTCGAGCCGGCCATGGCGGCGCTGGTCCCCACGCTGAACGCCCGCCAGCTTGTGCAGCTGGAGCGGGAATTTGCCAAACGCAATGCCGACTACCGCAGCGACTTCATGGAAGGCAGCCCCAAAGCACTGCGCAACAAGCGTTTCAAGCAGGCTGTCAAACGCGCCGAAATGCTGTACGGCAGCCTGGAAGACAAACAGCTGACCGTGCTGGCCCGGCGGATTGACGACTCCCCGTTTGATGCAACACTGTCATACGCCGAAAAGCTGCGCCGCCAGCAAGACACACTGCAAACCCTGAGACCGCTGATTGCCGGCCAGGCCAGCCCGGAGAAGACGCAGGCAATGGTGCGAGGCCTGCTGGAGCGGGCACTGCAATCGCCCAACCCGGGCTACCTCAGCCATTTTGAAACCATGACGCAAGAGGCCTGCGAAACCTGGGCCGACCTGCACAACAGCGCCACCGCGGCGCAGCGCGGCAAGGCCGGCGAAACGCTGAGGCGGTATGAGGAGGATTTCAGGGCGCTGCACGCCCAGCGGTCCTGAGCGTTTTGCAATCCCACATGCCAACGGGTGAATCCGCGCCTGGTTTACTGGCTCAAGTCTGCAGCGCGTCCCACATTTCCTTGTCGCGCTGCGCCGTCCAGATGCGCGGGTTCTTGATGCCCTTGGCCTCGTCGTAAGCGCGGCTCACGTCGAACGGCAGGCAGTGTTCGTAGATGAACACATGGCCAAACACCGGGTCCATGCTTTTGCGGGTGTGGTCCATGGCGGCCTTGAGGTCCATGCCGGCGGCGGCGGCTTCCTTGCCGGCCTGGTAGAGCATTTCGACCCAGCGCTTGGTGTAGTCCAGCGCCTTGTTCACCTCGGCGGCGCCCTTCATGGCCTCGCCGCGGCCGGGCACGATGGCTTCGGCCTTCAGCGCGCGCAGGGCTTCGAGGGTAGCAGGCCACTCTTCGAGCTGGGCGTCGCCGGTGTAAACGCCGGCTTCATACTCCACCAGGTCGCCCGAGAACAGCACTTTTTCGGCTTCCACCCAGGCAATCGTGTCGCCGCGCGTGTGGCCCGGGCCCGGGTGCCAGATCTGCACCTTCACGCCGCCGAGATCGACCACCAGCTTGCCGGGCACCTCGCCCTTGACGGGGTTGCCGCCGGCAATCACCATCGTCGGCCAGGTCAGGCCGGGCACGCTCTCGGCGTTGCGAAACAGGCGCGGAAAACGCTCCATCTCGCTTTGCATGTCCTGCGCACCGCGCTCGACGATCAGCTCGTAAGTGCCCTGGCTGGCGATGATCTCGGTCGCGCCTTCGGCCGCATAGGCGCTGGCGCCCAGCACGCGCACGGCGTGGTAATGCGTGAGCAGCACGTATTTGATGGGCTTGTCGCTCACCGTGCGGATGCGCGCAATCAGGTCTTGCGCCATGGCCGGTGTGGCGGTGGCGTCGCTGACCATGATGAATTGGTCGCCAATGATGACGCCGGAGTTGGGGTCGCCCTCGGCGGTGTAGGCCCAGCAGTGGGCGCTGAGCTGCTCAAACGTGATTTTTTTGTCGACCAGATCGGCCTGGCTGGCGAAGGCTTTGGACATAGGGGGGCTTCTTTCGTGGGAGGCTTGAATTTTACTATGCGTAACTTATTACGAATAGTAAAACAGATTATGCCCTTGCCCAACTCCGGCATTCACCCGCCCCAGGGACCGCGCACTGCGCTACAGTGCGGCATGCGCCCTGATCTGTCGTTTGCCAATTACTGCTGTGAACTGCTCTCCAGTGTGGGGCCCTGCACGGCGCGGCGCATGTTTGGCGGCTTTGGCATCAGCACGGGCGGCCTGAGCATTGCCCTGGTTGCCGACCTGGGCCAGGGTGAAAAGCTGTGGCTCAAGGCCGACCAGGACACCCGCCACCTGTTTGAAGCCGCCGGCTGCGAGCGCTTTGTCTATAGCGTCACCAAAGACGGCGTGAAGGTGGCCAAAAGCATGAACCACTACAGCGCGCCCGAAGACACGATGGAGTCGCCCGAGCTGATGGCCCCCTGGGCGCGGCTGGCGCTGGACTGCGCCCTGAAAGCGCGAAAACGCTAGGCCCCCACGTTCGCTCACTTGCGTGTAACTCTCTGGACGTGCCGCCGCGAGACGCAGCGGCTCTTCCCGTCCGTCCAAGCCTGCGCAGGCAGGTTTGGAGCCGCGGACGTCAGCCCCTCGGGGGCTGTGCTTGCTTGGGGCAGCCCTGCGCTGCGCACGTGGCTAGTGTCAAATCCTCCTCAAAACCTGCCCCAAAACGCTTCAAGGCGGGTTAGATTCCAGCGGCGGCAGCACCCGGCCGCGACCGGCCACCAGGTACTCGGCATAGCCGGCAATGCCGACCAGCAACCGGCCCAAGGCCAGCGTGGCCACACCCAGCGCCAGGCACAACTCGCGCAAAGGCTGCACCACCGCCGCCTGCCCGCGCGTGGTTTTGGCCGGTGCTGCCGCTTGCGTGGGCCGCGTGGACTGCGGGGTCCAGCTGAAATAAACCGGCGAACAGGCCGGCACATCGCTCCCCGACTCGCTGCTCCACGACTCCATCACCAGGCGCTTGCCCGCAGGCAAGGCCACCTCCTGTCCGCTGCGCAAGAAGTGGTCGCCCAGGTCGTCCACCAGGCCGTGATGCGGCGCGTCGAACGTGACCCAGACCTGCCCCTGCTCGACACGCAGGACACCGCTCTCGCGCGCCTGCAAGGTCAGGGCCCGGCCGGTCCCCAGCTTCCAGCGGCCGGGGAAAAGGCGTTTGCCCAGAGAAGACGGCAACAAATCCTGCGAAGGCAAGGTGTTCAGTGAGGCCATGATGTGCTCCAAAATCTACCGTTGAATCAGCCCGGACACCCGGGAACAAGTGCTCAGCGTTCGCAAGTCTGCGCACTGAAAGTACGCTCAGGCGAAGTGCAACGTGCGCGGACAGCTACAAAACTGATAGCAAGACCGGTCGCTACCGGCTCCACGGCCCGACCCGCCAACCGCAGTACGCCGCCGGCCAGCGCGCGGCCCAGGCGGCCCATCGCCCTGGCGGCCAGACCCGAGGCCAGGCGCAAGTCCACCAGCGGCTGGGCCACAGCGGCGCGCGAAACGGGCACGGGACTGGCCGCCCGCGCCGGCTCCCAGCTGAAGTAGGCCGATGACGCATGGCCAATGCCGAAGGACTCCATCACCAGGCTCTCGCCGGGCTGCAAGGACAGGCTTTCGCCGCGGCTCAGGAAATGATCGCCGGCGCGTACACTGCTGTCCTGCTCGGCGTGGTCAAACGTGGCCCATACCCGCCCGTGGGCAATACGCAACACACCGGCGTGCCGGACCTGCAAGGTCAGCGCACGGCCCGCGCCCAGCTTCCAGCAACCCGCCAAACCTTCGACCTGGCCGATGGTGGCGTCAGGGGCTTGCTGCAGAGAGTGATCGATTGGGTGGTTCATGGTGTGCTCCTTAAAAGACGTTTGGTGCATGAATGATCGCGTCCGGACACTTTTCAGTCCAATGAATTCGGGCTAAGCTATTGATTCCATAAACGCATTAATCATGTAACCGACTGTCATGCTGCATTCACAAACCCATCTGCGCTCCCGGCCCATTTCCGCCGGCCAGCTACGCGCCTTCGAAGCGGTCGCCCGCCACCTGAACTTTCGCGCCGCCTCCGAAGAGCTGGCCCTGACGCAATCGGCCGTGAGCCGGCAAATCCAGGCGCTCGAGGAAGAGGTGGGCGTGAGCCTGTTCCTGCGCCACACCCGGGCGGTGGAGCTCACCAATGCCGGCGGCGTGCTGCTGCGCGCGGTGACGCCCTCGCTGGAGCGCATCGACAGCGCCGTGCGGCAGATCCGCCAGAGCTCCGGGCGCAAAAGCGTTTCGCTCACCACCTTTGCGTCGCTTGCATCGATGTGGCTGATTCCCCGGCTGGAGGTTTTCCAGCGGGACAACCCCGACATCGATATCCGGATTGATGCGTCAGATGTGTCCGTTGACCTGGATGTTTCGGACCTGGACCTGGCCTTGCGCTATGCCCCGGCGACCCACATCCCGCCGCACGCGATACGCCTGTTCGGCGAGCAAATCACCCCGGTGATCAGCCCCTGGCTGCTTAAAAGCGGCCCGCGCCTGAAAAAGCCGGAGGACCTGACGCAGTTCACACTGATCGAAGCGGGCGATGCCCATCACACCCACCTCGAATGGCTGACCTGGCGCCGCTGGCTTGACCAGCATGCCGCGCCCAAACTGGAACCCAAACGCTGGCTTTACTTCAACTACGCCTACCAGATGGTGCAGGCAGCGCTGACGGGCCAGGGCGTGGCGCTGGCGCGCCTGCCGCTGATTGCCGAAAGCCTGGCCTCAGGCGATCTGGTGGAGCCTTTGCCGCAACTGCGCCTGGAGTCGCCCATGGCTTACTGGCTGATCATCGGCCCGCGCAATGTGGCGCGGCCCGAGGTGCTCGCATTTTGCGAGTGGATCAAAGGCCAGGCGGCGCAGACCCGCCAGGCGACTGGCGATGTGCCTGACCCTGAAACGCTGGACAAGCTTGACTAAGGGCCCCCACGCTTTTCACTTCGTGTAATGCGCTGCCCCCCGAGGGGGCGCTGCGCCTGCGGCCCGGCTAAGCCGGCTCCGCGGCCCTGGCTGGAAAGATACCGCCCCCACGCTCCCCACTTCGTGTAATGTGCTGCCCCCCGAGGGGGCGCTGCGCCTGCGGCCCGGCTAAGCCGGTTCCGCGGCCCTGGCTGGAAAGATACAGCCCCCACGCTCCCCACTTCGTGTGGTTCGCTGCCCCCCGAGGGGGCGCTGCGCCTGCGGCCCGGCTAAGCCGGTTCCGCGGCCCTGGCTGGGGTGGGGAGCCCTTTATTGCGTGCAGGGTTCAGGGTTGCGTCGTATGGCGCTTCAACAGGCGGCCGGCGCGGGCTTGCACCTTGGCATTTGCCGCATCAGCGTTGCCGGCCACATAGGCCAGTTCGCCATTGACGAAGACCTTCTCAATGCCTTCGGACAGGGCGATCGGGTCCTCGTAGGTGGCGACATCCCGCACCCTGGTCGGGTCCAGCACCACCACGTCGGCGTGCCAGCCGGGCTGCAGTTGCCCGCGCTGGTGCAGCCGGAAATTGCGGGCCGACAGGCCGGTCATCTTGTAGATGGCCGTTTCCAGCGAGAAGAGTTGCTGCTCGCGCCAGTAGCGCGCCAGCACGCGCGGAAACGCGCCCCACAGCCGCGGATGCGGATGCTGGTCATGCGGCAAGCCGTCCGAGCCGATCATGGTCAAGGGGTGGGCAATGACGCGTCTCACGTCGTCCTCGTGCATCTGGAAATAGCAGGCCCCACCGGGCTGCAGGCGACGGCATACCGTCTTCTGGTCAACGCCCCACTCGGCCGCGATGGAGGCCAGTGTGCGGCCCGTCATTTCAGGATAGGGCGTGGACCAGCTCACGAGCACGTCGATCACGCCATCCACCAAGTCTTCGCGCAGCACGGTGGAACCGGCCAGGTAGGGATAGACATCCATGCCCACAGGCTGGCGGCTGGCGAGCAATTCAATCAGCGGCAGGGTTTGCAGGGTACGGCCCCAGTTGGCGGGGCCGGCGCATTTGTGGTGCGACACGATGAGCGGAACACCGGCGCTGAACGCCGTGTCGCCCGCCTCGTGCAGGGCCTCCACGATGGTGGCCATCTCGTCGCGCAAATGGGTGCTGTAGACGCCGCCAAAGCGCGAGACCACCTGGGCCAGGCGCACCACCTCGTCCGCCGGGGCGGCAAAAGCCGGTTCGTAAAAAAGGCCCGACGACATGCCGGCCGCACCGCCTTCCATGCACTGCGTGAGCAGCGCACACATGGCGTCGAGCTCGCTGGCGCTGGCCGCGCGGGTCAGGTCGCCCACACAGGCAAAGCGCAGGGTGGTGTGGCCGATCAGCATCGCCACATTGACCGCCGGCTGCGCGGCGGCCAGCGCGCGCTCATAACTGGCCACCGAGTCAAAGCGGAATGAATCGTTACCCAGCAAATTGAGCGGCGGCTCGGGCTTGTCCACCACAAAAGGCAGCAGCGAAATGCCGCAGTTGCCGGTGATCACGGTGGTGATGCCTTGGGACACCTTGGGCAGCATGTCGGGCTGCTTGAGCACGATCGCATCGTCGTGCGTGTGCACATCGATGAAGCCGGGCGCAATGACCAGGCCGGTGCAATCCACGCAGTTCAGCTCTTCCAGTTTCAGGCCTTCGGGTAACTGGTGGCGCACATCCTTGCCCACCGCCGCAATGCGGCCCGCCAGCAGCAGGACATCGCCGGCCCAACCGCCGGCACCGGTGCCATCAATCACCAACCCGTTCTCAAGCAAGGTAGCACGCGTCATTTGAGTTTGCTTTCATGGACCGCAGCGACCGTGTCCCAATCGAGCTTGGGGTAGTGCCGCATGTCCACACCGCGCGTGCTGAGCACGTCGCGCACGCCGCCCAAACGCTTGACGGCCAGATCGCCCAGGCGCTGGGCCACCAGCACCGTGACGATTTCAATCACCGTGAGGTGCACCAGGTAGGCCTCGGTGCCCACATGCATGACCGGATCTTCCGGGACATGAATGCCCAGCACAATGTCGGCGCGCTCGGCCAGGGCGGTCCCCTGCTGGGTCAAGGCAATCACCGTGGCGCCTTGCGAGCGGGCCACGTCCACCGCCTCGAGCAGAGACGGCATGCCGCCCACATGCGAAATGGCAAACACCACGCCCTGGGGGCCCATGGTGGCCGCGGAGACCAGCTGCAAATGAATGTCCAGATAAGCATTGGACACCAGCCCCAGCCGGAACAACCGGGCCTGCATGTCGGAGGCCATGAAGCTGGAGGTCACGCCCACGCTGTAGCAGTCCACGCGGCTGGCTCGAACAATGGCGTCGGCCGCCGCTTCCACCGCCGCCACGCTGAGTTGGGCCTGCACACCGCTGACCGCGGTGGTCGCCCCCTTGATGACTTTGGAGATGACTTCCTTGGTGTCGTCATGGAGTTGCACCCGGCGATGCAGGGGCGAACCGCTGACGGCCATTTCCTGCGCCAGCGCCAGCTTGAACTCGCGCAGTCCGGGGTAGCCCAGATCGCGGCAGGTGCGCATGACAGTGGGCACCGAGCTGCCCGCCCGCTGCGCCAACTGCTCAAAACTCTCATCCAGCACACGCTGGGGGTCCTGCAGGATCAGCGCCAGCACGCTGCGCCTGGACGTCGGCGCGCTCGCGATGGCTTCGGCAATTTTGGCAAGAACTTTGGAGGTCATGGCATCTTTAAAAACAGGTCACGAGCGCATCGCAAACGGTGTAGTTTTCATCCACCACCGGCATCCAGCGCCATTTATCAAACGTGGTGCAGGGGTGTGAAATGCCCAGCGCCACCAGGTCGCCCACTTTGAGCGCTGCGTGCTCGGGGCCGGTGCCGCGCAAATAGGCATGCTGATCGTTCAGGCCGCTGACCTTCCAGTCGGCCGGCGCATCAGTAACGACAGCGCCGCCGGGCTGGCAAAAAGCCAGCGGGACAGGCAGGTCAAGATCATAGGAAATGTCGCGTTTGCCCACAGCAAGAATCACCAGGCCCGGCTCGGGGCAGGACTGCACTGCAGCCCAGACCTCCATCGCGGCCTGCAGGCCGTCGCTGCAGCGCAGGCGTGAATTGACGGCGCTGACCATGCGTTTATAAAAACCGTGGTCGTGCGTCACGTAGCAGCCTGAGCGCAGCAGGCCGCGCACCGGCAGCGAGAGTTCGGGCTTGAGCCGACTCGCCACCAGGTCAAAAATCGCCGAGCCGCCGGCGGTGACCAGCACTTCCTCATTGTCGAAAAAATGCTGCTGGTCACAGGCGACGGCAATGTCGCCAACACGCTGCATCAGCGCCGCGGCATACGCCTCGTCCGCCGCGGATTGCCCGGTGGCGCCCAAGCCTTCATAGCACTCGATGCCGACCAGGCGGCAGGCCGGGCTGTCCTTGATGAGCTTGGCCAAAGTCAGGGCATCGTGCTGGCTGCGGCAACCGGTGCGGCCGCCCTCCACGCCGATTTCCAGCAACACCTCAAAAGGCCGCAGGGCTGACTGGGCATCTGGTTGGGCATCTTTCTGCGCATCTTTTTCTGACAAATACCAGGCTTCAATCAAGGCCAGTTGCGCAGGCGAGTCCACCAGGAACGCGACGCGCAGACCGGTGTACTCGCGCTGCATGTCCGCAATGCCGGCCAGGTCCACCGCGGTGAAGACCTGGTTGGCAATCATGCAGCGGCGCGCGCCCACCGACACACCGGCGCGCACCTGGGCCACGGTGGCAAAAGTCAGGCCCCAGGCCCCTTCATCGAGCTGGCGCTTGAGCAGCTGCGGCGACATGGTGGTTTTGCCGTGCGGCGCCATGTCAAGGCCCTGATCGGTCGCGAAGCGCTGCATCCACGACAGGTTGTGCTGCAGGGCCTGCTGCTTGACCAGCGCCACGGGCAGCGGCAAATCGCCGTCCAGCACGCGCCAGCGCTGGGCGGCAATTTGCGAGCGGCGCAGCGGCCCGCTGGTGTGCGGAAAGCCCTTGAAGGAGCGGTCGATCTGCGGGTCGAGAATGTCTTGCAAAGTGGTCATGGGATGAGCTTTCAATTATCAGGCCGCCGCATGAAGCGATATCGTTGCGATGTCATCGCGGATGCAGGCCTTGAAGCGGCCCTGCCCCATGTCCCGCAACTCGGGACGGGTGCTGGCGCAAGCCTCGATCGCGTGCGGGCAGCGGGTGCGAAACACGCAGCCCGAAGGCGGATTCACAGGGCTGGGAATGTCGCCCTTGAGCGCAATGCGTTCGCTTGTTTGCTCGGGGTCGGGCTTGGGCGAGGCGGCCAGCAGTGCCTGGGTGTAGGGATGCAAAGGCCGCGCAAACAGCTCGGCGGTGGGCGCCACTTCCATCACGCGGCCCAGGTACAGCACCACCACGCGGTCGCACAGGTACTCCACCACGTCCAGGTCATGCGAGATGAACAGCATGGTCAGCGACAGGCGGTCGCGCAGGTCGCACAGCAGGTTGACCACCTGCGCCTGGATGGACACGTCCAGCGCAGACAGGGGCTCGTCGGCCACGATGAATTCGGGCTCGACCGCCAAGGCGCGCGCCACGCCAATACGCTGGCGCTGGCCGCCGGAGAACTCATGCGGGTAACGATCGGCGTGTTCCGCGCGCAGGCCGACCAGGGCCAGCAACTCGGCAATCCGCTGTTCGCGCGCCGCCTTGCCTTTGGCCAAGCCATGCACCTGCAGCGCTTCCCCGAGGATGTCCTTGACGCGCATCTTGGGGTTCAGGCTGGCGTAGGGGTCCTGAAAAATCATCTGCAACTTGCTGCGCAGCGTGCGCATGCGGCTGCTGGAGGCGGCCCCGAGGTCTTCGCCCCGATACAGCACCTGACCCGACGTGCTCTCGATCAGGCGCAGCAAGGTGCGGCCTATGGTGCTTTTGCCGGACCCGGATTCACCGACCAGCCCCAGCGTTTCGCCGGGCTGGATCGTGAAGGACACGTCGTCCACCGCGCGCACGGGTTTGGCCGACGCACCGAAATAGCGGTGCAGGCTTTTGACTTCGATCAACGGGGCGCTCATGGGGTCTCCACAGCAACAGTTGGAACAATTGCGGTCTCGCGGACCCGAATGCAGCGTGCGCTGCGGTGCAGGCCGGCACTTTCCAGCGCCGGCATGGCCTCGCGGCAGGCCGCCAGGGCATGGTCGCAGCGGGGCTCGAACGCACAGCCGGGCGGCGGCGCGAGCGGGCTGGAGACCTGGCCCCGAATGGCGTACAAGCGGCGCTTGGCACCCACCTCACCGGCGGCCAGTTCACGCTTGCGCTGCTGCGCCGGCAGGCAGGCCAGCAGGCCCTGCGTGTAGGGATGGCGCGGCAATGCAAACAGCTCGCGCACCGGCGCCGACTCGACAATGCGGCCCGCATACATCACCGCCACGTCGTCGGCATGGTGGGCCACCACGCCGAGGTTGTGCGTGATGAACAAAATGCTCATGCCGGTCTCGGCCTGCAGGCGGCGCATCAGCTCCAGGATCTGCGCCTGGATGGTCACATCCAGCGCCGTGGTCGGCTCGTCGGCAATCAGCAGCGTCGGGTTGCAGGCCATGGCCAGCGCAATCATCACGCGCTGGCGCATGCCGCCCGACAGCTGGTGCGGGTACTCGTGCAGGCGCTGCGCGGCAGCCGGAATCTCCACCAGTTCCAGCATGCGCAGCGCATGGGCCAGCGCGGCGCTGCGGTCCAGCCCCATGTGCAGGCGCACCGACTCGGCAATCTGCTCGCCCACCGTAAAGACCGGGTTCAGGCTGGTCATGGGCTCCTGGAAGATCATGGCGATTTCATTGCCGCGGATACGGCGCATGGCCGGCTCGGGCAGGGCCAGCAGGTCCAGCGTTTCGCCGGCGCGGTTGGTAAACAGCGCCTGGCCGCTGACCTGCGTGGCGGCGGTGCGTGACAGCAGGCGCATCAAGGTCAGGCTGGTCACCGATTTTCCCGATCCGGACTCGCCCACCAGCGCCGTGGTCTTGCCGGGACGGATGCTGAAGCTCACATCAGCCACCGAGCGGATCAGGCCTTCATCGGTGTCAAAAAACGTGCTCAGATGGCGGACATCGAGCCGCGGAGGAATGGAAGAAGTGATGGGCGAATTCATGGGGTCTGGCCTCTGATTTCTTACAGCGACTTCTTGAGCCGCGGATCCAGCAGGTCGCGCACGCCATCGCCCAACAACTGCAATGACAGCGCGGTCAGGATGATGGCCAGGCCGGGAAACAAAACAATCCAGAGCGCTTCGTGCGCATACTGCTGGCTGCCGGCCACCATGGTGCCCCAGGTCGGGATTTCGGGCGGAACGCCCACGCCCAGAAAGGACAGGGCGGCCTCCGCCAAAATGGCATAGGCAAAGATGAAGGAGGCCTGCACCAGAATGGGCGACATCAGGTTGGGCAGGATGTGGCGCCACAAGATGCCGGCGGTCGACACGCCCACGGCCCGCGCCGCTTCGACAAACAGCAGCTCACGCACCACCAGGGTGGAGGCGCGCACCACGCGGGCCACGCGCGGCGAGTACACCAGCACCAGCGCCAGCACCACATTGAGCATGGAGGGACCCAAAATGGCCACCAGGGCAATGGCCAGCAGGATGTCGGGCAAAGACATCATGGCGTCCACCACGCGCATGATGGGCGCATCGAGCCGGCGGAAAAAACCCGCCACCAAGCCAAACAGCGTGCCCAGCACAATGGCGCCGATGGCCGTCAAGGCAGCAATGGTCAGTGAATAGCGGCCGCCGAAGGCAATGCGCGCAAACAGGTCACGCCCCAGTTCGTCGGTGCCCATCAGATGACTGGCCGTGGGAACCGACAGGCGCTCGCGCACTGCGGTTTCATTGGGGTCGTAGCCGGTGATCACATTGGCCAGCAAGGCGATCAGCACCACGATCAGCAGGCAGATGCCGGCAGCCAGCACAATGCGGCGCCGGAACAGTTTCTTGAGGGTCAGCGGGATTTTCATACAGCAAGTCGATCAGTACGTCAGTCAATCCATCAGTCAGTACTTGACCCGGGGATCGACCACCATATAAAGCAGGTCGGTCAGGAAATTGATCACCACATAAATCATGGAAACGACCAGCAGGGCGCCCTGAATCACCGGGTAATCGCGCCGCAGCACGGCGCTCACCACCAGGTTGCCGACACCCGGCAGGCCAAACACGGTTTCGGTCACCACCGCGCCGCCGATCAGCAGCGCCACGGTCAGGCCCAACACCGTGACGATGGGCACCAGCGCGTTGCGCAGCGCATGCTTGAGCACGACGACTTTTTCAGACAGGCCCTTGGCACGGGCCGTGCGCACATAGTCTTCACCCAGCACGTCGAGCATGGAAGCGCGCGTGAACCGGATGATCAGCGCGGAGTTGAGCACGCCCAGCACCACCGAAGGCAGCACCAGGTAGTGGATGCGCGCCATCAAGCTGGCACCCGGGTCGCCGTAGCCGGACACCGGAAACCAGCCCATGGACACCGCAAAAATCTGCATCAGCACCAGGCCGAACCAGAAGCTGGGAATGCTGGCACCCAGCATGGCAAAGCCGGTGAGCAGCTGGTCGATGAACTTGCCGCGAAAGACCGCCGAGACAATGCCGCAAGGCACACCAATCGCCGCGGCGATGAAGAGGGACAGCAGCGCCAGCAGGGTCGTGGGTTCGGCCCGCTCCCACAGCGCCTGCGTGACCGGGCGCTGCAAAAAGATGGACTGGCCTAGATTGCCCTGCGACAACTCCTTGAGCCAGTAGCCAAACTGCACCGGCAGCGGCTTGTCCAGGCCATACTCTTTTTGCACGCGCACAATGTCTTCGGCCGTGGCCTGGTCGCCCAGCAGCACCGTGACGGGGTCACCCGAGGCGGCGCGCGTGAGCACAAACACGAGGACCGCCACCAGCGCCATGACCACCACCATGCCCATCAGGCGCGACAACAAATATCGGGTCATAACCTTGTTCTATCCAAAAGGGGTGAAATCTTTTTATCCATTCGAAGGCGTCCCCGTCAACATCACTAAACCCGGCCCAAAACGAAGCGAAGCAAAAGCCAGTCAAGCCGCGGAACCGGCTCTGCCGGGCCGCAGGCGGGCGGCCCCCTCGGGGGGCAGCGCAGTACGCGAAGCGACAAGCGTGGGGGCTCAATTTTTCAGACCCGTGTTCCAGAAGAAGGGCCAGGTGGCAGGCACATAGCCTTGCAGCGCCGGTGACCTGGCCGACAGGCTGTTGAACTTGCCGACGTTGATGTAAGGCACTTCGTCGTACACCACCTGCTGCACGGCACCCCACAAGGCGCCGCGCTTGGCGGGGTTGGTTTCCTGGTTCAGTGCGGTCAGCGCGGCCTGCTTGGCCGGGGAGCTCCACCAGCCCGGGGCGCCTTCGCCCAGTTGCGGCGGCGACAGCATGGGCTCGGGGAACTGGCCCGAATGGGTGATGTAAATATCCCAGAGCCTGGAGTCGTTGCGGCGCTGCACCAGCGTGGCCCAGTCCACCACGTTCAGCTCGGCCTTGAAGCCGGCGCGCTTGAGCTGCTCGGCCATGATCAGCGCCATGTTGTAGTGAAAGTCGTACTGGCGGCTGGTCAGGATGCGGATGGTTTCGCCCTTGTAGCCGGCCTGGGCGGCCTGGCCTTTGGCCTTGGCCGCATCACGCTCGTTGTAGCTGGCCGAGCCGGCGGCTGAATAGAAAGGCGTGCCTTTGGGAAAATGGTTGGGCTCGGCCACAAAGAAACGCGTGTCGCCAAAGCCGGCGGCCAACATTTCACCCACGCCAAAACTGGTTTGCACCGCCTTGCGCACGGGCTGGGAGGCCATCACGCCTTCCTTGGTGTTGAAAACGAAGTAAGGAAAACCGAAAGACTGCGTCAGGATGGGAACGGTCTTGCCGCCGGATTTCTCAAGGCGGTTCAGTGCCTCCGTAGGCAGCAGGTCGGCAAAGTGGTATTGCCCGGCCAGTGAGCCCTCCACACGCGTGTTGGCGTTGGGCACGGGGATGAAACGCAGCTCATCGGCAATGGCGGTTTTCTTGCCGCCGTAGCCACTGGGCGCCTCCTTGCGCGCGCTGTACTGGTCAAAGCGCGTGAGCAGCACATACTGGTCGGGACGGCGCTCCTTGAATTTGTAGGGGCCGGTGCCGACGTATTCCTTCAGCGGCGTGGCGATCGACTCCTTGGCCATGATGGCGGCCATGCCGGAGGGCAGTGCCAGCTGTGGCAACAGGGGGGCATATGGGGCTTTCAGCGTGATCTCGACGCCATGGCTGCCATTGACGGACAGGTCGGCAACCTCTTTGGACAGTGCCTTGCCGCGCGGCGACACTTCCATCCAGCGTTTGAGGCTGGCCACCACGTCGTCGGCATTGAGTTCGCGGCCACTGTGCAACTGCACGCCCTTGCGCAGCGTGATGCTGTAGCGCTTGCCGTCGGCCGACACCTTGGGCAGGCTCTCGGCCAGCATGGGCACCATTTTCCAGTTGGCGTCAAAGGTATAGAGTGGCTCATACACATGCTGCATGATGGTGCCCACCAGGTCGGCAGTGGACGCCATCGGATCCAGCGTTTGCGGCTCGGCAATCATGGCCAGATTGAGGGCCGATTTTGAAAGCGCCTGCGCCTGGGCACCCATAGGCAACAGAGCCGTACCACCCACCACCAGCGCCAAAGCGACCGCCTTGCGACGGCTGATCCAGAGTTTTTGCAGCATGCTGATCTCCTTAAAAATGAAAGTATTTTTCAATTTGCAAAGAATATGCCAGCAATAATTCAGAAAAAATTGGTGAAAACCCTAGGTTAAACCAATAAATATGAAAATATATTTCAGTTTTTGATTTAAGCTGCATAGGCTTGGGGCGCAGCGCACCGTCCTGCGCACCAGTCTGGTGTTTTCCGCCCTTCGTTTACTGTTCACCTCACAAGGAGCTTTCCGCAATGTCCGCACTCGAATACTTTGGCAACCCCCCCATCGCCTCTGACCACCAGCCCCGACCGTTTTCGCCCGCCGTACGCGCTGGCGACTTTGTCTATGTGTCGGGCCAGGTGCCGGGCGACGAAAAAGGCGAAATCGTGCAGGGCGGCATTGAAGTGCAGACGCGCCAGGTCATGAAAAACCTCTCCGCCGCGCTGGCGCTGGCCGGCTGCACGCTGGACGACGTCTGCAAAACCACGGTGTGGCTGCAGGACGCACGCGACTTCGGCAGCTTCAACCGGGTCTACATGAGCTACTTCGGCGACAAAAAGCCGGCCCGCTCGACCACCGAGGCGCGGCTGATGGTGGATGCGCGGGTTGAGATTGATGTGGTGGCTTACAAGCCGCGTTGAGTGTTTTTTGCCTGTAGTCCAATAAACTCGGGCGAAGGAAGCTATTTAATTGATAGCAATCTTTCTTCACGACCAGGCCGGGTCTCGCCCCGGCGGGCGAGGCACTTGTTCTTTGCTTCGCCAAAGAAAAGTACCCAAAAGAAAGGCGACCCGCAGTCTGGGTCCCTACGCTGCGCTCCGGGCACCTTGCGCTGCTCGGAGCGGACGGAAATTTTAGAAACTTGTCGGCTTCGCCGCCTTCGGACATCTAAAATTTTTTATCCGTCCCCTCCTGTGCTGCTCAGCCCAGCCAGGACGGGTTGGGAGCAAAAGAAATCGGAATCGGGGAGCAGAACGCGCAAAGCGCGTTCTGCAGAATTTGGCTGTTGGTATTCCTCCCACCCCCTTCTGTATGCGCTGAGGAGCGGAGCTTCAGGCGGATCAAGGGCCGCGCGTGTTTGAGCGCAGCGAGTTTGCGCGGACCCCGCCTGAAGCGAGCACCGCAGGGTGCCCGTAGCGCAGCGAAGGGTCGCAGACAGTAGGGTCGCCTT
>NZ_JAKFDR010000060.1:0-116996 GCF_036676035.1 Polaromonas sp.
CTAATGTGATACAGAGCGCAAACCTGCGGAACACCATGGCAGATCACTCATGCTCACAGCTTCCTTTTCTTCGTAACTGGTTGGTTTATATCAGCATTTCCTCGGCCAGCGTCGACTATGCAGTGATAACAAATCAACAAACTCCGCAAAGGCATCGAATGACAAGGCGCCTACGTCCTGGTGCGCTCGCGCACCCTCTTGACAGAGTTAAGCCATGTCAACGTTGGAGCTGACCGGACCGCAACAATTGCCGCGAAGCGGTAAAGGGTTAGCCGTCTCGTCCCAGTGACGCTTGTGACGGCTACTACTTGATCTGCCCATCTGTCGGAGGAGCGGTGGCCAACTCGTGAACAACGACTGTACTGGCGATCAGGTCGTGGAGCGTCTGGCGGCGCTTCGTCCAGATGAAGGCGCCGATCTCGAGGGCAAGAGCGCCGGCGAGGGCGAAGTCGGTATAGGCGTACCAGTCGGGGAGCATCTGTTCCTCAAGAACAAAGTACGCCCGATCTCTTGGCGCGTAGTACATGGAAGCGGGCAGGCGCGACATCGCGACCAGAGTTGCCACTACCCACGGAAGGCTGCAAGCGAAGAAGAAGAGGTTCCGGCGTGCCGAGTCGACCATAGAGAGACGGTGGAAGTCTGAAGTGAGCACTCGGAGGCGAAGAAGCCGTTTACCCAAGGTTTGACCACACTTCCCGTGAAGAAGGAACGTGTAGGTCACGTATGCGAACCCGTTCACCGCAGTGGTGGCCATTGCAAGTGCTTTGTTGGCCGCGGTCAACTTGCTCAGAAGGACCATGATGGTGAGGAGAAGTGCAACGTCGATACCGTAGGCGGCAAGTCTGCGCAAGAAGGTCGCATAGGGCATATTGAGACGCCTTGTAGTAAAAATGACCGGGCCACCACCCTCTGCGGCGAAGCCGCCTCCTGCTGTTGTGGTCCGTGTCGATTGACCCGTTAGGCATTGCCCGGCTTACCTTTTGCGAGGTGGCCCCCAAGAAGCGCCGCAGGGATGGTTAGTAGGAAGGCGACAGCGTTGAACCATAGCGGCAACCCTTCGGCCAAGAACAGCCCAATGACTACGCCCACCACTCCCAACATACCCGAGTTTAGATAGGCCTCTCGCTTGGCTATGCGGGCGGCGAGGTACCCACCCAACACGGTGATTAACAGGCCGATGATCACACTGCCCGTTAGGTACGGAAGGGAGTGGGCGAACTCGGCGATGGCTGCGCCCTGCCCCTCTTGGGGCAGTTCATAAAGCGATGCGCCACCGAGCGCAATCATCAACGCGATTCCCCCGACGAGGTCGAGTAACAGCATGACGACCGTTCCGATGATGATGCCCTTGATGCTCACTTTCGCCACGGTATCTCCTGCAATGCCTAACGAACAACGTTGATCTGATGACCGATAGGGGTTTGTAATTTCCAGGCGGCCAAGCGGATCAAATTATGACTGAGCTTTGGCTGGCCGTGAGCTGTGATTTATTGCCCGAATCCATCCTGTGGCGAAGACTGCCTGACGACAGAGGGGGCCTGACGCCGTGTCGTGACGGTTTGCAGCGACATATGCAAGCATCGCCACAACACGGCCTGAAGTGCCGTGTCCATTTCTTGTTTTTTCGGCCCCGCTCAATCACGGCGGGCCTCGACTGGCTGGCATCGGCGCCCGCCCTGGAGCGGGCAAACGGCCTGAGGCGCTCAACTGGGCCACCACCCGCAAGCAAGACTGCTGGCAACACGGACACTGCAGCACATCCAGCTTGGCCACAACGACGTCAGCACCACCATGATGGCCTGATGCCCTGAAACGCTATTCTTTTAGTAGCTATTCGCGCCCGTTACACCTGGGCTAATGGCCGATTTCATTCATCAATGCGCCCTCGCCGCCGCATCCGCACTGCCCGCCCCCTGGCGCGTCACACCCAGCGAGCCATTATTCAGCAGTCCGTAACGAAGGCGACGCCAGCCATGCTGTCATTCTGAGCGCAGCGAAGAATCTTGCCGGCATACCGAGATCCTTCGCTGCGCTCAGGATGACAAAGTATGTCGCACTACTTTCGGACTGCTAAGTAAGCTGCGGCAGCAGTGCCGCGTCGGCCACATGAGGGTTTGCCACTCCTCGCGCATGAAGCCCGCCAGGCAGGCGTTCTGGATGCGGCTGAGCACCACCGGAATTTCCTTCCCCACATCAATGCGTTGCCTCGGATGCCGCAATTGGCACGCTCGCGCCCTGTGGGAAGCTGGTACGAGCGGCAAATCGGCCCGGTAAGTGGACCCGCGCGTGGCATTGAACGTCGTCACCATCTTCATGAAGAACGCCTGCGAGGCGTCTTGAAGCGAGCTGTGCCGATGGCCGGCAGCACGGCAAGCCCTGTCGCTACACTCTGTGCATGGCTGCGTCCTCCTCATCCTCCCATGTCGCGCCCAAAGGCGCACCGCGATCACTGTCGGGCCTGGTGCCTTTTCTGCGGCCCTATCGCGGCCGTATTGCGCTGGCCTTGCTGTTCCTGGTGCTGGCGGCGGGTGCCACCCTCGTCTTTCCGCTGGCGCTGCGCAGCCTGATTGATGGCAGCCTGAGCGCAGCCGACAAAGGCACCCAGGTGTTGGCTTTGCGTGAGCACTTCTTTGCCTTGTTTGCCGTGGCGGCAGCGCTGGGCTTTTTTTCCGCGGTGCGCTTTTACCTGGTGAGCTGGCTCGGTGAACGGGTGACCGCGGACCTGCGCAATGCCGTGTACCACCATGTGCTGCAGCAAAGCCCCGAGTTTTTCGAGACCACGCAAACCGGCGAGGTGCTCTCGCGCCTGACCACCGACACCACGCTGGTGCAAACCGTGGTCGGTTCATCGCTGAGCATGGGCCTGCGCAACACCGTGATGGGCGTGGGGGCGCTGGCCATGCTGATCTGGACCAACCCTTACGTGATGTTTCAGGTGCTCGGCATCCTGGTGCTGGTGGTGCTGCCCAGCGTCTGGTTCGGGCGGCGCGTGCGCAAGCTCTCGCGCGCCAGCCAGGACCGGGTGGCCGACTCCAGCGCGATTGCCGCCGAAGTGCTCAACGCCATCCCGGTGGTGCAGAGCTACACCGCCGAGGCGCGCGAATCGGCACGCTTTGACACCTCCACCGACAACGCCTTCAAGATGGCCGTGCGCCGCACCAAGGCGCGCTCGGTGCTCGTGGCCTTCATCATCATTGCCACGTCGGCAGCGCTGCTCTGGGGCCTGTACCAGGGCACGCAGGCGGTGCTGCGTGGTGACATCACGGCCGGCCACCTGGGCCAGACGGTGGTTTACGTGATCATCCTGGCCAGCGCCTTTGCCGTGCTGGGCGAGGTCTATGGCGATCTGCTGCGCGCGGCGGGCGCCACCGAGCGCCTGATGGAGTTGCTGGGCAGCCGCTCGCCCATTGCCTCGCCCTCCAATCCGGCTGCAGCCCCCGTTTCTATTGCGGGAAGCGCTATCGAATTCGAAGCAATTACCTTTCACTACCCCTCGCGGCCGGCCACGCCCGCCTTGCGCGACTTCAGCCTGCGCGTCGCGCCGGGCGAAACCGTGGCCTTGGTGGGGCCCAGCGGCGCCGGCAAGAGCACGGTGTTCCAGCTGCTGCTGCGCTTTTATGACCCGAACGCCGGGACCATCCGCCTCGACAGCCTGGCCACGCGTGCGCTGGCGCTGCAAGACCTGCGACAGCGCATCGGCATCGTGCCGCAGGACGCGGTGATCTTCTCGAGCAGCGCGCTGGAGAACATCCGCTATGGCAAGCCCGGAGCCAGCGACGAGGACGTGAAGGCCGCGGCCAAGGCGGCCTTTGCCCATGACTTCATCAGCGCCCTGCCCGAGGGCTATGCCACCTTCCTGGGCGAGCGCGGCGTGCGCCTGTCCGGCGGGCAGCGCCAGCGCATCGCCATCGCCCGCGCCATGCTGAAAAACCCGCCACTGCTGCTGCTCGACGAAGCCACCAGCGCGCTGGATGCCGAGAGCGAGCGCATGGTGCAGGCCGCGCTCGAGTCGGCCATGAAGGGCCGCACGACGCTGGTGATCGCCCACCGCCTGGCCACCGTGCAGAAAGCCGACCGCATCGTCGTGCTGGACCACGGAAAAATCGTCGAGCAGGGAACACACGAATCACTGGTGGCGGAGAACGGGGTTTACGCGCGGCTGGCAGCTTTGCAGTTCATGGATTGAGAGCCCTGTGGCCCGGTGTTGGGCACTGCGACAATCAATTAGTTGCATAGCTAACCATTTGCCCCTATGATGCAGCCATGTTCGATCACTGCCTGTACTTCAACACCACCGCGCTGGCCCGCGTGGTGGAGCGCGAGTGGGCGGCGGCCTTCAAGCCCTTCGGCCTGACGCCGCCCCAGGGCTTCCTGCTGCGGCTGGTGTTGGCCCGGCCCGGCTTGTCGCAGCACGAACTCGCCACCGAGCTCACGATTGCACGGCCCACCGCGACCCGACTGCTCGACGGCCTGCAGAAGCTCGGCCTGGTCGAACGGCGCGAGGCGGCGTTCGATGCCCGCCATTGGGCGGTCTACCCCACCCCGGCGGCGCAAGACATCCAGGCGGCGCTCAACGCCGCGAGCGGCCAGGTCACCCAGCGCATCCAGCGCCAGATCGGAAAGGAGAATTTCAACGACACCGTCAGCAAAGTCCGTGGCGTTTGCTCGGCCCTCAAATGAGCAATTCATTTTTCAACCCATATAGTTGCATAGCTAATCATTTTTCCAGGAGACCCCATGCCCATCCTCAACGTCAAAGTCAGCCAGCCCGCAAGCGCCGCCCTGACGCAAGCCATCTCGGAAACCCTGCTCGAACTCACCACCCGCATCCTGCGCAAGAAGCGCGAACTCACGGCGATTGCCATCGACTACGTGCCGCCCGAACACTGGGTGGTCGGCGGCGCCACGCTCGCCGCGCAGGGCAAGAACAGTTTTTACTTCGACATCAAGGTGGTGGACGGCACCAACACCAAGGATGAAAAGGCGCAGTACATCGCCGAATGCTTCACCGCCTTTGCCAAACTGCTGGGGCCCTTGCACGAGGAGAGCTATATCTACGTGCAGGACGTGCGGGCCGAAGCTTATGGGTATGGCGGGCTGACGCAGGAGTACCGCTACATCAAGGCCAAGCCCTGACGGGCAGCATGCAGCACATGCCCGGCCGGGGTTGAAAATCAGGTTTTCTAAAACTATGCATTTTTTGCATACATCGTGACAAACAATGCCTTGGACAGATGCGCGCCGGGCTTCTAAGCTCGGCGCCTTGACTGTTCCCACAAGGAGTTTGTTTTGTTCATGTCACCCCTCGGCACGGGTACCCCCCCCGGCGCCGCCCTCTCGACCACCCACCCCCTCCCCTCCTACCTTCAGGCCGACAACCTCGGGCCCTGGGGTAATTACCTGCAGCAGGTTGACCGCGTCATACCGCACCTGGGCAGTCTGGCGCGCTGGGCCGAAACACTGAAGCGCCCCAAGCGCGTGCTGATTGTGGATGTGCCGATTCACATGGACAACGGCACGGTGGCGCACTTTGAAGGCTACCGCGTGCAGCACAACGTCTCGCGCGGCCCCGGCAAGGGTGGCGTGCGCTTCCACCAGGATGTCACGCTGTCTGAAGTGATGGCCTTGTCGGCCTGGATGTCCATCAAGAACGCGGCGGTGAACGTGCCTTACGGCGGCGCCAAAGGCGGCATACGCGTCGATCCCAAAACCCTGTCACGTGGCGAGCTGGAGCGCATAACACGCCGCTATACCAGCGAGATCGGCATCATCATCGGCCCGAACAAGGATATCCCGGCGCCCGACGTGAACACCAACGAGCAGGTCATGGCGTGGATGATGGACACCTACTCGATGAACACCGGTTCCACCTCCACCGGCGTCGTCACCGGAAAACCCGTCGATCTGGGTGGCTCACTGGGCCGGCGCGAAGCCACGGGCCGCGGCGTGTTCACGGTAGGCGTTGAAGCGGCCAAACACATCGAGCTGGACATCAGCAACGCGCGGGTGGCGGTGCAGGGCTTCGGCAATGTGGGAGGCATCGCCGGCAAGCTGTTCGCAGAAGCCGGCGCGCGCGTGGTGGCCGTGCAAGACCATGGCGGCACCATTTACCGCGCAGCGGGGCTGGACGTTCCTTCCCTGCTCAAGCATGTGGCCGAGACCGGCAGCGTGGCCGGCTTTGCGCAGGCCGAAGTGATTGCCAATGAGCTGTTCTGGGAAGTGGAATGCGAAATACTCATCCCCGCCGCGCTGGAGCAGCAAATCACCGCCGAAAATGCCGGGCGCATCAAGGCGCGCATGATCATTGAAGGCGCGAACGGGCCGACCACACCCGAAGCCGACGACATTCTGCAAGAACGCAATGTGCTCGTGCTGCCCGACGTGATTGCCAACGCCGGCGGCGTGACCGTCAGTTATTTTGAATGGGTGCAGGATTTCTCCAGCTTTTTCTGGGATGAAGCCGAGATCAACGCACGCCTGGTGCGCATCATGAAGGAAGCCTTTGCCGGCGTCTGGCAGGTCGCCCAGGACCACAAGGTCAGCCTGCGGACCGCGACATTTATCGTGGCTTGCAAACGCATCCTGCACACGCGTGAACTGCGCGGGCTGTACCCCTGATACCCTGGTGTTTTTCCCGGCCAGCCGCCGCCTGTGAAGCGGCGGCTGAAGCCCCTTGCTACTGCAGAGGCTCTTTCAGCGCGGCTGGAATCGGCAGCGGCAGCACCGCAATGCCTTCTTCAATCAGGGCTTCGGTCTCTTCGCGCGAGGCCTGGCCCCGGATGTTGCGCTCTTTGGCTTCACCGTAATGAATCTTGCGCGCTTCCTCGGCAAATTTCTCACCCACGTCTTCGGTGTTGGCCATCACGTGGCGCACCATCTGGAGCCAGCTGGCCTGCAGCTTGTGATCGCCCGGGGAGGACATGACATCGTGCTTGGCAGGCGTGGCCACTTCGTGCGAGTGACCCAGATTCAGCCGCGGTGCGCTGAGTTTTTTGACAATGACCGTATCGCTGCATAGCGGACACTGAACCATGCCGCGCGACAGCTGGCTCTGAAAGTCATCCTCAGACGCAAACCAGCCTTCAAACGAATGCTGGTGTGAACACTGCAGGTCAAGAACTTTCATACCTCAATTATCCGCCCGCCTGTTACCGCGTGGTGGATTTCCAGTCCAGTACCCAGGCACCCGACAGTACATTTTGCAGCCAGAGCGCCCCTGTCAGGGTTTTGGCATCGGTCACCTGGCCATCGCGGCAGCACGCCAGCAGCTCGGCCGGTGTTGCGGTCAAAACATCCAGAAATTCACCGGCATCGAGCTTGCGCTCACCCAGGGTCAGATCACGCGCAAACCAGATGTCTATGAATTCGGTGGAATACGAAATGACGGGGTGCAGCACCCCGGCCCGGGCCCACTGGCCTGCTGTGTAACCCGTTTCTTCGAGGAGTTCGCGCTGGGCACAGGCCAGCGAGGCCTCCCCGGGGTCGAGCTTGCCGGCCGGAAACTCTAGCATGACCCTTTGGACGGGATAGCGGTACTGGCGCTCCAGCACCAGCCGGCCATCGTCCAGCTGGGCGATGATCATGACGGCGCCGGGATGCACCACATACTCGCGCGTGGCTTGCGACCCATCCGGCAGCCGCACCGTGTCGCGGCAGGCCTGAAGGAAATTGCCGCGGAGTATTTCTTCGCCGCGAAGCTTTGTCTCGACGAGATGCGCATCTGCTGCAGCGGCAACGCCCGCCGCGCTGCCAGTGATGCGATCAGGTGGTCTCATGCCCGGTGCCTAAAGAGGTAGCGGTAAACAAACCCAGGAAAAGCGAAGGTAATGAACAGCGTTGCAGTGATCGCGTAGAACTCCCAGCCCTGCGGTGCAATTTGCCCGGCCCGCTGCTCCAGGAAGAGCCCGATGGCGCCGACCACAAAATACCAGACCACCAGTTCAGCCAGCCGCACCGGCAGGGTCTTGGCGATTTGCAGCCGATAAACCGCGAAAACACGGTTGTTGATAAATGGCAGGTTGGCGGCCAGCAGGGCCAGCAGCACCACCAGCCATACTGAGGCTGTCTGGCTCATGGAGACGGTTCAGGTGCCCAGTGATTTGACAACACTGGCAATGGATTGGGCGCACAGCGTCATCAAACCGCCGGGCATGATGCCAAGCACCAGCAGCAGTGCGCCGTTGACAGAGAGCACGGCCGTCACGTCGGCGGGCGCAGAGACGGCCATGGCGTTGTGGCTGGCAGGTGCATCAAAGTACATGACCTTGACCACGCGCAGGTAGTAAAAGGCGCCCACCAGAGACATCATGACGGCAAAGATGGCCAGCACCAGGTAGCTGGTCAATTGCGAAGAGATCAGCGCCTGCAGGACCGCCAGCTTCGCATAAAAACCCACCAGCGGCGGCAGGCCGGCCAGTGAAAACATGCTGAGCGCCATGACAGCGGCAAACAGGGGGCTGCGCTGGTTCAGGCCCGCCAGGTCGGAAATTTCCTCCGCCTCATGCCCCGCACGGGCCAGCAGCAAAATAATGCCGAACGCCGCGAGTGTGGTCAGCACGTAGGTGACCACATAGAACATCGCTGCGCCATAGGCGTATTCGGCATTGAGCTTGTTGCCGTTGACCACACCGGCCAGCAAGGCCAGCAGCAGGAAGCCGATTTGCGAGATCGTTGAAAACGCCAGCATCCGTTTGAGGTTGGCTTGCGCAATCGCGGCCAGGTTGCCAATGAGCAGGGAGCCAATCGCCAGCAAGGCCAGCATCTGCTGCCAGTCAATTGCCAGCGGCAGCATGCCCTCGACCAGCAGCCGCATGCAGATGGCAAAAGCGGCCAGTTTGGGAGCGCCCGCAATCAGCAGGGTCACCGCCGTCGGCGCCCCCTGGTAAACGTCGGGAATCCACATGTGAAATGGCACGGCGCCCAGCTTGAAGGCCAGGCCGGCCACGATAAAGACCAGGCCAAACACCAGCACCTGATGCTTCACCTGGCGGCTGGCGATGGCCTGGAACACTTCATTGAGGTCCAGCGAGCCGGTGGCGCCATACATCATGGACAAGCCGTAAAGCAGGAAGCCGGATGCCAGCGCACCCAGGACAAAGTACTTCATGGCGGCTTCCGTGGCCGTTGCATGGTCCCGGCGCAGCGCCACCAGCGCATAGCTCGACAGGGTCAGCAACTCCAGCCCCATGTAGATCACCAGGAAGTTGTGCCCGGAAATCATCACAAACATGCCCAGCAATGCAAACAGGCTGAGCGTGAACAGCTCACCACCGCGCAGCATGTCGCGGTCTGCGGCATAGGGGCGGCCATACACCAGGGTGATCATCAGCGCCACCGTGGCAAAGCATTTGAGCCAGTTGCCCATGGGGTCACTGACGACCATGTTGCCAAAGCCGTAAAACGTATTGCCCCCGCTTGCGTAAAACGCCTGCAGAACGGCCACCACGGCCAATGTCAGCAGCGTCAGCACATAGGTAAGGGTGCGATGCGAACTCTTCACCCCCAGGTCAACCAGCGCAATCACGCAGGCCATGGCCAGCAGCACGATTTCAGGGTAGACCGCGATCCAACTGAGTTTGTCAATCATCTGAATTCTTTGGATAGGTTGCTTGGGTTCAGCTTAGTTCAGTTTCGAGGCCGCTACATGCTTGAGCAGATCAGCCACCGAGGTGTCCATCACATCGGTAAACGGCTTGGGATAAATGCCCATGTACAACACGGCGATGGCCAGCAGGGCCAGCATGAGGAATTCACGGCTGTTGATGTCGGTCAACGCCTTGACCTCGTCGTTGGCCACCGGCCCGAGGTACACGCGCTTGAACATCCACAAGGTGTAGGCGGCGCCAAAAATCAGCGCGGTCGCGGCGGCCAGGCCCAGCCAGAAGTTCACCTTGATGGCCCCCAGAATGACCATCCACTCACCCACGAACCCGGCCGTCGCGGGCAGGCCGCAATTGGCCATGGCAAACAGCATGGCGAAGGCCGTGAACTTGGGCATGGTGTTGACCACGCCACCGTAGCTCGCAATCTCGCGCGAATGCACACGGTCATACAGCACGCCAATGCAAAGGAACATCGCGCCCGAGACAAAGCCGTGGGCAATCATCTGCACGATACCGCCGGATATGCCAATGTCGCTGAAAATGAAGAAGCCCAGCGTCACAAAACCCATGTGCGCAACCGATGAATAGGCCACCAGCTTTTTCATGTCGTGCTGAACCATGGCCACCAGGCCCACATAAATCACGGCAATCAGCGACAGGGCAATCATCAGCCACGCCCACTCACGCGCCGCGTCGGGCGCAATCGGCATGGAAAACCGCAGGAAACCGTAAGCACCGAGCTTGAGCATGATGGCCGCCAGCACGGCCGAACCACCCGTCGGGGCCTCGACGTGCACATCGGGCAGCCAGGTGTGGACCGGCCACATCGGCACCTTCACCGCAAAGGCGGCAAAGAAGGCAAAGAACAGCAAGGTCTGCGCGGTGCTGCCCAGCGGCAACTTGTACCAGGTGACAATGTCAAAACTTCCGCCCGACTTGACGTACAGGAAAATAAATGCAACCAGCAGCAGCAGCGAGCCGATCAGCGTGTAGAGAAAGAATTTGAACGCCGCATAAATCTTGTTGGGCCCACCCCAGACACCGATGATCAGGTACATCGGTATCAGCGTCGCTTCGAAAAACACGTAAAACAGCATGCCGTCAATCGCGGCAAACACGCCAATCATCAGGCCGCTGAGAATCAGGAACGCACCCATGTACTGGTTGACACGCTCGGTGATAACCTCCCAGGCGGAAATGACGACCACCACGTTGATGAAGGCCGTCAGCAAAATAAACCAGAGCGAAATGCCATCCACGCCGAGGTGGTAGTAGACATTGAAACGTTCTATCCAGGCTGCTTTTTCCACGAACTGCATGGCTGACGTGCCCAGTTTGAAGCCGTCATACAGGGGCAGCGTGACGAGAAAGCTGACGACAGCACCAATCAGTGCGATCCAGCGCACGGAGCGCGCCTGATCGTCACGGCCAATGGCCAGCAGCACAACGCCAAAAACGATTGGCGTCCAGATGGCAAGGCTCAGCAAACCCATTTTTTATTCTTCCTTGTTATTTGTTGAGCCAGACGAAATACGTCATCAACACAAACACGCCAATGATCATCCCCAGCGCATAGTGGTAGATGTAGCCCGATTGCAGGCGCCGCACGACGCCTGACACCAAGCCCACCAGCTTCCATGATCCATTGACCAGCGCGCCATCAATCACGGCCTCGTCTCCGCCCTTCCACAGGCCGACGCCCAAAGCGCGCGCCCCACGGGCCAGGACGTTTTCGTTGAACCAGTCCATGTAGTACTTGTTTTCGAGCACCGCGTACAGGGGCTGCACGCGTGCCTTGATGGCGGTGGGCAGCGCCGGGTTGACCATGTACATGTAGTAGGCGGCAGCCACACCCGACAGGGCCAGCCAGAACGGCGCGGCCATCAGGCCATGCAGGGCCATCTGCACCGGACCATGGAAGGCCTTGGCCAGCTCCTGCATCCCGGGATGCGTCTGGGCATTGAAGACAATCGCGTCCTTGAGGAACTCGCCGAACAGCATGGGCTGAATCGTCATGAAGCCGATCACCACCGAAGGAATCGCCAGCAGGATCAGCGGCACCGTCACCACCCAGGGCGACTCGTGCGGGGTTTGGTGCTCGTCCCGGTGGTGGTGCGGATCGGGCTCTTCGCTCGGGTCATGGTCATGGGCGTCGGGGTTCTGATCGAACCGCTCCTTGCCGTGGAACACCAGGAAGTACATGCGGAAGGAATAGAACGCCGTGACGAACACGCCGGCCAGCACGGCCCAATACGCGAAGCCCGCTCCCCACAGGTGGCTCTCGTGAACCGCCTCGATGATGCTGTCCTTGGAGTAGAAACCCGCAAACAATGGCGTGCCGATCAGGGCGAGCGAGCCCAGCAGCGCGGTGATCCAGGTGATGGGCATGTACTTGCGCACGCCCCCCATCCAGCGGATGTCCTGATTGTGGTGCATGCCGATGATGACCGAACCTGCCGCCAGGAACAGCAAGGCCTTGAAGAAGGCGTGTGTCATCAGGTGGAACACCGCGACGGAATAAGCCGAGGCACCGAGCGCCACCGTCATGTAGCCGAGCTGCGACAGCGTGGAGTACGCCACCACGCGCTTGATGTCGTTCTGGATAACGCCCAGGAAGCCCATGAACAGCGCCGTGATGGCGCCAATCACCATGATGAAACTCAAGGCGGTATCGCTCAGCTCGAACAGCGGCGACATGCGCGCCACCATGAAGATGCCGGCCGTCACCATGGTCGCCGCGTGAATCAGGGCCGAGATCGGTGTTGGGCCTTCCATGGAGTCCGGCAGCCACACATGCAGCGGGAACTGGGCTGATTTACCCATGGCGCCAACAAACAGGCAAATGCAGATGACCGTGACCAGCATCCAGCCGGTGCCGGGAAAGGTCAGCGTTGACAGCTCGCCGGCTTTGGCGAAAGCCTCGCCATAATTGAGCGTGCCGGCATAGGCCGCGATCAGGCCGATACCCAGAATGAAGCCAAAGTCACCCACGCGGTTGACCAGAAAGGCCTTCATGTTGGCAAAGATGGCACTGGGCCTGTTGAACCAGAAGCCGATCAGCAGGTAGGACACCAGGCCCACCGCCTCCCAGCCGAAGAACAGCTGCAGCATGTTGTTGCTCATCACGAGCATCAGCATGGAGAAGGTGAACAGCGAGATGTAGGCAAAAAAGCGGTTGTAGCCCTCGTCTTCTTCCATGTAGCCAATGGTGTAGATATGCACCATCAGCGACACAAAGGTCACGACGCACATCATCATCGCGGTCAGGCCGTCGATGAGGAAGCCGATTTCCATCTTCAGCCCGCCAACCACCATCCAGGTGTAGATGGTTTCATTGAAACGGGCCCCGTCGAGCGCCACGCTTTTCAGCGTCATGGCCGACAGGACAAAAGCGATCAGCACACCCAGTATGGTGAGCGTGTGCGACAAGCGGCGACCAATCCAGTTGCCGCCAAATGATGTCCCCAGAATACCGGCCAGCAAACAACCGACCAGCGGGGCCATAGGGACCGCCAGCAAAGCGGATGCAGAAAGGGTTTGACTCATTTTTTATTAACCCTTGAGCGTGTTGAGTTCGTCCACATTGATGCTGGACTTGTTACGGAACAGCAGCACCAGAATGGCCAGGCCAATGGCCGACTCGGCCGCGGCAACCGTCAGGATGAAGAACACAAAAATCTGCCCCGCCATATCGCCGAGGTAGTAGGAAAAGGCCACGAAATTCATGTTGACGGCAAGCAGCATCAGCTCGATGGCCATCAGCAGAACAATCAGGTTCTTGCGGTTGAGGAAAATGCCAATCACCGACAGCGCAAACAGCATCGCACCCAGCGAAAGAAAATGTCCCAGCGTGAGCGTCATGATTGCTTTTCCTCTGCGGGCATCACCGCGGCAGGCGCGGCAAGCGTGGGTTTGAGCTTGACCAGCGTCAGGCGGTCAGCGGCCTTGACCCGGACCTGATCCGAGGGGTTGAGGTATTTGGAGTCTTTGCGCTCGCGCATGGTCAGGGCGATCGCCGCCACAATGGCCACCAGCAGGATGACCGCTGCGATTTCCATTGGGTACAAATACTGCGTATAAAGTGCTTTCCCGAGCTCTTTGGTGTTGGAAACCTGGGCCGCGATCTGCTCGGGTAGGGCGGCTGTTTTGGGAGGCTCGCGGAAGCCCCCCATCAGGACATAGGACATCTCGAGTGCAATCACCGCACCCATGGTGCCCGCCAGGGGGAAATGCTTCCAGAAGCCCTGCCGAACACCGTCGAGGTTGAGGTCCAGCATCATGACCACAAACAGGAACAGCACCATCACCGCCCCGACATAGACCAGCACCAGCGTGATGGCCAGAAACTCTGCCTTGAGCAAAATCCATACAGCAGCAGCCTGGCAAAATGCCAGCACCAGGTACAGAGCGGCATGCACCGTGTTGCGTGCGGTGATCACCCGGAATGCCGCAAACAGCAGCACCGCGGCGAAGACATAGAAAAGACCTGTTTTAGCGTCCATGTTGTGGGGCTCTTTCTTGTGCCAATGACCTAGCGGTACTTGGCATCGGCTGCTTTGGCAGCAGCAATTTCTGTTTCATAACGGTCGCCGACGGCCAGCAGCATCTCTTTGGTGAAATACAAATCACCGCGCTTTTCACCGTGGTATTCGAAGATATGGGTCTCGACAATTGCGTCCACCGGGCAGGCTTCCTCGCAGAAGCCGCAAAAAATGCATTTGGTCAGGTCAATGTCGTAGCGCGAGGTGCGGCGGCTGCCGTCGTCGCGCATGTCGGATTCGATGGTGATGGCCAGGGCCGGGCAAATCGCCTCGCACAGCTTGCAGGCAATGCAGCGCTCTTCGCCATTTTCATAACGGCGCAAGGCGTGCAGGCCCCGGAAACGAGGGCTCAGCGGTGTTTTTTCCTCGGGAAACAGAACCGTGATTTTGCGGCTGAACATGTACTTGCCGGTCAGGGCCATGCCCTTGAACAGCTCGGTGAGCATGAAGCTCGATACAAAATCCTTGACGGAGGCTACGGTAGACATATCAGTTTCCTGCGGGAGTGGAGCTCGCTGGCGACGCGTTGATGCAAGCAGGGGCCGCGGAACCGGCTTCGCCGGGCCGCAGGCGCAGCGGCCCCCTCGGGGGGCAGAGAGCTACACGAAGTGAGCGAACGTGGGGGCTCATGTTATTTCCAGATGTTGTAAGGGGTCTGCATCCAGGCCCCAACGACCACCAGCCAAACCAGGGTCACCGGTATGAAGATTTTCCAGCCCAGACGCATGATCTGGTCGTAGCGAAAGCGTGGGAAAGTGGCGCGCACCCACAGGAACATCGTGACCACCACAAAGGTTTTGATGCCCAGCCAGATCCAGCCCGGAACCCAGTTGAACACGGCGCTGTCGATCGGCGGCAGCCAGCCCCCCAGGAACAGGATCACGCAGAGGATGGACACCAGAATCATGTTGGCGTATTCGGCCAGGAAGAACATGGCAAACGCCATGCCGGAATACTCGACCATGTGCCCGGCCACAATCTCGGACTCCCCTTCGACCACGTCAAAGGGATGGCGATTGGTTTCTGCCAGACCGGCGATGAAATACACCACGAAAATGGGCAGCAGGGGCAGCCAGTTCCAGGACAGGAAATTCAGGCCCTTGCTCGCCGCCATGCCGGTTGCCTGGCTCATCACAATGTCCGTCATGTTCATGCTGGCGGAAACCATGAGCACCACCACAAGGCAGAACCCCATGGCAATTTCGTAGCTGACCATCTGCGCCGAGGCGCGCATGGCACCCAGGAAGGCGTATTTGGAGTTGGAAGCCCAGCCAGCGATGATGACGCCGTACACCTCCATCGACGTTATGGCCATCAAAAAGAGCAGGCCGGCGTTGATGTTGGCCAATGCGACTTCCGGCCCAAACGGCACCACGGCCCAGGCCGCCAGGGCCGGCATGATGGTCATGATGGGACCCAGCACAAACAGGCCTTTGCTGGCCGCCGAAGGCATGATGATCTCTTTGGTCAGCAGCTTGAGTGCATCGGCAATCGGCTGCAACAGGCCAAACGGACCCACACGGTTGGGGCCGAAGCGGATCTGGGTAAAACCGATGGCTTTGCGCTCCCACAGCGTGAGGTAGGCCACGCAACCCATCAGGGGCAACAGCACACAGACAATCTTGATCAGGCTCCAGAACACGGGCCAGACAGTGCCCGGCCAGATGCCGCCCATCAGGCCTTGGCCAAAAGCGTAGACAGTGTCAATCATGCGCTCACCCCGCTATGAACAACAGATGCCTGCCGGGCGTCAGCCGTCAATTGCAGCGACGTGGCCCGCCTGACCAGGCCGTCCAGCTGGTAAATGCTGGCAACCACCGGAGTGGCGGCGTCTGCGCGGGATGCACCACGGGACACATCGATACCGGCCGGCGTCTGATTGCCCAGCTTGTCGGCAGGAATTTGCGTCATATCCGAACTCCCGGCACCCATGAGCTGGCTCAGCACCTCCTGGGACGATTCAAAATCAAAACCCTGCACACCCAGCAGATTGGCCAGCACGCGCAGCACCTTCCAGGCCGGACGCGTGTCGCCCAGCGGCTTCACCACGGCGTGAAAACTCTGCACACGGCCTTCAGCATTGACGAAGGTGCCCGGTGTTTCCGTAAAAGGGGCGATCGGCAGCAGCACATCGCTGAAATCCATATTCGCCTTGAACGGGCTCAGAGTGACCACCATTTGGGCTTGGCCCAGCGCGGCACTGGCCTGTGCCCCTGCGGCTGAATCAAACTCTGGCTCGTTATTGAGCAAAATGACAGCCTTCAGATGGCCAGCCAGCATTTGCCCGGCGTTCAGGCCCTTGCCGGCAGGCAAAGCCTTGGCCAGCTGGGCGCCCACGGTGTTGGCGGCCTCCGTCAGATAGCCCACGCTTGCACCGGTTTGCTCGCCAATCCAGTTGGCCAGCGCCAGCAGACTGGACGCGTTGGCGTGGTGCGCGGCGGCATTGCCCAGCAGAATGGCCTTGCGCTCCCCGCCCAGCAGCGACGCCGCCATGGCTTTGGCCCTGTCTCCAGCCTGACCCGATACCGGTGCAGGAATGCCTTTTTCGGCTGCAATGGCCGCAGCCACATCGGCCAGCGCCTGCACCCAGGCAGCAGGCTCGGCCAGCACCGAGTGGGCGACGGGCATCGCCCACGCGTCGGCGGAAGCCAGCTCCGCTACTGAATTAATAGCACTCAGCGCGCAACCCTTGCGGACAGACTGGCGAATTCGTTGTGCAAACAGCGGGTGATCCTTGCGCAGGTTCGAGCCGACGACAAGCGCACGCTGGAGTTGCGACAGCGACGCGATCGAAGTGCCCAGCCAGCGAATCGACGCGGCCGGCGCAAACTCGGCATGGCGCAGCCGGTAGTCGATGTTGTCGCTGCCCAGGCCGCGCATCAGGGCGCCGGCAAGGTACAGCTCTTCAAGCGTGCTGTGCGGGCTGGCCAAAGTGCCAATGCTGGCCGCGCCGTGATCGGCCTTGATCTGCTTGAGGCCGTTGGCCACGTACTCGAGCGCGGTCTGCCAGTCGACGGCTTTCCACTCGCCGCCCTGCTTGAGCATGGGGCTGGTCAAGCGCTCGTCGCTGTTGAGTGCCTCGTAGGAGAAACGGTCACGGTCGGCAATCCAGCACTCGTTGATGTCCTCGTTTTCGAACGGAACAACGCGCATCACCTTGTTGCTCTTGACCTGAACGATCAGGTTGGCGCCGGTGGAATCATGCGGGCTGACCGACTTGCGGCGTGACAGCTCCCAGGTGCGGGCGCTGTAGCGGAAAGGCTTGCTGGTCAGCGCACCTACCGGGCAAAGGTCAATCATGTTGCCGGACAGCTCGGAATCGACCGACATGCCGACAAAGGTTTCAATCTCGGCATGCTCGCCGCGGTGCGACATGCCCAGCTCCATCACGCCGGCGACTTCCTGGCCGAAGCGCACGCAGCGGGTGCAGTGAATGCAGCGGCTCATCTCTTCCATCGAGATCAGCGGGCCGACGTCCTTGTGGAAGACCACGCGTTTTTCTTCTTCATAGCGCGAACCGCTGCTGCCATAGCCCACGGCCAGGTCCTGCAGCTGGCATTCACCGCCCTGGTCGCAAATAGGGCAATCCAGCGGGTGGTTGATCAGCAAAAACTCCATCACGCCCTTCTGGGCCTTGAGGGCTTTGTCGTTCTTGGTGCGCACGATCATGCCCTGCGT
The DNA here is from genome assembly GCF_036676035.1 of Polaromonas sp. Lineage (GTDB taxonomy): Bacteria > Pseudomonadota > Gammaproteobacteria > Burkholderiales > Burkholderiaceae_C > Polaromonas. The sequence continues at coordinate 17,822 of NZ_JAKFDR010000060.1, forward strand.
GACAGGCGTGGCGCAGGCCGGCATGGGCTTGGGGGCCTTTTCCACATCGACCAGGCACATGCGGCAATTGGCCGCAATGCTGAGCTTCTTGTGATAGCAGAAATGCGGAATGTAGGTGCCGGCTTTTTCGGCCGCGTGCATCACGGTGCTGCCTTCAAGCACTTCCACTTTCTGACCGTCGAGTTCGATTTCAACCATGGTGAATTTCTTGCTTTATCAGGCGCAGTACTCTGACTTACGCGTAAACGGGGACCACGCAGGTCTTGTGGGTGATGTGGTGCTCAAACTCGGAGCGGAAGTGCTTGATCATGGCGCGCACCGGCATGGCGGCGGCGTCACCGAGCGCACAGATGGTGCGGCCCTGGATGTTGTCAGAGATGGAGTTGAGCATTTCCAGATCGCTCTCGCGGCCCTGCCCGTTTTCAATCCGTTCCACCATGCGCCAGATCCAGCCCGTGCCTTCGCGGCACGGCGTGCACTGGCCGCAGCTTTCGTGCATGTAGAAGTAGGACAGGCGCAGCAGGCTTTTGACCATGCAGCGCGTTTCGTCCATGACGATCACGGCGCCGGAGCCCAGCATGGAGCCGGCCTTGGCAATGGAGTCGTAATCCATGTCGGTGGCCATCATGATGTCGGCCGGCAGCACCGGCATCGACGAGCCGCCCGGAATCACGGCCTTGAGCTTGCGGCCACCGCGCATGCCACCGGCCAGCTCGAGCAGCTTGGCAAAGGGCGTGCCCATGGGGATCTCGTAGTTGCCGGGGCGTTCGACGTCACCACTGATGGTGAAAATCTTGGTGCCGCCATTGTTGGGCTTGCCGCACTCCAGGTAAGCCTGGCCGCCGTTGCGGATGATCCAGGGAACGGCCGCAAACGTTTCGGTGTTGTTGATGGTCGTGGGCTTGCCGTACAGGCCAAAGCTGGCGGGAAACGGCGGCTTGAAGCGCGGCTGGCCCTTTTTGCCTTCCAGCGACTCCAGCAAGGCGGTTTCCTCGCCGCAGATGTAGGCGCCAAAACCATGGGCGGCATGCAGCTGGAAGCTGTAGTTGCTGCCCAGAATGTTGTTACCCAGCAGGCCTGCCGCACGCGCTTCTTCAAGCGCCTCTTCAAACCGCCGGTAGGTCGCGAAAATCTCGCCGTGGATGTAGTTGTAGCCCACGCTGATGCCCATGGCATACGCGGCGATCGCCATGCCCTCAATGACAATATGCGGGTTGTACTGCATGATGTCGCGGTCTTTGGCCGTGCCCGGCTCGCCCTCGTCCGAATTGCAGACCAGGTACTTTTGCCCCGGGAACTGGCGCGGCATGAAGCTCCACTTGAGCCCGGTCGGGAAACCCGCACCGCCGCGCCCGCGCAGGCTGCCGGCCTTGACCTCGGCAATCACCTGGTCAGGCGTCAAGCCCTCGCCGCCGTCTTTGCCCAGAATCTTGCGCAGCGCCTGGTAACCACCGCGCGCTTCGTAATCTTTCAGGCGCCAGTTGCTGCCGTCCAGCCCCGCCATGATTTGCGGGGTGATGTGCCGGCCATGAAAGGATGTCTGAACACCGGTTGCGGCAAATTGAGCCAGAACGTTTTGCGAGGCAGTGGAAGCAGCGGATGCAATGGTTAAGGCAGACATGTTTACTTCGCCTCGGCAGATTTAAGGCCGTCAATCAGTTGGTCGAGCTTGTCATTGCTCATGAAGCTGCACATCGCCAGGTCATTGACCAGCATGACCGGTGAGTCGGCACAGGCGCCGAGGCACTCGGACTGCTGCAGCGTGAACAGGCCATCGGCCGTCGTGCCGCCCATGGTCACACCGAGCTTTTGCTCCAGGTAGGCCAGGGCCTTGTTGCCATCGCGCAGCTGGCACGGCAGGTTTGTGCAGACGTTGATCTTGTACTTGCCCACCGGCTGCTGGTTGTACATGTTGTAGAAGGTCGTGACTTCATGCACGGCGATCGGCGCCATGCCCAGATAGGCCGCCACGTCCTTTTCGCTGTCCGCACTGACATGGCCCTGCTCCTGCTGGACGATGGCCAGACAGGCCATCACGGCAGACTGCTTCTGATCAGCGGGGTACTTGGCGACTTCGCGGTCAAACCGCGCTTTGGTTTGTTCAGAAATCATAGGTTTCAGCGGTCAATCTCACCAAACACAATGTCCATCGTGCCGATCACGGCCACCGCATCGGCGATCATGTGGCCGCGCGACATCTCGTCCATGGCGGCCAGATGCGGGAACCCGGGCGGGCGGATCTTCAGTCGGTAGGGCTTGTTGGCGCCATCGCTGACGATGTAGATGCCAAACTCGCCCTTCGGGTGCTCCACCGCCGCGTAGGCCTCGCCTTCGGGCACATGAAAGCCCTCGGTGAACAGCTTGAAGTGGTGAATCAGCTCTTCCATGTTGGACTTCATGGATTGGCGATCCGGCGCCGCCACCTTGTGGTTGCTGGTGATCACCGGACCGGGATTGACGCGCAGCCAATCGACGCACTGCTTGATGATGCGGTTGGACTGGCGCATTTCCTCAACACGGACCAGATAGCGGTCGTAGCAATCACCCGTCTTGCCCACCGGAATATCAAAATCCATGCGGTCATAGACATCGTAGGGCTGCTGCTTGCGCAGATCCCAGGCAAGGCCGGAACCGCGCAGCATGGGGCCGGTAAAGCCCAGATTGAGCGCGCGCTCGGGAGAGACCACGCCGATACCCACCGTGCGCTGCTTCCAGATGCGGTTATCCGTCAGCAGGGTTTCGTACTCATCGACCAGCTTGGGAAATCTGCGGCAGAAGTCATCGATGAAGTCGAGCAGTGAGCCCTGTCGGTTTTCATTGAGCGCGGCAATCGCCCTGGCGTTTTTGATCTTGCTGGCCTTGTACTGGGGCATGGTGTCCGGCAAGTCACGGTAAACGCCCCCGGGCCGGAAGTAGGCCGCATGCATGCGCGCACCAGACACCGCCTCGTACATGTCAAACAGGTTTTCACGCTCACGGAAGCAGTAGATCAGGATGTTCATCGCACCACAGTCGAAACCATGCGCGCCCAGCCACAGCAGGTGGTTGAGCAGGCGCGTGATTTCCGCGAACATCACGCGGATGTACTGCGCGCGCTCGGGCACATCCACGCCGAGCAGTTTTTCAATGGCCAGGCAGTAGGCCTGCTCGTTGGACATCATCGACACGTAGTCGAGACGGTCCATGTACGGCAATGACTGGATGTAGGTCTTGCTTTCAGCGAGTTTTTCCGTCGCCCGGTGCAGCAGGCCGATGTGGGGATCGGCACGCTGGATCACCTCACCGTCGAGTTCCAGCACCAGACGCAAAACACCGTGCGCGGCAGGGTGCTGTGGCCCAAAGTTGAGCGTGTAGTTTTTGATTTCAGCCATGTTCGGTTCTGCCTTTGACTTGTCATGCCGGACTCGATCCGACATCCATGCGGGTGGACATGCCACCGTGGATTGCGGGTCAGGCCCGCAATGACAAATGACTACTGCAACCCCCCATAGTTGTCTTCGCGGATCACGCGCGGCGTGATTTCGCGAGGCTCAATCGTCACGGGCTGGTAGATCACACGTTTTTGCTCGGGGTCATAACGCATTTCCACGTAACCCGTTGTCGGGAAGTCCTTGCGGAAGGGATGGCCGATGAAGCCGTAGTCCGTGAGGATGCGGCGCAAATCGTTGTGGCCTTCGAAGATGATGCCGTACAGGTCGAACGCCTCGCGCTCGAACCAGTTGGCGGAGTTCCAGACATCGTTGAGCGAGGCCACCACGGGAAGCTCATCGTCTTCGCAGAACACTTTCAGGCGCACACGCTGGTTCAGGCTGACGGAAAGCAGGTGCGACACCACGCAGTAGCGCCGTCCGTCGTACTGGCCGTCCTTGTATTCGGAATAGTCCACGCCGCACAGATCGATCAACTGCTCGAACTGGCAGGCCTTGGTGTCACGCAGAATGATGGCGGCGGCATGGTAGTCGGCGGGAGTCACCACCACAGTGACTTCGCCCAGCGCCACGGTGACCCGTTTTGCTTTTTCACCAAGGGCCGCAGAGACGGCCTCACCGATTTGCTGCGCAGATGCCGGATGCAAAGGACCCATCAAGCCCTCGCAATCGTGTTGGTGCGGCGGATTTTCTGCTGCAGCTGGATGATGCCGTAGATCAGCGCTTCGGCGGTCGGCGGGCAGCCCGGCACATACACGTCCACCGGCACGATGCGGTCGCAGCCGCGCACCACCGAGTAGCTGTAGTGATAGTAGCCACCACCATTGGCACAGGAGCCCATGGAGAGCACCCAGCGCGGCTCGGACATCTGGTCATACACCTTGCGCAAGGCAGGGCCCATCTTGTTGCACAGCGTACCGGCCACGATCATCAGGTCCGACTGGCGCGGGCTGGGGCGAAACAGCATGCCGAAACGGTCCAGGTCGTAGCGCGCGGCGCCGGCGTGCATCATTTCCACCGCGCAACAGGCCAGACCAAAAGTCATCGGCCAAAGCGAGCCTGTCTTGGCCCAGTTGACCACCGAGTCGTAACTCGTGGTCATGAAACCTTCGTTGAAAACACCTTCAAGCGACATACCAATACCTTTGTGGCCACAGCTTTTGCAAGCGCTTATTCCCAGTCCAGGGCGCCTTTTTTCCACTCGTAGACAAAGCCCACGACCAAAATACCCAGGAAAATCATCATGGACCAGAAACCCACCGCGCCAACGTCCTTGAGCACGACAGCCCAGGGAAAGAGAAAAGCGATTTCAAGGTCGAAAAGAATGAAGAGGATGGCGACCAGGTAGTAGCGCACATCGAATTTCATGCGGGCGTCTTCGAAAGCCTCGAAGCCGCACTCGTAAGGGGAGTTTTTTTCGCTGTCAGGACGGTTGGGTCCCAGCAAACGACCCAGCACCTGGGGCACGACGCCTACCGCGACACCCACCAGAATAAACAACAGGACGGGAAGGTATTGCTCGAGGTTCATCTTGCTTGCTACTTCTTGCCAATTGCCGCTTGCGCCGCTTTTGCAGTCGTATCCATTTGCCGTTTGAAATCGGCAGCACCGCTTGCGCAATGCTGCCGATGCTTTCGTTTGGTGCCGACGGCGAGACTCGAACTCGCACAGCTTTCGCCACTACCCCCTCAAGATAGCGTGTCTACCAATTTCACCACGTCGGCGGTGTTTGTGCTGCCCGGATGGCATGAGGAAACCTGATGGTTTTTGGCTTTCCGGACAGACTCAGAGTTTACCCTGAAATCACACCCTCTCCAGCCGGAGCGGGTGTCTTAATCGCGTTATTTCGTCGGAATTTGCCCAGCGCCTGGCGTGGCCGGCGCTGCGGGTGCGGGCACCGCCGTGCCGGGGGCTGCGGGCGCTGCCGTTGCGGGAATCTGGGCGGCGGCCGGTGCGGGGGCAGTCACTGCAGCGCCTTCGAGAACACTGGAGCTGCTGCGTGGCTGCACGTTGCCAAAATAGGCCAGCGCCAGCGTGCAGGCGAAAAACACACCGGCCAAAATGGCCGTGGTGCGCGACAGAAAGTTGGCGCTGCCGCTGGCGCCAAACAGGCTGCCCGAGCTGCCGCTGCCAAAAGCCGCACCCATGTCGGCGCCCTTGCCGTGCTGCACCAGGATCAGGCCGATCATGCCCAGCGCTGCCAGCATCTGGATCGCCAGTACAACGGTTAAAACTGTGTTCATATTTACTCCTAATTTAATAGCTTGTGACGCCCATCAGGCGCGGGCTGCAGCAATAATTGTTAAAAAATCCGGGGCCTTGAGCGATGCGCCGCCAATCAGGCCGCCATCGATATCGGGCTGAGCCAGCAGCGAAGCGGCGTTGGAGGCGTTCATGCTGCCGCCGTACAGGATTTTCACGCGCGCGGCCTGATCGGTCGCCGCCTTGAGCTGGGCCCGCAGCACGGCATGAACCGCTTGCGCCTCTTCAGGCGAGGCTGTTTTGCCCGTACCAATGGCCCACACCGGCTCATACGCCACCACGATCTCGCTGATGCAATGACCGTTGGCGTGAATCACGGCAGCCAGCTGACGCTTGACCACCGCTTCGGTTTGTCCGGCTTCCCGCTCTGACAGGGTTTCACCCACGCACACAATCGGGGTGACCGCGGCAGCCAGCGCCTGCTGGACTTTGCCCGCAACCACCGCATCGGTTTCGCCATGGTACTGGCGCCGCTCGGAATGGCCGACGATGACGTAACGACAGCCCAGCTCCCTGAGCATGGCCGCACTCACTTCCCCGGTGTAGGCACCCGAGGCCTGATTTGAAACGTCTTGCGCGCCCAGACCCAGCACAGACAGCGCAGGCTGGCTGGACACCAGCGCATGCACTTGCGCCAGGTAAGGCGCAGGCACGCACACGGCCACATCGCAAAGCGGCTGGTCGACAGCCAGGCCCTGTGCGAGCGCCGACAGCAAGGCTTCGTTGGCAGCCAGGCTGCCATTCATCTTCCAATTTCCCGCAATCAGCTTCTTCATGAGCGTTACGAATTACCAGGTTAAAACGATTTTTCCGACATGCTGGTTGGACTCCATCAGCGCATGCGCCTTGGCTGCGTCAAAGGCGGCAAACGTGCTGTGAACCACGGGCTTGATGGCGCCACTGCGCAAGAGCGGCCACACCTTTTCCTGGAGCGCCCGTGCAATGGCCGTCTTGAACTCCGTCGAGCGCGGGCGCAGTGTCGAGCCGGTGATGGTCAGCCGCTTGCGCAGGATCAGGCCCGCATTGGCCTCGGCCTTGACACCGCCCTGCACCGCAATGATGACCAACCGGCCATCTTCGGCGAGGCACTCCACTTCACGCGCCACATAGCTGCCGGCCACCATGTCGAGGATGACATTGACGCCTTTTCCACCGGTCAGTTTTTTGGCTTCGACGGCAAAATCGCTGGTCTTGTAGTTGATCGCATGGTCCGCCCCCAGCGCCAGGCAGGCGGCGCATTTGTCATCGCTGCCGGCCGTGACCAACACGGTGGCACCCAGCGCTTTGGCCATCTGGATGGCCGTCACGCCAATGCCGCTCGAGCCCCCCTGGATCAGCAGGGTCTCACCCGGTTGCAGGCGGGCCCGGTCAAACACATTGCTCCAGACCGTGAAAAAAGTTTCCGGCAACGATGCCGCTTCAACATCGCTCCAACCCTCGGGCACGGGCAGGCATTGACCGACCGGCGCCACGCAAAGCTCGGCATAGCCACCCCCCGCGACGAGCGCGCAGACGCGATCGCCGACCTTGAAACCGGCGGCCTTCATCGCCTCGGCGTCACCCGCCACGATCTCGCCGGCCACCTCCAGCCCCGGAATGTCGGAGGCACCGGGCGGCACCGGGTAGTTGCCGGTGCGCTGCAGGACATCGGGCCGGTTCACGCCGGAGGCAGCAACACGGATCAACACCTCGCCGGCGCCCGCGACAGGCGCCACACGCTCACCCAGACGCAAAACGTCGGGGGCACCATAAGAAGTGATTTCAACAACCTTCATGGAGTTACCAGGTCATTTGCGCCGCCAACGCCCGTCTTTCGGGCGCAAGCAGCTACAAAATCAATAGCAGATACCGATCAACCCTGGTCCTGGCTTTGGCCAGGACGGTCCAGCAGCGCCTTCATGGACAGCTTGACGCGGCCTTTTTCGTCGGTCTCGAGAACCTTGACCCTGACGATCTGGCCTTCGCTCAGGTAGTCGGTGACCTTCTCCACGCGCTCGTGGGCGATCTGGCTGATGTGCAGCAGACCGTCCTTGCCGGGCAGCAGGTTGACCAGTGCACCGAAGTCGAGCAGCTTGGTGATGGCACCTTCGTAGACCTTGCCGATTTCGACTTCGGCGGTGATCTCGGCGATGCGGCGCTTGGCCTCGTCGGCCTTGGCGCTGTCGTTCGAGGCGATGGTGATGGTGCCGTCTTCCTCGATGTTGATCTGGGTGCCGGTCTCTTCGGTCAGCGCACGGATGACGGCGCCGCCCTTGCCGATCACGTCACGGATCTTCTCGGGGTTGATTTTCATCACATACAGGCGCGGCGCGAAGTCGGACACCTCGGCCTTGGCTTCGCCCATGGCTTCCTGCATCTTGCCCAGAATGTGCATGCGGGCTTCCTTGGCCTGGGCCAGTGCGACCTGCATGATTTCCTTGGTGATGCCCTGGATCTTGATGTCCATCTGCAGCGCGGTGATACCGAAGGTGGTGCCGGCGACCTTGAAGTCCATGTCGCCCAGGTGATCTTCGTCACCCAGAATATCGGTCAGCACGGCAAAGCGGTTGTCTTCCTTGATCAGGCCCATGGCGATACCGGCCACGTGCGCTTTCATCGGCACGCCGGCGTCCATCAACGACAGGCAGCCACCGCAAACGGAAGCCATCGACGACGAGCCGTTGGACTCCGTGATCTCGCTGACCACACGCATGGTGTACGGGAACTCTTCCTTGCTGGGCAGCACGGCAATCAGCGCGCGCTTCGCAAGCCGCCCATGACCGATTTCGCGGCGTTTCGGGCTGCCGACACGGCCGGTTTCGCCGGTGGCGAACGGAGGCATGTTGTAGTGCAGCATGAAGCGGTCTTCGTAGTCGCCGGACAGCGCGTCGATGCGCTGTGCATCACGCTCGGTGCCCAGCGTGGTCACCACCAGCGCCTGGGTTTCGCCGCGGGTGAACAGGGCCGAGCCGTGGGTGCGGGGCAGCACGCTGTTGCGGATTTCAATGGCGCGCACGGTGCGGGTGTCACGGCCGTCGATGCGTGGCTCGCCGGCCAGGATCTGGCTGCGAACGATCTTGGCTTCGATGTCAAACAGCATGCCCTCAACGGCCACGCCGTCGAATTCCACGCCGTCGGCTTTCAGGGCGGCCATCACGTCGGCATAGGCCACGCGGCAGGCTTGCGTACGCGCCTGCTTGCTGCGGATCTGGTAGGCGGCTTGCAGCTTGGCGCCGGCGAGCTCGCCCACCTTGGCGATCAGCGGCTCATTCTTGGCAGGCGCTTGCCAGTCCCAGACCGGCTTGCCGGCGTCACGAACGAGTTCGTGAATGGCGTTGATGGCGATGTTGCCCTGCTCGTGGCCAAACACCACGGCGCCCAGCATGATTTCTTCGGACAGCTGCTGCGCCTCCGACTCGACCATCAGCACGGCGGCTTCGGTGCCGGCCACGACCAGATCCATCTTGGAGTCTTTGAGCTGGGTCTTGCCGGGGTTCAGCACGTACTGGCCGTCGATGTAGGCCACACGTGCGGCGCCGATGGGGCCGTTGAAAGGAATGCCGGAAACCGACAGGGCTGCGCTGGAGGCGATCAGCGCCGGAATGTCGCCTTCGACTTCAGGGTTGAGCGACAGCACGTGGATCACGACCTGCACTTCGTTGAAGAAGCCTTCCGGGAACAGCGGGCGGATCGGGCGGTCGATCAGGCGCGAGGTCAGCGTTTCGAATTCGCTGGGGCGGCCTTCACGCTTGAAGAAGCTGCCGGGGATGCGGCCGGCGGCATAGGTTTTTTCCAGGTAGTCCACCGTCAGGGGGAAGAAGTCCTGGCCGGGCTTGGCGTCGGTTTTGGCGACCACAGTGGCCAGCACCACGGTGCCGTCCATGTCAACGACGACTGCGCCGCTGGACTGACGGGCGATTTCGCCGGTTTCCATCGTGACCTTGTGCTGGCCCCACTGGAAGGATTTGGTGACTTTGTTGAAAATGCTCATGTTCTTTTCTCCACTTTAGCGAGGCGCATGAGGCTGCACCTGAAGGCCCGGAGCCGGACTAGCTGAACACGATGCCATTCCACAAAATGCCTGCAATTTCAGGGCTTTTCTTGTGGAATGACACAGCGCGTGCCCGTTTTGCCTTGCTCCGAAGTAATTCATCGGCGCCGATGGCGCTTTTTGAAATTGGTTTTTTTCTATCTTTAAAGCGCAAAGCGCCTGAGCTAGTGAACTAACTCAGGCGCTCTCTGTTCGTTTATCGCTTACTTGCGCAGGCCAAGTTTGGCGATCAGCGCGGTGTAGCGGTCAGCGTCTTTGGACTTCAGGTAGTCCAGCAGCTTGCGGCGACGGCTCACCATGCGCAGCAGGCCGCGGCGACCATGGTGGTCTTTGGCGTTGGCCTTGAAATGGGGGGTCAGTTCGTTGATGCGGCCGGTCAGCAGGGCCACCTGAACTTCGGGACTGCCGGTGTCGTTGGCAGCGCGTGCGTTGGCCTTGACAATCTCGGCCTTGACTGATTTCTCGATCATGTTTTCCTCTTGCAACTTGTGCACTTGCGAGCGAAGCAGCGTTCCCACTATTGAGACTTGACCGCTTTCGTCGTGTTCTGGCGGGCGCGCCTTTAAAAGACGCGCTACGGCACAGAGCCTCGAATTATAGCCCAGGAAGCGCCAGCCAGCGCTTGAGGCGCTCCACGCCCTGCCCCAGCCTGGCCACGTCCTGGCTGGCAAAACACCAGCGCAGCCAGCCCTGGGCTTCGGGCGAGCGGTCGGTGATGAACGCGCTGCCCGGCGCCAGCCCCAGCCCGGCCTCCACCACCAGCCGTTTGGCCGTGTCGAACGAGTCGCTAAACCGGGCCTGGCCTGTCAGCCTGAAAAAAGCGTACATCCCGCCCTGGGCCGGCGCCACCTGGACACCCGGCACCGCCTGCAGCAGCGGAATCAGGGTGTCGCGGCAGGTTTTGAGATGGGCCACCACCCTGGGCGTCACCTCATCGGTGTGCTGCAGCGCCGCCACCCCGGCCCGCTGGATGAACACCGGCGCACACGAGGTATTGAACTCAATCAGCTTGCCCAACTGCTCCGTCATGGCCGGCGGCATCACCAGCCAGCCCAGCCGCCAGCCCGTCATCAGAAAGCTTTTCGAGAAACTGTGGACCACGACCAGCCGGTCGTCGGGGCTGGCCAGATCCAGAAAACTGGGTGCGCAGCCATTCGGTGAGGACTCAAAATACAGCCGTTCATACACCTCGTCCGCCAGAATCCAGGTGCCCGTGCTGCGGCAGTGCGCCAAAATGGCCTGCTGCTCGGCGCGGCTCAGCGTCCAGCCGGTCGGATTGTTGGGCGCGTTGACGATCAAAAGCCTGGTTTTGGCCGTGATGGCCGCCAACAGTTCAGCCATGTCCAGCTGCCACTGCCCAGCCACCGGCTTGAGGCTGACGCATTTGACATGCGCGCCCATGATGGCCGGTTGCGCCGTGAGGTTGGGCCACACGGGCGTCACGGCCACCACTTCATCACCCGCATCCACCAGCGCCTGCACGGCCAGCATCAAGGCATTGACGCCCCCGGACGTCACCGCGATACGGTCAGCACCGATGGTTGCGGCCCCGGTGCAGCGCAAGGCCGTGGCATAGTCCGCAATGGCTTCACGCAGCTCGGGGAGCCCGAGGTTATGCGCATAAAAAGTCTCGCCCCGCGACAGCGACTGGGCGGCCGCCTCACGGATAAAGGCCGGGGTGACCTCGTCACTCTCGCCAAACCAGAACTTGAGCACATCGCTGCGCCCCATGCCCGCGTTGGCAACCTGCCGGATCAGCGACGCTTCAAGGTTGAGAACAGTTTGCCGCATGGTCGTTTTGACTCCAATACAGTTAAGAGCAGTTAAGGACGCACCATTTTGCAGCTGTGCGACTGCTCGGCGCGCTCCGGGGCAATGGCCTTGATCACCCGAAAGCCGTAACCTGAACCTTCCACATCAAACTTCACACCGGGGGTGCCCTGCCTGTCCATCACCGCCACCAGCAAGGGTTGCTGGAATTGATGGTCAGCCGCCCGCATCGTCCCTTTGTGAGAGGTGAACAGCACGGAAGCCCGCTCCAGCTGCGCGGCGACAGCTAGCGAATCTGTAGCGCCCGCCTTCTCGATACTCTGCGCCAGGGCCTCCATCATCAGCTGCATGCGCATGTGCACATAGTCGTCCTGGGGCTTGGGAAAGCGCTGGCGGAAGGACTGGTAAAACGCTTCGGACTGGGCGCTGGGCGAGTTGGGGAACCAGTCGGCCACGGCAATCACCTTGCCCACACCGGCATCACCCAATGCTGCCGGCACACCCAATGCGTTGCCGTAGAAGGTGTAGAACTTGCCTTCAAAACCGACTTCCTTGGCGGCCTTGATCAGCAGCGTCAGGTCATTGCCCCAGTTGCCCGTGAGCACGGCCTGTGCGCCGCTGGACTTGATCTTGATGGCATAGGGGATGAAATCCTTCACGCGGCCCAGCGCATGCAGCTCGTCACCCACGATATGCACGTCCGGGCGCTGCGCGCCCAGCTGCTTGCGCGCCTCGCGCAGAACCGCCTGGCCGAAGCTGTAGTCCTGGCCAATCAGGTAAATGCTCTTGAGCGCCTTGTCGTCCTTGAGCACGTCCATCAGGGCGGCCATGCGCATGTCGGCATGGGCGTCAAACCTGAAATGCCAGTAACTGCATTTCTCATTGGTCAGTATCGGGTCCACGGCCGAGTAGTTCAAAAACAGCACGCGTTTGGAGGGCTCGCGCTCGTTGTGCTTGTTGATGGCATCGATCAGCACCGCCGCAATGGCCGACGAGTTGCCCTGCGCAATGATGCGAACGCCATCGTCGATGGCCGAGCGCAGCGCCGCCAGCGCCTCCTCGTTCTGGCCCTTGCTGTCGTAGCGCTCAATCACCAGCGGGCGGTTGCCGCCGGCCAGCTTGACGCCACCGCGCGCATTGACGCGCTCCGTGGCCCAGACCAGGTTGCGAAACACCGCTTCGCCGGTATTGGCAAACGCGCCCGAGAGGCTTTCAACCAGGGCCACGCGGACCGGCGGCGCTGCTGCCGGCGCCGTCGGCGCCTGGGCTGCGGGCTGCGCCGCCACGGCCAGCGAAACGCCGGCAACTAGGGCCGCCGCCAGGCGTTTCAAGAGCCTTTGATTAAAAAAATACATTCGTCAATTTCCTTGAAAAGAACCGGCGCACACCTATGTGCACTGCATGCGGCAATCATGGTTGAGAGCCGCGAAGTGTACGGGACAGGCCGGGATAAATCCTGTCAATTGTCCCGCTTTAACTGACAAGGAGTTCAGCATGTTTTTCGCCCCCATTGTTCGCACCCGCGCCGCCGCTCCGGCCTTCCGTTCTTGTGACCGCCATTTCGAGCGTTTCGTCAACGAGGCCCTCTTGAGCAGCGCCCCCTTCGGCGCCAAAAGCGGTTTCCAGCTGGAGCAGGATGACAAGGCCTGGACGATCACGCTGGATGTGCCCGGACTGGCCAAAGAAGACCTGAACATAGCCATCGAAGGCCCTGTGGTCCGCATCGCCAGCAAGGCCGAGGCCAAGCGCCAGTTCAAGGCCGCTTACGAGCTGCCGCAGGACATCGACGCAACGACCAGCGCCGCCAAGCTGGAAAACGGCGTGCTGACCCTCACGCTAGGCAAGAAAGTACCCGTCAGCAACGAGGTGCAGATTCCGATCAATTGAGTCCGGAAACCCGGGCCTGCCTCAGGCTGCCAGACTGGGCGGCTCTAGTTCAGCCAGGTTCCAGCGCGGCTTCACGTCAAAGGTGTAGCCGCGCTGCAGGTTTTCCAGCCCCGCCTGCAGCCGCATGCCGGCGGCCAGCGCAATCATGGCGCCATTGTCGGTGCACAAATGCAGCTCCGGGTAGTGCACGCGCACACCGCGCTGCGCGCAAGCTGCACTGAGCTGGCTGCGCAGCAGCGCGTTGGCGCCCACGCCACCGGCCACCACCAGGCGCTTGAGCCCGGTCTGCTCCAGCGCCTTCAGCGACTTCTTGACCAGCACCTCGACAATCGCCGCCTGCGTGGAGGCCGCCAGATCGGCCTTGCGGTTTTCCAGTTCAGGGCCGAGCTTTTTGGCCTGCGTCAGCACGGCGGTTTTCAGCCCGGCAAACGAAAAGTCCAGGTCGCCACTGTGCAGCAAGGGCCGGGGCAGCTTGAAAGCGGCCGCATCACCCTGCTGCGCCAACCTGGACAAATGCGGCCCCCCGGGATACGGCAGACCCATGAGCTTGGCCGACTTGTCAAACGCCTCGCCCGCCGCGTCATCAATGGTTTCACCGAGCAACGCGTAGCCGCCGACCCGGTCCACCCGCATCAGCTGGGTGTGGCCACCGGAGACCAGCAAAGCCACAAACGGAAATTGAGGCGGATCCACGCTCAGAAAAGGCGACAGCAAATGCCCCTCCAGGTGGTGCACCCCCATCACCGGCTTGTCCAGCGCCGCCGCCAGCGAGCAAGCCACGCCGGCACCCACCAGCAGTGCACCGGCCAGGCCGGGGCCGCGCGTGTAGGCAATCACATCGACCTGCGCCAGCGAGCGCTGCGCTTCTTTCATGACCTCTCGCGTCAAAGGCAAGACACGCCGGATATGGTCGCGACTGGCCAGTTCGGGCACCACGCCGCCAAAGGCCTGGTGCATGTCGATCTGGCTGTACAAGGCGTGCGAAAGCAGCACGGGCACGTCTTTTCCGGCGGCATCGACCAGCGCGACGCCCGTTTCATCACAACTCGATTCAATTCCAAGAACTAGCATCGTTCAAGTGTAAGGTTTGGAGAATGTCCCCTGGGCACGCGCTACTGCACAAGGTGAGGCCACAACCGCGCAGCGAAGGGCCGCCCCGAGCAAGCGACGGCCCCCTCGGGGGCAGGGAGTTACACGCAGCGAACGACCGTGTGGACTCTTCACACCAGCAGGGGCCGCGGAACCGGCTTCGCCGGGCCGCAGGCGCAGCGGCCCCCTCGGGGGGCAGGAAGCTACACGCAGTGAGCGACCGTGGGGGCACACACTGGCGCGAATCTTGCATTTGTTTATTCATGACACCGTCCCAAACCCTGCGCCTTGTCATCATTGCGCCGGATTTACTGGAATCCGCATCACCCGACGCCCATGCCCGGGCGCAGGCGGAACGCTCACGCCAGCTGCGCATTGGCCTGCTGGAAAACGGCTACAACATCGTGGCCGTGCTGCCGTCAGACACCTTTCTGGCAGAGCGCCTGGCCCAACTGCAGCCCGACATGATCATTGTGGACGCCGAAAGCGAGGCCCGCGACTCGCTGGAGCATGTGGTGATGGCCACCCGCGACGCACGCCGGCCGATTGTGCTGTTTACCAATGACAACGACACCACCCACGTAAAGGATGCCGTCGCCGCGGGCGTGTCCGCCTACATTGTGGCGGGTCTGTCGCCCGATCGCATCCGCCCCATCCTGGATGTCGCCATGGCGCGCTTTGAGCATGAGCAGGGCTTGCGCCGGGCGCTGGCCGACGTCAAAACCGAACTGCACGAGCGCAAAGTCATTGAGCGGGCCAAGGGTCTGCTGATGCAGCGCCAAGGCCTCTCCGAGCAGGCGGCTTACGACAAGCTGCGCAAAACCGCGATGGACAAGGGGCTGCGCCTGGGCGATGTGGCGCAGCGCATGCTCGACGTGGCGGACTTGCTGAGCTGACCCGGCACCGCCAGCACATCCTCAAATGGTGCGGCGCACAAATACAGTGCGTATCTTCTTCAAACGTGCCCTGATTTTTGCCAAGCCCTTATTTTTGCTATCAATAACATAGCTATTAGCTCAATACAGACAATGGCTATATGCCTGTTTGATCTGAACCACTGCCAACCCCCGGTACCAGGCTCGAAACTGGCACAGCTTTTGCGTTGAACTGAATACCGGCCAATGATGGCCTGCGGCAGACGGCTTCAACGGCGAAGCGCGTCATGCCCCCAAGGACAAAGGCGTTCGCACCCTGCACTCACGTTTAGCGTGGCTGCCCGGGTCGAGCGCCTTTTTTGTTTTCGTTTTCATTTTTACCTCTGGAGCTGATGCCATGACCGAGTTGTTGAAATCTTCACTGACCCGCCGCACCGTTTTGCAGGCCGCCACGGTGGGTGCCATCGGCATCACCCCGGCCTTGCGCGCCGCGGTGTACGCCCAGGGCTCGGATGCTCCGGAAAAAACGGAAGTCAAGATCGGCTTCATCCCGCTGACCGACTGCGCCAGCGTGGTCATGGCCTCGGTGCTGGGCATCGACAAGAAATACGGCGTCAAGATCATCCCGACCAAGGAAGCCTCCTGGGCCGGGGTGCGCGACAAGCTGGTCAACGGCGAGCTGGACTTTGCCCATGTGCTCTACGGCCTGGTCTATGGCGTGCATCTGGGTGTTTCTGGTCCGAAAAAGGACATGGCCGTGCTGATGAACCTGAACCACAACGGCCAGGCCATCACCCTGTCGAAAAAGCTGGCTGAAAAAGGTGCTGTCGATGGCGCCGGTCTGGCCAAGCTGATGGCCACCGACAAGCGCGAATACACCTTCGCGCAGACCTTCCCCACCGGCACGCACGCCATGTGGCTGTACTACTGGCTGGCGGCCCACGGCATCAACCCGATGAAGGACGCCAAGGTCATCACCGTGCCGCCGCCGCAGATGGTGGCCAACATGCGCGTGGGCAACATGGACGGCTACTGCGTGGGCGAGCCCTGGAACCACCGCGCCATCATCGACGGCATCGGCATCACCGCCAGCACCACCCAGGACGTCTGGAAGGATCACCCCGAAAAGGTGCTGGGCACCACCGGCGACTTCGTGAAGAAGTACCCCAACACGGCACGTGCCGTGACGGCGGCCATCATCGAGGCCGGCAAGTGGATCGACGCCGGCCTGCAGAACAAGAACAAGATGGCCGAAACCATTGCCGACAAGAGCTACGTGAACACCAGCGTGGACGCGATCAACCAGCGCATCCTGGGCCGCTACCAGAACGGCCTGGGCAAGACCTGGGACGATCCGAACCACATGAAGTTCTTCAATGAAGGCACGGTGAATTTCCCCTACCTGTCGGACGGCATGTGGTTCCTGACCCAGCACAAGCGCTGGGGCCTGCTCAAGGACCACCCCGACTACCTGGCCGTGGCCAAGCAGATCAACCAGATCGACCTCTACAAGCAGGCCGCCACTGCCGCCAAGGCCCCCGTGCCCAAGGACGTGATGCGCACCAGCAAGATGATCGACGGCGTGATCTGGGACGGCAAGGACCCGAAGAAGTACGCCGACGGTTTCAAGGTCAAAACCTGACAAGGGAGAAGCATCATGGTCAGTGCCGTTTTTCACGCCCCGTTCGAAGGCAACCCTGCACCTGCAGGCGCTGCCGCCGCCCCTGCTCCCGCCCAGGAATTGGCCAAATTCGCTATGAAAAATATAGCTACCAACGCAAGCACTGCGGGGGCTGGCGTGCAACAAGACGCCAAGCCCGAAGCCGCGACCGCATCCGCGTCGCCCACGCCACCGTTTGACTGGCGCGGCGTATGGCTGGCCGTGCTGCCGCCCCTGCTGGGCCTGGGCTTGCTGGTCGGGGTGTGGGCGCTGGTGTCGATCTCGACCGGCAGCAGCATCCCGTCTCCGCTGGAGACCTTCAAGCAGGCCGTGGAGGTGTTCGGCGATCCCTTCTACCAAAAAGGGCCCAACGACCAGGGCGTGGGCTGGAACGTGCTGAGCTCGCTCAAGCGCGTGGCCATGGGCTTTGGCCTGGCCGCCGCCGTGGGCATTCCGCTGGGTTTCATGATCGGCCGCTTCACCTTCCTCAGCCGCATGTTCAACCCCTTGATCAGCCTGCTGCGCCCGGTCTCGCCGCTGGCCTGGCTGCCGATCGGCCTGCTGGTGTTCAAGGGTGCCAACCCGGCCGCCATCTGGACCATCTTCATCTGTTCGATCTGGCCGATGGTCATCAACACCGCCGTGGGCGTGCAGCGCGTGCCGCAGGACTACATGAACGTGGCGCGCGTGCTGAACCTGAGCGAATGGAAGATCGTCACGAAGATTTTGTTCCCCGCCGTGCTGCCCTACATGCTGACCGGCGTGCGCCTGGCGGTGGGCACGGCCTGGCTGGTGATCGTCGCGGCCGAGATGCTGACCGGCGGCGTGGGCATTGGCTTCTGGGTCTGGGACGAGTGGAACAACCTCAACGTCAAGAACATCATCATCGCGATCTTCGTGATCGGCATCGTCGGCCTGATCCTCGAATTCGCGCTGATCAAGCTGGCCACGGCTTTTACGTTTGAAGAAGTCAAGAACTAAGGATTTCATCATGAGCGCCTCTTTCACGACCAAGTACATCGAAATCCAGGGTGTCGAGCAGACCTTCAAAACCCGCAAAGGGCCGTTCCGTGCGCTGCAGGACATCAACCTGACCGTCGCCAAGGGCGAGTTTGTGACCCTGATCGGCCACTCGGGGTGCGGCAAATCAACCCTGCTCAACCTGATAGCCGGCCTGACCACCCCCAGCCAGGGCACGCTGCTGTGCGCCAACCGGGAAATTGCGGGCCCCGGGCCGGAGCGCGGCGTGGTGTTTCAAAACCACTCGCTGCTGCCCTGGTTGACCTGTTTTGAGAACGTCTACCTCGCGGTCGAACGGGTCTTTGCCGCGACGGAAAACAAGGCCCAGCTCAAGGCCCGCACCGAGGCCGCACTGGCCATGGTCGGGCTGACCCCGGCTGCCCAAAAGCGCCCCGGCGAAATCTCGGGCGGCATGAAGCAGCGCGTGGGGATTGCCCGCGCCCTGTCCATGCAGCCCAAGGTCTTGCTGATGGACGAACCCTTCGGCGCCCTCGACGCCCTGACCCGCGCCAAGCTGCAGGACGAGCTGCTGCAAATCGTCGCCACCACGCAAAGCACGGTCGTGATGGTGACGCACGACGTGGACGAGGCGGTGCTGCTGTCCGACCGCATCGTGATGCTGACCAACGGCCCGGCCGCCACCATTGGCGAAATTCTTGACGTGGACCTGCCGCGGCCGCGCCAGCGCGTGGCCCTGGCGGAAGACACGCGTTACCTGCAGTACCGCAAGGCGGTGATCGACTTTCTCTACACGCGCCAGGCGCATGTCGAAAAGCTCACGGCCTGACACCTGACATCTCGCCCACCAACCACCAGGAAGAAAAGGAAGAAAAACATGGCCGCCGTACTCCCTGTTGATCCCGCCTTTGCCAGAAGCTCCGCCAGGACTGGCCGCCGGCAAGCCGGCAAGGCGAGCAGTTTCTCGTTCGGAAAGTACCGCGAAATCATCATCGCGGTGGCCTTCTTCCTGCTGTTCGACCTGGGCGTGCTGGTGCTGAACTTCTACACCTCGTTCCAGATCGCGGAAGACGCCTTGGGCATCAACCTGGCGGGGCGCCAGCGCATGCTGTCGCAGCGCACGGCCAAAGCCCTGCTGTCGGTGGAAGCCGCCAGGATCAAGGGCGCACCGGCCGACAAGGAGCTTGAGGAGTTGAAGAACGCGGTCAGGCTGTTTGACGTGTCGCTCAAAGGCTTTCAGAGCGGCGCCACGGTGCCCGGGGGCGATGGCAAGCCGGTTTTCCTGCCCGCCGCACAAGGCGACAAAGCAGCTGACATCCTGAAAAAGGCCCAGGGCCTCTGGACGCCGTACCAGCAAAAACTGGCCCCGGTGCTGGCCGGCACGGCCACCGAAATCGAGCTGCAGGCCGCGGCCGACTATGCGAAAGCCAACAACCTGAAGCTGCTGGCCTTGATGAACGAGCTGACCACGGCCCTGGAAGCCGTGGCCTCAAACCGGGCCAATACGCTGCGCATGGTGCAGACCGGCGGCATCGTGCTGGCGCTGCTGAATTTCGCCTTCATCCTGTTCAAGTTCCTGCGCCGCCTGCGCACCTCGGACGCCGCCATCGAAGCGGCCAACGAGGAAAACCGCGAAATCCTGGTCAGCGTGCGCGAAGGGCTGTTCCTGCTGACGCCCGACTACGAGCTCGGCTCGCAGCTGTCCCGCTCCGCCCATGAGCTGTTTGGCAAAAAGCTCACACCCGGTCAGAACCTGTTTGGCCTGCTGGCCCCATTGGTGTCCGAGAAGGCGCTAACTGACGCCCGCGACTACGTGGAGCTGCTGTTCTCCGCGCACGTCAAGGAACAGCTGGTGCAGGGCATCAACCCGCTGTCCGAGGTGGAGGTCACCGTCAAAAACCGCCTGGGCCAGGACAGCACACGCTACCTGTCCTTTCACTTCAACCGCGTGCAGGACGGCGCCACGGTGCGCCACCTGCTGGTCACGGTGCAGGACATCACCCAAAAGGTAGAGCTGGAGGCCAGGCTGACGGGCGAGCGGCAACGCTCCCAAAAAGAGTTTTCCATGCTGCTCAAGGCCTTTGAGACCGACCCGGCCATGATGCGGGGGTTTGTCGAGCGCGCCGAAGCGTCGCTGCTGGAAATCAACGACCTGCTGCGCAGCACCTCCTCGGCCGCTTCAGAAGCCCAGGTGCTCAAGGCCGTCGATGGCGCTTACCGCCGGATCCACGCCTTCAAGGGCGACGCCGCCTCGCTCGGACTGGAAGTGCTGGCCACGCTGGCACACCAGTTTGAAAGCGAGTTGCAAAAACTCAAGGACACCGGCGCTGCCACCGGCAATGCGCTGCTGGCCCTGCCCCTGCCGCTGGAAGACCTGCTGACCAAAGTCGCTGCCTTCAAAGCCCTGGGCGCCCGCAAAACCACCCCTGATACGCCACCGCAAAACGCCACGCCCCAGGCGCTCAATGCCATCCTGACCAGGCTGGCCGACGACGTGGGCATTGGCTGCGGCAAGCGCATCAACGCGACCGTCCGCATGAGCAGCGCGCTGGACATGCCCGGCGACAAGATGGACCTGGTGCGCGAGATCGCGGTGCAGCTGGTGCGCAATGCCGTCGTACATGGCGTTGAAGCACCGCAAACGCGGCTGGCCTCCAGCAAAAGCATGGAAGGCCAGGTGCTGGTCAACCTCACGCGTGACGAGGCCGGGCAGTGGCAGCTGAGCGTGCGCGATGACGGCGCCGGCCTGAACACCGAGCACATACGCAGCCGGCTGCTGAGTCTGAACTGGTACACCCCCGAGCAGCTGGAAAGCTTCAGCGACAAACAAATCGTGGCGCACATTTTCAAGCCCGGTTTTTCGACCGCCGAGACCCCCTCGCCCCATGCCGGGCGCGGCGTCGGGCTCGATCTGGTGCAGGCCAATGTGCAGCGTCTGGGCGCCCAGTTGCTGCTGTCCAGCGTGCCGGGCCAGCACACCGAGTTCAAGGTCCGATTTTCAGTCTAGATCAGGAGAATCACCATGCGACTATTGATTGTTGACGACTCCAACATGATCCGCACCCGCATCTCGCGGGTGGTGCAAAACGGCGGGCTCAAGGGTGTGGTGCTGACAGGCCTGGCCAAAAACGGCCATGACGCGCTGAGGATCGCCCGGGCGACCCACCCCGAAGTCGTGACCATGGACCTGACCATGCCCGAGATGGACGGCATCGAATGCATTGGCGAGCTGCTCAAGCTCAATCCGAAGATCAACATCCTGGTGGTCAGCGCCCTGAGCGACAAAGCCACCGCGATACAGGCGCTCAAGCTGGGTGCGCGCGGCTTCGTCTCCAAGCCATTTTCCGACGAAGAGCTGCAGATTGCGCTGCTCGACGTCGCCGATATTCATTAAGCGTTAAGGAGACCGGCATGGACACCCTCAAGGAAAACGACCTCAAGCTGTTTGTTGACTCCATCAAAAATTACCTGAAAGTGACCACCCGCCAGGAACCCCAGATCACCTCGGCCTTTCTGGGCACTGGTGACGTGGAAGCCTTTGAGTTCAACGGCATCGTCACCTTTTCAGGCAGCTACAACGGCCATGTCATCGTCTCCATGCCGCCCAAGCTGGTGCGCGAGCTGCTGCTGATGCAGCGCGAAACCGACCTTGGCGACGGCAACCTGCTCGATGCCGTGGGCGAAATCGCCAACACCCTGGCCGGCAACGCCCGCAAAAGCCTGGGCCCGGACCTGCAGATTTCCGTGCCGGTCAAGATGCAGGGCACCTCGGGCGTCAAGGCCAGGGTTCGCAAACACCCCTATGTGATCACCTTGCGCTGGAACCACCAGCCCGCGCTGGTGTGCGTGGACATGGAAAAACGGGGTTAGGAGCCTGTCGGGCTTGGGACGTCGAAAGCGAAAACAAGGTCCCAGCGAAGACAGTTTTTACCGGATTTGCAGGCCCATAGTCCCGCTATGGGACAAAAAGACGGTGAAAAATGGACCGCTGCGGCCAATTTGCAGCCGACGCTTCCCAAGTCCGACAGGCTCCCAGCGCACGTTATTTGTGCAACGCACCAAAATAATCCGCCCCGGCTCGGGAAATTGAGCCGGATGGGTGCGTTTTGGCGCGCCCCAAGCTGGCACGTTTCTCGCACTGAATCTGTGAGTTTTTCTTTTTAGCGTTTAGTTTTCACAGAGGATTTGCACCATGGCGGGTTTTCGCACCTTTCTGAAGTCGGGCCATGCACCGACCCTGTTCGCCGCCTTCCTGTATTTTGACTTCTGCTTTGCGGTCTGGGTGCTCAATGGCGCCATGGCTCCGTTCATCAGCGAGGCTTTCAACCTGACGGCAGCCCAGAAGGGCTTCATGATTTCGGTGCCCATCCTGGCCGGCGCGCTGATGCGCTTCCCGCTGGGCATTCTGGCTCAGTACATCGGCCGCAAAAATGCCGCGCTGGTCGAGATGGGCCTGATCGTGCTGGCCCTGGCCTACGGCTACTTCTTCATCAGCGCCTATGACCATGTGCTGGCCATGGGGGTGCTGCTGGGCATCGCCGGTGCCAGCTTCGGCGTGGCGCTGTCGCTGGGTTCGGGCTGGTTCCCGCCCAAGTACAAGGGCCTGGCCATGGGCATCGCCGGCGCCGGCAACTCCGGCACCGTGCTGGCCGTACTGTTCGCTCCGCCCCTGGCCATGGCCTACGGCTGGCAGGCCGTGTACGGCCTGGCTGCCTTCTTCATGCTGATCCCGATGGTGGTGATGGTGGTCTTCGCCAAGGAACCGCCGGACATCGAGCACCAGACCTTCCGTCAGCACATCGCCTGCCTGTTCGAGAAGGACGGCTGGGCCTTCAGCCTGATCTACGTCATCACCTTCGGCGGCTTCATCGGCCTGGCCAGCTTTCTGCCCACCTATTACTACGACCAGTTCGGCGTGACCAAGGTGCAGGCCGGCCAGCTCACCATGCTGGCAGCGCTCATGGGCTCGGCCGTGCGCGTGGTCGGTGGCTATATTTCAGACCGCGTCGGCGGCATCAACACCCTGAGCGGCGTGCTGGTGGTGGTCGCGCTCACCCTGGTCCTGTGCGGCCTGGCCGGCAGCTCGCTGACCATCACCACCCTGCTCTTCATGGTCTGCTTCGCGGCGCTGGGTGCCGGCAACGGCGCCCTGTTCCAGCTGGTGCCGCTGCGCTGGCCGCTGTCCACAGCGGTGGCGGGCTCCATGATCGGCGAGGTCGGCGCCCTGGGCGGTGGTTTTCTGCCCAACGCCATGGGCCTGAGCAAGCAGTACGCGGGCACCTACCTCTGGGGCTTTGTGGCTTTCGCCGTGCTGGCGCTGGCCATGCAGGTCATGTTGCGCATCATGCAGATCCGCTGGACCCGCACCTGGGCTGAAAAGGGGGGGCGAGCGCGAAGCGCGTAGTGAGCGAAGCGATAAAAAGCGCAACGCGCTTTTTACCCACCCTTTCTGCGAAGCTAAAAAGGCGGCCGCGCACGCAGTGCGTGATCAGCGCAGCTGATAAGGCGCGAAGCGCTGTGCCGCCCTCCTTTCAGGGTAGGCTAACTTTTCGCAGAAAAGTTAAGCACGACGTGCTGGAACTAAAAAAGCGGCCGGGACCGGGTGGCTGAGAGTCCCTTTACCTCCAGGCTCACCAAGCTTTGACCTTGCGCCGTCTCGGGAGATGCGGGGTACAACCGGCAAGGAAGCGCAGATCGGCAGCGTAAACCCTAGCGCGAGAACTCCAGTCTATTGCACTGGCAAGGGGGCGGTGCCAGAATGAACCGTGTTCACGCACTTCATGGGCGGCTCCCGCTGCCGACCATCGAGTGCAACGATCCGCTGGTAGCGAAGCCGACCACAGGACTCAAGCGCAAGGAGTTGTCATGAGCACGCCACTGGAACGCAACAAGCACAACGTCACGAGCTTCTACGAAATGATGTTCAATCAGTGCCAGCCCGCCGAGGCCGTGCGCCACTTCGTAGGGTCTGTCTATACCCAGCACAATCCGCATGTTGCGGACGGAGCGCCAGCCTTCATTGCCTATTTTGAGCATATGGCCAGGGAATATCCCGGCAAGCGCGTGCACTTCAAGCGCGTGATTGCCGAGGGCGACTATGTCGTCCTGCACTGCCACCAGGAGTGGCCAGGCGGTGAGGACTGGGCGGGCATCGACATTTTCCGCCTCGATCATGAGGGCAAAATCGTCGAGCACTGGGATGTCCTGCAGTTGGTGCCGAAGACGTCGGCCAACGGCAACACCATGTTTTGACCGGATCGGTGCGCTTGCTGTCAACGAACGGCCGATCTCCGGCTAGCGCCGCGAAGGGCCGCCCCGAGCAAGCGACGGCCCCCTCGGGGCTGATGTCCGCGGCTCCAAGCCTGCCTGCGCAGGCTTGGACGGACGGAAGAGCCGCTGCGTCTCGCAGCGGCACGTCCAGCGCATTACACGAAGTGAAAAGCGTGGGGGCTAGTGGACGTTGCGTGCTGAAAGTGCAGCGAGCAATTCGCCAAAAGCGAGTTCCAGGCGGCTGTCGTCGCGCTCGCGGTGGGCGATAGCCTCAAGTGCCTGAAACAGGTGCTCTGCCACTTCCAGGTCCCTCTCGCGGCAGGCTCGTCCGAAAGCCGCAGAGATGTCGTCAGCCAGGCTGGGCCGGGCGCTCATTGGGTAGCCTCCGCGCTTCGCGCAGTTGTGAGTCTTCGCCGCAACTTCGTTGTCGCCTTGGGAACGGCCCGGCGGCTCATGGCATTCCCGCCAGCTCAGGCACCACGATGTAGTACACATTGAGCATGTACAGCCCCGCCAGCACCAGGACGATGCCACCCACCACGTCAAAGGCGCGCTGGTAGCGCGCCAAGGGCTTGAGGTCCTCCAGCCAGCCGATGGCCCAGGCGCCGAGCCCGATGGGGATGGCGCGGCCAATCGCAAAGGCCAGCAACACCGTGGCACCCAACAGAGGGGAGCCCAGGGCCGCGACCACGCCAAGGAGTGCGACCAGGGCGGGCGTGCAGATGGGACAGATCGCCACGGAAAATGGCACCCCCAAGGCAAACGCCCCCCACATGCCGGTGACCCTTTTGGCCTTGAATGAAGCCGCCGGCAGTGGCAGCCTGATCCAGCCTGGCCACAGCAGGCCCATGAGAATCAGCAGGGGACCAAGCGCCGCCCCCCAATAGCGGCCGAGCAGTCGCTCGACCCATTGTCCGCCCAAGCCGGCCACCGCCCCCAGCACCACATGGGTGACGATCAGGCCCAGGATGAACATCGCGCCAAAGCGCAGCGCCGTGGGCTTCTCATGCGCGCGGGTCACGTAGGCCAGCGAAACGGGGATGGCCGCCATGGCGATCGGATTGACGCTGAAGAACAATCCCGCCAAAAAACCCCACCCCAGCGAGGCATAGCGGAACTGCTCGACGGCCTGACGCAGCGTGTCAACGTCCATTGGAGGCTCCCGCCAGCCGGCGCTGCAGTTCCCGGGTGAGCTGCGCTGGCGTCGGCAATGAAGAAAAAACCAGGTGCCCATCCACCGCCACCGCCGGCAGGCTCATGACACCCAGCTCAAGCGCGTAGTCAATTTCGTTGACAGCATCGATGTCGCGCCAGACCACGCCTGGCACCGCTTGCTCGGCAGCCGATCTAAGGCCTTCGTGAGCAGCCGCGCAGCGCTTGCAGCCCGCGCTATGGAAGAGCTCTACCCTCATGTGCGGCCCCTTTCGCTGACTTGGCTCCATGGCGCCCAGGATGGGACCGTCCCTGGCCGGACGATCCGCCTCAGGGCAGTCGACGGTGAACATGAAGCTTTTCCGATGGAAAACTCCAGTCTAAACCTTGTGGTCAAGTCGAAGGTCAACCCCTCCCAGCCAGGGGTGAACGCTTTTCGCCGAGCCGACAGACGGCTCAGGGCCGGCCCCGGTCTGAACGGAAGCACCACAATTTCGCTACCAATTTAATAGCTACTCATGCACAACTTACAAGGGGCTGGAGCCACAAATAGCTCAAAAAAAGCCGTCATTTAGGCAAAAACAGCAACCAGTAAACCAGCAGCAAATTAAACAGCACCGACACCACCACCCCGATCTTCCACAAGGCCGCCGGGTCGCGCTGAATCAAAGGCGTGGCCGGCGGCGCGGTCAAGGGCCGGGACGCGCCGCGCTCGAGCGCGAGCAGCAACTCCTCAGCGGTTTCAAAGCGCTGCTGCTTGTCCCGCGCCACCGCCTTGAGCACCACATGGTCCAGCCAGATCGGCAC
Organism: Polaromonas sp.; assembly: GCF_036676035.1. Lineage (GTDB taxonomy): Bacteria > Pseudomonadota > Gammaproteobacteria > Burkholderiales > Burkholderiaceae_C > Polaromonas. The sequence goes on from NZ_JAKFDR010000060.1 coordinate 44,030, forward strand.
CTCGGGGTTGTGGCGGCTGGGTGCTTTCGGGTCGCGGTAATAGCGGCCCGACTGGTAAGGCAGCACCTCGCCATAAGGCAGCTTGCCCGTGAGCAGCTGGTACAGCGTGACGCCCAGTGCGAACAGGTCACTTTGGGCATCTGGCAGCTCCTCGGGCCCTTCATTGCCTGCAGACCCCGACTGGGCACTGAAGCCCCACTGCTCGGGATTGATGTAGCTGGGCGTGCCTGCGTGCAGCCTGCGCATGGCCTCGGGCTCGCGGCCGGTCAGGGCCACGCCCAGGTCGAGCAGCCGCAGCACCCCATCCTCTCCCTGATGCAGGTTGGCCGGCTTGATGTCGCGGTGGATCACGTTCTGGCGGTGCAGCCGGCCCAGCGCCTTGGCGACCTGCGTGGCGACCGTCAGCACCTGCGGCAAGCCCAACTTGTGCTGGCGGCCCAGCAGTTGCTGCAGGGTTTCGCCGGCGTGCCAGTCGTAGAGCAGGTAAAACGCGCTCGGCGTTTGCGCGTTGGGCAGCCGCTCGTGAATGTTGACCAGGTAGTCGGCTGCGCGGGACGATTGCATGCGCTTGGCCAGCCACGCCTCATGCGCCAGCATGGCGCGCTCCTCGGGGTCGTGGGCGCGCGCGGGGTGCAGTGTTTTCAGCGCATACAAACGCTGGCTTTTTGCATCCCTCACCTGGTAGAGAAGATTGATGCCGTTGTCGGCCAGCGGGGCGGTCACGGTCATGCCGTCCAGCGTGTCGCCCACCTTCAGCCGGGGCGGCACCGGCAGCGCGAGGGCCTGGCGGTTTTCGTCCTGCAAGGTGGCGTCCAGCAAGCCCAGCACACGCACCACCAACGCCGTGGCGTTGTCCTGCGTGCCGACAGCCACGGCCTCGTTCACCATCTGCTGGCTGATGCGCTGGGCGTCAGCGGGCACTTCATGGCCTGGTGTCGGGCCGGCCAGGGTCTGGAGTCGCTTGTCGGGCAACACGTTGTGCACACCGTCGGACAGCAGCACGAACACATCCCCCACCTGCAAGTCGCCCTGGGCGTAATCGACCACCAGCCGGTCTTCCGCGCCCACCGCGCGCAGCAACTGGTGGCTGAAATCAGGGTGGTTAACCACGTGATCGCTGGTGAGCTGGGTCATGCGCCCTTCGCGCAGCAGGTAGGCCCGGGTGTCGCCCACATGCGCCAATGCGTAAGACTGGCCGCGCAATACCACCGCCGTCAGTGTGGTCAAGCCGATCGCCGGATGCCGGCGGCGGTTCAGCCCGGCCAGCCAGGCGTTTTGCGCGCCAATGATGCGGTCCAGCGCCACCGTGGTGTCCCAGGTTTCCGGCGTGCCGAAGTAGTCACGCACCAGGCTGGTGACTGTGGTTTGCGCCGCTTCCCTGCCCATGCCGCCCGTGGTCACGCCATCGGCAATCGCCGCGATGGCGCCCATGGATTCCTGCCCTGCTTCGGCCAGCATGGCCGCCGCAAAGTCTTCGTTGACGTCCTTGCGGCCCGTCAGCGAGGTAAAGCCAATGTCGATTTCAAAGGTCATGCACCAATATAAGCAGTTTTTACGGCTGAATTTGGTGCACTGCAACAACCCGCCTGACCCGCAGGCCCGGCTGCTTAGCTGCCCACCAGCATCTGCATGCTCCGCTCGTAATGCACGGACAGCTGCTCAAATACGTCCAGCAGGTCTTCGCTGGCCACCGCCAGGCGCTCCATCCTAGCGATTCGATCCAGGCCTGCGCTCTGACTGGCGCCGGCGGCTCCGGCCAGCATTTGCGCCCAACAGACGGCGGCAGCGTCCAGCGCAGCACGAATGTCTTTGCTGGTCAGGGGAATCTCGTTCAGATAGCGTAGCGCCGCTTCAAACGCCGCCCTGGACTCGGCCATGCCCGCTTCATTGCGCTGCATGGCGGCTTTGCTGCCCACCACCTCGAGCAGGGCGTATTTCGCAAAACGCTGGCTCAACATGCGCTGGCGACCCGCCAGATTCAGCACCTGCAGAGGGGGCATGGCGCCTGCACTTTCCAGGCTGCTGGTCAGACGCTCAGCCTCCTGCAGCAGTTGCTCGGCCAGCTCATCCATCTGCGTCATGTGGCCGGCCTGGGGCTCGCCCTGCAAAGCCTGTTTCAACTGGGCCCAGGTGCGGGCAACCTGCCCCAACAGGTCACCAAAAGTGGGCTGGGACAGGTTTTTTCCAAGGGCCGCAAGATTGGCGTCTATGCGCAGCACCGACTCTTTCAGCCGCTCTTTAACCTGCGCGACCTGCACCCCCGCCAATTGCAGCAGCGCCAGCTTGACCAGCCGCTGCGACAGCATGCGCAACTGCCCCGAACGGTTCACATCTTCAGCAAAACGGGCCGAATGGATGATGTGCTGCGAGACCTGACCCAGGCGCTGGTTGCTTTGCATGGAAGCGGTTCGCAGCATCCGGAACGCATCGTCGTCCGACACCTGGCGGGCGCGCATCAGAATGCCCTTGGCCCGATCCACCATCTTGCGCTCTTCAAAGCGGCTGGAGACGTCTAGCAGTTCAGCGCGCAAAGCCTGCTCGCGGCTAAACCGCGCCCGGGCCAGATGGATGAGCGGGCGCAAGCGCTGCTGGCCATAACCATTGACCACATAGGCATGAACGCCCACCTCCGTGGCGCGCGTGATTTTGTCGGCATCTCCGTCGCTGGTGAACACGATGACGGGGCGCGGCGAGGTGTCCCCAATGATTTGCAGGGCCTTGAACAGCTCCTCACCGGGCAGGGGGTCGTAACAAATCACCAGGTCTGGCGCCTGGCGAAGCACCTCCTGCACCAGTTTGCTGCGCTCATTGATGGTGCCAAGGACCTCGATACCGACCGCCTCAAGGTCAGACGCCAGCGGATGCGAGCCCGTCGGGCCGTTCAAAACTACCAATGCGGAGGTCATAAAAATCAATGGTTTAAGAGGAAAACTGACTGCAGAACACGCAAGTCGCGCACCATGTCCCTTGCCATGTTAGCGCCATCTACCCACCCGGCTGAGATATGGCACAACTTTTGCGTAACCCTAAGCGGACGTAACGGAGCGTCCAACCTTAGCGAAAGCACTGCGGGTTCTGCGCATAACGACGTGCGTAATGATGTGCCTCATACCGGATTTACAGCCGGGTCCCTGTTTTACAGGAGAGAGCATCATGGTTTTTACCTCATATTTTGCAAGCCAACGCGGCTTGCAGTCCATCAAAAACTGGGCTGCTGCCTTTGCGCGCGGCCGTAACGGCATGGCCTTCCACCCTGCTCGCCTCGCGCTGCCGGCGTTCCGCCATGGCGGATTTGGCATGGCGCTTGCACTTACGACATCGAATCAATCTGGAGTTGCCCCATGAAAAAGTCAAAACTGGTAATGGTCGGCAACGGCATGGCAGGGGTCCGCACGATCGAGGAACTGCTCAAGGTTGCGCCTGATCTGTACGACATCACGGTCTTCGGCGCCGAGCCGCACCCCAACTACAACCGGATTTTGCTCTCGCCAGTCCTTGCCGGCGAGCAGACGCTGGACGAGATCGTGCTCAACTCCTGGGGCTGGTACAAAGACAACCACATCACGCTGCACGCCGGCAAGAAGGTCGTTGAAGTCGACCGCGTGCACCGCATCGTGCGCGCCGACGATGGCACCGAAGAGAAATACGACCGCCTGCTGATGTGCACCGGCTCCAACCCCTTCATCCTGCCCGTTCCCGGCAAAGACCTCAAGGGCGTGATCGCCTACCGCGACATCGCCGACACCAACGCGATGATCGAAGCCTCTGAAAAATACAAAAAAGCCGTGGTGATCGGCGGCGGCCTGCTGGGCCTGGAAGCGGCCAACGGCCTGATGCTGCGCGGCATGGAAGTGACCGTGGTGCATGTCATGCCCTGGCTGATGGAGCGCCAGCTGGACGATGTGGCGGGCAAGCTGCTGCAGAAGTCGCTGGAAGACCGCGGCCTGAAGTTCATGATCGGCGCGCAGACGCAGGAGCTGATTCCCGACAAAGACGGCCGTGTGATGGCCATCAAGTTCAAGGACGGTACCGAGCTGCCGACCGACCTGGTGGTCATGGCCGTGGGCATCCGCCCCAACACCGAGCTGGCCGAGAAGATGCGCCTGCACTGCAACCGCGGCATCGTGGTCACCGACACCCTGCAGACCGTGACCGACGCCCGCATCTACTCCGTTGGCGAGTGCGCGGCCCACCGCGGCATCGCCTACGGTCTGGTGGCGCCGCTGTTCGAGCAGGCCAAGGTCGCGGCGAATCACCTCGCGCAGTTCGGCATCGGCCGCTACACGGGTTCGCTCACGTCCACCAAGCTCAAGGTCACGGGCATCGACCTGTTCTCGGCCGGCGAGTTCATGGGCGGCGAAGGCACCGAAGAAATCGTGATGAGCGATCCGTTCGGCGGTGTTTACAAGAAACTGGTCATCAAGGGCGACAAGCTGATTGGCGCCTGCCTGTACGGCGACACCGTCGACGGCAGCTACTACTTCAAGCTGCTGCGCGATGGCCGCAGCGTCAGCGACATTCGCGACAAACTGATGTTTGGCGAGTCCAATATCGGCGACACCGGCCACGAAGGCCACAACAAAGCGGCCGCCATGCCCGACGACGCCGAGGTCTGCGGCTGCAACGGCGTCACCAAGGGCACGATCTGCAAGGCCATCAAGGAAAAAGGCCTGTTCACGCTCGACGAGGTGAAAAAACACACCAAGGCCAGTGCGAGCTGCGGCTCCTGCACCGGCCTGGTCGAGCAGATCCTGATGTTCACCGCCGGCGGCGACTACTCAGCCACGCCCAAGAAAAAGGCCATCTGCGGCTGCACCGACCACAGCCATCAGGAAGTGCGCGACACCATCAAGTCGCTGCATCTGCTGACGATTGCCGACGTCTACCAGACCATGGAATGGCGCACGCCCAACGGCTGCGCGTCCTGCCGGCCCGCCATCAACTACTACCTGATCAGCACCTGGCCCAAGGAGGCCAAGGACGACCCGCAAAGCCGCTACATCAACGAGCGCAGCCACGCCAATATCCAGAAGGACGGCACCTACAGCGTGATCCCACGCATGTGGGGCGGCCACACCACGCCGAACGACCTGCGCCGCATCGCCGACGTGGCCGACAAGTACCAGATCCCCACCGTCAAGGTGACGGGCGGCCAGCGCATCGACCTGCTGGGCGTGAAGAAGGAAGACCTGCAGAGCGTCTGGCAGGACCTCGGCATGCCCAGCGGCCTGGCCTACGCCAAGGCGACGCGCACGGTGAAGACCTGCGTGGGCAGCGAGTGGTGCCGCTTCGGCACGCAGGACAGCACGCAGATGGGCAAGGACCTTGAGCACGCGCTCTGGGCCATGTATGCTCCGCACAAGGTCAAGCTGGCGGTCAGCGGCTGTCCGCGCAACTGCGCCGAATCGGGTATCAAGGACGTGGGCGTGATCGGCGTGGACTCCGGCTGGGAGATCTACGTGGGCGGCAACGGTGGCATCAAGACCGAGGTAGCGCACTTCCTCGTGAAGGTCAAGACCTCGGCCGAAGTGATGGAGTACGCCGGCGCCTTCCTGCAGCTGTACCGCGAGGAGGGCTGGTACCTCGAGCGCACCGTGCACTACATCCACCGCGTCGGCCTCGACCACGTCAAGAAGAAGATCCTGGACGACGCCGAGGGCCGCAAGACCCTGTGGGAGCGCCTGCAGTTCAGCCTGGACGGTGAACCTGATCCCTGGCTCGAAACCGCCAAGGCGGCGGTGGACACGCGGCAGTTCGAAAAACTCGCAGTGGCCTGACCCCTGGAAGGAAGTACAAAATGTCTGAATGGAAGAAAATCTGCCTGGTCAAGGACATCCCGGTGCTTGGCTCGCGCCGCGTGGCGCGTGCAAAAGGCATGGATGTGGCCGTGTTCCGCAACGACCAGGACGAGGTGTTCGCGCTGCTCGACCGCTGTCCGCACAAGGGCGGCCCCCTGAGCCAGGGCATCGTCTTTGGCACCAGCGTGGCCTGCCCGCTGCACAACTGGACCATTGGCCTGGCCGACGGCTGCGCCAAGGCGCCCGACGAAGGCTGCACGCAGAAGTTCAGCGTGCAGGTGACCGGCGGCGCCGTACATCTGAATCAAAAAGAACTCGACACCCTGGCGCTGGACGCACACCGCCCTGTCGCGGGGCCGCAGCGGCAACCCATCTTGTCCCCTCTCCCGCTGGGAGAGGGCTAGGGTGAGGGCAGCCATGCGCGCAGAACCGACGCCTCCGGCCCTCACCCCTGCCCTCTCCCAGAGGGCGAGGGAGGAAAGCCGAGCATGAAGGAAACGAAGTCGACCTGTCCTTACTGCGGCGTAGGCTGCGGCGTGGTCATCGAATCGCAAGGCGATCAGATCATCGGCGTGCGCGGCGACCCGGACCATCCGGCGAACTTCGGGCGGCTGTGCACCAAGGGCTCGACCCTGCACCTCACGGCCAGCGCCGCCGTCACGCGGCAAACGCGGCTGCTGCACCCGATGCGGCGCGAGCGGCGCGGCGAAGCGCTGCAGCGCCTGTCGTGGGACGCGGCCCTGGGGCTGGCCAGCGACGACTTCGCGCGCATCATCCGCGACCATGGGCCGGACGCGGTGGGGTTTTACGTTTCGGGTCAACTGCTGACCGAGGACTACTACGTCTTCAACAAGCTGGCCAAGGGCCTGATCGGCACCAACAACATCGACACCAACTCGCGCCTGTGCATGAGCAGCGCGGTGGCCGGCTACAAGCAGACGCTGGGCGCCGACGCCCCGCCCACCTGCTACGACGACGTCAACCATGCGCAGTGCATTTTCATTGTCGGCAGCAACACGGCCTATGCGCACCCCATTTTGTTTCGCCGCATCGAGGACGCGAAGGCCAGGAACCCGCAGCTCAAGATCATTTTCTGCGACCCGCGCCGCACCGACACGGCCGAGATTGCCGACCTGTACCTGGCCCTGCAGCCCGGCACCGATGTCTCGCTGTTCAACGGCATGCTGCACATCATGCTGTGGGAAGGCTGGATTAAAACGGATTACATCGCCGCCCACACCAGCGGTTTTGAGGCCCTGAAAACCACGGTACGCGACTACACGCCCGACCTGGTGGCCGAGACCTGCGGCATCACCAAAGAAGACCTGTTCACGGCGGCCAAGCTGTTTGCCACCTCCACCGCAACCCTGAGCCTGTATTGCCAGGGCCTGAACCAGTCCAGCAGCGGCACCGCCAAAAACGCCGCCCTGATCAACCTGCACCTGGCCACGGCGCAGATCGGCAAACCCGGCGCCGGGCCCTTTTCCCTGACGGGCCAACCCAATGCCATGGGGGGCCGCGAGGTCGGCGGGCTGGCGAACCTGCTGAGCGCCCACCGCGATCTGGCCAATGCCGACCACCGCGCAGAAGTCGCCGCGCTCTGGGGCCTGCCATCCGTGCCCGAAAAACCCGGCAAGACAGCCGTCGAGATGTTCCAGGCCGCCGCCGATGGTGAGATCAAGGCCTTGTGGATTGCCTGCACCAACCCGGCCCAGTCCATGCCCGACCAGGCCACGGTGCGCCGCGCGCTGGAGCGGGCCGAGTTCGTCGTCGTGCAGGAAGCCTTTGCCACCACGGCCAGCTGCGATTACGCCGACCTGCTGCTGCCGGCCACCACCTGGGGCGAAAAAACCGGCACCGTAACCAACAGCGAGCGCCGCATCAGCCGCGTGCGGCCGGCCGTGCCCGCGCCCGGCGAGACAAGGCACGACTGGTCGATTGCCGTGGCGTTTGCGCAGCGGCTGGAGAAGTTGCTGGAAGCGCAGAGCCCTCACCCCAACCCTCTCCCAAAGGGAGAGGGAGTCATACAAGAGACAAGCAAGTCACCTTCTTCACCCCCTCTCCCTCTGGGAGAGGGCAGGGGTGAGGGTGCGCGAACAGGCTCGCTCTTTCCTTACTCGCTAAGCGATGAAACGCTTGGGGTTGAAACCATCTGGAACGAGCACCGCGAATCCACGCGCGGCCGCGACCTCGACATCACCGGCCTGAGCTACGCCATGCTGGAAGACGCGTCCCGGCAATGGCCGTTGCGCGAAGGTGAAACCACGGGCAAGGTGCGGCTCTACGAAGACGGCATCTTCCCCACGGCTGACGGCAAGGCCAAATTCGTCAACACCGTTTACAAACCCGTCGCCGAACCACGCGAATCACGCTTTCCGTTCTCGCTGACCACCGGCCGCCTGCGCGACCAGTGGCACGGCATGAGCCGCACCGGCACGCTGGGTCGGTTGTTTGGCCATGTGGCCGAGCCCGCGATCCAGATGAATGCACAGGACATGGCGCGCCGCCTCCTGAAGGAAGGCGACCTGGTTCACGTCACCTCCAGGCGCGGCTCCATCGTGGTGCCGGTGCAGGCCAGCAGCGAAATCGGCATGAGCCAGGCTTTCATCGCCATGCACTGGGGCGAAGAATATTTGAGCGGTGTCTCCAGCACCGGCGAACGGCTGGCGGGCGTCAACGCCCTCACCACCTCGGCCTACTGCCCCAGTTCCAAACAGCCTGAGCTCAAGCACGCCGCCGTGAAAATCCTCAAGGCCGAGCTGCCCTGGTCGCTGCTGGCCATGGCCTGGCTGCCCGACAGCGATGCACTGGGCGCACGCAGCCGGCTCAAGTCCCTGATGGCCGGGTTTGCGTTCACCAGTTGCGTGCCGTTTTCGAACAACAGGCCCCTGACCGAGCAAGACCGCGAGCGCACCGGCGTGCTGTTTCGTGCCGCCGGCTACGAAGCACCCCCTGACGAGGTGCTGGCCGAGATCGAAGGCATTCTGGGCCTGGCCGGCAGCGACGCACTGCGCTATGCCGACAAAAAGAAAGGCCAGCACCGCACCGTGCGGCTGGTCCGCCAGGGCGATCAGGCCGAGCTGGCCGGTTTTGTGCTGGCCGGCGATACCAGCGCCCAGGCCTGGATCAAAACCCTGCTGCAGGACGAGTTGCCCGCACAGGCCTATGGCCGCCTGCTGCTGCTGCCCGGTGCCAAACCACCCGTCACGGTACAGTCGCGCGGCAAACAGGTCTGCACCTGCTTCAACGTGACGGATGCGGCCATCGCCGATCACTTGACCGCGGTCAGCCACGGCGAGGGCGGGGCCGGCTACCTGGGCACCGATGACGAACGGCTGGCCTCGCTGCAGGGTATTCTGAAATGCGGCACCAACTGCGGCTCCTGCGTGCCCGAACTCAAACGACTGGTGCGTGCGGCCAGAAGCGCGCCGCCTGCGGGCGCCGGGCCTGCTGAGCGCATGGTGATACCGGTCCGGCAACTTGCTTAAGCTCATAATAAAAAGTCATCTTTTCTGGCAGACAATTGCCCAATGAGCATTAGTCAGTACATCAAGGTCATCGGTCGTGGCAAGCAGGGCGCGCGCGCGCTGACGCGCGAGCAGGCCAGCGACCTGTTCGGCCAGGTGCTGGACCGCACGGTGACCGATCTCGAAGTGGGCGGCTTCTGCCTGGCCATGCGCATCAAGGGCGAAACACCCGAAGAGATGGCCGGCTTTCTGGACGCCACCTACCAGCGGCTGAACCACCTGCCCGCCACCGACCGGCCCCTGGTCGTGCTGCCCAGCTACAACGGCGCACGCAAGCTGCCGGTGCTCACGCCGCTGCTGGCGCTGCTGCTGGCGCGCGAAGGTCTGCCGGTGCTGGTGCATGGCACGCCCACGGAATCGTCCCGGATTTTTGCATCCGAAGTGCTTCAAGTCCTTGATATCCATGCGCTGACAGCTATTAAAACCATAGCAAATGGCGAAGTCGCCTTTGCCTCGACCGAGCTGTTGTGCCCCGGCCTCAAGCAGTTGCTGGACGTGCGGCGCGCCGTGGGGCTGCGCAACTCGGGGCACAGCCTGGTCAAGATCATGAACCCCTGCCTGGGCAAAAGCCTCATCGTCAGCAGCTACACCCACCCGGAATATGCCGTGTCGATGGCGCAGATCTTCGAGCTGATCCAGGCCAACGCCCTGCTGCTGCGCGGCACCGAAGGCGAGGTGGTGGCCGACGCCCGCCGCACGCCGCACATGGAGGCCTTTATCGCCGGGAAACGCTTTGTGCTGCAAGAGGCACAGCCCGGAACCCTGCCCACGGTGCCCGACTTGGCCAAGACCATTGATGCGGCCAGCACAGCGGCCTATATTCAGGCTGTGATGGCGGGCCAGCAAGCCGTGCCGGGCTCGATCGCCAGGCAGGTGGAACATATCTTGCAACTGGTCAGCAAGCTCTAACTTACACCCATGGCCCCATGAAACACGGAAAAGTCACACTGGTCGGCGCAGGCCCCGGAGACCCGGAACTGCTGACTCTCAAGGCGCTCAAGGCCATCGAAGCGGCCACGGTGCTGCTGGTGGACGACCTGGTCAGCGCCGACATCGTCGCCATGGCCTCGCCCAACGCGCGCATCGTGTACGTGGGCAAGCGCGGTGGCTGCAAGTCCACGCCGCAGGCTTTCATTGAAAAGCTCATGCTCATGGCCGCCCGCGAGGGCGAAAACGTGGTGCGCCTCAAGGGCGGCGACCCTTTCATTTTTGGCCGCGGCGGGGAAGAGGTCGAACACCTGCAGGCCGCCGGCGTTGAGGTGCAGGTCGTCAACGGCATCACCGCCGGTCTGGCCGCCGCCACCTCGCTGGGCGTGCCGCTCACGCACCGCCAGCATGCGCAGGGCGTGGTATTTGTGACCGGCCATGCCAAACCCGGCACGGATCCCGAACAAATCGGCACCGACTGGCGCGCCCTGGCGGCCACGGCCCACAGCGCCCGGCTCACGCTGGTGATTTACATGGGTGTCAGCGGCGCCCAGCGCATCCAGGACGAGCTGCTCACCGGACTGCCGGCGTCCACCCCCGTGGCCGTGATCCAGAACGCCTCGCTGCCCACGCAGCGCCATGTCACCACCACCCTGGGCCAGTTGTCGGCCACGGTGCACCACGAAAAAATGGCCAGTCCCTCGGTCATCGTCGTGGGTGATGTCATCGCCGGCATCGCGCAGGCCGGCTTGCAACACACGCAGACCCGGGTCGCCTGAGCGCGCACCCCACCCCGGCCCCACCTGACGCGCCTGCAAACCTTTGGCAGCCCGCAGATTCACTGGGTGCGCGTGACGGTCGACCCCAAAACCGCCCACGGGTTCACCGTCCAGCCGGTCATCGTCAAGCAGTAGCAGTGAGACGGTAAAGACCTGAGCCGCCGAGGCCATCAAGGGCGCGGCTAAACTCTTGGGTTCGAAAAGACGCGGCAGCCCCGGCAATAGGCCTTGCCCAGGGCGCTATGCTTTTTATAGCTACTCGCACCCGTCTTAGCTGGACCAGGAACTGATTTGACGCATAAATTCGACGTGGTGGTGATAGGCGCAGGCGCCGCCGGGCTGTTTTGCGCCGGTCTGGCCGGGCAGCTCGGCCTCAAGGTCCTGATCGTGGACCACAGCGAGAAAGTCGCCGAGAAAATCCGCATCTCGGGCGGTGGCCGCTGCAACTTCACCAACCGTGACGCCACCCCCGCGCAGTTTCTGGGCGAGAACCCGCACTTTTGCCGCTCGGCCCTGTCGCGCTACACGCCGCAGGACTTCATGGCGCTGCTGCAGCGCCACGACATCCCGTTTCATGAAAAGCACAAAGGCCAGCTGTTTTGCGACCGCTCGGCCGAGGACGTGATCAACATGCTGCTGCGCGAGTGTGACGCCGGCAAGGTCACCCGCTGGCAGCCATGCAGCGTCAAAAGCATCCGCAGCCCAGAGCAGACGGGTGCAAGCAGCTATCAAATAGAGAGCGACCACGGTCTGATCGAGAGCCGGCAGGTGGTGATTGCCACGGGCGGCCTGTCGATTCCCAAAATCGGCGCCACCGACTTCGGCTACCGCATCGCCAGGCAGTTTGGCCTGCGGCTGGTGGAAACGCGCGCCGGCCTGGCGCCGCTCACCTTTGACGGCGAGGGCTGGGAGCCCTATGCCCAGCTGGCCGGCCTGGCGCTGCCGGTGCTGATTGAGACCCGCCCGCTTGAGCCCAACACCACAGCCCGGCAACGCAAAAAAAACACGGTGTTCCTGGAAGACCTGCTGTTCACCCACCGCGGCCTCAGTGGCCCCGCCGTGCTGCAAATCTCCAGCTTCTGGCGCGAAGAACAGCCGATTCGCATCAACCTGGCCCCCAACGCCGATCTGCCTGAAACCCTGCTGCGCGCCAAAGCCAGCTCCCGAAAACTGATTACCAACGAGCTGGCCGGCCTGGTGCCCAGCCGCCTGGCCGAAGCCTGGGTGAGCCAGGACACGGGCTGGCAGCGCCCCATCAGCGACGCCACCGACAAGGCCCTGCACTCGCTGGCCCAGCGCCTGGCCAGCTGGGAACTGACCCCCACCGGCACCGAAGGCTACAAAAAAGCCGAAGTCACGCTGGGCGGCGTGGACACCCGCGATTTGTCCTCGCAAACCATGGAATCGAAGCAGCCGGGGCTGTATTTCATTGGCGAAGTGGTCGACGTGACCGGCTGGCTGGGCGGTTACAACTTCCAGTGGGCCTGGGCCTCAGCCTACGCCTGCGCGCAGGCGCTGGTTGCCAAGCAAAGCGAAGCCACGTTGGCAGCAAATTGACAGCGCCGCCCATCGAGTTTTCGCAGACTTCCCCTGAAATCCCGCTATAATCCAAGGCTTTGCTAGCAAACCCGCGCCTGGCCTGATCCTGATCAGATCAATTAAGGTGCACCTTTTGGATCAATTCATCAATGACCACCATCCGTGTAAAAGACAACGAGCCCTTTGACGTCGCTCTGCGCCGTTTCAAGCGCACCATTGAAAAACTCGGTCTCCTGACCGACCTGCGCGCCCGCGAGTTTTATGAAAAGCCCACGGCCGAGCGCAAGCGCAAAAAAGCTGCCGCTGTCAAGCGCAACTACAAGCGCATCCGCGCCATGCAATTGCCCAAGAAACTGTACTAATCCGTACAGCCTCACGGCACCTTCAAAAAGCCCGCTTGAGGACGCTCCAGCGGGCTTTTTAACTTTTACACCCCCTTCTTCCCTCCCTCTTTCCGAATTTTGCGTTCACCAAGGAGACCGCCATGTCACTCAAAGACCAGATCACCGAAGACATGAAGACCGCCATGCGCGCCAAGGACAGCGAGCGCCTGGGCACCATCCGCCTGCTGCTGGCCGCCATCAAGCAAAAAGAAGTGGACGAGCGCGTGGTGCTGGATGATGTAGCGGTGGTCGCCATCGTCGACAAGCTGATCAAGCAGCGCAAAGACTCCATTGAAGCGTTCCAGAAGGCCGCGCGCACCGACCTGGCCGACAAGGAAACGGCCGAGCTCAAGGTGCTGCAGGCCTACCTGCCCGCCCGCCTGAGCGCTGACGAGGTGACGGCGGCCGTGAAAGCCATCGTCGCCGAGCTGGGCGCCAAGGGGCCAGGTGACATGGGCAAGGTCATGGGCGCGGTGAAGGCCCAACTGGCCGGCAAAGCGGATATGGGCCAGGTCTCAGCCGCTGTGAAAACGGCCCTGGCGGGATAAGCAGCAACAGCAGCGATCAGACCAATTGACTGCATTGCATGCATAGCATACAATGCAGTCATCTCTTATCTCTCAGGCATCATCATGGCCATGCTCACCGTTCGCAACCTCGACGAGTCCGTCAAAACCATGCTGCGCATTCAGGCTGCCCGGCATGGCTGGGCCATGGAAGAGGAAGTGCGGCGCATCCTGACCCAGGCAACCCAGGGTATCGCTACCGACATCAAGCTTGGCAGCCGTATTCATGGCCGGTTCAAGTCGATTGGCGGAGTGGATTTGCCCGCCAGGCAACAGCCGCGTCCCGCGCCAAAGTTCTAAGCCTGCTCATGTACTTGCTCGACACCAATGTGCTGTCGGAGTTGATGCGCCCTGCCCCCTCGCCATCACTACTGGCATGGATGGATGGCCAGGCGGCGCAACATTTGTATATCTGCGCCATCACCCGGGCTGAAATCGAACTGGGCATTGCACTTTTACCGACGGGCAAGCGACGCACTGCGCTGGCCGTTCAGGCCAAGGCCATGTTTGATGAAGACTTTCCGGGGCGCTGCCTAGCCTTCGATGAACGGTGCGCATCCCTGTATGCAGAGCTGGTTGCTTCACGCACCCGCAAAGGTGCTCCGATTTCAGTAGAAGATGCGCAGATCGCCGCCGTTGGCCTGGTACATCAAAAAAACCTCGTGACACGAAATACCGCAGACTTTGAGGAAATTGCGGGACTGCAATTGATCAATCCCTGGCTTGTTTAATTGGCAGCCCGAAAGTAGTGCGACATACTTTGTCATCCTGAGCGCAGCGAAGGATCTCGGTATGCTGGCAAGATTCTTCGCCTTGCTCAGAATGACAGCATGGGTGGCGTCGCCTTCGTTACGGACTGCTGGGTAAGTTCCTGTTTGTCGCTTTAATTACGGGCTTGTAAGTAATTCAAGCCCTGCAGCAACACCTTCATCAGCTCCCAGCCACCTTCATCCGGTTCACCAGGACCGAGCCCACGGTTTTGGAGCCATAGTTGTAGGCATCCGCGCCCACGGCCTCAATGCCCATCAGCATGTCCCTGAGGTTGCCAGCAATGGTGATTTCTTCGACCGGAAAGGCGATCTGGCCGTTTTCCACCCAAAAACCGGATGCACCGCGCGAATAGTCGCCCGTCACGTAGTTCACGCCCTGCCCCATCAGCTCGGTCACAAACAGGCCAGTGCCCAGCTTGCGCAGCATGGCGTCGAGGTCGTCGCCGGCCTGCGTCTGGCGGCTGCTCATCACCAGGTTGTGCGACCCCCCGGCATTGCCCGTGGTGCGCATGCCCAGCTTGCGCGCTGAGTAAGTGCTTAAAAAATAACCCTGCACAATGCCCGCATCGACCACCTTGCGCGCCCGGGTTTTCACGCCCTCTTCGTCAAACGGCGCACTGCCCTTGCCCTTGAGCAGGTGCGGGTCTTCGGTGATGTCGATGTGGTTGGGGAAAGCCGGCTTGCCCAGACTGCCCAGCAAAAACGTGCTTTTGCGGTACAGCGCGCCGCCGCTGACGGCCTGCACGAAGCCACCGAGCAGGCCTGCGGCGAGCGGCGACTCAAACAGCACCGGGCATTCGGTGGTGGCGATCTTGCGGCTTTTCAGGCGCGACAGCGCACGCTCGGCAGCGTAGCGGCCCACCGCCTGCGGGCTGGCCAGCTCGGTGGCGTCGCGCATGGAGCTGTACCAGGCGTCGCGCTGCATGTGGCTGCCCTTGCCGGCAATCGGCGCCACCGAAATGCTGTGGCGCGAGCTGGCGTAGCCGCCGCGAAAGCCGCGGGTGTGGGCGCTGAAAAAATGGCTTTGCTGGGCCGACACGCCGGCGCCTTCGCTGTTGGTGATCAGGCGGCTGGTCCCCAGGGCAGCCGCTTCGCATTCCAGCGCCAGTTGCGCCGCCTGCTCGGAGTCGATGGTCCAGGGGTGAAACAGGTCCAGCTCGGGGTACACGCGGGCAATGTCGCGGTCGGCCGGCAGGCCCGAGGTTTTGTCTTCCGCCGTGAAACGGGCAATGTCGTAAGCGGCCTGCACGGTTTGCTCGATCGCGGCTTTGGAAAAATCGCTGGTGGCGGCATTACCGCGCTTTTGCCCGATGTAGACGGTGATCCCCAGGGATTTGTCGCGGTTGCGCTCCACGTTTTCGAGCTCGCCCTTGCGCACGCTGACACTCAGGCCGCAGCCTTCGGACGCTTCGGCCGCCGCATCGGTGGCTCCCAGCTTTTTGGCATGGGCCAGCGCCGTGTCGACCAGCTCCTCGAAAAAATCGCGGGGGTAGCTAAAACCGGTGGCAGGCTGGTGTTTCGGGCTGGTGTTGGGCTTGGGCATGCGCTTGGCAGTGTTTTGGGTCATATGGGTAGCTATGATACTGACTGCTATGAACAAGAAGACTATTAAAGGCTATTGGTCCAACGGCCGCTTCGTGAAACCCGAAGAAATCGCCGCGCAAGAACCCGGCCCACCGAGTAAAACCCAGCTCAAGGCGCAGGCCGACGAAATGCAGGCGCTGGGCGAAGCCCTGCTCACCCTGCGCGCCGACCTGATGGCCCGGCTGGATCTGCCTGAAAAACTGCTGGACGCCTTGGCAGAAGCCAAAAAGATCACCAACTTTGAAGGCCGGCGCCGCCAGATGCAGTTCATCGGCAAGCTGATGCGCCCGCTGGACCCGGCGCCCATCCGCGAGGCCATCGACGAGCAACTCAATGGCTCGGCCCAGCTCACGCTGGCGCTGCACCAGGCTGAGCAGTGGCGCGACAAGCTGATTGCCGACGACGACGCGCTGGGTCACTGGCTCACGGCCCACCCCGACACCGACGCGCAGCAACTGCGCGCCCTGATCCGCCAGGCGCGCAAGGACGCCAAGCCCGAAAAGCCAGGCGAAGCCCCGCGCCACGGCAAGGCCTACCGCGAGATTTTCCAGCTCGTCAAAGAGCAACTGACCCATGAATAGGCCCATGAGTAACTTCGACCCAGTCCGCATTGGCATCGTCTCGGTCAGCGACCGGGCTTTTAGCGGTGTGTACGAAGACAAAGGCCTGCCGGCGCTGAAAGACTGGCTCACGCGCGCGCTGCACAATCCGATCGAGTTTGTCGAGCGCCTGATTCCCGATGAGCAGGCGCGCATCAGCGCCACGCTGATCGAGCTGGTCGATGCCGGCTGCGCGCTGGTGCTGACCACCGGCGGCACCGGCCCGGCGCTGCGCGACGTGACGCCCGAAGCCACGCTGGCAGTGGCCCACAAGGAAATGCCCGGCTTTGGCGAGCAAATGCGCCAGATCAGCCTGAAGTTCGTGCCCACGGCCATCCTGTCGCGCCAGGTTGCGGTGATCCGGGCGCAAAGCCTGATCCTCAACCTGCCCGGCCAGCCCAAGGCGATCCAGGAAACGCTGGAAGGCTTGCGCAATGACGCGGGTGAAGCTGTGGTCCCGGGCATCTTTGCCGCCGTACCCTACTGCATTGACCTGATTGGCGGGCCTTACCTCGAAACCCGGGCCGACATCTGCAAGGCCTTCCGGCCAAAATCGGCGATTCGCCCGCAGGCTTCCTGAGTTTTTTAATAAAACAGGCCGCTAGCCCTTTTAAATAGGTCGCAAGCAGCTATCGAATCAATAGCAATTAACTGACTGCTGCGGTCTTCACTGGGGGTCGCCGTGCGCGGAGCTATCTTCGTCCAGCAGCGCCCGCACCTGCGCCAGATCCGGCATGCCGCTGATGGCCCCGTGTCCGGTGACCGACAGCGCGGCGGCCACATTGGCAAAGCGCATGGCGGCAGGCAGGGCTTCGCCACGCGCCAGGGCCGCCGCCAGCGCGCCCGTGAAGGTGTCTCCGGCGCCAATCGTGTCGGCCACCGCCATGGGGCGCCCCGGCAGGCTGATGGGCGCCTGCCCGGCCTGGTGCAGCACGCAGCCAGCCGCTCCCAGCGTGACCAGCACCGCTTTGGCACCCCGCGCGATGAGCGCCTGCGCCGCGCTGCTGACTGACGCTTGCTGACCCAGCCCGGCCAGAATGCGCAGCTCGCTTTCATTGGGTGTGAGCACATCGGTCAGCGCCAGCAGCGCGTCCGGCAAGGGATGCGCGGGCGCCGGGTTCAAAACGGTTTTGGCGCCCGCTCCGCGCGCAATGCCAAAGGCCCGCTCAATCACCGCCAGCGGCACTTCGCAGGGCGCCATCACGACCCGGCAGCCCGACAGCAAGGCACGCGCCGCATCGGCATGGCGTGCCGCCAGACCCGCGCCGGCGCCCGGGAAAACCGCAATGCTGTTGTCGCCATCGGCATACACCAGAATCTGCGCCACACCGCTGGACTCGCCCGGCACCTGCTCCACGTGATCCGTGGCGATGCCTTCGTCATGCCAGAGTTGCAGGCCCATGCGGCCAAAATCATCCTGCCCCACGCGGGCAATCAAGGCCACGCGGGCGCCCTGGCGGGCAGCGGCGACGGCCGCATTACTGCCCTTGCCGCCCGGGCTGATGCAAAAAGCCGTTGCCAGCAGGGTCTCCCCGCGGGCAATCGGTCGTGGCACCCTGGCCACCAGGTCAGCGTTCCAGCTGGCCACACAGACCACCTCGGCCGCCAAAGCACCGCTGCCAGCCATTATTTGGCTCCGTAGCCCATGGTCTGGGGCAGCCACAGCACGATCTGCGGGAAGCAGGTCATGGCCAGCAGCAGCAGCAGCAGCATGACGATGAAAGGCCAGCCTTCCTTCATCATTTCACCAATCGGAATGCCGGTCAGCGCCTTGGTCACGAACAGCAGCATGCCAAAGGGCGGATGAACCAGGCCGATCATCATGTTGAGCACCACCAGCACGCCAAAGTGCACCAGGTCCACGCCCAGCAGCTTGGCCGCGGGCAGCAGCATGGGCACAAACACCAGCAGCAGCACCGACACATCGAGAAAGCAGCCCAGCACCAGAAACATCACGTTGACCAGCAGCAGAAACTTGATCTGCGAGAGGTGCATGCTGTCGACCCACTGCGCCATGGCCTGCGGCACGCCTTCAGCCGTGAACGCATAGTTGAGCATGAAGGAGCCGGCCAGGATCATGGTGATCACGGCGCTGCCCCGGGTCGACTCCATCACCACGCCCCAGAAGGTGCGCCAGGTCAGTGCCCGGTACACCACACCGGCCAGAACCAGCGCGTGAAAGGCGGCCACGGCGGCGGCTTCCGTCGGCGTGAAGGCGCCGGAGTAAATGCCACCCAGCAGCACAATGGGCATGGACAGCGGCAGGGCGCCGCGAAACACAATCGAAGGCCATTCGCCCAACGGGATCTTGGCCTCGCGCGGCATGTTGCGCTTGGCGGCAATGAAGTGCACCACCACCATCATCAGTATCGCCATCAGGAAGCCCGGCACCACGCCACCAATGAACAAGGCGCCGACCGAGGCCCCCGACACCAGTGCGTAAATCACCATCGGAATCGACGGCGGAATGATGGGGCCCAGCGTGGCGCTGGCCACCACCACGGCACCGGCAAAGCCGCGGGTGTATTCCGGCTTTCTGAGCATCTGGCGGATGGTGACCAGACCGGGGCCGGCCGCATCGGCTATGGCGCTGCCGCTCATGCCCGAAAACACCACGCTGACCAGAATGTCCACCTGGGCCAGACCGCCGCGCACGCGCCCGACCAGAATGCGGCAGAAGTCAAAAATGCGCTCGCTCACCGTGCCGGCATTCATGATGTTGGCCGCGAACACAAAGAGTGGCACCGCCAGCAGCACATAGCTGTTGTACAAGCCGTTGCCCACTTGTTCGGCCACCAGGCCGATGTCCTGTCGCTTGACCATCAGGTAGGCGATGCCCGAGGCCAGCATCGAAAAACCGATGGGCATGCGCAGCAACATGCCGGCTACCAGAACGAGAACGAGAACCACGAGTGCCGATGTCATATGCGCAGCTCCGCTTCAAGACCCACGCCCCGAATCGCGTTCCAGATGGCCCACGCCGAGCGAACTACCAGTGCCGCCAGCAACAGCACAAAGGGGAAAAAGACCCACATGAAGGAAACACCCAGCACGGGTGTTCCTTCACGCGCCATGAAATGCACGTAGTCCCAGCTGGCCGGAATGCCGCACAGCGCCAGGCCGCCTATCAGCAGGTTGCCCACGATCTGCATCACCTGCCGGACGCGCCAGCTGACGCTGTGCCAGACCAGATCGAACACCACGTGCTCGCGCTCGGGCACCACAAAAGCCGCCGCCCACAGAATGGCCCAGACATACAGGATCACGGCAGCTTCGTCGGTCCATGCCATCGGCTTGTTGAACCCGAAGCGTGCCGTGACCTGAATCACAAACACTAGAAACAAGGTCAGGAACAGTCCGCCGCCGATCGCGTCGGCAGCTTTTTTCGGCCAGCTCTTCATGGTTGCTATGCTTGCCCTGCTTACTTGGTGGCGTTGATGCGCTCAAGCAGGCCTTTGGGCCAGGCCTTGGCGTACTCGGAGTTCAGGTAGGTGGTCTGCACCGACTTGCGGAAGGCGTCCACGTCGGGCGTGCTGACCTGCAAGCCCTGCTGCTTGAAGAAATCAACCAGTTGCGCTTCTTCCTTGAGGCGGTTCTCGTTG
This sequence comes from Polaromonas sp., assembly GCF_036676035.1. Taxonomy (GTDB): domain Bacteria; phylum Pseudomonadota; class Gammaproteobacteria; order Burkholderiales; family Burkholderiaceae_C; genus Polaromonas. Next base: position 64,104 of record NZ_JAKFDR010000060.1, read on the forward strand.
TTGTAGCTTGAAGCCGCCTGCGCAGCCGCCTTGACCTTCTGCTTTTGCGCTGCATTCATGGCGTTGTAGGCCTTGTTGGAAATCGAAATGAAGATGCCGTCCACCAGATGGCTGGTCAGCACGATCTGCTTGGTCACTTCATAGAACTTGGCGGCGCGCACGGAAGGCAGGGGATTGTCCTGGCCGTCGATGGTGCCGGTCTTCAGGCCCAGGTACACCTCGCCAAAAGCCAGCGGGGTGGCGGTGGCGCCCAGCGCCTCGCCCAGGAACAACCACTCCTTGGAGCCCGGCATGCGCAGTTTCACGCCCTTGAGGTCGGCCGGCGTCTTGACGTTGCGAGCCTCGCGCAGATTGACCTGCCGGGTGCCAAGGTAAATGGTGGACAGCGGCGTGATGTCCATTTTTTCAGACACGGTCTTGAACATCTCGGTGCCGATGGGGCCGTTGAACACTTTTTGCTGGTGGTCCGGGTCGCGCACGATATAGCCCGCGGTGAAAACCGAGAACTCGGGAATCAGCTTGGCAATGTCAAAGGCGGAGATGGAGGACAGCTCCAGATTGCCGCGTGCCATGGCCGCGGGCTCGGTGCCCTGCTTGAACAGCGAAGCGTTCAGGTTGATCTGCACGTCGAATTCGCCGGGCGCGCTTTTCTCCAGGGTGTCCTTGAATACGGTCCACATCTTGGCATGCCAGTCGTCGGGCACGGCCGGGGTGGACACGCGCAGCAGCACCTTGTTGGAGGCCTGTGCCTGTACTGGTGTGTGCTGCAGCAGCGCGCCCATCAGCAGCACGGCGGAAGCGGTGGCCAGCAGGCTGCGGCGGACCTGGGAAGTTAGGGAAGTTTTCATGGCTTTCATGTTGTCTCCTTTGTAATGAACGAGAGGGAAAAAATCAGTCCCTGGCGGGATCGATGCCGAAGGTCCGAACCAGTTTTTCAAGCGCACTGAACTGATCGGGCGTCAGCGCCACCAGCGGAGGACGGACTCTGAGCCAACCCTTGTCCCCACTGAGTACCGCCATGATGCCCTTAAGCGCCGGCATCAGGGAATAATCATCCAGCAAGCGTATCAATGCCATGGTGCGTTCCCTTTCTGCCGGTGTGTCCGGCGCGTCGGGCTGCGTGACCAGACGGTTCACCAGGCGCGGCATGAAGTTGGCCAGGCCGCTGATGGCGCCTGTGCTGCCGCGCCGGCCCAGCTCGGGCAGATCGGGCTCAAACCCGACATACACCGTCAGGTCTTTCATGAAGGCCTCGGCCAGGCCCACGGAATGCGCCGTGTTGCAGGCGCTGTCCTTGATGCCCAGGATGGTCTCGGGGTACATCTTCTTGAGCGTGGCAATCACAGGGTGCGACAGGCTCACGCCGCTGACCTGCGGGATGTGGTACAGGTACAGCTTGAGCCGGGCATCGGCCACCCCATCGATGACGTAACGGTAGCAGTCGATGACGCCCTGGTCAGACACGCCTTTGAGGAAAAACGGCGGCAGCATCAGGCAGCCGTGCACACCAAGCTGTACGGCGTGCCGCGTCAGCTCCAGCGTCTCGGGCAGCGCCGCGCAGCTGGTCGACACCATGATCTGCGAGGCCGGGACGCCATTTTTGATCAGTGCCTCCAGCGCCTCCCGGCGTTCTGCCATGGAAAACGACGGGCCTTCACCGGTGGTGCCGAAGGCCGTCACGCCGCCACAGCCGGCCCGGATCAGGGCCGTGGCATGCGCCGCAAACAGCTGGTGGTTGATGCCCAGGTTTTCATTCAAAGGGGTCAGCATCGCGGGCCAGATGCCGCGAAACGCGCCCGAGGGGGTAAGGGAAGTCACTTCAGGTTCTCCAAAGACCACGGCATTTCGGGCCGCGGCAGTCCTAGTACGCGCCGGTGCGCACTTTCAATGTGATGGGTAATGCGCTGCGCCACGGCCACCGGGTCGCGCTGCTTGAGGGCATCGATGAACCACAGGTGCTCTTCCATGGCCGGCAACAGTACATCCGCGCTCAGCGTGGAGCCTTCCAGCTTGATCAGGCGCACGCGCAAGCTGTTGATCCGGTACACGTCCGAGATCAGCTCGTTGTTGCAGGCATCGATCATCAGGTCATGCAAGCCCCAGTCGACCATGGTGGCGTCGGTCAGCAGGCTGTCGTCGATGGTGCCGCTGCGCGCCCGCCGCACGATCTGCAGGTGCGCCTCTTCGATCGCCTTCAGGTCGGCATCCGAGACACTGGCCGCAAAGCGGACGGCCGCTTCACGCTCCAGCAGCAGCCGCAGCTGGAACGCGTTGTTGATCAGTTTCAGGTCCACATGGGCAATTTGGAGGCCGCGCTGCGGCACCGTGTGCAGCAAGCCTTCCGCCTCCAGGCGCGGGATCAGCTCGCGCACGGCGCCCAGCGGCATGCCCAGCAGCTGCATCAGCTCGCGCTGCGAAATGAACTGGCCCGGGTGGATGTTGGCCTGGACAATCTGCTGCTGAAAGCTCTCATAGGCTTGGGCCCTGAGGCTGGTGGCGGGGATGCGTGCCGGGCTGCTCATCATTCGCCCTTTGAAACCACGCCCTTGCGCAGCAGGATGTTGCCGTATTTGCGCTGCTCGCCGGTGCGCAAAATCACAAAGGCGGCGCCCGCCTGCGCATAGAAAGCATGACGTTCCAGGCCGACGGGTGCCACCTCGCCGGCAGCGGCCAGCAGCGCCCCAAATTGCGCCACGGGCGCCGGCACAGCGGCCGGATCACCCACCACGTCCATGACCCTCACCGCTTGCTCGGTAAAGGTATCGACCGGCAGCAGCTGCAACACGGCCTGCAGGGCTGCGGGGGCATCGGCACCGGCCAGCTCAACCAGACGGGCACCCCCTTGCGACGCCAGACGCGCCGAGGGGAAATTCGCGTCGACAATCGCCACGTCGTCCCCATGCCCCATGCTCGCCAGGGCATGCAGCGCATCGGGAGTCAGCAGGGAGGGCAGATTTTTCAGCATGGAGGCAATCGGATGAGATATCCGTTTTATGAAATCTTTTTTGCGAGGTCTTACAAGGGGGTCTTTTCGGGTTTCTACCGCATTGACGTACTAACATGTTAGCAATAACATAGTAACCGTTTACTAGTAAAAACCCTAGCCATGACTTCATTTTTCCCTTCCCTCCTTGATGGCGGCTTGCGCCTGGGCTTGGGCGGTGCAGCCTTGGGTAACCTGTTTTCAGCCGTCAGCGACGAGCAGGCCCAAGCCCTGCTGGAAGCCGCCTGGGCCAGTGGTTGCCGCACCTTTGACACCGCCCCACACTATGGCCACGGCCGCTCGGAACGGCGCTTGGGCGATGCCCTGCGTCCCCATGCCAAAGAAGCTTATGTACTGTCCAGCAAGGCCGGCCGGCTGCTGACGCCCAACCCCGATGCAGCACGCAACCAGCATGGCTATATCGATGTGCTGCCTTTCGATCAGCACTGGGACTACAGCGCGGCCGGCACCCGGCGCAGCATCGAAGACAGCCTGCAGCGGCTCGGGCTGGCGCGCCTGGACGTGGTGTATGTGCATGACCTGGACCGCGCCACCCATGGTGAGCAGGCCCCGGCCGTGCTGCGCCAGGTGATGGAGGAAACCCTGCCCACCCTGCAGCAACTCAAGCGCGAAGGCCTGATCCGTGCCGTGGGGCTGGGCGTCAATGACGAGCAGGTCGTGCTGGAGGTGCTGCGCCATGCCGACCTGGACGCGCTGCTGCTGGCCGGGCGCTACAGCCTGCTGGACCACAGTGCGCTGCCTGAGCTGCTGCCCTTGTGCCTGCAGCGCGGGGTGCGCATTGCGCTGGGCGGCGTGTTCAACTCGGGCATTCTGGCGACCGGCGTGCAGGGCGGCCAGGCCAGCTTCAATTACGCGCCGGCATCGGGCGACTGGCTGGCCCGCACCCGGCGCATCGAAACCATTTGCAGCGCCCATGGCGTGCCGCTGCGCGCCGCCGCCCTGCAGTTTGCCGCGGCGCACCCGGCGGTGGACATCATCATGCTGGGCGCACGCCAAGTCAGCGAGTGGGAAGACGGCATCGCCATGATGCGGCACCCGATTGAGCCCGCATTCTGGCAGGCCTTGCGCGATGCGCAGCTGCTGCCGCAAGCAGCGCCCACCCCATGACGATAGACGCCCACTTTCACAGCTGGCAAATCGCGCGCGGCGACTACGGCTGGCTCACGCCCGCGCTGGCGCCCCTGTACCGTGATGTGCACGTGGCCGACTGGCAGGCGCTGTCGCAGCCGCTGGGCGTCACAGGCGGTGTTCTGGTGCAGGCGGCCCCGACCGAGGCCGAAACCCGTTTTTTGCTGGCGCAAGCCCAAACGCAGGCCAGTGTGCTCGGCGTGGTCGGCTGGGTAGACCTGCTGGCCCCCGACGCGCCGGATCGCATCGCGGCCCTGGCGCGCCAGCCCAAACTCAAGGGCCTGCGCCCCATGCTGCAGGACATTGCCGACCCCGACTGGATATTGCAGGACGCCCTGGCGCCGGCACTGCAGGCCATGGTGGCCCACGGCCTGGTTTTCGACGCCCTCATCAAACCCCAACACCTGCCGCGCATCCTGACCTTGGCAGCCCGCTACCCGGACTTGACCTTGGTGATCGATCACGCCGCCAAGCCCGACATCGCCTCGAAGCAGTGGCAGCCCTGGGCCGATCAGCTCGCACGCGTCGCCTTGGAGACCCGGGCCGTGTGCAAGCTCTCCGGGCTGCTGACCGAAGCGGGCCCCCACCCTGCCCCGCACGCGGCGCGCCGCTGGAGCGAGCATGTGCTGGCCTCGTTTGGCGCAGACCGCGTGATGTGGGGCAGCGACTGGCCGGTGCTGGAGCTGGCCAGCACCTACGAGGCGTGGTGGCAGGAAGCCCACCGCCTGAGCGAGCCCCTCAGCGCAGCCGAGCGCCGCGCCCTGTTCGGCGCCACTACCCGGCGCACCTACCGTCTGTAAACCTTAACCACACCCTCAGGAAGACACCATGACCCTCACGCATTCCCAGCAAGCCACACTGGCCCAGTCCCTGCCGCAAGACGCGGCGCAGGCCACCCTGATCGGACGCCTGTGGCAGCCCGGCATAGGCCCCACGCTGGTTCTCGTGTCCCAAGGCGCGCTGCATGATGTGTCACCGCTTGCCGCCACCAGCAGCCAACTGCTGAACCTGGACCACCCGGTTCAGGCCCTGCAGGCCGCACTTGAGGCCGGCCGGCTGCCGCGCGTGGCATCGCTTGAAGACGTGCTGGCCAATGGCGATGAAGGCAAACGCGACACCCGCCGACCCTGGCTGCTGGCCCCCTGCGACCTGCAGGCCGTCAAGGCCAGCGGCGTGACCTTTGTGTCCAGCCTGCTGGAACGCGTGATTGAAGAGCAGGCCCGCGGCGATGCGGCCAAGGCAGACACCATCCGGCGCGAGCTCAGCGGCATTCTGGGCGACAACCTGACCGGTATCGTCCCCGGATCGCCCGAGGCCGAGCGGGTCAAGCAGGTGCTGATCGCGCGGGGCGCGTGGTCGCAGTACCTGGAGGTGGGCATAGGGCCAGACGCTGAAATCTTTACCAAGGCCCCGGTCCTGTCGGCGGTCGGCACCGGGGCGGATGTGGGCATACACCCCCAGTCGGTCTGGAACAACCCAGAACCCGAGGTGGTGCTGGCCGTCAACGCGCGGGGGCAGACCGTGGGCGCCGCCCTGGGCAACGACGTCAACCTGCGCGACTTCGAGGGTCGCAGCGCCCTGCTGCTGGGCAAGGCCAAGGACAACAACGGCTCCTGCGCCATCGGCCCCTTCATCCGCCTGTTTGATGCGCACTTTGGCATCGCCGACGTGCGCCGCTGCGACCTCACCCTGACGGTGGACGGGCCCGACGGCTTTTCACTGCGCGGCAGCAGTTCGATGGCCCAAATCAGCCGGGACCCCCTGGACATCGTGGCGCAGGCGATAGGCCCCAACCACCAGTACCCCGATGGCTTGATGCTGTTCCTGGGCACCATGTTCGCGCCCTCGCAGGACCGCCACGGCCCCGGCCTGGGCTTCACCCATGTGGTGGGCGACGTGGTGACGGTGTCCACACCCTCGCTGGGCAGCCTGGTCAACCGGGTGCAGCACTCGAACCGGGTGGCGCCGTGGACGTTTGGCATCACCGCGCTGATGCTCAACCTGGCGGGCCGCCAGCTGCTGCCAACAGCGCCATCAACCCGAGGATCTCAATAAAATAGGCGCCTGGCCCTTGATAGTATTGGGCAATTAGCTATTAATTTAATAGCAAAAATAGCAGATCAAGGCACCCGCTTACTTGCCCATCAGCTGGTTCAGCTTGTCGGCCTCAAAGGTTTCCTGCAGCGCCGCGTCGACTGGCACGCAGTCTTTGGTCGTCTTGCCGTTTTCCACCAGCTTCTCGATGGCGTGCCAGAGCAGCGCGATCTGGTGTTCCTGCGACGAGGCGTTGTCGATCAGCCCCTTCATCGCCTGGGACACCGGATCGTCCTCCAGCGTGATGCCGTAGGCCGAAAACTTGTTCTGGGCCGTGGTGACATCGGCGCTTTCGCCGGTCTTGGACGGGATGATGCGGGCCGGAATACCCACCGCCGTGGCACCGGCGGGCACCGGCTTGATCACCACGGCATTGCTGCCTATCTTGGCGCCGTCGCCGACCAAAAAACCGCCCAGCACCTTGGCGCCGGCGCTCACCACCACGTTGCGGCCCAGCGTCGGATGCCGTTTGGCGCCTTTGTAAAGCGAGGTGCCGCCCAGGGTCACGCCCTGGTAAATCGTGCAGCCGTCGCCGATTTCGGCGGTTTCACCGACCACCACGCCCATCGCATGGTCGAAGAACACACGTTCGCCGATGACGGCGCCGGGATGGATTTCGATGCCCGTCAGCCAGCGCGAGATATGCGAGATGAAGCGCCCCAGCCATTTGAGGCCCTGCTTCCAGCACCAGTGCGCCGGCCGGTGCAGGATGATCGCGTGCAATCCCGGGTAACAGGTCAGCACCTCCCACGTGCTGCGCGCGGCAGGATCGCGGTCGAGAATGCACTGGATGTCGGAACGGAGTCTGGAAAACATGCTGCTAAGTCTACTTGCCGTCCGGCGTGTCTGCTGGCTTGGCTGTTTTGCCCGTAGAAATAGAACCCCCACGCTCGTCAGTTCCTGTACTTCCCTGCCCCCCGAGGGGGCTGACCTTGCTTGGGGCGGCCCTGCGCTGCGGCACTGCGGCTTTTTGAGACATGGCCTTGGCCACGCCGCGCAGGATATGAATCTCTTCAGGGCTCAGCTGCGCCCGGTTGAACAGCTGGTTCAGGCGCGGCATGAGCTTTTTGGGCGAAGCCGGGTCCAGAAAACCGATGTCGGTCAGCGCGGCCTCCCAATGCTTGAGCATGCCCGCCACTTCGGCGGCATCGGCCAGTTTGGCTTCGGCGGTGGCGGGCTGCACGCTAAAACCGCCCAAGGCCTCGCGCCAGTCGTAGGCAATCAGTTGCACCGCCGCAGCCAGATTGAGTGAGCCAAATTTGGGATCGGTCGGGATGCTCAAGGCCACATGGCAGCGGTACACGTCGTCGTTTTGCATGCCAAAACGCTCTGAACCGAACAAAAAAGCAACCGAATCGGGCTTTAACCCAGTAGCTGCAGGCGCAAGCAGCTCCTCTTTTGATAGCAAATCGGTTTGGCCCAGCAACTCGGCAAAATGCGCCCGCGGTGCCTTGGTGGGCGGGCCAAAGTCGCGCGGCGTCATGGCCGTGGCGCACAGATGCGTCATGCCGTCCAGCGCTTCGTCCAGCGTGGCGACAATGCGGGCGTTCTTGAGCACATCCAGCGCCCCGCTGGCGCGCTGTATGGTTTCTTCGCGGTTGAGCACATTGGCCCAGCGCGGCGCCACCAGCACCAGGTCGCCAAACCCCATGACTTTCATGGCGCGTGCAGTGGCGCCCACATTGCCGGCATGGCTGGTGTTGATCAGGACAAAACGCGTTTTCATGGAACCAGATTGTCGCTGCGAACAGCTCGGAAATGACCGAACGCCCGCGTAAATTCAAACGCATTACAATATTCAAATAGTAAGGAATATAGATGTCTGAATCCACACTCACCGCCAAAGGTCAAACCACCATGCCGCAGCCCATACGCGATGCGCTGCACGCGCAACCTGGCAGCAAGCTGGTGTGGAACTTGATGCCCAATGGCACCGTCATCGTGCGCGCCAAGTCCCAATCCATCCTGGACATGGCGGGCAAGCTCAAGGCGCCGCGCGGCAAAAGCGTGCACGTGGCCGACATGAACGCCTGGCGATAACCATCTGGTCTTGAGCGTATGGCGGCACTCGATACCAACATCCTCGTTCGCTACCTCGTAGAAGACGACACCACCCAACTGGCGGCGGCCAAAAAACTCATACGAGCCGCCGTGCGAGCGGGCGACACAATCTATGTGCCCATCACCGTCATGCTGGAACTGGAATGGGTGTTGCGGTCCAACTTTGGTTTTGCCAAAAACACCGTTGCCGAAACGCTGTCGGCATTGCTCTCGGCTGCAGAGCTGTCTTTTGAATCCGAGTCAGCCCTTGAAGTGGCTTTTGCGCTGTTTCAGGCGAACAGTGCGGATTTTTCAGACTGCGTGCATATCGCGCTGGCGCACGCTGCAGGTGAAAGTCCGCTATGGACGTTTGACAAAGCTGCGGCGAAGGTGGATGGCGCCCGACTTTTGCGTTGACGCCCGACGCAAGCACAGGGCACTAATGCCACGGCCAAGCGCCGCGAAGGGCCGCCCCGAGCAAGCGACGGCCCCCTCGGGGGGCAGCGCATTACACGAAGTGAAAAGCGTGGGGGTTACTCCTTTGCATTTACTTTCGTGAGAAAATACCGAAATGTAACCGTCATCGCACGGCCCCAGCGTTCCTGAATTAAAAATCTATGTCCAGCAATCTACACCCCATGCTCAACGTGGCCATCAAGGCTGCGCGCGCCGCCGGCGCCATCATCAACCGCGCCGCGCTCGATGTGGAATCGGTCCGTGTCTCGGTCAAGCAGACCAACGATTTCGTCACCGAAATCGACCAGGCCGCCGAAACCGCCATCATTGAAACGCTGCTGACGGCCTACCCCGGTCACGGCATCATGGCCGAAGAATCGGGCAGCGAGCATGGCGCCAAAGACTCCGAATTCGTCTGGATCATCGATCCGCTGGACGGCACCACCAACTTCATTCACGGCTTTCCGGTCTACTGCGTCAGCATTGCGCTGGCCGTCAGGGGCAAGGTCGAGCAGGCCGTGGTGTACGACCCCACCCGCAACGACATTTTCTGCGCCACCAAAGGCCGCGGCGCCTACCTCAACGACCGCCGCATCCGCGTGGCCAAGCGCACCCGCCTGCAGGAATGCCTGGTCTCCACCGGCTTTCCCTACCGCCCCGGCGACAAGCTCAAAACCTATCTGAACATGCTCGGCGAAGTCATGAGCCAGTGCGCCGGTGTGCGCCGCCCCGGTGCAGCCGCGCTGGACCTGGCCTATGTGGCAGCCGGCTTCACCGACGGCTTCTTTGAAACCAACCTCAACCCTTGGGACGTGGCCGCCGGCTCGCTGCTGGTCACCGAAGCCGGAGGCCTGATCGGCAACTACACCGGCGAAGCCGACTTCATGGACCATGGCGAATGCGTGGCCGCCAACCCACGCATTTACGGCCAACTGGTCGCCACCCTGGGCAAATACAGCAAGTTTGCCGGCGTCGCCCAGAAGATGCAGGTCGCCGACGCTGTCAACCGCTCCAGTGGCCGCCCCATCCCGGATGAGGCGGCTGACGCGGCCAAGCCGGCTGCGGCAGCAGACAGCAGCGCCGCTGCGCCCCCTGCGCGTACCCTCACCCGTGTGCGCAAGACACCGGCCACCGGCAGCTGAGTGCAATGACGGGCACCTATGTGGTGCTCAAGATCTGCCGCAGCTGCGCTTGCCCGAGAGCAAATCCACGGACTAGAATGACTGCGAAGCCGAGGCGCCGCCGCCTCGGTTCAATGCCAGTAAGGTGGCCCACCCGGTAGGCAGCCGATCTGCCCGGGCGGGTTCGGAGGACCTGAATATGGCCAACGACAGCCCAGCCCAGATCCCTGCGCCGACCCGCGCCGCAGTTGCTGAAATTCGGACCTTGTTTTGGCCTTTGTCGCTCGTGATGACGGTTGTCGTTGCGCTGACGGCCTGGACCATGGTTGAAAGCCACGACCAATACCGTGAACGCGAAGCCGCCCGCATCGAAGCCATGGCTGCCCTGCGTGCCGGCCAGGTCGCCACCTGGCTGCGCGACCATCTCGGCCGGGTCGGGTTCGCCGGCCGCAGCCCGATGGGCGAACTCTTTCTGCGCTGGCGCGATGGGCGCGAAACCGTGGCCCATGAACGGCTGCTGGACCGCTTGTCCAGCTTTCACAAGGCCAGCGGAGGCCACAGCGTGCGGGTGCTGGACGACCAGGGCCAGGTCGTCGCCGGCACGACCCAGGCGGAAAATGAAACACCCTCCCCCCTGCGCGATGCGGCCCGGCGGGCCATAGCCAGCAACGAGCCGCAGTTCACCAACCTCTACGGCTACGAGGGCAAGCCGCCGGCGCCGCGGATCGACGTGGTGGCGCCGCTCACGCTCACCGGCCAGCCGGCGCGCGCGGTGCTGGTGGTGACACTCGATCCCCGCGACTTTCTGTTTCCGACGCTGCGCGAATGGCCGCTGCCCAGCCGCAGCGCTGCCTCCGTGCTGGTACGGCGCGAAGGCGACTTTCTGGTCGAACCCCATTCGAGGACCCGATTGCCGCTGTCCACACCCGACCTGCTGGCGGCCAGGGTTCTTCGCGGCGACGTACCGCCCGGCCAGGCCGTCGACGCGCTGGACTTCCGCGGTCAGCCGGTGCTGGGCGTGGTGCGCCCGATCGCGGGGACGGACTGGTTTCTGATGGCCAGGATAGACCGCGCCGAGGCCTATGCCGACGCGTGGCGCAACGCGCTCTGGATCGCCGCCGCGGGCGTGCTGGCCCTGCTGGCCATCGGAGTGGGCGCCTACTGGTTCCGCGAGCGTGAGGCCCTGCAGTTTGCGCGCATCGAAGGCGCCCACCGGGAAGAGAAATTGCGCGCGCTGCAGTTGCTCGATGCCATCGCACAGGGCTCGACCGACGGGATTTTCGCCAAGGACAGGACAGGCCGCTACCTGTTGTGCAACGAGGCGGCTTGCCGGGCCTTGGGCAAGACCCGGGAAGAGATCGTTGGCAACACCGACCTCGCGCTGTTTTCACCCGCCGAAGCCGCCCGCCTGGCCGCCAGCGACGCTCAGGTGATAGCGCAGGGCCGCGCCACCACTTACGAGGTGGCGTTCACCACCGCGCGCGGACTGTCCACCTTCCTCACGACCAAGGGACCCTTGCGCAACATCGCGGGCGAGGTGACCGGCGTGTTCGGCATTTCACGCGACATCACCGAACGCACCCGAGCCGCCGCTGAACTCGACCGTTACCGCCACCATCTGGAAGAACTGGTCAAGGAACGCACGGCGTCGCTGGAGCGCACCGTCAGCGACCTGGAAGCCTTCAGCGCCAGCGTGTCGCACGACCTGCGTGGCCCGCTGCAGACCGTCAGCGGCTTTGCCACGCTGCTGGAACGCTCGGAAGCGTCCGCGCTGTCCGAGGGTGGACGTCGCAAATTGGCCCGCATCATCGCCGGGGCGGCGACGATGGACCGCATGATCCAGGACATCCTGGCGTGCTCGCGCGCCGAGCGCGTGGAGATGAACTTCCGGCCGGTCGATCTGAACGATCTGGTCGGCGAGCTGCTGCACGAGCTGGCGCCGGCCTGTCCAAACAGCCACGTCAGCACCGGCCCGCTGCCCGTGGTGCAGGCCGACCCGACGCTGATGGGCCAGGTCTTCAACAATCTGATCGGCAACGCGCTGAAGTTTTCCGCCAGGCAAAGTTCGCCCCGCGTGGAGATCGGCACGCAGGAGGGACCTGACGGCACCGAAATTTTTGTGCGCGACAACGGCGTGGGGTTCGACGCGGCCCAGTTGGACAAGCTGTTCGCGCCATTCCAGCGCCTGCACAGCGCTGAAGATTTTGCCGGCACCGGCGTGGGGCTGTCCATCGTCAAGCGGCTGATCGAGCGCCATGGCGGGCGCATCCGCGCCGAGTCGGTGCCGGGCGAAAGGACGACATTCGCGTTCACCCTGGGGGCCGACCGCGCCGGCGCATCCATAGGATAATGCGGAGCATTCCACGCAAAGCCCGGTTCGCTCTTGTTCCTGACCACCTCCGCCCCTTCCGCCGCCAGCCCCGTCACGGCCCCGCACACCCCCATGATGCAGCAGTATCTGGGCCTGAAAGCGGACTACCCCGACACGCTGCTGTTCTACCGCATGGGCGACTTTTACGAGGTGTTTTACGCCGATGCCGAGAAAGCCGCCCAGTTGCTCGACATCACGCTGACGCGGCGCGGCCAGTCGGCCGGTGAGCCCGTGGTGATGGCCGGTGTGCCCTTTCATGCCCTGGAAGGCTACCTGGCCAAGCTCATCAAGCTCGGTGAGTCGGTCGCCATTTGCGAGCAGGTGGGCGATGTGGCCACCAGCAAAGGCCCGGTCGAGAGAAAAGTGGTCAGGGTCGTGACACCAGGCACGCTGACCGACACCGAACTGCTGAGCGACAAGGCCGAATCGATGTTGCTGGCGATTCACCAGGGCGCGCGCAACACCTGCGGCCTGGCCTGGCTCAGCGTGACGCAGGGCGAGATTCATCTGGCCCATTGCACCAGCGATGAAGTCGAAACCTGGGTGGCCCGGATCGGTCCGAGCGAGCTGCTGTACAACGTCGACGTCACGCCGGCCTTTGAGCAGCGCCTCAAGACCTCGCGCTGCACACTCAGCGCCCGCCCGGCCTGGCAGTTTGACCCGGCCCTGGGCGCGCGCCGTCTGCTGGAGCAGCTCAAAGTGGCCTCGCTGGCTTCGTGGAATGCGGACAAGCTGCCCGAAGCCCATGCCGCCGCCTCGGCCCTGCTGGGTTACGCCGAGCACACGCAGGGCCGCGCACTCTCGCATGTGCACCACCTGCAGGTGGTGCGCTCCGGCGAGCTGATTGACCTGCCACCGAGCACCCGCCGCAATCTGGAACTCACCCAAACCCTGCGCGGCGAAGACTCGCCCACGCTGTTCTCGCTGCTGGACACCTGCACCACCGGCATGGGCAGCCGCGCGCTCAAAAGCTGGCTGCAGGGCCCGCGCCGCGACCGCAGCCAGGCACAGGCGCGGCTCGAAGCCATTGCGACCCTGCGCGACGGCCTGCAGCAACACCTGCGCGCCAAGCTCAAGGGCTGCAGCGACGTGGAGCGCATCACGGCCCGCATTGCGCTGCGCCAGGTGCGCCCGCGCGAGCTGGTGGCGCTGCGCGATACGCTACAAAAAACAGAGCTGCTGACGCCCAATCAACAAGGGCTGCCACCACTTTTGACTCGCATCCTGGAAGACCTGCAGGCCCCACCGGCCTGCGCCGCGCTGCTGGGCCACTATGTGCTCGACGAGCCCGCCGCACTGATCCGCGACGGCGGCGTCATCAACCACGGCTGCGACGCCGACCTGGACGAGCTGCGCGCCATCCAGACCAATTGCGACGCCTTCCTGCTGGACCTCGAAGGCCGCGAAAAAGCCCGCACCGGCATTGCCAACCTGCGCGTGCAGTTCAACAAGGTGCACGGCTTTTACATCGAAGTGACGCAGGGCCAGCTCGATAAGGTGCCCGACGACTACCGCCGCCGCCAGACCCTGAAGAACGCCGAGCGCTACATCACGCCCGAACTCAAGGCCTTTGAAGACAAGGCGCTGTCGGCGCAGGAACGCGCGCTGGCCCGCGAGAAGTGGCTGTACGAACAGCTGCTCGACCAGTTGCAGGACTTCGTGCCCGCCCTGACGCGCCTGGCGCGCGCGCTGGCCTCGCTGGACGCGCTGTGCGCGCTGGCCGAGCGCTCGCTCACGCTCAACTGGTGCGCGCCCAGCTTCGTGCGGGAGCCCTGCATCGAGATCGAGCAGGGCCGCCACCCGGTGGTGCAGGCCCGCCTGGCCGAGCTAGGTGCCGGCTCCTTCATTGCCAACGACTGCCGCATGGGCAGCAAAACCCGCATGCAGGTCATCACCGGCCCCAACATGGGCGGCAAGTCCACCTACATGCGCCAGGTCGCGCTGATTGTGCTGCTGGCCAGCGTGGGCTCCTACGTGCCCGCCAGCAACTGCCGCCTGGGGCCCATCGACGCCATCCACACCCGCATCGGCGCGGCCGACGACGTGGCCAATGCGCAGTCCACCTTCATGCTCGAGATGACCGAGGCCGCGCAAATCCTGCATGCCGCCACCCCGCACTCCCTGGTGCTGATGGACGAGATCGGGCGCGGCACATCCACCTTCGACGGCCTGGCGCTGGCCGGCGGCATTGCCGCGCACCTGCACAACAAGACGCAGGCCTTCACGCTGTTTGCCACGCATTACTTTGAGCTCACCGAGTTCCCGGCGCAGCACCACGGCGCCGTCAACGTGCATGTGAGCGCGGTGGAATCGGGCGCCGACATCGTGTTTTTGCACCACATCGAAGCCGGCCCGGCCAGCAAGAGCTACGGTATTGCCGTGGCCAAGCTGGCGGGTGTGCCGGCGGCGGTGGTCAATCACGCGCGCCATGCGCTTCATGCGCTGGAGACGCACCAGAGCGAAACCCGCGCCCAGGTGGACCTGTTTGCGCCACCGCCCGAGGCAGTGACCCCTTCGTTGAGCGCAGCGGAGGCCGCCCTGGCCAGCCTGGACCCCGATGCCCTGAGCCCGCGCGAAGCGCTGGACGCGCTGTACCAGCTCAAAAAACTCTCTTCCCTGGCCTGAATACTGGATGCCCTTGCCCGAGCCCGCCATGACCTACTGTGTTGCCATCAAACTGAACGCTGGACTGGTGTTTCTGTCCGACTCCCGCACCAATGCCGGACTCGACTACATCAGCACCTTCCGCAAGATGATCGTCTACGAACGCTCCGGTGACCGCTTCATGGTGCTGCTCACGGCCGGCAACCTGTCGATCTCGCAATCCGTGCGCGAGATTTTGCAGGTGGAACAAATCCAGGACCACGAAGGCAGCGAGCCCATCACGATCTGGAACGCCAGGAGCATGTTTGACGCCGCGCGCGTGCTGGGCTCGGCCATACGCCGCGTGCACGAGCGCGACGCCGAATCGTTCAAGCAGTCCGATGTGGATTTCAATGTGTCGCTGGTGTTTGGCGGACAGATCCGTGGCGAGGGCATGCGCCTGTTCCAGATGTACTCGGCGGGCAACTTCATCGAGGCGACCAACGAAACGCCCTACTTCCAGATTGGCGAGTCCAAGTACGGCAAACCCGTGCTGGACCGCGTGATCACGCCCCACACACCGCTCGAAGAAGCCGCCAAATGTGCGCTGGTCTCGATGGATTCGACCATGAAATCCAACCTCTCGGTCGGCCTGCCGCTCGACCTGGTGGTCTACGAGGCCGACAGCTACCAAAGCGACAAGATGGCCTGCATCGACAGCGACAACCCCTACTACAAGATGATGCAGGCCAGCTGGGGCCAGAAGCTGCGCGAGGTGTTCGACAGCATCGAAGACCCGGTCTGGGACGACAGCCACACCAACACGCCGCTCAAAATGCCGGCCACCCGGCATGAAGCCCTCAAGAAACTCAGCGGCCCCGGGGAGAAACTGATCTAGCCAATGGCGCCAGCAAGCCAGGCGCCCAAGTCAAGACAAGGGCCACCGCCGCAGCTGCGGCCGACAGCAAAACGGCCCAGAGCAAGCAGCCGAAACTCGCGCCCTCGATGGCCATGCACAGCGGCAAGGCACCGACAATTGCTACAAAACCGATAGCACGCTGCACAATAACTACAGGGACTGAAGGCCTATTTGATGGTGTAACCTGGCTCCAGTGCCGCTCCTGCGAGAGCGCCAGCAAGGCGAAGCCGAAAACGGCCAGCCAAAACACCAGACCCAGCGCCAGCGCGTCAGGCATGGTGTGCCACCGGTGCCGATGCGACGGCGGCTGCACGCTGCGCCCAGGGTTTGCGGGCGAGGTGGCGGGCCGTGCCCCAGGCCAGGCCCGCGCCGGCCAGCAGCCAGGCATCCACCCCCGCGACGCCCCACAGGCCTAAGCGCAGGGTGTGCAGCAGGTGATGGCCGGTGGTCAGCCAGTTCAGTGCGACCGCCAAAGCAGCCAGCGCGGCAAGTGCGCGAACCTGGTCGAGCCATGCGGCGCGCTGGCGCCACACAGCATGCGCCAGGCTGGCCAGCCATGCCAAGAAAAACACCCACACTTCCAGTCCGGCACGGTCTGCGCCCCAGGCGCTGGCGCCTGCGGGCAGCAGCCGGTTGGCAATTAGAAAGGTAAGCGTGGCGATCATGAGGCCGGTGACGCTGCCTATCGTGAGCGCTTCGACCCAGCGCACGCCGGTCAGGCCTTTTTTGGCATGCTGCGCGCGGCGCGCCTCCAGCCAGAACAGAAAGCCGGTGGCCATCATCACACAGCCCGACAGGCCGGCCAGAAAGTACAGCCAGCGCAGCGTCCAGTGCTCGAACTGGATGAAGTGCAGGCCGGCAAGGAAGCGCTGCACGCCCAGCACCGGCTTGGCGCTGTGCTGTTTCAACAGCCGGCCCGTGGGGCCGTCGAAAAACACGGTGTCCACGTTCATCGTGACCTCACGGGCAAAAGAGCGGCGGACTTCCACATAGGCATTCGCATCGCCGGGGTGAAACACGCGCACCAGGTAAGCCTTGGCCGGCAGATCGGGGCCGGGACGCTGGCCCTGGGCCGACCACAGGTTTTCGGCCCGCGCCACCATGGCGTCGAGCGATGCCAGCGTGCCGGGCTGGCCGGCCGGGGCGCGTTTGTACTGGCCGAAGGCCTCGGCGTTGAGTGCCTGGCGCGGCTCCTTGGCGCCGGGGTAGGCCGCGTACTGGGCGCTGGGCCAATAGATCGAAAAAAGAATGACCAGGCCCGACAGCGCCACCGCAACATAAAACGGCAGCAGCAGCACGGCGCTCAGGTTGTGCAGGTCCAGGCTGGCACGCTGCATGTGTTTCCTGGGGCGAAAGGTAAAGAAATCCGCAAAGATCTTCTTGTGAATGACCACGCCCGACACCAGCAACACCAACATGGCCATGCCCGCCACGCCCACCAGCCAGTAGCCCAGGTCCTTCCATTTGAGGTGCAGGCGGAAATGAAACGGGAAGATGAAGCCGGTGCCGCCCAGCGTGGCGGGGTCGTCGGTGGCCGCGCCCGTCGCCGGGTTGATGTGACGGCTGACGAGTTCGCCGGAGGCGTCGCGAAAACGCAATTGCAGCGTGGGCGTGCGATCGGTGGGCAGCGTGATCAGCCACTGGGCCGAGCCGGCCGCCAGCTGGCCTGCCGCCGGGAGCACCGTAGCGTCGAGCGATACCGGGGCGGCAGGCGCCTGCAGGCGGGTGGCCGGCATCATCCAGCGGTCGATCTCGCGGTCGAACACCGACAGGCTGCCCATCCAGAAGATGGCGAACAGCAGGCTGCCGATGACCACGCCGGCCCAGGTATGGAGCCAGGCCATGGATTTTCGGAAGGTCGCTTGCATCTCAGTTCTTCGTTTTCAAACCAGCTGCATGGTCCAGTGCAGCAGGCCGCAGACCAGGGCCGTGCCGCCTGCCAGCGCGCACCAAAGCCGCCGCAGGCTGGGCACGCTGAAGGCCCAGACCAGCACGGCCAGGTAAAGCACGAAGCCCGACATGGCGGCGGCGAGCACCGCCTCGCTGCGGGCCGCACCGGCAAACCGGGGCAGCGCGACCGCAAGCCATGCGACGCAGGCCGCGCAGAACGCGTAGCCCCCGCCCACGGCCCCCAGCACGCGCAGCGCCACGCAGGCCGCTCGCTGCCACCCGGGGGCGGCAATGCCGTCCGCAAGGCCAGTCGATCCACCCATGCTCAGCTCATCTTGCCGGCCGTAACCGGCGAAGGCCCCTACCCCACATGGCGCAAAGAGCCAAACAGGCCATCGGTTTCATCCTCGGGCCCGGCGGCGAAGTACAGGGCATTGGCGTCGCCCAGGCTTTCGCCGTTGCCAAATTGCAGCCCCCACAGGCCCGCAATGCCCACGGCCTTGTCGTCGGGGCCGCGCAAATCGTCCAGATAGTGGCCCGTGGCGCCGTTGAAGGCGCAGATGCGGCCGGCGCCGCCGAAGTTGCCCACCAGCACGGCCCCGGAGAGCTTGCCGAAGTTGGCCGGCGCGATGGCCACGCCCCAGGGCGCATTGAGACGCTTGCCATCGTCATAGACGCGGACCAGCGCACCCGACAGGTCGTACTCCACCAGCTTGCCCCGATTGGGTGTGTTGCCGCTGGCGGCTTCGGCGGCCGCATCCAGCGCATCTTCCTCGGCGGCGTGGAACTGGCCCGGTGCTTTCGGATCCGGCTGGCTGATGGCGTACATCACGAACACCCGGTCTTTGCTGCCGTCGTTGACGACCTGGATGTTGAAAGGCACCGGCTCACCCGGCCGCGGGCTGCCGCCGTCGCCTGTGGCAAAGGGATTGGCAAAGCCGGTGGTGGCGACTTCCTGCCACTGGGCGTTGAAGCTGCGGATCTTGGGCTGGGCGCCGAAGTCGGCCACCCACAGCTGGTCCCAGGTGTCGGTTTTGACGGCACAGCCAAAGAAGGCCATGCCACGCGCCGAGCCGTCGAACAGGGTGGCCGCGGGACCGTCCTTGCGCACGATGCTGCCGTCGCTGGCACGGTCGGTCCAGCCGGTGATGCGGCCTGAATCGGTGACGAAGATGAAGCGGGCCGACCCGTCAAACCGGGTGTTGCCCGCGGTTTGCGTGCTGACGCGAAACAGGGGGCTGGTCAGGGGCGCGCCGTTGAAAGCCACGCCGGTCACCTTGCCCAGGCTGGTCTCGCCGCTTTGGCTGTCCGCGCCTTCGACTTTGACTTTCTTCAAGTCGTCCTGAATCAGGCTGTGCAAGCCCGCATTGGCCGATCGCGTGACATCGCCCAGGTACTCCCAGGAGACCCCGCCGCCGGCCACCCAGAAATGCCCCCCGGCGCCTGCGGGGCGGATGGCGATACCCCAGCCATTGACGAATTCAGGCTCGGTGAACCGGGCCTTGTAGCTGGCCTTGTTGGCCAGCAGCAGGGTTTGCCGGTAGCGGTTTTTGGGCCCGGCGTCTTTGCCGCCACAGGCGCTCAGCAAGGCAGCACCCAGGGATGAAAGGACAAAGGTTCTTCTTTGCATGGTCAAGTACTCCAGAGTCAAAATTTGGTGGTTAACGAAACCAGCAACTGGCGCGGCGGGCCGGGCAGGATCAGGTTGTCGTGGCTGCCGTGGCTGGAGACGATGTGCTGTTTATTCGTCACGTTTTTCAGGTTGACGGCGATTTCATAGGTTTTGGTTTTGTAGTAAGCCGCCAGGTCTGCCGTGAGGTAGGACGGCAGGGTGACGGCATTGGTCAGCGAAGTGAAGCGCTTGCCCACGTAATTCAAGCCGCCGCCCACGCTGAAGCCGTCGCCCAGGTTCTTGAGCGCCCAGACAAAGCCGGAATGCCGGGGAGTGAGCGCGGCCGTCTTGCCGAGCGAGGCAATCTGCACCACCGGGGTCTGCGGCGAGGCCATGCTGGCCACTGACTCGATCATCTTGCCGTCCAGGTAGGCGTAGCCGGCGCTCAGCTCCAGCGAGCCCAGCACGGCGCCCAGGCTGGCTGGCAGCTTGCCATTGGCGGTCAACTCAAAACCATTGGTGCGCTGCTTGCCCACGTTGATCAGCTGGACCGGATTGAGCGGGTTGGCGTTCTTGATGTTGCTGCGTTCCAGGCTGAACACCGAGCCCGTGACCGCCAGCGCGCCGTCGAAGAAATCCAGCTTGGCGCCGACTTCCCGGTTTTGCGTGATCTCGGGCTCGTTGCCGGCGTTGTTGGACGCCAGGGCAAAGGTCTCCCCGGAAGGCTGGAAGGACTTGCTGTAGGAAACGTAGTAGGAACTGGAGTCGCTGGGCTGCCACACCAGGCCGGCGCGCGGGCTGAGTTTGCTATCGGTGCGGGACAGCCCGGCCAGCGTGCGCTCAAACGTGGTTGCCTGCTTGTAGACGTCGTAGCGCAGGCCCGCCAGCGCCTTCCAGTTTTTGGCCAGCGTGATCTGGTTTTGCGCATAGACGGCCGAGGTCGTCAGCACGCTGTTGGACGGGATCGCGCTGGTGGCGCCCAGCTGGGCGGCCGTGAAGGGCGCCACGGCGGGCAGGACCGGATTGAAGATATTGACCGTGGCGATGTTGCCCGCCGAGATCGTCCGCACATACTTGTTTTGCCGCCCCAGCTCCATGCCCAGCAGCCACTCCTGCTGGAGGCCGCCCAGCGAGTTCTTGTAGGTGAAGTCAGTCTGGTTGAACCAGCCGTCCTCCTGGCGCAGGACGGCGCTGCGCCCCAGGCCCACGGTTTGCGCCACCGGGTTGACGGTGCCATTGGGCAGGGTGTTGTAGCGGTCGAGCTGGTAGGTGTAGTAGCGCGTGGTGTTGCGCAGCGACAGCGCATCGGAAAACGCATGGTTGAGCGTGGCCGTGCCGGCGCTGACCTGGGCTGTGCTGGTGTCGTCCTGCGCGGCGTTGCGCGAGCCGTAGTAGCGCGATGCAGGCACGTTAACCGGCTTGCCATTGAGCGAGGGAATGCCAAAGTCGGTCACCCGCTTGTCGCGCGCGTTTTCGTACTGCAGCAGCAGGCTGGTCTGGCCGCCGAGCTTGAGGGCGAGGGACGGCGCGAAGCTGTAGCGCTTGACGAACTGCTGGTCGCGGTAGCTGCCGGAGTCTTCTGTGGCGGCGGTGATGCGCAGGGCGGCGCTCTCGCCCAGCTCGCGGTTCACGTCGGCGCTGAGCCGCTTGAGGCTGTAGCTGCCCAGGCTGAGCGTGGCCTCGCCAAACGTCTCGCCGAACTTCGGCTTCTTGGTGACGCGGTTGATCAGGCCGCCCGAAGAGCCGCGCCCATACAGCACCGCGGCCGGGCCCTTGAGCACCTCGATGCGTTCGGTGTTGGAGAGGTCGCGAAAGTACAGCGCATCGTCGCGCACGCCGTCAATGAACTGGTCGGCTATTGCCGTGAAGCCGCGAATGACCACCTGATCACGCTGCCCGTCGCCGCTGCTCATCGCCACGCCGGGCACGTTGCGCAGCGCATCTTCCAGCGACTGTGCGGCCTGGTCGCGCAGCAACTGGCCCGGCACCACATTGACCGACTGCGGGATGTCGCGCAGCGGCGCGCTGCCCTTGGTGGCCGTGCTGCTGGTGGCGGGGGAATAGCCGTCATCCTTGCCGGCGTTGACGATGACTTCCTTGAGGCTTTGGGTGGCCTGGGCCATGGCGGCGCCATGCAGCAGGAAAAGAACGGCGGCGGCGATCGGTGCAAGCCGCGCGCGCAAAGGCTGGGACATAGGGACTCCGAGAAAGCTGAAACAGACTGGCTGGCTACAACTTCAGGGAGTCGGGGCTGGCGAAAGGCGGAATTATGCCATGACAATGAGAATCATTATCATTCATGATGCAAAAAACGGCCGAAGCTGGTTTTTGCCGGGCGGGCGCATCTTGAGCACACTTGGCCCACAATGCCGGTACAGCTTCCAAGGAGGACTCTTCATGCCCATCCCTTTCCTGCTCACCGCCTTGCTGACCTTCCTGGCCTGGGTCCTGGCGGCTGTGCTCTCCCAAGGCATCAGCCACGCGGCCACCAACAGCTCGGCCGTCTGGCTGGCCACCGGCATCACCTTCGGTGCGCTGCTGGTGGTCAAGGCCGCCAAACGCCCCGCCGTCCTGCTGGGCGCCGTCTGTGCCACAGTGGTCCTGGGCTTGCGCGACGGGCAGACGGTGGCGCAAGCCCTGGCATTTGGCGCCAACGAAGCCCTGGCAGCCGGGCTGGGCGCCTGGCTTGCACTGCGGCTTCGCACCGTCGCGCCCGACGCAGAAGCTGACCCGGGCAAGGCCTACGCCGGCCTGCTGTTGGGCGCCCTGCTGAGCGCCGCCATCGGCGCCAGCGTGGCGGCCGTGCTCTGGAGCTGGACCCGGCCCCAGGCGCTGCTTGCCGCCGAATGGCGGGTGTGGGCCTGCACCACCTTCGTGGGCATTTTGTTGATGGCGCCGCTGATCATTTCGCTGGCAGGCTTTCGCATCAGGCGCTCTGGCGGCATGCCCATGGCGCAGTTTCTGGCGGGCGCGGCCACCTTCGTGATGTTCCTGGTGGCGGCGGCGCTGATTTTTTCAAGCGATGTGTCGGACCGCTTTGGCGCCTCGCTGGGCCCCACGCTGACCTACCTGCCCCTGCCCTTCCTGGTGGTCACCGCCATCTTGTGGAAAGAGCGCGGCGCCACCCTCGCCACGCTGGCCGCCGCCCTGGCACTGATCGTGTGGAACAACGCCGGCGCCGGTCCGTTTTCAGAGATTGAGGGCTTCGCGGGCGAAGCCGTGATTGAGGTGCAGGGCTATGTGGCCGTGATGGCTTTGCTGGTCGGCGTGGTCAACACTCTGGGGGCGCGGAACGAACAGGCACTGGCCCAGGCGCAGGCCTGGCGCTTGCGCTACCGTCAGGTTCTGGAATCCAACCGCACCGTCATGGCCAGCTTTGACGCCCGCAATGGCCTGGCGCAGTGGGGTGAAGGCGCCGACGAACTGCTGCGCACCAGCACGGCCGCGCTGCTCACTGTGCAGGACTGGATTGCACATGCCGAGCAGCAGGACCATCCGGCCCTGCAGGCCGACTGGCGCGATCTCACGCAAGGTCACCGCAATCATGTCCTCTGGAAGCACGCCCTGCGCTGGAGCGATGGCAAAGTAGCCAGCGTGATCGCCCGTCTGTCGGGCGTGCGCGGCGCCGACGGCCAGGTCGAAGAGGTTGCCGCACTGCTTGAAGTCGAGGCCCCCCATGGTGGTTGAAACAGCGCCGCCCTCCTCGCCGGCCTCGTCTGCTGCGCCGGCGGTATTTCTCATTCACGGCCTGGGCGGCACGCAGTACGACCTGGGCTCCATGCACAAGCGGCTGAAAAATGCCGGCTTTGTCACGCATTCGCTGACGCTGCCCGGGCACGGCACCACGCCCGAAGACCTCAGCGCGGTGGAGGCCGAGCAATGGATGGATGCGGTCACGGCCAAATACCACGAGGTGGCGGCCCAGCATGAGACCTTTCATCTCATGGGCATGTGCATGGGCGCCCTGCTGGCCACCGAGCTGGCCAAGCGCCAGCGCCACACCCGCGGCAAACTGATTGCACTGGCACCACCCATCTACATCGATGGCTGGTCCACCCCCTGGTACCGCTCGCTGCGCCGGCTTCTTTACTGTGTGCCGGGCCTGCCCGCCCGCATGAAGGTCGAGGAAGAAGACCCGTTTGGCATCAAGAACGAGCAGTTGCGGGCCATCGTCAAGGCCAAGTTTGCGCGCGGCGAAAACTTCCATTACCGCTGGGTGCCGCTGGCCTGCATCCGGCAGGTCGACCGGCTGCGCGGCTGGGTGATGAAGGGGCTGGACGCCATGACCTGCGAAACCCTGGTGATTCATGCCCGAGAAGACGAGCTCACCAGCATCAACTCGGCCAACTACCTGGTCGAGCAGATTGGCGGCGCCAAAGCACGCATGGTGATTCTGGAGAACAGTTACCACATGATTTGCGTGGACAACGACCGCGAGCAGGTGGCGCGCAATGTGCTGGAGTTTTTCGGCGCCAGCAGCGCCGCGTCGCTGGGCATGGCGGTCGAAGACGCGCAGATGAGCCCGGACGCCCTGCTGGCTTTTGTCGCCGAGTTGCGCAGCGCCCTGGAAGCCGGCGACTTTGCCGCCCTGTTTGGCAAGGGCACGGCCGAGATGGCCTGGTTCCAGCCCGGCCACAACCGCGCCAGTGGCATGTTTCGCGGTCGCAAGGGGCTGCAGGCCTTGCAGCAATGGACCACACAAGGTCCGGGCCAGGTGAAGTTCACCGCCTTTGGCCAACCGGTGTTCAACGCCGGCATGGCCGTGTGGCCCGCCACCCTGGTGGCCGGCAGCCTGCTGTCGCAAGGCGTGCTGGCCTTCGCCGTGCGCGCCGGCAAGCTGCTGGACGCACGCTGGTTCCCGGATGATGTGGCGCTGGAAGATGCCCACTTTGGCAGCCCCGTGGCGCCCGCTGCCCCGAACGAGGCAGAGCGTGCATTTGAAGCGGCCAGCGTGGCCGTCAAAACCCTTGCACAAGCCCCTGACAATGAAGCCCTGCTGGATCTGTATGCGCTCTACAAACAGGCCACCGTGGGCGACGTGACGGGCGCGCGCCCCAGCGTGATGGACATGGTGGGCCGCGCCAAATACGATGCCTGGGCCCAACGGCAGGGGCAGGCCCGCGAAGCGGCCATGGCAGAGTACACCCAGCTGGTTGGGCGGCTCCAGCAAGCCACCTGAAAAATCAGGCCGCCCAAATCACCCAGCCCGCCTGGGCGGTGACCAGCACCACCACGCCGAAAGCGATGCGGTACCAGGCAAAGGGCACAAAGCTGTGGCTGGAGATGTAGCGCAGCAGCCAGCGCACACACAGCCAGGCGCTGATGAACGAAAACACCAGCCCCACGGCAAACATCGGGACATCAGCCACCGACAGCAAGGCGCGGTCTTTGTACAGGCTGTAGGCGCCCGCGCCGATCAGCGTGGGCATCGCCAGGTAAAACGAAAAGTCCGTCGCGGCCTTGCGCGACAGGCCCAGCAACATGCCGCCGATGATGGTGGCGCCGCTGCGGCTGGTCCCCGGGATCATGGCCATGCACTGCACCAGCCCCACCTTGAGCGCGTCCATCGCGCTCATGGTTTCGACATCCTGAATGCGCGCCACGGCCGGGTTGTTTTGCTGGCGTTTTTCAGCCCACAAAATGATGAAGCCCCCCAGGATGAAGGTGCTGGCCACCACCACCGGGGTAAACAGGTTGGCCTTGATGGCCTTGCCAAACAGCAGGCCCAGCGCCACGGCGGGCACAAAGGCGATGAAGACATTGAGCGCAAACGTCTGCGCCTGCTTTTCAGTGGGCAGCGCGATCAGCGTGTCGCGGATTTTTTGCCAGTAGACCAAAATGACGGCAAAGATGGCGCCGGTCTGGATGGCGATGTCGAACACCTTGGCCTTGTCATCGTCAAAGCCCAGCAACGCACCGGCCAGGATCAGGTGGCCGGTCGATGAGATGGGCAAAAACTCGGTCAAACCCTCGACGATGCCCATGATGGCGGCTTTGATCAGCAATGCAATGTCCACTTGAACTCCCAAAAACGATGGCCGATTATCGCTTTGGAAGGTGTGCGGCCCCGGGGGCCTCTTTTCACGCCGCCGGGCTGCATTTCGCGCGGCTCGCCCGGCATTTCGTCGCAAACAGTTGGCAGCCACCCCTCTTGCCCCGCAAAATCCATCCCACAGATTCAGCCAACGGAGAACACGCCATGGAACTCACACCGCTCATCGCCGTTCACATGACAGCCGCCATCACCGCCACGGCCATAGGCCCCGTGGCCCTGTGGGCGCGCATGGGGAGCACTCAGCGCCCGCGCCTGCACCGGGCGTTTGGCTACGCCTGGGTCACGCTGATGGTCATCACCGCCATCTCGGCCATCTTCATCCGCGACTTCACGATCCCCAATATTGCGGGTTACACGCCCATCCACCTGCTGGTGCCCTTTACCCTGTTCGGCCTGTTCGGCGCCATCGCCTACATGCTGCGGGGCGACATCGCCCGGCACCGCAAGACCATGCAAAAGGTCTACATCGGCGCCTGCATCGTGGCCGGCGTCTTCACCCTGCTGCCCGGCCGCTACCTGGGGCGCCTGCTCTGGACCCAGCTGGGTCTGCTCTGACACCTGATACACCCCGGACCTGACAACCCCAAGGACCCACCATGAACACCACCCTGAGCCAGGAAGAGCTTGAAAACCTCGCCCGAAAACGTGCCGCCGCCCGCATGAGCTGGTACATCCACGCACTGGTCTTCATCGCCCTCAACACGGTGTTTGCCGCCGCCTCCCTTTTCACCGGCCACCATTGGGCGGTTTTCCCGGCGTTTGGCTGGGGCCTGGGCCTGATGATTCACGGCCTCGTGGTCTTCATGGCCCTGCCCGGCAGCGGCCTGCACGAGCGTCTGCTCCAGCAGGAGCGGCAAAAGCTGGCCACGCAGCGCGATCCGTGGTGAGCCGCATCCCTGCGTTTTGCACGGGCGGCATACTCTAGCCATGCCAGCCCCCACTCTTGCGCCCGTTCTGCTGCGCGCCGTGCAGGCTGCCGCCCTGAACACTTTCATCGCGCTGGGCATCACCCTGTTTGGCGAGCGCAGTTTTGGCGAGAACTTCCTGTACTCCCAATGCATAGGCCTGAGCATCTGGGCGCTGATTGACCTTCCCCGGCTCGGGCTTGTGAAGAACTGGGACACCGAATGGCGCCGCCTGGTGCTGCTGGTGCCGCTGGGCGTGGTGCTGGGCTACACGGTGGGCATGCTGCTGGCCAATACCCTGCTGGGCAAGGAGAACACGGCATTTTTGACGTCCGAGCCGCGCAAAACCATCGGGTTCCTGGCCATGAGTCTGGTCGCCGGCGCGGTGGCTACCTACTACTTCCTGAGCCGCGAGCAGCTCGCCGAAGCCCGCGCCCACGCCGAGGCCCTGCAGCGCCAAGCCGCCGAGAGCCAGCTCAAGCTGTTGCAAACGCAGCTCGAGCCGCACATGCTCTTTAACACCCTGGCCAACCTGCGGGCGCTGATAGGCGCCGACCCGGCCCGCGCGCAGGCCATGCTGGACCACATGATTGCCTACCTGCGCGCCACACTGGGCGCCTCGCGCGCCGCCACGCACCCGCTGCAGGCCGAGTTTGACCGCCTGCAGGACTACCTGGAACTGATGACCGTGCGCATGGGCCCGCGCCTCTCCTACACGCTGGACCTGCCACCCGCGCTGGCCGCGCTGCCCGTGCCCACGCTGCTGCTGCAGCCGCTGGTTGAAAACAGCATCAAGCACGGGCTGGAGCCCCAGGTCGCCGGCGGCGACATCACGGTCAGCGCCCGGCAAAATGGCGGCGCGCTGGTGCTGGAAGTGCTGGATACCGGGGCCGGTCTGCCGGCAGCCGCCAGCGTGGCAGCCCGGACGGGCGCCGGTTTCGGGCTGGCGCAGGTGCGCGAACGGCTGGCCACCAGTTGCGGCCCCCAATCCGCTATCGATTTAATAGCTTCTCCCGCAGGCGGAACGCTGGCCAGAGTCACCATTGCCTTACACCCATGAGACCCATGAGCTCCAACCCCGCCACCGCCCTGATTGCCGAAGACGAGCCCCTGCTGGCGCAGGCCCTGCAAGCCGAGCTGGCCCGCGCCTGGCCCGGGCTGCGCGTGCTGGCCACCGTGGGCGACGGCGCCTCGGCCGTGGTGCAGGCCCTGCAGCTCTTGCCCGACGTGCTGTTTTTT
Organism: Polaromonas sp.; assembly: GCF_036676035.1. GTDB lineage: Bacteria > Pseudomonadota > Gammaproteobacteria > Burkholderiales > Burkholderiaceae_C > Polaromonas. The sequence continues at coordinate 91,521 of NZ_JAKFDR010000060.1, forward strand.
GACATCCGCATGCCGGGCCAAAGCGGCCTGGAAGCCGCCGCCGAACTGGCAGACGCGTGGCCGGTGTCGCCAACGAGCGCCCGGCCCTTCCCGGCGCTGGTGTTTGTCACCGCCTACGACCAGTACGCCGTCGAGGCGTTTGAGGCGCAGGCGGTCGACTACCTGCTCAAGCCCGTGCAGGCCGCCCGCCTGCAAAAAACCGTGTCAAAAGTGCAGCTAACCCTAGCCCATCGGGCACAGGCAGCTATCAGTTTGGAAGCGGATTTTGACCGCACCCTCAGCCAACTGAGCCAGTTGCGCCAATTGCTCAGCCCCGGCCAGCCCCTGCTCAGCCAGCCCCCGCTGCAGGTCATTCAAGCCAGCGTGGGCAGCAGCATCCGCATGGTGCCGGTGGCCGAAGTGATTTACTTTGAAGCCGCCGACAAATACATCCGCGTGCTCACCGCCGGCGCCGAATACCTGATCCGCACACCCCTCAAGGAACTGCTGCCCCAGCTCGACACGCAGACCTTCTGGCAGGTGCACCGCGGCACCGTGGTGCGCGCCGGCGCGATCGACAGCGTGACGCGCGACGACGCCGGCAAACTGGCCTTAAGCCTGCGCGGCCGGCCCGAGAAGCTGCCCGTCAGCCGCCTGTACAGCCACCTGTTTCGGGCGATGTAGCTGGCAACGGCCTGCCCAAGGCCTGCCGCGCCCCAAGCCGCCCACGTTGCCACAGCTTCCTGCTTTTGTATTAGCAAAACTAATCAATTGAAAGTTACAACAGGCCGTGGGTTAAACCTGATTTCGCAGCGCCAGGTGGGTCAATACAGTTTGTTACCTCAACCTATCCGGAGCGCATTCATGCACACCCCTTTCCGTCGCCGTAGCGCCATAAGCGTGATGGCCCTCGGTGCTATCAGCATCAGCGCCACCCTGCTTCTTGCCGGCTGCGACCGCGTCCCCGACAGCATCAAGATTGGCGTCGCCCAACCCCTGTCCGGCGGCATTGCAGCCCTGGGCCAGGACCTGCACAACGGCGTCAAGCTCGCCGTTGACGAGCTCAACAAGGAAGGTTTCAAGATCAAGGGCAAGCCCGTCGCCATCGAAATCGTTGTGGTCGACGACCGCTCCGACGCCGCCGCCGGCAAGGCAGCCGCCCAGCAGCTGGTCGACGCCGGTGTGGTCGCCGTCATCGGCCACCTCAACTCCGGCGTCAGCATTGAAGCCGCCCCCGTCTACGGCGAAAAGAACATTGCCCAGCTGGCCATTTCAACCAACCCGAAATTCACCCAGCTCGAGTTGCCCACCACCTTCCGCCTGGTCGCCAACGACACGCTGCAGGCCAAAGCCATAGGCGCATTTGCCGCCAACCAGCTCAATGCCGCCAAGTTCGCAGTGGTCGACGACGGCACTGCTTACGGCAAGGGCCTGGCCGATGGCGCCGTGGCCCAGTTGAAGGCCGCCAAAAAGGAAGTCGTGGTGCGCCAGTCGTTTGACGACAAAACCACCGCCTTTGACGACCTGGCCGGCAAGCTCAAGGCCGGCAGCGTGGAAGTGGTGGTGACCACGCTGAACGATTTCCAGGTGCTGGCGCTGCTCGAAGCCCTGAAGAAAGTCGACCACACCCAGCTCAGCATTCTGGGCGGCGACACCATCAAGACCACCACCATGCTCAAGGGCATCGGCATGGTCAAGGGCCTGTACGCCACCTCGCCCATCCTGGATGCCAAAGAGTTCGTGACCGGCCAGCGCTTCCTTGAAAAATACCGCGCCGCCTACAAGATCGAGCCGGCCTACGGCGGCCACTACACCTACGACGCCATGCACGTGCTGGCCGGCGCCATCAAGCGCGCCAACTCCGCGGATCCGAAGAAAATCACCGAGACCCTGCGCACGCTGGACGGCTACGCCCCGGTCACCGGCTCCATGAAGTGGGACGCCACCGGCGAGCAGCGCTACGGCGTGGTGGGCGTCTATTCGGCACGCGCCGGCAACTGGGACATGCTGATCCGCTCCGACCGCTGGTAAAGTCAAGCCTGACCTGATGCCATCCTCCATTGACGCCCCCCTCCTGCCCAGCGCCCACGCGGTGCTGGACTTCTGGCTGGCCGACGGCCTCAGTAATTGGCCCCCACGCTGGTCGCTTGCGCGTGCTGCGCTGCCCCACGAGGGGGCTGCGTCTGCCAGGGGCGGCCCGGCGCCGAAGCTCTCGACCCCCACGCTCGGCACTGCCGTGTCCTCGCTGCCCCCCGAGGGGACTGTGCCGGCTGGGGGCGGCCCGGCGCCGACACCGGGTTGGCCCAGCCAGAACCTGAGCCAGCGCTGGTTTGGCGGCGGCCCACAGCTCGACTCGCAGATCAAGACGCAGTTTGGCGCGCTGGTAACGCAGGCCATCGGTGGCGGCCTGCAAGACTGGGAAAACACACCCGATGCGCCCTTGAACCGGCTGGCGCTGGTGATTTTGCTCGACCAGTTCACCCGCAACGTGTTTCGCGGCAGCGGCCGGGCGTTTGCCGGCGACGCCCGCGCGCAGCAGCTGGTGCGCCAGGCGCTGGCGCAGCACTGGGACCGGCAGTTGCCCTGGGTGGCCCGTGTGTTTTTGTACATGCCCCTCATGCACGCGGAAGACCTCGCCCTGCAGGACGAGTGCGTGCACTGCTTTACCCGGCTGCACGCCGAGGCGCCCCAGGCGCTCAAGGCCCAGCTCGCCGGCCACCTGGACTACGCCCACCAGCACCGTGACATCATTGCCCGCTTTGGCCGCTTCCCCTACCGCAACGCCGCCCTGGGCCGCATCAGCACGGCGCAAGAAGAAGTCTTTTTGCAGGACGGTCCGCGCTTCGGGCAGTGACTACCCCATAGCGGACAGCAAGCAAAAAGCCCGCAGGCTCCGGCCTGCGGGCTTTTTTTAGGGTGGCTGTCAAACCACTGGCTCAGCGGTCGTAATAGTAGCCGGAGGGCTTAAAGCCGTAGGGGCCATGCACATAGGGCTGCGGCCCTGCCTGCACGTAATAGCCCCCTTTGCGGTAGCTGCCGCGACGGTCGTCATCATCATCGTCATCACGGTCATGGTTACGATGCTTTTTATGCCAGCCATATGGGCGGCCGTAGTACACCGGTGCCGGCACCACATACACCGGGCGCGGCTGCACGTAAACGGGTGCGGGTTGTACATACACCGGCTGAGGATAGACATAAACCGGTGCAGGCTGCACATACACGGGCCGCGCATTGGTCACGCCCACGGCAATGCCGGGCGACTCCACACCGATGGACCAGTACACGTTGTCACGCGCCTGGGCGGCACCGGTAAAACCCAGCACCGCCAGGGCGGCCACTGCGGCCTTGCCATAAACAGAGTGGATTGTTTTCATAACTTTCTCCTTAACAGGGCAAGAATGCCCATGTACTTATTAAACGCGTCACCGCTGTAACCGCCTACCGCCTGCACAGTTAAGAAAGTTGCCAAACGTAACGGGGCGATTCAGCCGTCTAGAATCAGTGGCATGAGCTCCAAGCCCCCCATCTCTGCTGAAAAAGAAACCACCAAGCCCAGCAACTTTTTGCGCCAGATCATTGAAAAAGATCTGGCCGAAGGCACTTACGCCAGCCGCCACTGGGGCGGCAGCCCAGGTGATGCGGCACACCATGCGGCCGGCCCCGCCGACCCGGCGAGGGTGCGCCTGCGCTTTCCGCCCGAGCCCAACGGCTACCTGCATGTGGGCCACGCCAAAAGCATTTGCCTGAACTTCGGCCTGGCGCGCGACTACGGCGGCGTGTGCCACCTGCGCTTTGACGACACCAACCCCGAAAAAGAAGACACCGAATACGTCAGCGGCATCATTGACGCCGTGAAGTGGCTGGGCTTTGGCTGGGACAACCATGGTGAAACAAACCTTTACCAGGCCAGCGACTACTTTGACTTCATGTACCGCGCCGCCGAGTACCTGATCGAAACCGGCCATGCCTATGTCGACGAACAGACCGCCGACGAAATGCGCGCCAACCGCGGCGACTTTGGCCACCCCGGCACCGACAGCCCCTTTCGCAGCCGCACGCCCGACGAAAACCTGGCGCGCTTTCGCGAAATGCAGGGTGGCAAACTGCCCGACGGCGCCGCCGTGCTGCGCGCCAAGATCGACATGGCCAGCCCCAACATCAACATGCGCGACCCGGCCATCTACCGCATTCGCCGCGCCCACCACCACAACACCGGCGACAAATGGTGCATCTACCCCATGTACACCTTTGCGCACCCGATCGAGGACGCACTGGAGCAGATCACCCACAGCATTTGCACGCTGGAGTTTGAAGACCAGCGCCCGTTTTACGACTGGCTGCTCGACAGGCTGTGCGAAGGCGGCCTGATCGCCACACCGCACCCGCGCCAGTACGAGTTTGCACGGCTCAACCTCACCTACGTGCTCACCAGCAAACGCAAGCTCGCGCAACTGGTCAACGAAAAGCGCGTGAGCGGCTGGGACGACCCGCGCATGCCTACCATCGTCGGCCTGCGCCGGCGCGGCTACACCCCCGAAGCGCTGCAGCTGTTTGCCGAACGCATAGGCGTGACCAAGAGCGACAGCTGGATTGACTACAGCACACTGGAAGGCGCACTGCGCGACACGCTGGACCCAATCGCCCCGCGCGCCATGGCCGTGCTGGACCCGGTCAAACTCGTGCTGACCAATTGGGACGCCGTCATGGGCGCGAACAAGCTCGACGAATGCAGCGCCCCCGTGCACCCGCACCACCCCGAGCTGGGCAAGCGCAACTTCAAGATCGGCAAGGAAGTGTGGATTGAACGCACCGACTTTGAAGAGACGCCGCCCAAAGGCTTCTTCCGCCTGTTCCCCGGCAACAAGGTGCGCCTGAAATACGGCCACGTCATTGAATGCACCGGCTGCACCAAAGACGCCAGCGGCCAGGTCACCGAAGTGTTAGCTACGCTGATCCCCGACACCAAGAGCGGCACACCCGGCTCGGATGCTGTCAAGGTGAAAGGCGTGATCACCTGGGTCGGCGTGAACGATGCGGTGCAGGCTGAAGTGCGTTTGTATGACCGCCTGTTCAGCGCGCCCCACCCCGACACAAGTGGCAAGGATTTTCTGGAAGAGCTGAACCCCAACAGCCTGAAGACCGTGACCGCGTATGTGGAGCCGTCACTGGCCCAAGGGAAAGGCGACGACAAGTTTCAGTTTGAGCGTCATGGGTACTTTGTGGCGGATCGGGTCGATCATGCGACGGGGAGGCCGGTGTTTAATCGGGTGACGGGATTGAAGGATTCTTGGGGGAAGTAGATCAGCGACCCCTCGTGAGCCAAACGTCAGTCAGGGGATAACAATGCCGGAATTCGCGCCCTTTCAATTGGGACGGGAGAAAGATCGGATCACCATATCCGGAACATTCGCAGCGCAGGATGTACGTCGCGTCCTTGCAGCTATTCATGATGCCGTAAACAAGCGTGGCTATTCTGAGGTTGAGCTCGACTTCTCTCGCTGTACCTCGGCATTTTCTGCCGCGATGCTTCCATTGTGTGCGCACGCCCTTCAACTCCGATCCAACAGGATTGATTTTCGGCTAGTAATGCCAGCCTCTGAGCGTTTGGCTCGTCTGTTCGACAATACAGGCTGGTCGAATTTTTTATGTCCGCGTGATCACGAAACACCGCGACGAAATGGTTTGGGGAAACAGTTTCCTGCCGCGATTTACACGAGCCATGAACAGCAAGACATGTTGCTAAATGAGCTCCTGGAAAAGCTTCTTGCGGTAATTCCGAACTTCAACAGGACTGCATTCGCTGCCGTTGAATGGGCACTTAATGAGATCACGGATAACGTCACCAATCACAGTCAATCGAGTATCGGTGGGCTGCTGCAACTATCAGTTTTTGATGTGGCAAAGCAAAAAGTCGAGTTCACTGTAGCTGATGCTGGATTGGGAGTCGCCCAAACGCTACGTTCAGCCAAACCTGAGATTGCAAGTGATGTGGATGCGTTGCTCCAAGCCGTAAGGTCTGGCGTTACTCGGAACGCTAAGGATTTTCAAGGAAATGGACTTTACGGGACGCTTGAGATTTGTAGAGCCGGGGGCGGGCGTTTCACCTTGAATGCTGGACATGCAGCACTCATCTGCGCAAATGGCACTGTTCAGGCAAAAAATGAACCGATTCCGTATACAGGAACAACAGTAGACGCATTGATTGACTTCTCGGTACCCTCGTTACTTGAAAAGGCACTTGCTATAGATGGTGTAGTACATAAGCCTGTCGACTACATTGAGCTGAAATATGAGCAAGATGACCTGAAAGCTATTCCTTTCAGAGTCCGAGAACAGGCCCTATCGTTCCGTTCGCGACCAGCAGGGCGACCGGTGAGAACGAAGCTGGCCAATCTAATCGAGAACTGCCCCGGCCAAATCCTATTCGTGGACTTCGAAAACATTACAGTCGTTTCAAGTAGCTTTGCCGATGAGGTTTTCGGAAAATTATTTGTTGAACTTGGACCTATGCGATTTATGCAGACCGTTCGTCTCATTAACGTAAGCCCAACGGTTCAGGCATTGATAGATCGCGCTATCAAACAGCGGATGCAAAATCCAGCAATCACCGACTACGGCGAATAATGGAATTGAAATCAGGGAATTACTCAGGAGTCCGAAAGTAGTGCGACATACTTTGTCATCCTGAGCGCGGCGAAGGATCTCGGTATGCCGGCAAGATTCTTCGCCTTGCTCAGAATGACAGCATGGGTGGCGAAATCGGGGTCAGATTCCAATTAAATTTCAAGCTGATCGAACAGAAGCACGTAAAACAGCCTTGACTGACGAGATTTAAACAAAATCGGCCTCCAGCCCAATAAGCACTTGCATCAGTAGCTATCAAAAACATAGTACGCACCACATTGAAGTCGATGCCCCACGCCTTCTCGGCCGCCAGTTCAAGCAAGCTCCGGCTGGTTTCGTGCCCTTAATCGCAAACGCACTCAAAACGAACCCGAGCGCCACTCCCGCGAAGAGGTAAAGGCAATGGCGTCGGCATTGAGCAGCTACATCCGCGCCAGGCTCGACAAATAGGTCGCTATGCTTTTAGTAGCTGCTTGCGCATACTCCACGGGCACTAAAGGCCAATTTGACACAGAACCGCCTTACCCCGTTAAACTTCAATCCATGCATCCCGCCATCGCCCAACACCGTTCAGGCATTTCCGCCATCTGCCAGCGCTACCGCATCCGCCGGCTGGAAGTGTTTGGCTCGGCTGCACGGGCGGACGACTTCAACCCCGCCAGCAGCGACGCTGATTTCTTGGTGGAGTTCGCGCCCGATGCGCAGCCGGGCTTGGAGGCATTCTTCGGAGCCAAGGCCGAACTAGAGAAGTTGCTGGGCCGTGGTGTGGATTTGGTGGAGCCCGGTGCGGTACGCAACCCCTACGTATTGGCCAGCATCAACCGCAACCGCGAAGCCGTCTATGCAGCGTGACCCACGCGCCTTTCTGTGGGATGTGCGCGAGTCGGCCTTGGCGAATACGAAGGCCTACTTGATGTGGACGAGCGGCTGGTGGCAGACCTGATCGCCGCCACGCAAGCAGTGGCCGATGCGTTGCCCGGATGAAATCATGGCCAGATTCCAGTTGCTCTGTTTTTAATAGCACGTTACGCCCATCCATCAAGGGCAGGAAGCCAATTCTCCCTACAAGCTCTTAGCGTTTTTCGAACTTTCCACCGTGCAGAGTTAGGCGCACACCCCTACGAATTGGGCCGCCATTAGAGCCCGTGCCCTAGGGCAAAACCGGAGAATTTGACCACCCATCAACCTCCGAGGACCCGACCATGAACACCCAAGCCTTCTCCACCGCCGCCACCGACCTGATCACCACCTTTGGCAACACCGCGCAACAGGCCATCAACGCCTACCGCAGCGGCGGCGAGCGCCTGGCCGGTGCGATGGAGCAGCGCTGGAAGCAGGCGCTGAAGGAATCCGGCCCCCAGCTGACGGCCGAAGTCCGCAAGAACGCGGCCCACGCGCAGCAGGTGTTCAGCGGCTACTACGCCAAGGGCCTGGCCCTGTCGGCCGACGGCGCTGAAGTCGTGGTGAACACCGTGGTGGGCGCGGCGCTGGCCGCCACCGAGCGCGCCACGGCTTTCGCCCAAGCCCAGGCCCGCCAGGCCGCCTGAGAGCGGCGCGGGTGGCAGAATGAGCCACCCTTTTCTTTCAATAAAAAGCGAGGAGACCCCATGGCGATCAGCGTCAACATCGATCTGGGCTACGAATTCGAAGTCAAGGCCAAGGCGGCCGATGTGTTTGCCGTGCTGTCAGACGTGCCCACGTCGGTCAGCCACTTCCCCAAGGTGGACAAGCTCACCGACATGGGCGACGGTGTCTACAAGTGGGAGATGGAAAAGGTGGGCACCGCGCAGGTGAACATCCAGACCGTCTATGCCAGCAAGTACGTCAGCGACCAGGCCAAGGGCACGGTGAAGTGGACGCCGGTCAAGGGCGTGGGCAACGCGCAGATAGGCGGCAGCTGGAAGATCACCGACAGCAAGAAGTCCACCGGCATCGTGCTCAAGATCGAAGGCACCGTGGACGTGCCGCTGCCGGGCCTGATGAAGATGATAGTGGCGCCCGTGGTGGAAGGCGAGTTTGAAAAACTCGTGGACAAGTACATCGCCAACCTGGCCAAGAAGTTTGGCGGCGAGGCCTGAAACAACCCCGACCGACCCGCTCAACTCCCCGTCAACACCTGATACGCCGAACGCGTCTCCGGTGCCACAGACGCCAGCACCTGCGCATGCGTCGTTTGATGGCGCGCCATCAGCCGTGCAGACGCCACCGCTTTCGAGTTGCAAAACCAGTGGCAGGTGTGCTGCATCAAAAACAGCTCGGCAGACAGCGTGAAGGCCTTGTCTTTGGGCGTGCGGTGTAGCGGGTTGTTGGCTGCTTGCGTGAGCCCGTGCGCATGGATGGCCAGGGCCTTGCGCAAATCGAACGTAGCATTAGGAAACAGCTTGGCGGCGTAGGGAACGCCCAGCGCCAGCGTGCTCACGCGCGTGTCTGCCGCATCAAGCCTGGAAAACTCGGCGCAGAACTGGTTGAACTGCTGGCACAGCTGCGTTTCGGCCGTGTCCAGGTAGCGCCAGATTTGTTCGCGGCGCTCCGGGTCGTCCTCGCCCAGTGCGCGCAGATAGCCATCGGCCAGGGTTTCCATCAGTTTTTCAATCTGATAGTGGCCCAGGTAGCTGCCCAGCAGGGCAATGCGTTTGCGCTGCTCACTTTTCTTGAGCAGGTAGATGCCCACGGCCAGCAGGAGCACCAGAGAAAAAATTTCCATCGCCAGGTTCGGTTTTCTTTTTGTGGATTGGTGAAAGATAAAGACGGACAGGACGAACACCGGTCGCCTTGCCTGAGGGGGCATAGCTTAAACGACGAACGAGTCCAATTGAGTTTTAACCACGCCGGCGCCTGGAATGTCTTGCAATGGCCTGCCCTATCCCCATGTGGAAAAAATGACCGAATCCCTGCACATCGTTTGCCCGCACTGCCACACCACCAACCGCGTGCGCGCCGACCAGCTGGGCAGTGCGCCCACCTGCGGCAGCTGCAAGAAGGCGCTGTTCACCGGACACTCTGCCGCGCTGGATGAAGCGGCGTTTGAGCGGCACATCAGCCGCAACCAGATCCCGGTGCTGGTGGATTTTTGGGCGCCGTGGTGCGGGCCTTGCCGGGCGATGGCGCCTGGCTATGAGCAGGCCGCCGCACAGCTGGAGCCCAAGGTGCGCCTGGCCAAGGTGGACACTGAGGCCGTGCCCAGCCTGGGCGCAAGGTTCAACATTCGCAGCATTCCGACGCTGGCACTGTTTGTGAATGGCCGCGAAGTGGCGCGTCAGCCCGGCGCGATGGGGGCGGCCGACATCGTGCGCTGGGTGCAGTCTCAGCTGCGCTGAGAGCGGGTCTGCTCAGGAATCGGAGACTAGGAATCGGTCTCAGTTTCCAATTACCCAACTCAAAGCGCTACTTTTTCAATAGCTGCTACCGCCCGTAAATCATGGGCTGCGGCCTGATTTGGCATAAGAAAAGTAGGGCCACGAGCCTGCAACTACCCGTGTTCCTGCTCCTATGTCTATTTGGATGCCATATACGACTACAGACGCTTTAGTCACTGCGGCACGTGACTTCCTGTTGACTACGGTACGCCATGCTGAAAAACGGCAGGAGCCTCACAACAACGCTCGCGAGAGGTTTACTTGCTAGGCCACCGTTTGACGCAAGTAGTTCGATGAGTTCATGAACAAGCGCCCCCGCTTGATGGGCTGACAGACGAGGATCATCGTAGAAGAACTGCCAAACCTTGAGCAGTTCTGGATAGCGGGATTCGTCGGTTTCGGCTAGCGAGAAAAGAAACTCCTCGTGATGGCCGATGCTCTCCTGCACGCCACCAGCGAACATGTCGAATGCCATCTGTGCTCCTTAATGTGGCGAGCGCCTAACGAATAGCGTTTGTCTGCCGCGAGGCCAAGCTGATAGAAACCAAGAGCACCTCCTGCGGCAAATAAACCTTGTTGGACTGAAGCGCCGGCCGGGATGGCCGGTAGTGCTGGCACAGGGGGGTTTGTCATCTTCCCCCTGTCTGCCTGAGAAAATTATGACCGGGCTTTTTTCGCTGATTGCTGCGACCTATGCCCTAATGGCGTGAATCGACATGGCCCATGGTGGTGGGCCGAGTTTGAGAGAAAACCTTGACTTCAAGCATCAAAATGGCAGTTGACCCTTTAGATATGGGCGTTAGTAGCTACTGAATTTGTAGCACCATCAGGGCTCCGAGTTAGGCTTGCTGAGGTCGTTTCTGGTTTGGTCGGGTTGCCCTTCACCACCAGGCCGGGTCTCGCCCCGGCGGGCGAGGCACTTGTTCTTTGCTTCGCCAAAGAAAAGTACCCAAAAGAAAGGCGACCCGCAGTCTGGGTCCCTACGCTTCGCTACGGGCAACCTGCGCTGCTCGACTCCGGCGGGGGTCCGCAGAACTCGCTTCGCTCAAACAACTGCGGCCCTGATCCCGCCTCCATCTGCGCTGCTCGGCCCAGCCAGGACGGGATAAGGAAAGGAAGAACAATACAAATTCGGGGAGACAAGGACGCGCAAGGCGCGTCCTTGTCGGAGTTCGGCCTTGGTTTTCTGAGCCCACCCCCTTCTGTATGCGCTGAGGAGCGGAGGGCCAGACGGATCAGGGCTCGTGCTTGCGTGCCATGCCCCCGACCGAAGAGTTTTTGCAGCCCCGCGACGATGCGCCCCGCCCAAGCCCTTTTGAAGGTTACCAACCCGTGACGTTTTGACACGGGTTGAAGCTGTTTGGTCTTGACGGAGAACAGCGGGAGACGGATTGCGCCAGCATCGAGGGCCCGCCTAGCGCGCACGCCACTTGGCGATATACGGCAGCATGAACAGGTACAAGCCCGTCAGCAGCAGCAAAAAGAGCGGCGGTAGTGGCGAATAGGTAATCCAAGCCGGGGGTTGCCCTTGCGTCATGGCCACGAAATTGGCGACCACGGTCAAGGTGAAGGCCATGGACAACCAGCGGTGCGTAGGGCGAACCCAGCCTTTGCTGGATGATGGTGATGAAGAAGTGCTCATGGTGTTGTGTACTCCCATCTGCCTTAGCGGCGCGCCTGGACCATCTTCCACCCGTTGCCCGCCGGGTCGCGAAAGCCCGCGTCCACCGTGCCGAAACGGTCCACCGGCTCCTGCGTAAACTCCACCCCCTTGGCCAGCATGCGGTCATACGCGGCGCGGCAGTCGTCTACCTCCAGCACCAGGGACGGCATCGCCCCTTTGGCGACCATGGCATGCAGCGTCTGCGCGGTGGCAGCGTCATGCACTGGCGGCCCGGGCCGGAACAGCCCAAGCTGGAACGTGGACTGGCCCGGGTACTGCACCGTCAGCCACCGATAGTCGCCATTGCGCACATCGGTGTGCACCTTGAACCCCAGCTTGCCTACATAAAACGCGAGCGCCTCGTCCTGGTCTCGCACATACACACCGACCGTTTGCACAGCAGTTTGGCCCATTGAATTCTCCCTTTAGTTTCAAAGAGCCTCTTTTATATCGCTGGCCAAACGGCGGCGCTTCTCCAAAACTGCGGTCTTGAGATCGGGCCGGTGCGCCGCGCTGACGATGCAGGCGGGCACGCTGCGCAGCTCGCCTGCCGCCACGCGGGCGCGCAAACGGACGGTGCTGGGCGTCTCGCCTGTGATGTCGCGGAATATGCGCCCAAACGTGCCCAGGCTGCGCCACCCGGTCTGGAAGGCGATGTCGGTGATGGCAAGGTCGCTGTCGCGCAGCAGCGCCACGGCCCGCTCAATGCGCCGCGTCAGCAGGTAGCGGTGCGGCGGAACACCAAAAGCCTCTTTGAACGCGCGCGCAAAGTGCGCCTTGGAAACGTGGCTCACACCCGCTAGCCGCTGCACCGGCCAGTCTTCGTGCGAGGCGGCGTCCATGCGGTCCTTGGCGCGCAGCAGGCGGCGCAGTAGCTCGGGGCTTTGGGTTTCTGGGTGTTCGCTCATATTCGAGAGCCTACACAAATTTTCAAGTTGACAGAACCAACAGGAAAACCCCGCAAGCTCTGTTCGATGGTCACTTGGCATCAGGACTGTGTAGGCCATTCTTCGGAAAGTCTGCGCTATGACTTCAGCGCGCCCGCAAATAGCTGAGCCAGTTGAGTTAGAGTGACCGCATATCAATCTTCAATTTTTTTCGCTAGGTCCCTCAAGTGCGCGATGTAAAAGGTTTGAGCCGCAGGCGAGTTTGCGCGAGACCCCGGCTGGACTGAGATGGTGTGGACACCCCCCGCCTTCGCTAACGCCGGCGCAGTCTGATTTGGGAGGTGGGACCTCGCATCGGCCGGCTGAACCGACGGAAGTGACTAAGTGGCCTGACCGTGAAAGGCCTTGTTGGCAATCTTCCAGCCGTCAGCGGTTTTCAGCATCACAAAGTAGTCGGTAAACGTGGTGGCGCCGTGCACCAGGGGGATCTTGGCGCAGGCCGAGCTGCCACCAATATCGATCCAGTCTATCGTGCGGCGGCGGGTGGCTTCGTCAGCGGCGGGCGAACCCTTGAAGCGCTCGCAATACACGTCGAGCGGCCAGGAAGTGAACACGCCTTCACGCATGGACTCGATATGCGCCGTCGGCAGAAAAGCCTTGCGCATGTGCGCGGCGTCATCCCTGGCGTGGCCTAGAAAGTATTGCTCGATGGGCGCGCAGACTGCGGCTTGTTCGGCAGTCAGCGCCTTGGCGTTGAAGGGCTGGGGGTTGTGGATGTTGGGTTCATTGAACAGTAGTTCCTGTGGTGGAAGGTTGTCGGTTGCTCTGTTTTTGATAGCTGATTACGCTAATTTGGCCCGGGCTTTAAGTGTTTTTTCTTGACTCCGTTCAAAACCCGGCGTCAGGCCACCTTAGTGTAAGCAAGTATCTCCGGCGCCGCAGCAAATAGCGGAGCAGCGGCGGCAATGGCTGCGCCTACGTGGGGCGTTCGCATGTGCGCGTTGGCGGCGGCTTCGTCTTTCCATTGCTCCACGGTTTGAAACACGTGCGGCGTGGCGGCTTGCTGGTACAGCTCATACGACACGCAACCCTCTTCCTTGCGCGACTGCGCCACCAGCGTGATGAGCAGTTGCCGCGCGCTGTCGGCGGCTTCGGGTTTCACCGTGATGCGGGCCAGAACGTAGTGCATGGCTTGTCTCCTTGAAGGATTGCTTTTTCGGCGGCACAGCCATCGTACTGCGCTGACGGGCAGCACGCGGCCGGGCCCGGCCGGAAACGACGCCGTGGCGGCTCAGCCCACTTGCACGGTGATGCGGCGCGGCTTGGCTTCTTCGGCTTTGGGAATGCGCAGCCTCAGCACGCCGTTGTTGAGCTTCGCCTCGATCTTGCCCGGGTCCAGCTCGCGGCTCAGGGTAAAGCTGCGGCGGTACTGCGGGTTCTGGATTTCGCCGTAGAGCAGTTCCACGCTGCCGGTGACAGGCGCTAGCGCCGTGCCTTCAATCACCAGGCTGTCACCGGTAACCCGCACGCCCAGCCGGTCTTTGGACACACCGGGCATATCGGCGATCACGGTAAAGCCGGCATCGTCTTCAAAAATGTCCACGGGCGGCAGTATCGTGGTGACGGGCTCGGTGCGCGAAGCCGGCTCGGACAGCGAGACCTGGCGCCCCTGGGCGGACGGGTCATAGGGCATGCTGCTGTCGCTCCCGCTCTGGCCGGTCTGGCTGTTTTGAGTGCTCTGACTCATTTGGTTGCGCTCGTTCATGGCATTCTCCTTTGGGGAAAAGCAGGGTTCAGCTGACAGCAATCTGGCGTGGTTTGGACGCCTCGCGTCGTGCCACGGTCACCCGCAGCAGGCCGTCGCGGCAGCTCGCGGCTATCCTGGCGGGGTCGGCATCGTCAGGCAGCGAAACCACGCGGCGGAAGGCGCCTTTAAAGCGCTCCTGGGCATAGACGGCGATGTTCTCGTTGCCTGAAGGGGCGTCGTCCTTGCGCTCGCCGGCAATGACCAGCAAACCCTTGTCGATGGTGATCTGAAGTTCGTCGGGATCAACGCCCGGGACCAGTGCCAGTACTTCAATGGCGTCGGGCGTGCTGCCGACATTGATGACCGGGAAAGTGCGGCGCGGCAGTGCGCGGATGCTGCTGGCGCCGCCCGGTCTGAAGGCCTGCTCAACACTCTGTTGCAAGCGGTCGAGTTCGGCGAACAGGTCGCCGTAGAGTTCCAGTGTTCCAATCATGATGAGCCGCTCCTTTCCTGAAAAAATCATGAAGGGGCAAACAGATACAGGGTTCTGTTGCCAGTCGGCACGCCAAGCCCCGGCGCCCGGAAAGCCAACGCGCAAGTCACCCTGTGCGGTGACTCCCCCTGAACCCACCAGAATATTGGCAGGCAGGCAGATTTCAAGGGTGCAACATCACAACAGTGTCGGGATTGGGGGAATTGGGGCCAAGAGTTGGGATCAGGCTCCCGTGAACTCTGCGAAAACCCGCCCGATGAAGCCTCTCCATCAACGCCGCCTTGCCGTTGGCTCGCAGGGGGTGCTGATGGCGCAGCCCAAGCAGGGCTGCTGGTGGCGGCCACCGGCGCGCTGAAAAACCAAGAGTCTTTCGCCCGAGCTATTTGAGCGCGGCAGCCTCTGCCTGGCAGTCAAGTGAAGATTTGACACATGGATTGCGGGTCGAGCCCGCAATGACAAATCAACGTTTTGCCATTCCGGCTCATGGCGAATAACTGAACAGTATTGAGTCAAATTCCTGCTAAACCCACAACGTCTTCAGGGGTACCTGATGAGATCCACGAAAGCCCTATTGCGGGGCCCGCAGGCCTACAATGTTATTCACCCGGCCAAGACCCTGGTGCCGGGCCTGCGCTCATTCACTCGCGCGCCCGATCGGGGATATGCCTGCTTCGAAGCCGTCATCCGGTTCTTTCTTGCCGGGGCCGTCGAGATCGGCAAAGAACGGTCTCGCGGATGGAAAGAACCCTGATGGCGCCTCAACGAGAGGGCCCCACACAGCAAGGGTAATCAGCCCATGAACCTAGACTCGCCTTCCCGCGCAGTGTCGGACGAGTCCGTGCTGCGGATCGTGCGGGAGGTCTTGACCGAACTCCACCCCGGCCGCAAGGACATGGAGCCGGTGACGCTGGACAGCGCGCTGGAGGAAGACCTTGGCCTGGACAGCCTGGCGCGCGTGGAGCTGCTGATGCGCCTGGAGCGCGCGTTCGGCGTGCGCCCGCCGGAGCAGCTTCTGAGCACGGCCGAAGCGCCTCGGGACCTGCTGCGCGCGCTGCTTGCCGCACGGGGCCCACCTCAGGCGCAAGCGCTGCAGGCACGGCGGCTTGAGACGCCCGAACGCGTCTTGCAAGCGCCGCACGCGGCAGCGACCCTGCAGGAGGTGCTCGACTGGCACGTGCGGGCTCATCCGCAGCGCGAGCACATCGTGATCGACAACGGCGACGACGGCGACGCGCTGGCGCGCCTGAGCTACGCCGACCTGCAGCAGGGCGCCGCTGGCGTCGCCGCGGGACTGCTGGATCGCGGCTTTCAGCCGGGCCAGGCGGTGGCGCTGATGCTGCCAACCAGCCCTGAGTATTTCTTAAGCTTCGCCGGCATTTTGCTGGCCGGCGGCATCCCGGTGCCGATCTACCCGCCAACGCGGGCAGCGCAGATCGAGGAGCACCTGCGCCGCCATGTCGGCATCCTCACCAATGCGCTGGCCACGGTGCTGATCACTGTGCCGCAAGCCAAGGCGCTGGCGACGCTGCTCAAGTCCCAGGTGCCGTCGCTGCGCATGGTCTGCACGGTGGAAGAACTGTCCTCGTCCACCGTCTCCCCGGACCGTATCGCCGCCCATGCAGACTATATCGCCCTGCTGCAGTACACCTCGGGCAGCACCAGCAGTCCCAAGGGGGTGGTCCTGACGCACGCCAACCTGCTGGCCAACCTGCGGGCCATGGGGCAGGTCCTGCAGGTCAGCTCCGACGATGTCTTCGTCTCGTGGCTGCCGCTGTACCACGACATGGGGCTGATCGGGGCGTGGCTGGGCAGCCTGTACTACGCGTACCCGCTGGTGGTGATGTCGCCGCTGACGTTTCTCGCGCGACCGGAGCGCTGGCTGTGGGCCGTGCACCGGCACCGCGGCACGCTGTCCGGCGGGCCCAACTTCGGCTACGAGCTGTGCCTGCGCAAGCTCGACGAGGCCGCGCTCGATGGGATCGACCTGTCCAGCTGGCGCTTTGCGTTCAACGGCGCCGAACCGGTCAGCGCGACCACCATGCAGGAGTTTGCGCAACGCTTCGCCCGCTACGGGCTGCGGCCGCAAGCGCTGGCGCCGGTGTACGGACTGGCGGAGGCATCACTGGGCCTGACCTTCCCGCCGCCGGGGCGGGGGCTGCTGGTCGACCGCATCGACAGGCCGGCGTTCTCGCACTCGGGCCGCGCGATGCCCGCGGCGAGCGATGCGTCTGACGTGCGGCTGGTGGTGGCATGCGGCCGGCCGTTGCCGGGCCATGAGGTCCGCCTGGTCGACTCGACGGGATGTGAAGTGGCGGAACGCCAGGAAGGGCGTCTGCTGTTCAAGGGTCCGTCGGCCACCAGCGGCTACTTCCGCAACCCGAAAGAGACGCGCCGGCTGTTCGATGGCGAGTGGCTGGACTCGGGCGACTACGCCTACATGGCGCAAGGCGAGGTCTATATCACCGGGCGATCGAAGGACGTGATCATTCGCGGCGGCCGTCAGCTGTACCCGTATGACCTGGAGGAGGCCGTCGGTGCGATCCCCGCCATCCGCAAGGGCTGCGTCGCCGTGTTCGGCAGCCCGGACCCCAGGACCCGCACCGAACGGGTCGTCGTCATGGCGGAAACCCGCGGCCTGCTGCCCGAGGCGCAGGCGCAGTTGCGCCGCCAGATCAACAGCGCCGCGGTCGCCGTGCTCGGTGCGCCGCCGGACGAGGTGGTCCTGGTGCCGCCGCACACGGTCTTGAAGACCTCCAGCGGCAAGATTCGCCGCGCGGCCAGCCGCGAGCTGTACGAAAACGGCGGCGCTTCGGCCACGCAGCCGGCGCCGTGGCAGCAGATCGTGCGGTTTGCTTGGGCAGCGATACTGCCGCAACTGCGGCGTGCCGGGCGCGTCGCTGCGGAGGTGGCCTACGCGGGCTATGCCTGGCTGCTGTTCTGGATGCTCGCGCCCATCACCTGGGCGCTGAGCTCAGTGCTGCCCGAGCCGTCCTGGAGCTGGGCGCTGAGTCACCGTGCGGCCCGGCTCTTCTTGCGTCTGTCCGGGCTCCCGTTTGCGGTCGAAGGACTGGGGAACCTGCCGCGTGAGGCCACCTGTGTGGTGGTGGCAAACCACGCGAGCTATCTGGATGGCATCACGCTGGTCGCCGCACTGCCGCGCCATTTCCACTTTGTCGCCAAACTCGCGCTTGAAGAACAGTTCATCCCGCGGGTGTACCTGCAGGGGCTAGGCGCCATGTTTGTAGACCGCGATGATGCGCAGCGCGGGGCGCTGGACGTCGCGCGGGTGACGCGCAGCGTTTGCGCCGGTACCGCTATGTTGTTCTTTCCGGAAGGAACGTTCAGGCGTGTGCCAGGCTTGTTGTCCTTCCATGCGGGCGCGTTCTCAGCGGCTGCGCAGGCCGGCGTGCCTGTGGTGCCGGTAACGATCCGCGGCACGCGCTCCGTGCTGCGTGCCGGCCAGTGGTTCCCCCGCCGCGTGCCGATCAGCGTGCTGGTCAGCGCCCCGATTCAACCCGATGGTGACGACTGGTCCGCGGCTATCCGGCTGCGCGACGCCGCACGCGCGGAGATCCTGAAGCACTGCGCCGAGCCGGATGCCGGCGACGAAAGCCGCCTGCCTTCGTGAAGCCGGAGGAATTGGGGTTGGATTCAATGCTGTTCAGTTAGCTCCGTTCGCCCTGAGCTTGTCGAAGGGTTTGCGCGCTCGGCACCAAGGCTTCGACCCTTCGACAAGCTCAGGACAGGCCAAGCTCAGCCTGATCCTTCGATACCTCAGGACGATCGGGTTCAGGCTTCGACAGGCTCAGCCTGAACGGTGTGGCGCCCGCCATGGTTTACGGAAATATCAATCAGTGATTGAGGAATTGATAAGCCTCAGCCCTGCATCAAATGCCAAAGCCGCGATGGCGACAACGGCATCGGCAACTGGCAAGCCTGCGCCGCAAGCCAATACGCCACGATAAAACCAACAGCCAACACCAGCGCGAGCTCCAGGCTTTGGGGAATTCCCGACCTGCGGGCTTGACCTGGGGTGCACTTAGGATTTTTAATCGCTTAGCTGCGCCAAAAACAGGGGTAAGGAAGTGAAGATGAACGCTGATATATTTTCCCGCGCAATCGTGCACTCGCGCTGTTTTCATGTTTCCTATGCGCCGTAATCGTTCCATCAACCGTTGCCTGCGATTCACCAGGGCTGCCATCGCGCTTGCCGCCTTGGGTGCGCTCTACCTGCCCGATGCCGTCCAGGCCCAGAAAAAACAGGGCCAAAGAATGGTCGATCCAGTGGCGTTTAACTTTCCTGGATACGACAAAAACGGGGACGGAAAGATTGATCGGGTGGAATGGAACCGCCGTGGAAATTTCGATCTCCTGGATGCGGACAAGGACGGCTATATCGATCGCGACGAAATGGCAGCCATGTACGGCAATTTTGGCAAGGGCTGGAAGCTACTGAATCCGATACTTCCCGACAGTAGCCCAGAATTTGATCCAAGCGTGCAGATCGATCTGGTCGACCAGCCCACTGTTGGAAGAAAATCTGTATGCATCGTTTCCCGCAACCCTCAGTGCATGGACGTGGATGCTTTGGCAAGTCAGGCCGGTTTGATGGAAACCGGCTTGGGCCCTGACTTCCCGGCTAATGCCTTCTGCCTTGGTGTGGACGAGACATTTGCAGAGCCCTATACCGACAAAACTGGCAAAGGCATGCACGGAGGCATAGACATTCCCGCGGACTTTGGCACACCCATATTGGCAGTGGCCGCTGGCACGGTCGTGGCGAAAATCGAGGATATGTATCAGGTGCGAGGAAAGGCGGTTATCTTGCGGCACAGTCCCGAAGACACGGGCCAGCCATTCTGGGTCTATACCGAGTACGCCCACATGAACGAATTGCCTACCCAGGCGATTGGTCAAAGGGTCAGAATGGGGGAGGTGCTTGGGCCGACTGGCAATACAGGTGTCAAGCCCGGCAGTGCAACCAGTGAGCACTCTCGACGCCCCGCCATCCATTTCGCTGTCTATTACAGTCCCGGGCCGAAGTATTTTCTCGGGCAGAAGTATGTGTTTCCGCGAAAAGTGCGGTGGATGGACCCGCATGGCCTATACCGCCAGCGGGCCCCTTTCGACTCCCAGTCGCACAAGGATCTGCCTGACCAGGAAAAAGCCATCGCAGTGCCAGTAATGTACGTCGACGGGACGACGGAACCCAAAGACACCAAGCTCATTTGGCCATACGCCTGCCGCCGCACGAACCAGCCGCAGTAGCCTATCCACACCAGCGGCTGACGCCATTACTCAAATTGGCAATCGCAGCCAATAGAAGTTTTAATCGCTTAACTGCGCCAAAATTTGATGTGTGTTGGGGTCGCTGAGGTCACAGCGGTAGCGGTTTGCCTGACTATTGTGAAAGTTAAACCCTGTTGGGGGAAAAATGAATCACACCTACCGCTTAAAGATGCGCGCGGCGCTTTGGGCGATGCTGGGTATTGCCTGCGTTGCCTCCACTCCAACGATGGCGGCCGAACCAGCATGGTGGACGCAGCAAAAAATAGCCTGCGGCTTACCCTCCAGCCTCGCCTATAACAACTGGGACGGAAAATGCAATAGCTCCCCCGGCGGTGCAGCACGTCGCGTCCAGGAAGCAGAGGCCACTGCCGCCGCCGAACGTCAACGCCAGGCCGAAGCAGAGCGCATCGAGCGCGAACGTCTGGCCGAAGAAAAGCGCAAAAAGGATGAAGAGTTCATTCGCAATCGCGACGCCACAGCGAGCACTCTCAAGGGATCTTCGGGCGCAGCAATGTCCCAACTGAAAGGCCCTGTCGGGCGCGGACAGTTCCAGCCTCAAGGGAAGTGGATTCGACACGGGCAGCACCGGCTTGAAAGAGCTTCGCGGCAGTGATCGCACCGACCGGGAAGCCCGCTCACAACCCGCGCCCCACACCGATACCTCGGTGGTCGACGCACGGGTTCCCCGGGATGGTGCCTATCTCACCAACCAGGTGCCGGAACTCAAGCGCTCGCCGGCCGCCGACCGCATCACAAAGGGTTTCCAGGCGGTGATCAATCACGACTGGCCGGTCGCACTCGCCTGGTGGCAGGAGGCGCTGCAACGCGACCCTAATAACGCCGCGCTGAAGCGCTCGGTCGATCTGGCGCAGTGGATGGTGGATAGACGCAAGGCCGTGGCAGCGGGACCGATGACGCCGCTCGGCGTCGCATTCCATAGCGCGTCCCGCGGCGACAACGCCGGGGCCATTCGCCAGTTCGAACTTGCCAAGGCAGAGAATCCAGCCATTGCGCCGCAAGCGGACCACATGATCGCGGCGCTCCGGCAACGGCAGGCAAAGGATGCCAAAGGTGCCGCGTACTGGAACCGGCAGATCAAAGAACAGACGCGCCAAATTGTCGACGGGCTGTTTGAAACGGGCATGAACAGGCTATCGGTCGGTGATGAAAAAGGTGCGCAGGAGGCATTCAATGATGCTGACTTTTACTCCATGAGTCTGCCCGCCGGCGAGCGGCCCCAAATGCCCTCAAACTCGAAATTCGGGAAGACTAAATAACTGAATGATGGAGAACGAATGATGAAATCCACTAGCAAGTTAATCATTCTCGTCTTCACATTTTTGGCTCTGATCGCGAGCACTCGCGCAGCCGATGACAGTCCTCTACGCGATCCCTATAGCCGAGGACCAGCATGAGCCCAACCAACCCTCCGCAAAATCCTTCCGCTCTGACAGCCGGCGTACGTCCTGCCGCTGCGATTGCGCCGGAACTAGGGCCGCTACCCGGCCCGGCCATCAACCCGAAAGCTCCGGCTGAATGGGGCAAACGCGCACACGAACTGCTACAAGAGCAAATTGATTCCATCAATCTCTGGGCCAATAAAAATCGCCGCGAGGCAAAGTGGGAATCGTTCTGGTTCTGGGTGCTAAAGGTGCCGGTAATCGTTGCTTCGGCGGGTTATGGACTGATGCTCAACCTAAATTTGAACTGGGAATTGGCACTGGCCGGTGCGGTGTCGGCCGCGTGTGTGTTGATTGACGGGCTTTATCGCCCCGGCAACTTGCGCAATTTCCATCATCGCGCCTATTTCGAACTGCGCATGCTGGCCGACGATTTGTCCGACCAATGGAAGGCCGCGTTGCTGAAATTCGACGGCGATATCAATAGCGTGGCGGCGTTCCTGATCGAAGATGCTCGCAAACGCAAGGCCCAAATCGCCGGGTATCTGGCCGATGCCGAAGCCACGCTGGGCAAGGATGCCGGAAGCCCAAAGCCGAAGTCTTGATGCATGCGCGTAGCAGGTACGTGTGGCAAACAAATAACCAAATGATGGGGAACAAGCCATGAAATCGATCAACAAGCTAATCATTCTCATCTTCACACTGTTGGCTTTGGCAGCGAGCGCCTACGCCCAATCCCCGCGCGAGCAACTGAACCAGATGGTGCAGCAGTTGCAACAGACACCGACCGACAACGCGCTACGCGAGAAGATCATCAAGCTCGCACAGGACGTGAAGCCCGCACTTGCTGTCCCGCCGGAAGCCAAGCGGGCGTTTGTCATGGGCGGCACTTATCAGAAAGAGGCGAAGTCTTCTGAAGATTTCGGGCTGGCGGTCAAAGCGTTTCAGGACGCCTCGACGGCAGCCCCGTGGTGGGGCGATGCTTACTACAACCTCAGCGTGGCGCTGGAGTCAGCCAAGCGCTATGACGAGGCCAAGAACGCACTCACGCTCTACCTTCTGACCAAACCCAAAGACGCGGAGCAAGCGCAAGAGCGTCTTTATGCTATCGAGGCGAAGAAGGACCTGAGCGCCCGCGCTGCCAAGCCCGTCGAGCGCGCCAAGGAGCCCATCGAGGGCTACTGGTTCTTCATGTGGAACGGCAGCCAATGGCAGGATTATCCGCAGTTCGCAATCGATCGCCGAGGCGACGCATATGAACTGCGGGACCCCAAGGGCTGGTGCACGGCCTTCGCCGACGTCATCATCACTGCGCGCGAAGCGAGATTCACCTGCTTTGTTCCGGGCACCACGGCCGCCATCCAGTGGTCGCTCTCGCTGCAAGGCGGCGACCTGGCGGGCACGAATTTCAATCCCCGCGCCGGCGTTCCGAACGCCGCCCGCTTCGTTCGCAAGGACTGGAAGCCGTGACCGCCTTGCGCGTCTTAGGACTACGCTGAACAACCGCCGACTTTCGAGCCAAGTACGCGAGATTGAACACTGAAAGGTACCAGAGTCGATTTGTTTTTGGAAAAAAACAGATTCCGGTACTTTTGGACTTGACCGTGCGCCGCAGGGAAAAGCGGCAAAGTAATTGGAGTAATTGGAGCAATTGAGCGATTGGGGTCAGATTCCAATTAATTCACTCAGCCCTGCATCAAATGCCAGAGCCTCGATGGCGACAGCGGCATCTGCAGCTGGCGAGCCTGCGCCGCCATGCCCTTGCGTGCCAGCGCGTCGGCCACGGCATTGACCACCGTGGGCCCGGCGCCTATGGTGCCCAGCTCGCCCACGCCTTTGACGCCCAGCGGGTTGTTCAGGCAGGGAGTGGACTGGTCCATTTCGGTCTTGAAGTCGGGGGCGTTGTCGGCGCGCGGCGCGGCGTAGTCCATCAGGCTGCCTGTGAGGGGTTGGCCGGTTTCACGGTCGTACACCAGGTGCTCGCACAGCGCCTGGCCTATGCCCTGCACGGCGCCGCCGTCGAGCTGGCCGCGCACGATCAGGGGGTTGACGACGCGGCCCACGTCGTTGACGGACGCATAGGCCACCACCGCCACCTGGCCGGTCTGCGGGTCGATTTCGACTTCGCTGGTATGGCAGCCGTTGGGCCAGGTGGGCCCGGCCACGGTGCTGGTCGAGTCCATGAAAATACGCTGGTCGCTCTGGCGTGCCGCGAGCGTAAACAGGTCGATGCTGAGATCGGTGCCCGCCACCTTGAAGCGGCCGTTGGCGTACTCGATGTCCCGCTCCGCCGCCTCAAACTCTTTGGCTGCAAGTTGCCTGGCCTTGGCTATGGTGCGCTCGGCACCTATACGCACGGCCGAGCCGCCGGTGAACAGCGAGCGCGAACCGGCGCTGCCAAAACCGTCACCCCGGTCGGTGTCGCCCAGCACCACACGGACCTTGTCAATCGGCACGCCAAACGCATCGACCACCAGTTGCGCCAGCGTGGTCGCAATGCCCTGCCCCATGGCGTTGACGGCCGAGAAAACTTCGATGATGCCGTCTGCCAGCACAGCCACGGTCACGCGTTCTTCAAACACATTGCCGCCAGTCCATTCCAGAAAGGTGGCAATGCCCTGGCCGCGCCACAGGCCACGGCGCGCCGACTCGGCGGCACGCGCCTCAAAGCCCTGCCAGTCGGCCAGGGCCAGGGCCTGGTCCATCACCGACTCGAACTTGCCGGTGTCGTAGGTCTGGCCCATGGCATTTTTGTAGGGCATTTGCGCTGGCTGGATAAAGTTGCGGCGGCGCAGCTCGATCCGGTCCATGCCGGTCTGGCGGGCGGCTTCGTCCATCAGCCGCTCCATCGTGAAGATGGCTTCAGGGCGACCCGCGCCGCGGTAGGCGCTGGTGGGCGCGGTGTTGGTCAGCACGGCCTTGAAATGAAAATCTATGGTCTGGATGTCATATACGCCGGTCTGCACCCAGGGGCCGATCAGCAGCTGGATGGCCACGCCCGCGCCGGTGGCGTAGGCGCCCACATTGGCCAGCGAGGCCAGGCGCAGGGCCAAAATCTTGCCGTGCTCGTCCAGCGCCAGCTCGGCGTGGCTTTGCAGGTCGCGACCGTGGGTGCTGGAGACAAATTCTTCACTGCGGTCGGCCACCCATTTCACCGGGCGCTGCAGCGCCCTGGCGCAAAAGGCCACGGCAATGTCTTCCGGGTACACCGAGGTCTTCATGCCAAAGCCGCCGCCCACATCGCCCACCACCACGCGCACCGCCTCCTTTGCCATGCCCAGCGCGCCGCACACCGAGTCACGCACGCCGGAAGGCATCTGGGTGCTCATGCGGATGGTCAGGCGCTGCGAAGCGGTGTCAAAAGCGGCCAGCACCGAGCGCGGTTCCAGGCTCAGTGCCGCCAGGCGCTGATTGAGCAGGTCCAGCACCACCACGTGGCGGGCCCGGGCAAAGGCCGCGGCAGTGGCCTGGGCATTGCCGTAGCGCGTTTCAGCGGCGATATTGTCCGGGGCTTCGGGGCAGATCGCCGGGGCGCCGGGGGCTGTCGCGTCGTTCATGTCCACGACCATGGGCAGCTCGTCATAGTCGATGGCAATGGCTTCCGCCGCGTCGCGGGCTTGCTGCAGTGTCAGTGCCACCACGGCGGCCACCGCCTCGCCGACAAAGCGCACGCGCTCGTGGGCCAGCGCGCGCCGGGGTGGCGTGGCGCCGGGCGATCCGTCGGCGCGCGTAAAGCCGCTGGTGCCTGGAATCGGCTTGACGCCGGCCGCCACCAGATCGGCGCCGGTGACCACCTGCAGCACGCCCGGCATGGCCCGCGCTGCCGTGGTGTCCATAGCCACAATACGGGCGTGGGGATAGGGAGAGCGCACAAAAACGAGCTGGGTCTGGCCCTGCGGGGCCACGTCGTCCGTGTACTGGCCGGCGCCGGCCAGCAGCGCATCGTCTTCCAGGCGGCGAACCGCTTGACCGCTGCCAAAGCGTGCCGGGTTGAGCTGAGCGGATTGGGTTTCAGTCATGGAATGCCCCTGGATA
>NZ_JAKFDR010000061.1:0-5843 GCF_036676035.1 Polaromonas sp.
GACCTTCTTCACGGTCGCGTTGAACACCTGGCCCAGCTCGCCCAGCTCGTCCCGGCTCTGCGCTTTGAAGCTGACGGTCATATCGCCCGCCGCGACCTGGTCCATGACCTGGCCGAGGCTCTTCAGGGTGGTGCGGGTCGACACATAGAAGCCGCCGTAGAGATAGCCGATCAGCAGGAACACCAGCACCAGCGCCGCCACCAGCAACACCATCTGCCCGCGGTTCTCCTGCAGGCGCGCCTGCAATTGCTGGCCGA
Source organism: Polaromonas sp. (assembly GCF_036676035.1). Lineage (GTDB taxonomy): Bacteria > Pseudomonadota > Gammaproteobacteria > Burkholderiales > Burkholderiaceae_C > Polaromonas. Next base: position 258 of record NZ_JAKFDR010000061.1, read on the forward strand.
GGAAAGCCAGCACCGCGTCGTTGAACGCATAGGTCCTGCCCATCACCGCGCTGACCTGCTCGAAGAACTCCGGCCACGGGGCGTCCAGGGTGTCGGCGACCACCACCTGGTCCTCGAACAACAGAGCGCTGTCTTTCAGGGTCGCCTGGCTGGCCGCGGCCAGGCTTTCCAGCGCCGCACGCGCCGCCAGACTGCTGTTCAACGCGTCTTGCAGGGTCAGACCGTACTCGGCATGCAGTTTCTCCAGCTCCAGCAGCAGTTCGTCGAACTGGGTGCTGGCCGCCGAGTTGAGAAAGCCCTGGCCCAGGGAGTAGGAACCGATCGCCCGTCCCTCGCTCAACGGCGCCGTCATCAGCGGCGTCACCACGGTGACCAACTCGGTCATCTGGCGCACTTCATGCTGGCGATCCTGGCTCAACCCGGCCTGGCTGGCGACCAGCTTGATGAACACCTGCGAATTGCCCAGCAGCTTCTTGGCCATCGCGGTCTTGCCCCGCAGCGAGGTTTCCTGCTGCAGCGCCTGCAAGCCGCCAATCATCTCGTCGCGCTTGGTATTGAATTCGGCGATCTGCTCGGCCTCTCCCGAGACCGGCATCAGCGCCCGCAAGGCGCCGTCCAGCGCGCTGTGCTGCTGCGCGATACGGCTGGAGAGATCGCCCGCCTGACCGGATTGGCCGACCATCTCGTTGATCTGCACCAGGTCGGCGAAGCTTTCCAGCTCACGCCGCAGCGACAGCGCATCGCCGAGCAGATCGAGGCTCTCCAGAGCCGCTCGGGTACTGACGAACTGGCGGTAGGAGTCGCGTACCAGATAGAAGTTGGTGACCAGCATGGGCAGAAAGAACAGCACACTGATCAAACTGAACTTCATGCCGAAGCTGAGGCGGTTCATTAGCGCGATGGCCGGATACAGCACGGTCTTCACAGGACGTCTCCCGTTCTCATTATTGTGATGTTGCGTGACAAGGTCGGCGACGCGGAAATCCCGACGGCAGTCGTTGCGTCCCTTGCAGCCCGACCTGTGGTGCCCGAATCAAAATGGTGCAGACAGGCGGATTCATGTGAGCAGCCGCACAAAACGCCCAAGCACGGCGTCCTATATACCCGTTATCGACCCTGCGCTCTGTAACTTAAGGTTAAGCACGCGCAAATCCCCGAGTCGTGGCATCGACCCGGGTGCCGATCATCGCCAAGCCAGGCGCACAGCGAAGCCGCATGCCGCATGCCGCATGCCGCAGAAGGAGGCTCAGTTGGGTCCACCGCGCGCACCAGCGCATCGCACTGAAGCACAGCTATTGGCGCGCACAGCGCGCTCAGGTCGAACCCTGACGACATTCGGCCAAGCAGGCAGCCGGCCGAGGACTCAGAGGAACAACGTCCACAGGGCGAACACGGCGTACCAGAGCACCGCGGCGCGCACCAGCAACTGCCACAGGGCATCCAGGCTGCTGACCCCGGCTTCGCCGATCACCGGCTCCGGCGTTTCGCTGGCCGCCCGACCGACGTTGATCACCAGCTGCGCCGCGGAAATATCCCAGCTCAGCAACTCGTGCAGCAGCGCCCGGTTGACCGCGACGAAATTGCCGACCAGGGCGAAACTCGCCGCCAGCACCCGCACCGGCAGCCAGTCGAAGGCATGCCGCAACGACACCGCGCGCTCGCGAAAGGCCGCCTGCTCGGTATGTTCGGCGAGCAGGGCCAGCAGCCGATAGGCCAGCGCCGCCAACGGCCCGAGCAGCGCGTACCAGAAGATCACCGCGAAGAAACTCTGATAGGCCTGCCACACCAGGTAGCCCTGGACGCTTTGCAGCAGCGCGCCCTCTTCCTCTGCCTCCAGGGCCAGATCGCGCCGCGCCACCAGGTACGCGGCCTCGCTGTCGCTGCGTCGCCAACTGTCGCGAAACGGCCCGAGCGCCGCCTGCAAGTCGCCACGCCCCAGGCTGTAGATCAGCACCAACAGGTGTACCGGCAAGGCCAGCCAGCCATACGCCAACGGCTCGAGCAGGGCCAGCAGCAACGCCAGGACCACCAGCGGCAGAACCACCAGCAGCATGATCGCCAGCCAGGGGCTCTCGATGAAGTCCGCTTGCCGCTCGGCCTTGGCCAGCAGGCGCAACCAGGGACCGTCCTGCTGGATATTGCTGCGCCAGGACGAGAACTTTTCTACCCAGAGCACCAGTAACAACACCAGGAAACTCATAACTACTCCTTTTTATCCATGAGTGCCGCGCGCAAACGGGACCAGTCGAAAGCCGGGCCAGGGTCCGTCTTGCGTGTCGGCGCAATGTCGCTGTGCCCGCATATGCGCTCCAGGGTGAGCGCCGGATAGGCCCTTTGCAACACGCGCGTCAGCGCCACCAATGCGGCATATTGCACGTCGGCGAAGGGCTGCTCGTCGGTGCCCTCCAGCTCGATACCCAGGGAAAAGTCGTTGCAGTTCTCCCGCCCGCCGAAGCTGGACTGCCCGGCATGCCAGGCGCGCTCATTACAGGAGACAAACTGGGTGATCGCGCCGTCACGCTCGATCAGGAAATGCGCCGACACCTGCAACGTCGCGATCCCGGCAAAGTAGGGATGTTCGTCCGCCACCAGGCGATTCTGGAAGAACGCCTGCACCTTGCCGGTACCGAACTGGCCCGGCGGCAGGCTGATGTTATGGATCACCAGCAGGGAAATCTCGCCCTGCGGGCGCGCATTGAAATTGGGCGAAGGGCAGTGGCGTATGCCATGACACCAACCACTGCTGGGATCCAGCTGCATAAAGGCTCCTCGAACGAGCCCTCACTCTAGAGCAGCCGGGCAGCAGGGCCAAGCGTTGGTCCTACAGAGCGCAAAAGGACGGGGCTTCGACTGCCTACTTGCTACCGCTTCGCGGGCTGCCAGGGGGGATTGCCATCGCACCCTCACCCCAACCCTCTCCCTGGGAGGGAGAGGGGGCGGAATTGCGGTGTGCCGAGTACCGCTCGGCCAACGCAAAACCCGTAGGAGCGGCGGGGACGCCCAGTCCCATGGCCGCCAAATTGCCCCTCAGAGCGCAGATCGCGGGCATGCGCGCCACTAGGGCTAGGATGACGGGCGCTATCAGGCGCCCTTGAGCTTGCGCAGGTTGCCGATCACCGACTCCAGCGCGCGGTCGAACAGCAGCGCATCGTCGAGCAGGCGGATGGCATTGCGCCGAAACTCCACGGCCAGGCCCATGCGGGTTTTCTCCAGGACCTTCATGCCGGTGCGGTTGACGAAGATGAACTTGCCGGTCGGCTTGATCACCGCCGCCAGCTTGCAGCGCAGCTTGTGCTCCTCGTCCTCCTGGAACTCGACCCAGCTGCCCACCCGCAGGTTGTCCACCAGCTCCAGGCTTTCATCGTCATCCGGCAGGCTGACTTCCTGCTCCACCGCACGGCTTTGACCGGGCGCCAGCAGGATGATCTCTTCGACCACCTCGACCATCGCCGGCTCATCCGCCTCTTCGGCTGGCCCCAGCTCCAGCAACGGCAGTTCGATTCCCGACTCGGCCGAGGCTGCCCGCGGCTGATCGTCGCCATCGGGCGCCAGCGTCTCGTCGTCATCTTGCGACGCCTCGGGCATGGCGCGCCTGAAGCGATGGAAGGCCTGCACGTGCAAGGTTTCCAGCTGGCTGAAAAATTCACCGGTGGAGAACGGGTCGAAGGCGGCGCTGGCCATGCCTTCGCGCAAGGCCTTGAGCAGCCCCGGCACCAGTTCGAGCAGGCGCGCCCGCGCCTCCGGGTCCTCGTGGGGCTCCACGCTCCAGACCAGGTCGTCCATGGTCGCCAAGGCAGCCTGCCATGCGGGCGAGTCCACACCATGCTTGAGGCAGGTGAGCATCAACACCTTGCTCCACGCCTCCTGCAGCAGGCGCACCACCACCTCGGGCAGTTTCTTGCCCAACAGCCGCTCATTCAGTGCCAGCTCGACCTGCCGCCGTGCCAGCTCGGCCTTGGCGCTGCCTTCCTCGGCGTCGCGGGTCCGCTGTTCGAGCAATTCGCTGCGCCGCCGCTCATTGCCGGTATAGGCGAGAAAATCCGCCAGCAACTCGGAGAAAATCACCGGGTCGTCGACGAAGTCGTTGAGCAAACGCTGCACCACCTGCTCGATCTTCAGGTACAGGCTGTCGCGTTGCGTGTCGTCCTGCTCGCCCCAGCCCAGGGCGGCGGAGGCGATTTCGTTGAGCAGGCGCCGCGCCGGGTGGCTGCCGCGGCTGAAGAATTCGCCGGTGGAGAACGGGTCGAAGGCGGCGCTGGCCATGCCTTCGCGCAAGGCCTTGAGCAGCCCCGGCACCAGTTCGAGCAGACGCAGCCGCGCCTCCGGATCCTCGTGCGGCGCCACGCTCCAGACCAGGTCGTCCATGGTCGCCAACGCGGCCTGCCAAGCCGGCGAGTCCACGCCATGCTTGAGGCAGGTGAGCATCAATACCTTGCTCCACGCTTCCTGCAGCAAGCGCACCACCACCTCGGGCAGTTTCTTGCCCAACAGCCGCTCATTCAGCGCCAACTCGACCTGACGGCGCGCCAGCTCGGCCCTGGCGCTGCCTTCCTCGGCGTCGCGGGTCCGCTGTTCGAGCAATTCGCTGCGCCGCCGCTCATTGCCGGTATAGGCGAGAAAATCCGCCAGCAACTCGGAGAAAATCACCGGATCGTCGACGAAGTCGTTGAGCAACCGCTGCACCACCTGCTCGATCTTCAGGTACAGGCTGTCGCGTTGCGTGTCGTCCTGCTCACCCCAGCCCAGGGCGGCGGAGGCGATTTCGTTGAGCAGGCGCCGCGCGGGGTGGCTGCCGCGGCTGAAGAAGGTCTTATCCAGCACCGCGACCTTGAGCATGGGGATCTGCAAGCGACCGATCAGGGCCTTCAACGAGTCCGGCAAGACGCGGTCATCGAGAATGAACTCGAACAGCATCGACACCAGGTTGATCACATCCTCGTCCACCTCGCCGACCACCCGGGCCTTGCCGCTCTTGGCACTGGCGCGACCGAGCAGCAGTTCGAGTTGTTCGCGCAGGTCGAAGTCATCGCTCACCTGGATGGGAGCCCGTTGCTGCATGTGGGACAGCAAACGCATCAAGTCGTGACTGGAGATAGGCAAGGCATTGGCCGGCATCTCGCGCCGCGGTATGGCGGTGCCGCGCGCCTGCGAAAGCAGCTCCTGCAGGGCACCGAACACTTCCTGCACGCCTTCGTCGGCATACGCGCTGCCGCTGCCGCCCTGCCCCGCGGCTGACTCGCGCGCGCCCCGCGCCGCTGTAGTGCGGCCTGGGTTGCGCCGCGCCGGCGCCGACTTCAATTCCGGCAACACACCGGCCCCGACCAGGGCCTGGTTGGCCTCGGCGTAGAGCTGATCGAGGTCGGCCAACACATATTTTTCGAACAGCTTGAGAATGATCAGCTTGACCTTGATCTCCACCCCCAGACTGCCACAGGCATCCAGGAAGAACCCGCAAAGCGCGGCCGGGCCCAGCGGGTTGGAGCGGTCGTCCAGCTTCTTGCTGACCAAGGCATTCATCCGGGTGGTCAGGTGGTTGACCGCCATGCCGTCGCGGCTCATGACCTTGGCGACCATCGCGTCCAGCGC
>NZ_JAKFDR010000062.1:0-44310 GCF_036676035.1 Polaromonas sp.
GCTATTAAACATAACAGCACTTTACTTTAATAAGGCTCCACTGTGGGGCTCAATTCCATTCCAAGCCCATTTTCTGGCGGTGCTTGTACACGGGCGAAGAGCGTTTCCACTTCAACTGCAAGCCCTGGCGCGGCGTGCCGCACTGGGCTTTGGCATGCCCGTGCTGTACCACAGCCGCCGCCCGGTGAACGTGACCAACGAACTACCCGAACTCGTCACGTTATCGGGCAAGGCCAAGCACACACCGCTCGATGACTTGCTCAAACGCGCCGACATCGTCGCCGCCGTGCTGCCCTTGTCAAACGAAACCCGCGGCCTCATGGGCGCACGCGAGTTTGGCCTGATGAAACCCGGCGCCATCTTCATCAACGGCGAGCGCGGCGCCACCGTGCAGGAAGACACCCTGCTCCACGCCCTCACCCACGGCATGCGATGGCGGTGCTGGCTACGAGCAACCTGCTGCAGGCTCTGGCGGGGGAGCGGCCGATGGCGGTGTTTGAGGCAACGGGTTCTTAGAAAAATAGGCCTCAAGCCCATATTTAACGGGCGTGAGTAGCTATCAAATAAGTAGCAATTGAAGCACCTATGGTCGCTTCTGTAAGATTCAGGCCTGCTCATTACCCACTCCAACCGCCATCTTTCGAATAAACGGCATGGGGTAAGGGATTTCTGGATACCCCGCTCTAATGAACCAACAAGCCCTTTCTTCCTTTATCTGGTCGGTTGCCGACCTGCTGCGCGGCGACTACAGGCAGTCCGAATACGGCAAGGTCATCCTGCCCTTCACTGTGCTGCGCCGGCTCGACTGCGTCCTGGAGGCCACCAAACCCGCCGTGTTGGCCGAGCATGCAAAACAGGTCAAGGCCGGTATCAACCCCGAGCCCTTTTTGCTGCGTAAAGCGGGCCAAACCTTTTACAACACCTCGCTGCTCGACATGAAGACGCTCACGGGCGATGCCGACCACATCAGGCAAAACCTGATGGCGTATATCCAGGCCTTCTCTAAAGACGCACGCGATATCTTTGACCGGTTTGACGTTCATACCCAGATTGACCGACTGGCCAAAACCGGGCTGCTGTACCTGGTGACAGAAAAGTTTGCCCAGATAGACCTGCACCCCGACGCGGTTGACAACACGAAGATGGGCCACGTATTCGAGGAACTGATCCGCAAGTTTGCAGAAATCTCCAACGAGACAGCCGGTGAACATTTCACCCCGCGCGAAGTCATCCGCCTGATGGTTGACCTGCTCTTGTGTGAAGACGACCAGGTTTTGAGCAAGCCCGGCGTGGTGCGCACCATTTATGACCCGACGGCGGGCACCGGCGGCATGCTCTCGGCAGCGGGTGAATACCTGGACGAGCACAACCCGCGCGCCCGGCTCACCATGTTTGGCCAGGAACTCAATGACGAGTCTTACGCCATCTGCAAGGCCGACATGCTCATCAAGGGGCAGGATGTGGCCAACATAGTAGCTGGCAATACCCTGAATGACGACGGCTTTCCGGGCCGCAAGTTTGACTACATGCTCTCCAACCCGCCCTTTGGCGTGGAATGGAAAAAGGTCGAAAAAGACATTCGCAAGGAGCATGAGCAGCAGGGCTTTAACGGCCGCTTCGGCCCCGGCCTGCCGCGTGTGAGTGATGGCTCGCTGCTGTTCTTGATGCACCTCATCAGCAAGATGACGCCGGCCAAAGACGGCGGCAGCCGCATCGGCATTGTGCTTAATGGCTCACCACTCTTTACGGGCGGTGCCGGCAGCGGCGAGAGTGAAATACGCCGCTACGTGCTGGAAAACGATTTGCTGGAGGCCATCATCGCCTTGCCGACCGACATGTTTTACAACACCGGCATCAGCACCTATATCTGGATTTTGACCAACCGCAAGCCCGCCAGTCGCAAGGGCAAGCTGCAATTGATTGATGCATCCGGCATGTGGCAGAAGATGCGCAAGAGCCTTGGGTCAAAGCGCAAGGAGTTGAGCGACGAGCACATCGACGAAATCACCCGCCTGTTTGGCGCGGGCCAGGACGCGCAGCAAGACGGCAAGCCGATCAGCCGTGTTTTCAGCAACGAAGATTTTGGCTACAGCACCATCACCGTGGAGCGCCCCTTCGGGACAAAAAGGGCAAAGTCATCCTGGGCGAAAAAGGCAAGCTCAAAGGCAAGCCTCAGCCCGACTCGGCCCTGCGCGATACCGAAAACGTGCCACTCAGTGAGGACATCAAAACCTACTTCAAGCGCGAGGTACTGCCGCACGCGCCCGACGCCTGGATAGACGCCGAAAAAACCAAAGTGGGTTATGAGATTCCATTCAACCGCCACTTCTATGTGTTTGAGCCGCCGCGTCCGCTGGCCGAGATTGATGCGGATTTGAAGCGCTCTACTGACCGCATCAAGGCGATGATCGAGGGACTGGCAGCATGAGCTTGCCACGGTACGAAAAGTACAAAGAATCTGGGGTGGAGTGGCTTGGGGAAATTCCAAGCCATTGGGAGGTCAAGCGGTTGAAATACAACTTGGGCCTGTTGACAGAAAAGACCAGCCGCCGCGAAAACGCGGTTGCATTGGAAAACATTGAAGGTTGGACTGGCCGTTTCCTGTCCACTGAAACCGAGTTTGAAGGCGAAGGCGTTGCCTTTGAGTCGGGTGACATTCTGTTTGGCAAGTTGCGCCCCTACCTTGCAAAAGCGTATTTGACAGAAGCAGCGGGCGAGGCGGTTGGTGATTTTCATGTGATGCGCCCGACTGCAAACGTTGCGGGGCGCTTTGCCCAGTATCAGTTGCTTAGTCGCGAATTCATTGCGATAGTTGACGGTTCCACATTCGGCTCGAAGATGCCGCGCGCCAGTTGGGAATTCGTTGCGGGAATGATCTTGTCGACACCTCCCAAAGCAGAACAACAAACCATCGCAGCCTTCCTCGACCGCGAAACCGCCAAGATCGACGGCTTGATCGCCGAGCAGCGCAGGCTGGTCAATCTGCTCAAGGAAAAGCGCCAGGCCGTCATCTCCCACGCCGTCACCAAGGGCCTGAACCCGGACGCGCCCATGAAGGACTCTGGCGTGGCGTGGCTGGGGGAGGTGCCGGCGCATTGGGAAGTATCCAGCCTCAAGCGCTATTGGAGCATTGCCGACTGCAAGCACATCACTGCCGAATTTCTTGATGAGGGAATCCCGCTTGCGAGTATTCGTGAAGTTCAGAGTCGCTACGTAGAACTGGAAAATGCAAAGCAGACAACCGACTATTTCTACGAGCAACTGATTGAAGGTGGGCGCCTGCCTAAAGTGGGCGATCTTATTTTTAGCCGCAATGCGACTGTCGGTGAGGTGGCACAAGTCGCGGATTGGCACCCACGGTTTGCAATGGGACAGGATGTTTGCCTATTGAGAAAATTGGAGCCGAACTATTCCAGCGACTACATGCAATTGGTCCTACGCTCGCCGGTGATCGTTGAACAGTTGGAACACGTAATGGTGGGTTCAACCTTTAAGCGCGTAAATGTCGAGGAAATCAGAGGGTTCGTGGTGCCGATGCCGCCAGCCATAGAGCAATCTGAGATTGCAACCTTTCTCGACCACCAAACCACCCAACTCGACACCCTGACCCAGGAAGCCCAAACCGCCATCACCCTGCTGCAAGAGCGCCGCAGCGCGCTGATCTCGGCGGCGGTCACGGGCAAGATTGATGTGCGGGGCGCTTTGCCTGCCTGAGCGAGTCAATGTCGCTACTTTTTTGATAGCTTCTTGCGCCCGTATTTATTGGGCTACAGGCTTATTTTTCTCATGAAGAAAGCCTGAAACAGGCAATTCCAGCACCGTGTTGAAAATCCAAATTCTGGCTATACTGTACATATTAGCTAGTTTTACAAGGAGCCAGTCATGATCACTGTGACCTCTGTGGAAGCGCAAAACCGTTTTGGGCAACTGCTGGACACGGCCCAGCGCGAGCCGGTCACCATCACCCGGCACGGACGCACGGCGGCGTTCATTGTCTCGCCACAGGACATGGACGAACTCATCAATGCGCGCCGCAAGCGCAGCAAGGCGGTGGCTGAGTTCGAGGCGTGGAGCAAGCGGGCCAGTCAAACTGCGTTGCCCGCGGCTGCCGAGCTGAGTGACGAAGACGTCATTCGTCTGGTTCGTGAAGCGCGATGAGCGCCCTGCGGCGCGTGGTGTTTGACACCAGCAGCCTGATTGGCGCGGCCTTACAGGTGGGCTCTATGCCGCATCGCGCGCTGGCCCATGCCTTGTCTGCGGGCGACGTGTGCGCCTCCGCTGCCACGCTGGCCGAACTGGAACAGGTGCTGCTGCGCCCAAAGTTTGACCGATACCAGCTACGCGATGTACGCATGGAGTTTGCCGCATTGTTGCGCCGACAAGTGCATTTGTTCGATGTTTCAGAGGCTGATGAAGCCAACGTCCAGCCACCATGCCGTGACCCTAAAGACAATAAATTCCTGGCGCTGTCCAACGTGTGCGATGCCGATGCGCTGATCAGCAGTGATGCCGATTTGCTGGTCTTGCACCCATGGCACGGCGTGCAAATCTTGACGCCAGCGGCGTTTGTTGCATTGGCGCAGACCTGACAAGAAAAAAAAGGGAGAACGAATGAGCTTGCACAAGGAAATCAGCTTTGAAAACGACGTGTGCAAGCACTTGGCGGCCAACGGCTGGCTGTATGCCGAAGGCGACGCCGCCCACTATGACCGTGGCCGCGCAGTCTATGCCCCTGATGTGACAGCCTGGGTCCAGGCCACACAGCCCAAGGCCTGGGAAACGCTGCAGAAAAACCATGGCGCGGCGGCCGAGGCAAGCGTGCTCGACCGACTGCGCAAACAGCTGGACGAGCGCGGCACGCTCGATGTGCTGCGCCACGGCATTGAGCTGATGGGCCTGCGCCAGCCGCTGCAACTGGCGCAGTTCAGACCGGCGCTGGCCATAAACCCGGAGATACAAGCCAAATACGCCGCCAACCGGCTGCGCGTGGTGCGGCAGCTGCGCTACTCGGTGCACAACGAAAACTGCATTGACCTGGTGCTGTTTCTGAACGGCCTGCCCGTGGCCACGGTAGAGCTGAAAACCGACTTTACCCAGGGCATTGGCGATGCGGTGGACCAATACCGGTTTGACCGTCAGCCAAGGCCCAAAGGTCAAAGCGCTGCGGAGCCCTTGCTGAGCTTTCCCAACGGGGCGCTGGTGCATTTTGCCGTAAGCAATACGGAAGTGCGCATGACGACGCGTCTGGAAGGCGCGGCCACCTCATTCCTGCCCTTCAACCGCGGCGACGAGGGTGCGGCCGGCAACCCACCCAACCCGGCTGGCCATAAAACGGCTTATTTGTGGGAAGAAGTATGGGCGCGGGACAGCTGGCTGGAAATTCTGGGCCGCTATCTGGTGGCGGAGCGCGATGGCAAAAAGCAGATCAAAAAGACGATCTTCCCGCGCTATCACCAACTGGACGCGACGCGCAGGCTGCTGGCGCAAGTACTTGCTGACGGAGCCGGGCAAAAATACCTGATCCAGCATTCGGCGGGTTCGGGCAAAACCAATTCGATTGCCTGGTCTGCCCACTTTCTGGCCGACCTGCACGATGCGCAGAACAACAAGGTATTCGATTCGGTGCTGGTCATCAGCGACCGCACGGTGCTTGACTCGCAGTTGCAGGAAGCAATTTTTGGCTTTGAACGTACCACGGGTGTGGTGGCCACCATCAAGGGCGACTCCCAAAGCAAGAGCGGCGAGCTGGCCGAAGCCTTGTCGGGCGGCAAGAAGATTGTGGTGTGCACCATACAGACTTTTCCGTTTGCGATGAAGGCCGTGCACGAGCTTTCGGCCACGCAGGGCAAGCGCTTTGCAGTGATTGCTGACGAGGCGCATTCATCGCAAACCGGTGAAGCTGCCGCCAAACTCAAAGCCGTGCTGAGCGTGGAGGAAATCGCTGAGCTAAACGATGGCGGCGAAGTGAGCACTGAGGATTTGCTGGCTGCGCAGATGAGCAACCGGGCCAGTCAGGGAAGTGAAGCCGGCATTACTTACGTGGCCTTCACCGCCACACCCAAGGCAAAGACACTGGAGCTGTTTGGCCGCCGGCCACAGCCTGAGCTGCCTGCCGGACCGGGCAACCTGCCTGCGCCATTTCACGTGTATTCGATGCGCCAGGCGATTGAAGAGGGCTTCATCCTGGATGTGCTGCAGAACTACACGCCCTATAAAACTGCCTTCAAGCTGGCCCACAACGGCGTGGAAATGGACGACTCAGAGGTGGAACGCAGCGCGGCGGTGAAAGGCATCATGCGCTGGGTGCGGCTGCATCCGTACAACATTTCGCAAAAGGTGCAGGTGGTGGTGGAGCACTTTCGTGACAACGTGGCACCGCTGCTGGCCGGCCGCGCCAAGGCCATGGTGGTGGTGGGCAGCCGGGTGGAAGCCGTCCGCTGGCAATTGGCCGTCAACAAATACATCCGCGAGCAGGGTTACAAGATTGGCACCCTGGTGGCGTTCTCGGGCGAGGTGATGGATGCTGATTCATTGTCTGAGCCGGTAACGGAAACAGCCAAGGCGCTGAACCCCAACCTTAAGGGCCGCGACATGCGCGAGGCCTTTGCCACGGACGAATACCAGATCTTGCTGGTGGCCAACAAGTTCCAGACCGGGTTTGACCAGCCCCTGCTGTGCGGCATGTATGTGGACAAGCGGCTGGCGGGCATTGCGGCGGTGCAAACGCTGTCGCGCCTGAACCGTGCTTACCGTGACGACAAGAGCGTCAAGGACACGACCTATGTGGTGGATTTTGTGAATGAGCCGGATGAAATTCTGGCGGCGTTCAAGACCTACCACAGTACGGCCGAGCTGGAGAATGTGACTGATCCGCACCTCGTGTACGACCTGCGCGCCAAGCTCGACGGTGCGGGCCACTACGACGACTTTGAAGTGAACCGCGTCGTGGAGGTGGTGCTGAACGCCAAGTCGGGTCAGGCGGCTTTGGCTGCCGCCGTTGCGCCCGTGGCGGACCGTGTGGTGAAACGCTTCAAGGCGGCGCAGGAGCAGTTGCGTGCAGCCCGCGCCCTGAAAGACAGCAAGGCCGAGCAGGCCGCCAAGGATGAAATGGAGGCGCTGGAGCTGTTCAAGCGCGACCTGGGCACTTATCTGCGGCTCTATGCTTTCCTGTCTCAAATCTTCGACTACGGCAACACCGATATCGAGAAGCGCGCCATTTTCTTTAAATACCTGCTGCCGCTGCTGGAGTTTGGCCGTGAGCGTGAAGAGCTGGATTTGTCCAAGATGGCATTAACGCACCACACCTTGAAGAACCAGGGCGGACGGGCACTTTACCTGAACCAAGGCGAGGCCACCAAGCTGCTGGCCATGGAACCCGGTGCGGGTAGCGTGCAAGAGAAAGAAAAGGCGCGGCTCGCGGAAATCATCGAAAAGGTCAACGACCTGTTTGAAGGCGACTTGAGCGATGACGACCGGCTGGTTTATGTCAACAACGTCATCAAAGGCAAGTTGCTGGAGTCTGAAGTGCTGACTCAGCAGGCCGCCAACAACACCAAAGAGCAGTTTTCCAACTCACCCGACTTGGCCAATGAGATGCTCAACGCGATCATGGACGCGCTGGCTGCGCATAACAGCATGAGCCGTCAGGCACTCGACTCGCAGCGAGTGCGCAGCGGCATGAAAGACGTCTTGCTGGGGCCGGGGCAGCTGTATGAAGCGTTGCGTGAACGTAGCGCGGGCAGCTACAGCACAGGCCCGTAACGGCCAGTGGGTGTTGCCACCCATGGCGTCAAAGCCGTTGCGCATCAGGCGCCTGGCTCAGTGACTGTGCGCCATCCCGCTAATCAGCATCACCATCCCCATCCCAACCGCCAGCCAGGCAATTTGCGCCACCGTTTCCTTGGCCGTCAGGCGTTTTTGCAGTTGCGGGATCAAATCCGCCAGCGCCACATACACAAAGCTGCTGGCCGCCATGACCAGGAAGTACGGCAGGTAGTCGTGAAGCTGGTCCACCAGAGCGTAGCCCACCAGGCCGCCCAGCGCGGTCACCGCGCCGGCCAGTGACACTTTGATGAGGGCTATGCGCCGGTTGCTTGACGACTGGCGCAGCACCACCAGGTCGCCCATGTGGTGGGGCACCTCGTGCACCAGCACGGCCAGCGCGGCGACCAGGCCCAGGCGCATGTCGGCGATGAAGGCGGAGGCAATGAGAATGCCGTCGCCAAAGGCATGCACGCTGTCGCCCGTCAGCACGGCCCAGCTGCCCGACTTGGGCGCGTGGCTGTGGATGTGGTGGCGGTGCTCGTGGCTGGCCACCGTTTCGCCCAGCTCGCCGCGCACCGAGTTGCCGGTGTGTAGGGGTGTGGGGCCGTCCTCATGGTCGTGATCGTGATCGTGCCCGTGGTTGTGGTGGTGCTCATGGCCGTGGTGCCACAGCTCGGCCTTGTCCAGCAGAAAGAAGAACACCAGCCCCACCAGCAGGGTGGCAAACAGCTCGTGGGCGCTGGCCTGGCTTTCAAAGGCCTCGGGCAGCAGGTGCATGAAAGCGGTGGCCAGCAGTGTGCCGGCGGCCAGGCTGAGCATGTGCTGGGTGTAGCGGGCCAGCACGCCAAAGCTGAGCAGGGCTGCCAGCCACACACTGCCGATGCCGGCTGCCATGGTTCCCATCAAAATTGCTATCAAAGTCATAGCTGCTTGCGCTCGTTCTATACGGGCTGGAGCCCAAAATGATTACTGGATATTTGCAAAAGCGACCTGTGAGGGTACACCACAAATGGCGAAACCCCGGGGCCAGCTTGACTGCCGGCGACCGGGGCTGCATTTATCTTATCAAGCGTGTCAAGAGGGGGGCGCAAAAAAACCGCCTCGCATCGCAGCGGGCGGTTTTTTTGGAGGGAGTTTAAGCCCTAAGCCACACCGTGGGTCTTGAACCACGCCAGCGCGCGCTTGAAGCCGTCGTCTGCCGCTTCCTTGCGGTAGCTGGGGCGGTAGTCGGCGTGAAAAGCGTGGGGCGTATCCGGGTACACCACAAACTCCGAGGCCTTGGCGGCGGCGTTGCCTTTGCTTGCTGCCTCGGCCAGCGCAGCTTTCATCTTGTCAACCGTGTCAAGGGGAATGCCGCTGTCTTGCCCGCCATACAGGCCCAGCACCGGGCCGTGCAGGCTGGTGGCCAGATCGATGGGGTTTTTAGGCATGAGGGCGTTGGGCGTGCCCACCAGCCGGCCATACCAGGCGACGGCCGCCTTGACGTTTTTGCTGTACGCGGCATACAGCCAGGTGATGCGGCCGCCCCAGCAAAAGCCGGTGATGCCTACCTTGGCGGTATTGCCGCCGTTGGCGCCCGCCCATTTCACGGCGCCGTCCAGGTCGGCCATCACCTGGGCGTCGGGCACCTTGTTGACGACCTCGGCAATCAGCTTGCCGATCTCGTTGTAGGTGCCGGGGTCGCCCTGGCGCGCATACAACTCGGGCGCAATGGCCAGGTAGCCGGCCCGGGCAAAGCGGCGGGCGGTGTCGGCAATGTATTCGTGCACGCCAAACACTTCCTGCACCACCAGCACCACGGGCAAATCGGTTTTGCCGGCCGGGGCGGCGTAAAAGGCCGGCACCTTGAAGCCGTTGACCTCGTAGGTGGTTTCGCCGGTTTTGAGGCCTTCCGACGAGGTTTTGATGGCCGTCTGCGCCATGATGGGCAGGGCTGTGGCGGCGTAACCCACACCCAGCGCCGCTTTCAGCGCGGTGCGGCGGCTGGCGCCGGCTTCGCTTGACTGCCCCGGCAGCAAGGCATTGAAGTCGTTTTTCTGGTCCTGGTTCAGCATGGCGGTTTCCTCAGAAAGAGTGGTTTGAAGAACGCAGTCGGAGTCCAAGCGGCTGCAGAAGTTCCTGCAGGCCAGACCCAAGCGCAAAGGCCGTCGCTCACACAATCTTGACGCTGAGCTCGGGCAAGCCGTCGATGTGGCATTCAATCACATCACCCTTGACGACGGGCCCGACGTTTTCCGGCGTGCCCGAATAAATGATGTCGCCGGGAAACAGCTCAAACGCCTCGGACAGCTTGGAGATTTGCTCGGCCACCGACCAGATCATGTGGTTCAGCGTGGCTTGCTGCTTGATCTGGCCATTGACCTTGAGCCAGATCGCGCCTTGGGTGTAGTGGCCGGTCTGCGCCACCTTGTGGATGGGACCTATGGGGGCCGAGCGGTCAAAGCTCTTGCCGATTTCCCAGGGCTTTTTCTGGTCGCCCATGCCGCGCTGCAAGTCGCGGCGCGTCATGTCCAGGCCCAAGGCGTAGCCGTAGACCCTATCCAGCGCCTGGTCCATGGGGATGTTGCGCCCGCCTTTGGACAGGGCCGCCACCAGTTCGACTTCGTAGTGGTAGTTTTTGGTGAGCGTGGGGTAGGCATGGTCGGCCACTTGGCCCGGCGGCACGACCTGAATGGCGTCCGTCGGTTTCTGGAAAAAGAAAGGCGGCTCGCGGCTGGGGTCGGAGCCCATTTCGATCGCGTGGGCGGCATAGTTGCGGCCAATGCAGTAAATGCGGCGGACCGGAAACATCTCGGCACTGCCCGCAATAGGCACGTAGGTGTCGGCCACCGTGAAGGGCGTGGCCGGCGCATTGGCCGCCGTGCCGGGTGTGGCGCAACCGATGACGGCGCCGGCCGTCATCAATCCGCCTGATTGCAAAAGCCCGCGTTTGCTGATGTCGGTCATGTTTGTCTCCTGGGGGTGTTCATGTTCTGTCGCGACAAGCAGCTTAAGCCGCACAGGCTCGCAGCAGCCAGACGCAATTACGCATTTACCGGACGATTCAATGCAATGCGGGGATGCTGCGGCTCAACAGATCACGGAGTGCCGGAAATTTTCGCGCGCACGCTGTCGCGGTAAGCCTTGGGAGTCTGGCCAAAACGCTGGCGGAAGCGGCGGGCGAAATAAGCCTCATCGGCAAAGCCCGAGGCATGTGCAACGCCGGCAATGCGCTGGCTGCTGTGCGCCAGCAACTCCTGCGCAAACTCCAGGCGCCGTTCGGTCACCAGGTCGGTGAAGGTCTTGCCGGTCTCTTTTTTGAGCAAGTGCGCCAGGTAGTTGGGTGACAAAAACGCAGCGGCAGCCGCGTCCGCCAGCGTGATCTCACCGGCCAGATGCTCGCGGATATAGCGAACGGCGCGCTGCAGGCTGGCGCGCCGGCTGCCTTGCTGCGCCTGGCTGGCAGAAAAACGCAGCAGGTCAGCTTCAAACTTGCGGCAGGTCAGCGCAATCAGTTGCAGCATGAGGCCGCGAATCATCTCGACCGATCCGAAGCGGCGGTTGGCGTTTTCGGCAGCCAGCTTTTCAAGCAGCGCTTCGACCTCAGCAAACTCGTCTTCGGAGAAATAAAAGTCGGCGTACTCCTGAAACAAAAAGGGCGCCAGCTCGGGCGCCCTGGACAGCGGCACGTCTTCCAGGTCCAGCGGGTCCACGTCCAGCCCGGGGCGCAGGAACTGCTGCGACATGTTGATGATGACGTAGCGCGAGCCTTCGGGATGCGGAATCACGTGCACCCGGTAAGGCAGGATGAAGCTGAGGTAGCCGCGCCGAAAAGGCCGCACCGTGCCGGCCACGTTCTGCTCGGTGTCGCCCTGCAGGCTGATCTGGATCTGAAAGTATTCGTGCCGGTGCGGACGCACCAGCGGCGGCCGCACCAGCTGGGACCGGATGTCAAAGTCGAGGTGGTCCGCCCGCTCGGACATGCCGTAGGTCTTGATGTCTGTCATGCACGCGTTTTCGTTGATGAGAGAGGGTTTGCGGATATCCTTTTGAAGCTCTCGTTTTCACGAATCTAGTGCGCCTTGTCCCAGTTCGGTCCCACCCCGATCTCGGCCAGCAGCGGCACCTTGAGGTCGGCCACCCCGGCCATCAGGCGCGGAATCTCGGTTTTAAGCCAGTCCACCTCAGCCTCGGGCACTTCAAACACCAGCTCGTCGTGCACCTGCATGATCATTTTGGTGGCACGCTTTTCATCGTCCAGCACCTGCTGCACCTGGTTCATGCTGAGCTTGATCAGGTCGGCCGCGGTGCCCTGCATGGGGGCGTTGATGGCGGCGCGCTCGGCGCCGCTGCGGCGCGGGCCGTTGGGCGAGTTGATCTCCGGCAGGTACAGGCGGCGGCCAAACACGGTTTCCACATAGCCCTTGCTTTTGGCGCTTTGCTTGGTTTCGTCCATGTACTGCTTCACGCCGGGGTAGCGCTGAAAGTATTTGTCAATGTAGGCGGCTGCGGCCTTGGTTTCAATGCCCAGGTTGCGCGCCAGGCCAAAGCTGCTCATGCCGTAGATCAGGCCAAAGTTGATGACCTTGGCGTAGCGGCGCTGCTCGCTGCTGACCTGCGCCACACTCACGCCAAACACCTCGGCAGCGGTGGCGCGGTGCACGTCCACGCCGTCGGTAAAGGCGCGCAACAGGGCTTCGTCGCCGCTGATGTGCGCCATGATGCGCAGCTCGATCTGCGAGTAGTCGGCACTGGCAATCACACTGCCGGCAGGCGCCACAAAGGCCTCGCGCACGCGCCGGCCCTCGGCGGTGCGGATCGGAATGTTTTGCAGATTGGGGTCGTTGCTGCTCAGGCGCCCGGTCACGGCCACGGCCTGCGCGTAGTGCGTGTGCACGCGGCCGGTGCGCGGGTGCGCCAGCTGAGCCAGCTTGTCGGTGTAGGTGCCCTTGAGCTTGGACAAGCCCCGGTGCTCCAGGATTTTGGCGGGCAGCGGGTAGTCTTCGGCCAGCTTCTCCAGCACCTCTTCATCGGTGCTGGGCGCGCCGGTGGCGGTTTTTTTGACGATGGGCAGGCCGAGCTTGGTAAAGAAGATCTCGCCAATCTGCTTGGGCGAGCCGAGGTTGAAGGGCTGACCGGCCAACTCGTGCGCCTCGGCTTCCAACTGCAAAATGCGCGCACCCAGCTCGCCGCTTTGTTTGGCCAGCGTAGGCGCGTCTATCAGTACGCCATTGCGCTCGATGCGGTACAGGCTTTCGCTGCTCTGCATTTCCAGCTCGTAGATAAAGCGCAGCTTGTCGTCGGCCTGCAGGCGCGGCCACAGCACGCGGTGCACGTCCAGCGTCTGGTCGGAGTCTTCGCAGGAATATTCAGCGGCCTTGGCAATATCAACCTGATTGAACTTGATCTGGTTCGCACCCTTGCCACACAGGTCTTCGTAGTTGATGCCGCTGCGCCCCAGGTGCCGCTCGGCCAGGCTGGCCAGGCCGTGAGGCTTGTGCACTTCCAGCACATAGCTTTGCAGCATGGTGTCGTGCGTGTAGCCCTGCACTTCAATGCCGTGGTTGGCAAACACATGGCGGTCGTATTTGACGTGCTGGCCCAGCTTGTGTTTTGCCGGGTTTTCCAGCCAGGGCTTGAGTTTGGCCAGCACTTCATCGCGCGGCAGTTGCGCCGGTGCGTCGGGGTAGTCGTGCGTGAGCGGGATGTAGGCGGCCTCGCCGGGGGTGACGCTGAAGCTCAGGCCGACGATTTCGGCACGCATTTCATCGAGCGACGTGGTTTCGGTGTCCAGCGCCACCAGCTCGGCCGCTTCTATTTTTGCCAGCCAGTGGTTGAAAGCTTCCCAGGTGAAGATGGTGTCGTAAGCCAGCGTGCTGGCTGGCGCAGACGCCGGCGCCGGCTTGTCTTCGGGCTCATCAAAGAGGCCGGGCTCGGATTTTTTCCCATCCCGGTCAGGACGGGCCTGCCTAGGCCCTTCCACAGGCTGAGGCTGAGGCTGGGCCTGGGCGGTATTTCCTCCCAGCGACTTGACCAGCGACTTGAAGCCATATTTCTCATAAAAAGTGGCCAAAGCCTCCATCTGCTGTGCGCCAATAGCTATCGAATCCATAGCAGGCAGGCCGTCCACATAGCCATCAAGTTCGCAATCGGTCTTGATGGTGAGCAGCTCGCGGCCTTTGGGCAGCCAGTCCAGCGCCTTGCGCAGGTTTTCGCCGGCCACGCCCTTGATCTCGCCGGCGCGCGCCACCAGCGCGGCTAGCGAACCGTATTCCTGCAGCCACTTGGCAGCGGTTTTGGGGCCGACCTTTTCAACGCCAGGCACGTTGTCGACCGCGTCGCCCACCAGCGTCTGGTAGTCCACCATCAGCGAAGGCGGCACGCCAAACTCGGCCGTCACGCCGGCCACGTCGCGTTTTTTGCCGTTCATGGTGTCGATGATGGTGATGTGCTCGTTAACCAGCTGGCTCAAGTCCTTGTCGCCGCTGCTCACAATCACCTCAATGCCCTGCCTGGCTGCCGTCACGGCCAGCGTGCCGATCACGTCGTCGGCTTCCACGCCGGGCACGTCCAGCACCTTCCAGCCCAGCAGGCGCACCACCTCGTGGATGGGGGCGATCTGGCTGCGCAAATCATCGGGCATGGGCGAGCGATTGGCCTTGTACTCGGGGTACAGCGTGTCGCGAAAGGTCGGGCCCTTGGCGTCAAACACGCAGGCGGCGTAGTCGGCCCGCACTTCCTTGCGCAGGCTCTGCATCATGTTGATCATGCCGCGAATCGCCCCGGTGGCCGCACTGGACGGATCGCCCGGCACGGCACGCAGATCGGGCATGGCGTGAAATGCGCGGTACAGGTAGCTGGAGCCGTCCACCAGCAGCAGGGTTTTTTTGTCGGTACTCATAGGCCTGATTGTCAGCTATATCCACCCGGCAGCCAGCGGCCTACAATGAGGCCATGCGACATCCTATTTGCTCCCTTTTGCTGGCTGGCATGGCCGCTGGGCCGCTGGGCGCGGCCTGGGCACAAAGCACGCCTGCCGCACAGGCCCAGGCAGAGCCCAAAACCGCGCCCCAGGCCAGGGTGGAAAAGAAACGCCCGGAGCGGGCCATCCAGCGGATTCGCACCGAAGACGCCGGCTCACGCATTGACGAGTTGCGCGTGGGCGGCGAAACCCAAAGCATCATCGTGCAGCCCAAGGTCAGCAATATGCCCGCCTACGAGGTCAAACCCGCTGAAAGCGCCAAGGGCCACGCGCCGTCTTCGACCAGCGGCGACACCAACGGTCAACGCGTCTGGAACGTGCTCAAGTTTTAACCAGTTTCAAGTTCAGGGTCCAGTTTCAGGCATGGCTGTATTTACCGAGGTCTCGTTTGACGAGGCGGCTGCTTTTTTGCACACATTGAATTTGGGTCAACTGCAGAGCATCAAGGGTGCTGCAGGCGGCATCGAAAACACCAACTATTTTGTAGACACCGAGCAGGGCGAGTACGTCCTGACGCTGTTTGAGCGCCTGAGCTTCGAGCAACTGCCGTTTTACCTGCACCTGATGAAGCATCTGGCGCAGCGCGGCATTCCGGTGCCCGACCCGCAGGCCAGCAAAAACGGCAACATCCTGCACAAACTCAAGGGCAAGCCGGCGGCCGTCGTCAACAAGCTGCGCGGCCGCAGCGAACTGGCACCCACGCCGGCCCACTGCGCCGCCGTGGGCGGCATGCTGGCCCGCATGCACCTGGCCGGGCTGGACTACGAGCGCTACCAGCCCAACCTGCGCGGCCTGCCCTGGTGGAACGAGACCGTGCCGGTGGTCTTGCCGCACATCACACCGGCGCAGCGCAGCCTGCTCGAGAGTGAGTTGGCCTACCAGAACCACATTGCCGCCGACTCGGCTTACCTGTCCCTGCCGCGCGGGGCGGTGCATGCCGACCTGTTTCGCGACAACGTGATGTTCGAGGGTGACAGCGCTCACCCGGTGCTCACCGGTTTTTTTGACTTCTACTTTGCCGGCTGCGACACCTTTCTATTTGACATCGGCGTCTGCCTGAACGACTGGTGCGTTGACTTGGCCGAAGGCACGCACAACGCCGAACGGGCCGAAGCCTTCATGGCCGCTTACCAGGCCGTGCGCCCCTTGACCGCGCAGGAACGCACCCTGCTGCCCGCGATGCAGCGCGCGGGCGCCCTGCGTTTCTGGATCTCGCGGCTATGGGACTTTCACCTGCCGCGCGAAGCGTCGGTACTCAAGCCGCATGACCCGAGCCAGTTTGAGCGTGTGCTGCGCGAACGGGTCGCCCATCCGTACAGCCTGCAGTCCTGAACCCGATCATCCTGAGGTATCGAAGGATCGGGCTGAGCTTGGCTTGCCCTGAGCGCAACGCGAACGGATTTTGCCGACCCTTCTTTGAGGCAAACTCTGCCTGCGTGTGAAATTTTGCACTGAATCCCGTGTTTTCCGTGGTTTTTTGAACTTAGACCCAGCTAGCAACCCCAATCCCGTTCAACATGAAACTCAACATCGTTCCCCCGCGTACAGGCTTCACATGGGTCAAGCTAGGCATTCAAACCTTCTTCAAGCAGCCGCTGGCCCTGTCGGGCCTGTTCTTCATGTTCATGGCCGTGCTCTCGCTCGCTACGCTCGTGCCCTTTGTCGGCGCAGCGCTGGCACTGGCCCTGCTGCCTGCCGCCACGCTGGGCCTGATGGCCGCCACGCAGGAAGCCACCAAAGGCAAATTCCCCATGCCTTCCATTCTTATCAGCGCCTTTCGGGCCGGCCAGCAGCGCAAGCAGGCCATGCTGGTGCTGGGCGCGCTGTATGCCGCCGGCTTTCTGGCCCTGATGGGGGTGTCGGCCCTGTTCGACGGCGGGCAGTTTGCCAAGCTGTACCTGGTGGGTGGAAAGATCACCGAAGAGCTGGTGCAGCAAAGCGATTTTCAGACTGCCATGTGGGTGGCGCTGGCCTTGTACCTGCCGCTGTCGCTGCTGTTCTGGCATGCGCCCGCGCTGGTGCACTGGCACGGCGTGACACCGGTCAAAAGCCTGTTTTTCAGCTTCATGGCCTGCTACAAAAACTTCGGCGCGCTGACGGTTTTCGGCCTGACCTGGGTCGGTGCTTTTTTCAGCCTGGGCTTGGCCATCACGCTGATCGCCACGCTGCTGGGCAATCCGGCCGTGGCGGGCGTGGCCATGTTTCCGGCCGCCCTGCTGATGGTGGCCATGTTCTTCACCTCGATTTATTTCACGTTTCGTGATAGTTTCACGCCCACATTGCCAGACCAGCCAGCGACCGACGAGATCATTACCCCAGGAGACAATTCATGACCCAGCACCTGCTGCAAGGCCGTACCGAAAAAGAAATTTTGTGGTTCCAGCGGCGCGACGCGCTCAAGGCCGCGGCGGCATGGGTTGCCATGGGAGGCCTGCCCGCTGCCCTGGCGCAGCAGCGCAGCAACATCGTGCAGCTGACCGGTGATGCCACCGTCAACGGCCGCCCGCTCAATGCCCAGCAAACCATCATCACCGGAGACCAACTCCAGACCGGGCCCGGCTCCAATCTAATCTTCGTGATTGGCAACTCGGCGTTTCAGGTGCGGCAAAACTCCAACATCACCGTGGAACGCGGCAGCACCCTCAATGCGGTCAGTCTGCTGCGCATGATCACCGGCGCGGTCGTCAGTGTCTGGGGCAAGGGCAGCAGCCGCGCCATCATCATGCCCACGCTGACGGCCGGCATACGCGGCACCGGGGTTTATTCCGAGATTTTTCCGAACCAGCGCAGCTACTTCTGCAACTGCTATGGCACGGTTGATCTGGAGTCGCAGGGGCAAAAAACCGTCTCACGCTCGGTTTACCACCAGGCCTTCTGGGGTGAGGTCGAAGCCCCAAACGTCAGCACGCTGACCCCGGCCCGACCCATCAACCACAGCGACGAAGAGCTTGAATTTCTGGCCCAACTGGTAGGCCAGCGAACCACCTGGCAAATTGCAGGCCGCAAGGGCACCAAGGACGGCAGTGGCACCATGGGTTATTGACAAGGTCAAGGATCAATGGGCGCCTCCGGTCTCGTGATGGCGGCGACTAGGGCCTGTTAACGCCCAGACCTCGGTCCAGGACGCTTCCCAGGCATGGGCGAAAAAACTAGCGCATGTTGCCCGTATGCCCTAGCGAGTACCTGCCGGGCTGCGGCCACACAGTCAAACCGTGCGGCTCGCGGCCCACTTTGATTTTGTCGACAGCGCCACTGTTTGTGTCAAAGCGGTAAACCTCATCGTCGTACCTCCCGGACAACCACAGGTACTTACCGTCGGCGCTCACATTTCCCATGTCTGGGCTTCCTCCACCGGGCACCAACCAGGTGGCCCCGACTTTTCGGGTGGCAAAGTCGATCACCGAAACGCTTCCCTTGCCTTTGGCGTCACCGCGAATCTTGTTGCTGCCCCGGTTGGCGACGTACAGACTCTTCCCATCGCGGCTCGGGTATAGCCCATGCGCGCCGACGCCGGTGGGAATAAAACCAACCTGACGAAACGAGTCAAAGTCCACCACATGAACACCGTCGGCGATCATGTCCGCGATGAAGAGCGTTTTGCCGTCTGGGGACATTCGAATGTCCTGAGGCATACCTGATTTGGTGTTGACCATGGCCTCGAGGTTGCTGGGGTCCGGCACGCGCATCGGCTTCTTGCCGGGCTTGGCCAGCAACGCAAGCACGTCGGGGCGATTGAAATAAGCGCTAAGTTTGACCGTTTCAATTACACGACGGTTGGCCAGATCGATCTTTGTGACCGCGCCGCCGAATTCGCAGGTAAATACCGCGTGGCGCCCGTCTATCGAAAAGTCTGCATGATTGATTCCTTCACATAGCGGTGTCTTGATTGAAAACTCAAGTCTCATGCTGTGTGCATCGCGGAAGTCCAGCCTCTTGAAAGCCTCGGCGACCACGATGGCGTATTTGCCGTCAGGTGACCAATAGAGGTTGTAAGGATCGTCCACCGGAATCGAAGTGCCGGCCTTGCCTGTACGAGGATTGATCGGTGTCAAGCTACCGTCTGTTCGTCCTTCTGCATTGTTGGCGACCCACAAGGTTTGCAGGTCCCAGGACGGCACCACATGTTGTGGGTGTACGCCAACCTTGAGCGTGCCAATCACCTTGAGCGTACCTGGGTCGATGACAGATACGGTATTGGCTGACCGGTTGGGAACATACACCCTTTCCAGCGCTCCGGATACCGCCGGCGATAAACGACCGGCACCCGTTTCGCTATAGAGATTGTTGCGGTCTGGCACCGCAGGCATGCCTGGGACATTTGCAACTGCGTTTGACTGCGGACTTGCCTGCGCATTTGCGCGCTCAGTCTGGGCGGCGAACCCTAGTGCCGCGATCACGACGGTGATCGCCAATGGTTTGGAGCGATGCATGACGAAAATCTCCTTGTGGAGTTAAGCATGAATGATGTGTCAATGGGGACGCGCCGCGATGGCCTCTAGTATCGATTGCACACTCTTGTCCACGATCATGTCCGTACCGATACGGCCCAATGCGGCACTGGATTGCGCGGGATCACCGGATACGCCCGAGGATGGTCCGGTGGTACCGGATGAGACACGCATTTGATCCGCCCTGACGCGAGTCGGATCCACCGCCAGCATGAGAGAGGTGTCCGCCAGTCCGGCATGGGTTCCAATTTGGTCACCAGGCAGGCCACGCGCTCGCAACGCTTGCGTGAAGTCGTCACTCGCCGCCCGGTAATACGCCGAGACATAGTGCGCACGCGTTTTCGAGGTGGACCACTCGCGGTTCAGACGTTGCGCCACATCCTTCATCTGGGTCTGATAGCTTCCATGATCACCGATGAACACAATGTTGAGAAATCCATGTTGCTTCAGACTGCGGGCGGCTCCAGCGAGCACTGCGACGAACGCATCGTCGGGAATCGAGATCGTGCCGGCAAACCTCATATGGCCAGAAGGCGGAGAGACACGCCCTTCCGGGACGTAGGAAATTACCGGCGCCACCAAAGCATTGCCCAGCTTGGCGGCAATTCGGCCAGAGAGAACCTGGACTCGAATGTTGTGCTTGCCCAAGGCCATGTGCGGGCCATTTTGCTCTGTACCCCCGACGGGAATGATGATGGTCGTCGTTCCCGCATCCAGCGTGTCACGAACTTCCGTCCAGGTCAGGTCATCGAGATAAACGCTGCTTGGGGCCGCTTGTACGCCTTGGTAGCACAGCGTGCAAGCTGTCAGCAGCAGTGTCGATGCGCTTCTGCTCCAATTTATCAAGAAGTGCTTGCGGCGCGGCAAAAGAGCCCTGTTTTCAGAGGCAAGGTCCGCATGATGGGGCATCAACATGATTGGCTGGTTATAGCACGGCGACAATGCCTTTTTGACTTTTGCCAGTAGGAGGTTCGAGTTGTCAGTACGAAGATGCTTTCCAGTCCCAAGACAGCCATGCCGGCGGCGCAGGCCATGACTGGAAATTCTATCGGCCCGGCGCGCAAGGAGCGTCACAACACTGTCATGTTGCTTTCTGACAATGCGTGATCTGTAACACGATCTCGTTACTGCCCACCCCCTGTCACAAGAAAGCCAACGATGACCACCTCCACCGATCTCGATACCTATGTCGATCCTGATGACCTGAACAACAACACCTCCGACAATCCGTCTTTTGATGCCGTGCTGGATGCACGCCTGAGCCGCCGCAACATTTTGCGTGGCTCGGTGGGTACCGCTGCCGCCGCCGTGTTTGGCAGCCTGGGCGCTTCGGCCCTTGGTTTGGCTGACGAAGCCGCCGCCGCCCCGCGCGAAAAGCTGTTGAGCTTCAATCCGGTGGCCAAAAGCCTGGCTGACAGCGTGGTGGTTCCCGCCGGCTACACCGCCAGCGTGCTGTACGCCCTGGGCGACCCACTGACCGCCTCCACACCCGCCTACAAAAACGATGGCACCGACGGCGACTTCGAACACCGGGCCGGCGATCACCACGATGGCATGGAGTGGTTCGGGCTCGACGCCAATGGCAAGCCCTCTGCCACCTCGACCACCCGCGGCCTGCTGGCCGTCAACCATGAAGCGACCACCGATGAAAAGCTGTCGTCGTTCTTCATTCACGCCAACGGCGGCACCAGCACGCTGCCCCGCCCCGCCGCTGAAGTAGAGAAGGAACTGGCCATTCATGGCGTGGCCGTGGTTGAAGTCCACCGCAAAAGCGGCAAAAGCGGCAAAGGCGCCAAGTGGGAATACCTGAAAGACTCGGCCTTCAACACACGCCTGACCACGCTGACAGAGATCGAAATTGCCGGCCCGGCCCGCGGCAACCCGCTGCTGGTCACCAAATACTCGCCCAACGGCACCAAGACCCGTGGCACGCTGAACAACTGCGGCACCGGCAAAACCCCCTGGGGCACCTTCCTGACAGGCGAAGAAAACTGGGCCGGCTATTTCACCCGGCCCAAGGGCGACGATGCGGCACGCGACGGCAACAAGAGTGTGACCGCGCTGGCGCGTTATGGCCGCGCAGAAGGCGCCTCTTCCCGCCATGGCTGGGAAACGGGCGGCAGCGAGGACAAATTTGCACGCTGGATCAATGCCAAGACCGGCACCTCGGCCGACGGCCGCGACGACTACCGCAACGAAATGAACGGCATGGGCTACATCGTCGAGATCGATGCCTATGACAAGCGCACGCTGGCCAGGAAACGCACGGGATTGGGCCGCTTTGCCCATGAAAGCGCGGCTTTCGGCAAGGTGGTGCCAGGCCAGCCGGTCGCGGTTTACCAGGGCGACGATTCGCGCAATGAGTACATCTACAAATGGGTGTCAAGCGCCCGCTGGGATGCGGCCGACGCCAACCCGGCCAACCGTCTGGCAACCGGCGACAAGTACCTTGATGAGGGCAAGCTTTATGTCGCCAAATTCAATGCCGATGGCTCGGGCCAGTGGATCGAATTGTCAGTCACCAGCCCGGCGCTGTCTGGCTATGCCAAGTATCCGTTTGCGGACCAGGCTGATGTTGCCGTGAACACGCGGCTGGCCGGTGACGCCGTGGGCGCGACCAAGATGGACCGCCCGGAATGGTGCTCGGTCAACCCCGCCAATGGCGAGATCTATTACTCTCTGACCAACAACAGCAACCGCCGCGTGGAGCCCTCGGGCTCGTCGCAGACGGCCCCTGACAGCGCCAACCCGCGCGCCTACAGCGACATCAAGGGCGCCTCCCGCGTTCAAACGGGCAACGTCAATGGCCACATCCTGCGCATGAAAGAAGGCGCGGCCGGCTCTGCCGCAACCAGCTTTACCTGGGACGTGTACCTGTTTGGCGCCGAAGCCAGCGCGGCGCCGGGCCCGGTCAACCTGTCGAACCTGACGGGTGAGCAGGACTTCTCCAGCCCCGACGGCCTGGCCTTCAGCCCCAGCACCGGCATTTGCTGGATACAGACGGACGACAGCGCCTACACCGACGTGACCAACTGCATGCTGCTGGCCGGCCTGCCGGGCCAGGTCGGCGACGGCCGCAAGGTCACCCTGAACTACCCCAAGGCTGATGGCGGTGGTTTGACAGTGGACACTTACGTCGGCAAGGCCCCCACACCGGACAAGCTCAAGCGCTTCCTGGTGGGCCCGGCGGATTGCGAAATCACCGGCCTGTGCGAAACCCCGGACGGCAAGGCCATGTTTGTGAACATCCAGCACCCTGGCGAGACCACCTCGCAGGCCAACGTCACCAATCCGGCCAAGTACACCAGCCAGTGGCCCGCCAATGTCGGCTACGGCGCCGGCAAACGTCCGCGCTCAGCCACCATTGTGATTACCAAGAACGACGGCGGCCGTATCGGCAGCTGATCAATCGTCGTCAGGCAATCCTGTCACGCCGTCCCGCCGAAAGGCGGGGCGGCGTGTTCATTTGGAAAGCAGCGAATTTCAGTTGACCAGCGTCAGCTTGGCCACGCTCAGTGCCAGCCATTTCACGCCATGGCGTGTGAAGTTGATTTGCGCGCGCGCATCGTCCCCGCTGCCTTCGAGCATCATCACCTTGCCTTCACCAAACTTGCTGTGAAAAACTTCCACGCCGGTTTTCAGGCCATGCGAAGGCGCGTTGCGCTGCGGCGGCACCGGCGGGTTGGCAAAGCGTTCCGCGCTGCCGCTTTTAGAGCCAAAAACATTGCTGGCCCAATCACTACGTGCGCCGGCAGCTCCTGAATTGCTAGCACTCCCGCGGCTGCCACCCATCCCCAGACCCGAGCCAAAGCCCTGGTGCCTGGGCGTGATCCATTTGAGAGCGGCCTCGGGCAGCTCATCAAAAAACCGGCTTTTGAGGTTGTAGCGCGTCTGGCCATGCAGCATGCGGGTTTGGGAATGGCTCAGGCACAGCCGCTTGCGCGCGCGCGTGATGGCCACGTACATCAGGCGGCGCTCTTCTTCCAGGCCTTCACGGTCCGTCATCGAGTTCTCGTGCGGGAACAGGCCTTCTTCCAGGCCGGTGATGAACACGCAGTCAAACTCCAGCCCTTTGGAGGAATGCACCGTCATCAGCTGCACGGCGTCCTGCCCGGCCTGCGCCTGGTTGTCGCCCGACTCCAGCGCGGCGTGCGTCAGGAAGGCGGCCAATGGACTCAAGGTTTCGCCGGTCTCGGTGTTGGGTGCCAAGCTTTCGACCGACTCAGGGTGAATGCTTGCATCAGGGTCCAGCCCTTGCGAAACCGGTGACTGGCTCAAGGGCGTGCCCAGCTCATCGACCGGCATGGCCACCGCATCGCGGCCAAAGCCTTCCTGGCTCACAAAGGACTCGGCGGCATTCACCAGCTCACCCAGGTTCTCCAGCCGGTCCTGGCCTTCTTTTTCAGTCTTGTAGTGTTCTTCCAGCCCGCTGTGCTGCAACACCAGCTCGATGATCTCGCGCAGCGTCAGGCCCGTGGTCTGCTCGCGCAGCACATCGATCTTGGCCACAAAGGCACCGAGGTTGGCGCCCGCCTTGCCCGTCACCGCACTGACGCCATCATGCAGCGAGCAGCCCGATGCCTGCGCGATGTCTTGCAACTGCTCGATGCTGCGCGCGCCAATGCCGCGCGGCGGGAAGTTGACCACGCGCAGAAAGCTGGTGTCGTCGTGCGGGTTGTCGAGCAGGCGCAGGTAAGCGAGCGCATGCTTGATCTCGGCACGCTCGAAAAAGCGCAGGCCGCCATACACCCGGTAAGGCACGCCGGCGTTGAACAGCGCGGTTTCCATGACCCGGCTTTGCGCATTGCTGCGGTACAGCAGCGCAATCTCTTTGCGCTCGGTACCGTCCCGCACCAGCTGGCGCACTTCGTCGACAAACCACTGCGCTTCGGCAAAGTCGCTGGGGCTTTCGTACACGCGCACCGGCTCGCCGGGGCCGGCTTCGGTGCGCAGGTTTTTGCCCAGGCGCTTGCTGTTGTGGCTGATCAGCTCGTTGGCGGAGTCGAGGATGTTGCCAAAGCTGCGGTAGTTGCGCTCGAGCTTGATCTGGTTTTGCACCTTGAACTCGCGCACGAAGTCGGTCATGTTGCCCACCCGGGCGCCGCGAAAGGCGTAAATGCTCTGGTCGTCGTCACCGACCGCCACCACCGAGCCACCGGGCATGGCCGGGGCGCCGCCGGCCCCCAACGTCGCATCATCACCCTGCCCGGCCAGCATCTTGATCCAGGCGTACTGCAGCTTGTTGGTGTCCTGGAACTCGTCGATCAGGATGTGGCGAAAGCGCCGCTGGTAGTGCTCGCGTACCGGCGGGTTGTCACGCAGCAACTCGTAGCTGCGCAGCATGAGCTCGCCAAAATCGACCACGCCTTCGCGCTGGCACTGCTCTTCGTACAGCGCATAAATCTCCACTTTCTTGCGGCCTTCTTCGTCGCGCACCTGCACATCCTTGGCACGCTGGCCGTCTTCCTTGCAGGCGGCAATAAACCATGCCAGCTGCTTGGGCGGAAAGCGCTCGTCGTCCACATTGAACTGCTTGCACAGGCGCTTGATGGCCGAGAGCTGGTCTTGCGTGTCCAGAATCTGAAAGCTCTGCGGCAGGTTGGCCAGCTTGTAGTGCGCGCGCAAAAAACGGTTGCACAAGCCGTGGAAGGTGCCAATCCACATGCCGCGCACATTGAGCGGCAGCATGCTGGACAGGCGCGCCAGCATTTCCTTGGCGGCCTTGTTGGTGAAAGTCACGGCCAGGATGCCGCCGGGCGAGACCTGGCCGGTTTGCAGCAGCCAGGCGATGCGGGTGGTCAATACCCGGGTTTTGCCCGAGCCCGCCCCCGCCAGAATCAGCGCATGGGTCGCCGGCAAAGTGACTGCGGCCAGCTGCTCTGGATTAAGATTTTGCAAGAGGG
This sequence comes from Polaromonas sp., assembly GCF_036676035.1. Lineage (GTDB taxonomy): Bacteria > Pseudomonadota > Gammaproteobacteria > Burkholderiales > Burkholderiaceae_C > Polaromonas. The sequence goes on from NZ_JAKFDR010000062.1 coordinate 25,077, forward strand.
GGGAATCTTGGGTGACTTCTGGGAACATATGCCCTCATTGTAGAAAGCCTTGATGAAACCTTTTTTTGCCTCGTATCCGGCCCTTGCCTTCACTGCCCTATTGCTGCTGGGCGGTTCGCTGCAGAATCTGCACGCGCAATCGTTTTGCGCCAGCGATGGCCAGCCCCGGCCCGTGGCCCTGCTGGAACGCTTCATCAACGCCAACTGCGAAAGCTGCTGGTCAGACCCCAAAACCCCCCAGCCAGGCCGCCGCGAAATCGCCCTGGACTGGGTCCTGCCCGGTGACAAGGGCGACGACGCGCCCCTGTCCGCCGTCGCCAGCCGCGACGCACTGGCCCGGCTGGAGGCCTTGAAGCAGCCGGTGCCGGCCCAGACCTGGAACAGCGCCAGCCCGGTCAAGGCAGGCAAAACCGGCACCTTGCGGGTGGCGCACGGCTTGGCACTGTCGGGCTATATGGGTGCTTCGATAGAACTCAAACCGGTGCCCCAAACCGCCACCGACCAGCGCTGGACCGCCTGGCTGGCGCTGGTGGAAACGCTTCCCGTAGGCACCGAAGGCACGCCGGTGGAAAGAAATCTGGTCAGAAATGTGCTCGAGACCTCGTGGAATGTGCGAAAACAGCTATCAAAAGAGGAGCGAAAACGCTTTTTTGAGTCGCGCGCCATGAGCCTGCCCGAAGGTGTGAACCCGCAGCGCGTACGGGTGATTGGCTGGGTGCAGGATGAGCAGGGCCGGGTACTGGCAGCCGCGCAATCGCGCTGCACCAGCAATTTTCCGCCGGGCCGCCCCAAGGAAAATTAGCCCCCTCGGGGGGCAGAGAGCACACAAAGTGAGCGAACGTGGGGCCATGTTCTAGCGTTTCGACGCTTGCAAGGCCGGCGCCGGTATAACTGCGGTGCATATAGGGGGTATACGGCGGCCATGATGTCCGTCCCGCCCCCGGAGGTTTAGAATCAGTCACCGGGCCCAAGCAATTGCGCCCGGTTTTTTGCGCCCGCTCCCCCTGCATCGCCCTGGTGCACGCGCGCAAAACCGGTCCAGTCCAAGTGCCTTCTGTTCATCAACAGTTTTTCTAAAGGCTTGGGAATCATGGAAATTTTCGATTACGACAACATCTTGCTTTTGCCGCGCAAATGCCGCGTGGAAAGCCGGTCTGAATGCGACGCGGGCGTGGAACTGGGCGGGCGCACCTTCCGCATCCCGGTGGTGCCGGCCAACATGAAAACGGTGGTCGACGAGGAGATTTGCACCTGGATGGCGCAAAACGGCTACTTCTACGTGATGCACCGCTTTGACCTCGACAACCTGCAGTTCGTCAAGAGCATGAAGGCCAAAGGCGTTTACGCGTCGATCTCGCTGGGCGTCAAAAAACCCGACTACGACACGGTGGACCAGCTGGTGGCCGCCGGCCTGGCCCCCGACTACATCACGATCGACGTGGCCCATGGCCACGCCGACACCGTCAAGAACATGATTGGCTACCTGAAGGACAAGCTGCCCAAGTCCTTCATCATCGCGGGCAACGTGGGCACGCCCGAGGCCATCATTGACCTGGAAAACTGGGGCGCCGATGCGACCAAGGTAGGCATTGGCCCCGGCAAGGTGTGCATCACCAAAATGAAAACCGGCTTTGGCACCGGCGGCTGGCAGCTGTCGGCCCTCAAGTGGTGCGCCCGCGTGGCGACCAAACCCATCATTGCCGATGGCGGCATTCGCGAGCACGGCGACATTGCCAAGTCCATCCGCTTCGGCGCCACCATGGTGATGATTGGCTCCATGCTGGCCGGCCTGGAAGAAAGCCCGGGCAAAACCGTGGAAGTCGATGGCAAGCTGTTCAAGGAATACTACGGCAGCGCCTCGGACTTCAACAAGGGCGAGTACAAACACGTCGAAGGCAAGCGCATTCTGGAGCCCGTCAAGGGCAACCTGAAAGACACGCTGCGCGAGATGGAAGAAGACGTGCAAAGCGCCATCAGTTATGCCGGCGGCAAAACACTGATGGACATCCGCAAGGTCAACTATGTGATTCTGGGCGGCGACAACGCCGGCGAACATCTCCTGATGTAGGGCCTGTTAACGCTATTTTTGCAAATGCGAACGGGGTGAAAACAGCGCCAATCAAGGCGCGCGACGACGCCCAGACTGGGCGTCTGGGCTAGGAGTGCAACGCCGAGTGGCGCTGTTTTCACCCCGTTCCCTTCGGGTTGCGATCAAAAAGGCCCTGCGCCGCGTTGCAAAGCCTTGTCGGGGCCTACCCCGACGGCGTTTTGCGCCTTGCTCATGGCCTTTTTGACTCGCAACGCATCTTGCAAAAATAGCGTTAACAGGCCCTCGTCGCGGCTCAAGCAGTTGTGCTGCCCAGCAACTCCAGCGCCAGCCCGTGCAGGCGGTGGCCGGGCTCGATCAGGGCCTGCAGTATGCTGAAGTGGTTCAGACGCAGATGGGCCTCGCAAACAGGCACCGTCTGCGAGCCCCAGGCCTGCTGGATCAACAGGTTTTGCCGTAAAAACTCCGCACTTTCATCGGCACCCACCACGCTGTACAACAGGCCCTGGCTGGGACGTGGCAACCCTGCCGGGCTGGCCTGGCGGACCTGCTCGGGCGTCAGACGCAGCGAGTCTTTTAAAAATGGCGTGTGCCGCATCGGCTCCAGGTCATAAAGCCCTGAAATCGACAGCGCGTTTTTGACGAGGTCGGCCGGCAGGTCCTGCGCATAGGCCTGCCACACGCAGCTCAGCAGCATGGCCGCCAGATGCCCGCCGGCCGAGTGGCCCGCCACGGTGATGCGCGCCGGGTCGCCGCCGTACCGGGCAATGTGGCGCCAGGTCCATGCCAATGCCCTGACCATCTGCAGCGTGATCTGCGGAATCGTCACGGCGGGACACAAGGCGTAATTGGGAACCACGACGCAGGCACCGGCCTTGCTGAACGCCGGCGCCAGAAAGGAGTGGTCCGACTTGTCGAGTGAGCGCCAGTAACCGCCGTGGATGAACACCAGCACTGGTGCCGCGGCCTGGGGGCTGGCGCCGCCTGCGGCAGGCGCAGTTGCCGGAAACACATCGAGCGTTTCACCGGGGTTCAGGCCATAGGGCACGTCGAGCTGGCACGGCGTCCATTGACGCGCGCTTTGCGACTGCTCGGCCCAGCGCGAAAAATGCGCCTCATGGTCAGGTACCAGCGCGCGGTTGTTGTACATGCGGTCCAGCCAGGCGGGATCGGGTCGGGTCATGCTTGCTCCTGAAAATATCAAATTAGGGTTCGTTCTGGAATAAGTTGTGCATTTGGCCGTCAGATTCGGGATGCAATGCTAGGCGTGAAGCGCGCCGTGTGGCCCAGCCACACAAGCGATTCGCAACAACGCAGTGCGCCCGAATCTGACGAGACAAATGTGCAAGTTATTTCTGAAAGAGCCCTTAACGTCAAACGGCTGCCATCTTGGCACAGTCAGGCGCCTGCGCCAGAACCTCGGGTAAACCCACAGAGTCACATTGATGATTTCATGTATTCTGTATACAGAGTACACATCATGGCCTCCCAACTCGTCAAAATCGAATCCGCACCGGACCTGGTGGACCAGGTCTACCGCAGCTTGCTGGACGCGATCAGCGACGGCTCCCTGGCGCCGGGCGCCCGCATCATGCAGGAAGATATTGCCGAGCAGTTGGCGGTGTCGCGCCAGCCGGTGCTGCAGGCCTTGCGGCTGCTGAAAAAAGACGGCTTTGTGCTGGACGCGCCCGGCCGCGGTGTGCTGGTGGCGCCGCTGGACGTGGCCTGGCTGGTGCAGATCTACCAGGTGCGCAGCGCGCTCGATGCGCTGGCCGCCCGGCTGGCTGCGCGTGCCCGCTACCCAATGGACCCCAAGCTGATCAGCCAGGGGCGGCTGGCTGCGCGCAGCAACAAGATCAAGGCCATGATGGCGGCCGACGCGCAGTTTCATGCGGCCATTTATGCCGCATCGGGCAACCCGCTGATTGCCCAGAGCGCGCAGTTGCACTGGCGCCACATCCGCCGCGCCATGGGGGCGGTGCTGCAGGTGTCGACCATGCGCGAGTCCATCTGGGATGAACATGAGGCCATTGCCAAGGCCATCAGCGCCGGCGATGAAGACAGGGCCGAAACCCTGATCCGCCAGCACGATGAAGACGCCGCCCGCAATTTGGCGAGCCTGCTGTCCAGCGCCCTGAACACCCAAGCCCATGGAGACAAACGATGAAACTGACTCCCTCCAAATTAGCCCAATTTGACCGCGACGGCTACCTGTTTTTCCCAAGCCTGTTCACACCGGAAGAAACGCAGACGCTCAACGATGCCGTGCCCGAGCTCTACAGCCGGCGCGAGGACTACAACGTGCGCGAAAAAGGCAAGGACGCGGTGCGCACCAACTTCGCCGCGCACCTGTACAGCGCGCCCTTTGCCAAACTGGGCCGGCATCCGCGCATGATCGAACCGGTGCAGGACCTGCTGGGCGAAGAGCTCTACATGCACCAGTTCAAGATCAACGGCAAGATGGCGTTTGAAGGCGACGTCTGGCAGTGGCACCAGGACTACGGCACCTGGCTGAACGACGACCTGATGCCGACCGAACGCGCGATGAATGTGGCGATTTTTCTGGACGATGTGACCGAGCACAACGGCCCGCTGATGTTCATTCCCGGCAGCCACAAGAAGGGCGTGGTTGATGCCAAACATGACCTCACCACCACCAGCTACCCGCTGTGGACCGTGGACAACAATTTGATCCGCCAGCTGGTGCAGCGCGCCGGGGGTCAACAGGGCGGCATCGTCAGCCCCAAAGGCCCGGCCGGCTCGATGATTTTGTTCCACTCCTGCCTGGTCCATGCCTCGGGCAGCAACCTGTCGCCGTTCAACCGCGTCAGCGTCTACCTGAGCCTGTGCGCGGTCAGCAACCACATCCGCCGCCACAAACGCCCCGAGTACATCGCGCACCGCGACTTCACACCCATCACCTGCCTGCCGGACGACTGCCTGCTCAAGGACTATCCGGTGGACCTGCCCTGGAAAGACGGCGTGCCGGCCACGGCGCTGCAGACCTCGTCCGTGCCGTTTGACGAGATGAAGAAAGCTGCATAACGAAAGAGAAAGGTGTCATGCCGGACTTGATCCGGCATCCATGCCACGCAAGTTAATGCCTCGCCCGGACATGGATTCCGGGTCAAGCCCGGAATGACAAGCCATGAACCTCTACACCAAACTCCAGCAGCGCGCCTTTGATAACAAGCCCATCCGCATCGGCCTGATAGGCGCCGGCAAATTCGGCTCCATGTACCTGGCGCAGATTCCAAGAACACCGGGCGTGCACCTGGTGGCGATTGCCGACCTGTCGCCCGACGCGGCCCGCAGTAACCTCGACCGTGTGGGTTGGAAACCGGAGCTAGCCCAGGCAGAATCTGCGCAAGCAGCTATCAAAACAGGAGCAACCTGGATCACCGACGACTGGCAGGCGGTGGTCACGCACCCGCAGATCGACATCATTGTGGAATGCACCGGCAACCCGGTGGCTGCGGTGGAGCACTGCCTGCAAGCCTTTGCGCATGGCAAGCATGTGGTCAATGTCACGGTGGAAGCCGACGCCTTTTGCGGCCCGCTGCTGGCGCGCAAGGCGGCCCAGGCGGGTGTGGTTTATTCGCTGGCCTTCGGCGACCAGCCGGCCTTGATCTGCGACCTGGTGGACTGGGCGCGCACCTGCGGCTTTCCGGTGGTGGCGGCGGGCCGCGGCCACAAATGGCTGCCGCATTTTTGCGAATCCACGCCCGACACCGTTTGGGGCAACTATGGCCTCACGCCCGAGCAAGCCCTGCGCGGCGGGCTGAACCCGAAAATGTTCAACAGCTTTCTCGATGGCTCCAAGCCCTCCATCGAATGCACCGCCGTGGCCAACGCCACCGGGCTGACCGTGCCCAGCAACGGTCTGCTCTACCCGCCCGCCAGCGTGGAAGACATTCCCTTTGTGACGCGACCTGTTCAAGAGGGCGGCGTGCTGGAGCGCAAGGGCATGGTCGAAGTCATCTCCTCGCTGGAAGCCAATGGCCGCAAGATTCCCTACGACATTCGCATGGGGGTCTGGGTCACGGTCGAAGCCGAGACCGACTACATCAAAAACTGCTTTGAAGAGTACAACGCACACACCGATCCGAGCGGGCGCTATTTCACGCTGTACAAGCGCTGGCACCTGATCGGGCTGGAGGTCGGTGTGTCCGTCGCCAGCGTCGCGCTGCGCGGCGAACCGACGGGGGTGGCGACCACTTGGGGCGCCGACGTGGTGGCCACCGCCAAGCGCGATCTCAAACCCGGCGACATGCTGGACGGCGAAGGCGGCTACACGGTCTGGGGCAAGCTGCTGCCGGCCGACACATCGCTGCAAATGGGCGGCCTGCCGCTGGGCCTGGCGCACCAGGTCAAGGTCGTGCGTGCGGTCAAGAAAGGCCAGAGCCTGAGCTGGGCCGATGTGGCCATGGACACCTCCACCCCGGCCTACAAGGTGCGCCGTGAGATGGAAACCATGTTCTCGCCGGCCATGAAGAAAGCTGCCTGACAGCATTCTCGCGCTGCGTGCCGCATGATGGCCGCAGCGCCATCCACCGGAAACTCAAATGACCATTGCAAGTGACAAGTACACCCCCAAAATCGCCTTTTTAGGCACGGGCAGCATGGGGCTTCCCATGGCCAGGCGTCTGTGTGAAGCCGGGCACGCGTTGCAGGTGTGGAACCGCACGCCGGGTAAAACCGATTCACTGGCCGCGCTGGGCGCGGTGGTTCATGGGCAGGCCAGCGCGGCGGTCGTTGATGCGGACATCGTTGTCAGCATGCTGGAAAACGGCGCCGTGGTGGAAGACGTGCTGTTCGCGCAAGGCGTCGCCGCTGCGATGAAGCCGGGCGCGCTCTTCATTGACATGGCGTCGATCAAGCCCAGGGAAGCGCGGGACCACGCCGCGCGCCTGGGCGCCTTGGGCATCGCGCACCTCGATGCCCCGGTCTCGGGCGGTACCGGCGGCGCCGAGCAGGGCACTTTGGTCATCATGGCGGGCGGCAAAGCGGCCGAGTTTGAACGCGCCCTGCCCCTGTTCCAGGTGTTCGGGCGCGCGACCCACGTGGGCCCCCATGGCGCGGGCCAGCTCACCAAGCTGGCCAACCAGATGATTGTCGGCATCACGATTGGCGCGGTGGCCGAGGCCTTGCTGTTTGCCGTCAAGGGCGGCGCCGACATGGCCAAGGTCAAGGAAGCGATTACCGGTGGTTTCGCCGACAGCCGCATTTTGCAGGTGCACGGCCAGCGCATGGTGGAGCGGGACTTCGCGCCGCGCGGCCGCATGGCCATACAGCTCAAGGACATGCGCAACGCCCTGGCCACCGCGCAGGAAATCGGTTTTGACGCCCCGGTGACCGCGCTGTTTGAGCAGCTCTACGCGGACGGCATCGAGCACGGCCTGAGCGATCTGGACCACTCCGGCCTGTTTGTCGAGCTGGCCAGCCGCAACGGCATGAACTGAATCTCTGCTGCCGGCACCTGAGCTAGTTAGCCGCCCATTCGGGCAAACCCTGTGTACGTTGTGGCACATGGATTGCTAGCATCACTTCACAAAACTGACCAAACGGTCAATTTTTTGGATTGCAGCTTGTTTTCAGATCACCACTACAGGAGTTGCCAGCGTGTCTATCTCATCCTCGCCCGATGTTCGCTCCGGCCGTCTGAACGCCAACGAATACGCCCAGCGCTTTGCCGATGCCACCCCACGCATGACCCAGGCGCAAGCCATGCTGGAAGCCGAGCGCTGTCTTTACTGCTATGACGCACCCTGCACCACGGCCTGCCCCACCAGCATTGATGTGCCCTCTTTCATCAAGCGTATTGCGGACGGCAACCTGCGGGGATCAGCCCGCACCATTCTCGAGTCCAACCCGCTGGGCGGCATGTGCGCGCGGGTGTGCCCGACCGAAAACCTGTGCGAGCAGGTGTGCGTGCGCAATACGCAAGAGGGCCAGCCCGTGGCCATTGGCCGCCTGCAGCGCCACGCCGTGGACGCGCTGATGGAGAGCGCCCAGCCGCAGCTCTTCACGCGCGCAGCCAGCACCGGCAAAAAGGTGGCGGTCGTGGGCGCAGGCCCGGCCGGCCTGGCCTGCGCCCACACACTGGCACGCCTGGGTCACGATGTGGTGGTGTTCGACGCCCGCCCCAAAGCCGGTGGCCTCAATGAATACGGCCTGGCCAGCTACAAAACACCGGACAACTTTGCCCAGCGCGAGGTGCAGTGGCTGCTGGACATCGGTGGCATCGAGATTCGCTCCGGCTGGAAGCTGGAACGCGCTGAGCAACTCGACACCTTGCGCACAAGCCATGACGCCCTCTTTTTGGGAATGGGCTTGTCCACCACGCACCTGCTTGGTGTGCCCGGTGAAACGCTAGGGGGCGTGCAGGATGCCGTGGACTTCATCGCCACACTGCGCCAGACAGAGGACTTGTCCACCCTGCCCATCGGGCGACGCGTCGTGGTGATTGGCGGCGGCATGACGGCGGTAGACGCCGCCGTGCAGTCCCGCCTGCTGGGTGCTGAAAACGTACATATGGTGTACCGGCGCGGGCCTGAGACCCTGTCGGCGTCGACTGCCGAACAGGAATGGGCGCAAACCAACGGCGTGACCCTGCACCACTGGCTGGCACCGGTTGAAATCCTGGGCCATCACAGCAACAGCGGCCATGTCGGCGCGGTGCGCTTTGCGCGCCAGGCGCTGGTGGACGGCAAACTCGTGCCTACCGGCGAGACGGAGGTGTTGGAAGCCGACATGGTGCTCAAGGCCATCGGCCAACAACTTGGCAACCCGTTGCTGGCACAAGCGGGCCTCAAATTAGAAGGTGGGCGCATAGCCACTGACGCTGCGGGCCTGACCAATTTGAAAAACGTGTGGGCCGGAGGCGACTGCCGCGCGGGCGGGCTGGATCTGACCGTGGAGGCCGTGGAACACGGCAAACAATCGGCACGGGCCATCCACGCCTATATCACGGCCCCCTCATTGTCATCCCGGACTTGATCCGGGATCCATGGATTGCGGGTCAGGCCCGCAATGACAAGCCCCCCAAAGACCCAACACCTCAAAACTCGGAGTTCACCATGGCCAATCTGCACACCCATTTTGCAGGCATCCACAGCCCCAACCCATTCTGGCTGGCCTCGGCGCCGCCCACCGACAAAGCCTACAACGTCATCCGCGCCTTCGAAGCGGGCTGGGGCGGTGTGGTCTGGAAAACGCTGGGCGAAGCCGGGCCCCCGGTGGTCAACGTCAACGGCCCGCGCTACGGTGCACTGCTCACGCCCGACCGCCGCTTGATGGGTTTCAACAACATCGAACTCATCACCGACCGCGACCTGGAGTTGAACCTCAAAGAGATTACCCAGGTCAAGCGCGAATGGCCCGACCGCGCCATGGTGGTGTCGCTGATGGTGCCGTGCGTGGAAGCCTCCTGGAAGGCCATCCTGCCGCGTGTGGAAGACACCGGTGCCGACGGCATTGAGCTCAACTTCGGCTGCCCGCACGGCATGAGTGAGCGCGGCATGGGTGCGGCAGTGGGCCAGGTGCCGGAGTACATCGAGATGGTCACCGCCTGGTGCAAGCAATACTCAAAAATGCCGGTGATCGTGAAGCTCACCCCCAACATCACCGACATCCGCCAGCCGGCCCGCGCGGCCAAGCGGGGCGGCGCCGACGCCGTGTCGCTGATCAACACCATCAACTCCATCATGGGTGTGGACCCGGCGACGCTGACCATGTCGCCCTCCACCGGCGGCAAAGGCTCGCACGGTGGTTACTGCGGCCCGGCCGTCAAACCGATTGCGCTGAACATGGTGGCCGAGATTGCACGTGACCCACAAACCGCCGGTCTGCCGATTTCAGGCATTGGCGGCATCGGCAACTGGCGCGATGCGCTGGACTTTATTGCACTGGGTTCGGGCACGGTGCAGGTGTGTACTGCGGCGATGGTGTATGGCTTCAAAATCGTGCAGGAGATGAGCGACGGCCTGTCCAACTACATGGACGAGATGGGATTCAAATCGGTCAGTGACATTGTTGGCAAAGCCGTGCCCACGGTGTCGGACTGGCGCTACCTCAACCTGAACCACATCTCCAAGGCCGTGATCAACCAGGACGCCTGCATCCAGTGCGGGCGCTGCCACATTGCCTGCGAAGACACCTCGCACCAGGCCATCACCGCCACGAAAGACGGCAAGCGCCACTTCGAAGTGATGGAAGATGAATGTGTGGGCTGCAACCTGTGTGTGACGGTGTGCCCGGTGCCCGAGTGCATCACGCTGCGCGACCTGACACCCGGCGAGCAAGACCTGCGCACCGGCAAAACCGTCAGCGCCACCCACGCCGACTGGACCAGTCATCCCAACAACCCGATGCGCAGCGCGGCAACGGCGTAGTATCTTCCCCCTTGTCCCTCCTATTCCTGAGGAAAAATCATGGCAACCCTGTTGATTCGTGGCGGTACGGTGGTCAACGCCGATCGCGCTTTCCGTGCTGATGTGTTGTGTCAGGATGGCCGCATTGTCGGCGTGGGTGAGAACCTGCAGGCCCCCAGCGGCGCGCAGGTGCTGGACGCCGGCGGCCAATACGTGATGCCCGGCGGCATCGACCCGCACACGCACATGCAGCTGCCCTTCATGGGCACGGTGACCATGGACGACTTCTTCACCGGCACGGCAGCCGGGCTGGCTGGCGGCACCACGTCCATCATTGATTTCGTCATTCCCAATCCGCAGCAATCACTGCTGGAGGCCTACCACACCTGGCGCGGCTGGGCTGAGAAGTCGGCGGCCGACTACGGCTTTCACGTCGCCGTTACCTGGTGGGACGAAACCGTTAAACGCGACATGGGCACCCTGGTTCAGCAAGAGGGCGTGAACAGTTTCAAGCACTTCATGGCCTACAAAAATGCCATCATGTGCGACGACGAAACACTGGTGAACAGCTTCAAGCGTGCACTCGAGTTAGGTGCCATGCCCACGGTGCACGCCGAGAACGGCGAGCTGGTGTTCCTGCTGCAAAAAGAAGTGGCGGCCATGGGCATCACGGGGCCGGAAGGTCACCCCTTGTCGCGCCCACCCATGGTGGAAGGTGAGGCCGCCAACCGCGCGATTGCGATTGCCGATGTGCTCAACGTGCCTATTTACGTGGTGCATGTGTCGTGTATCGAAGCCGCCGAAGCCATTGCCCGTGCCCGCGCCCGCGGCCAACGTGTTTATGGCGAGGTGCTGGCCGGGCATCTGGTGCTGGACGACAGCGTCTACCGCCACCCCGACTTCGCCACGGCCGCCGCACACGTGATGAGCCCCCCGTTTCGGCCCAAAGGAAATCAGGAGTTCCTGTGGCGCGGCCTGCAGTCAGGCAACCTGCACACCACCGCCACCGACCATTGCACCTTCTGCGCGGAGCAAAAGGCGGCTGGCAAAGACGATTTTTCGAAAATTCCGAATGGCTGCGGCGGCGTGGAGGAACGCCTGGCCGTCATCTGGGACGCCGGCGTCAACAGCGGGCGCCTGACCCCCAGCGAGTTTGTAGCCATCACCTCCGCCAACACCGCCAAACTGTTCAACATCTACCCGCAAAAAGGCAGTGTGTCCGTGGGAGCCGATGCCGACCTGGTGGTGTGGGACCCGCAAGGCAGCAAGACCTTGTCCGCCAAGACCCAGCACAGCAAGGGCGACTTCAACATCTTTGAAGGCCGCACTGTGCGCGGCATTCCCAGCCACACCGTGAGCCGGGGCGAGCTGGTCTATGTACGGGGCGAGCTGCGGGCCAGACAGGGTGCGGGGCGCTACATCAAACGCCCGGCGTTTGGTGCGAACTTCGCGGCCGCCAAGCAACGCGCCGAAACCCTGGCCCCCAGCGCCGTGGCACGCTGAACGTCCATCCCCCTACCTTACGGAGAACACCATGAGCACAGCAACCCCGACCGGCGTGGACGGCCTGCGCATCAACGGCGAGCGCCTGTGGGCCTCGCTGATGGAACTGGCAAAAATTGGCGCCACCCAAAAAGGGGGCGTCTGCCGCCTGACCCTCACCGACCTCGACAAACAGGGGCGTGACCTGGTCATCCGCTGGGCCAAAGAGGCCGGCATGACCGTCACCATCGACAAGATCGGCAACGGCTTCATGCGCCGCGCCGGACGCAACAACAGCTTGGCCCCCATCATGACCGGCAGCCACATCGACACCCAGCCCACTGGCGGCAAGTTCGACGGCAACTACGGCGTGCTGGCGGGCATCGAGGTGGTGCGCACACTCAATGATCACGACATCCAGACCGAGGCCCCGATTGAAGTGGCCTTCTGGACCAACGAAGAAGGCTCGCGTTTTGTGCCGGTGATGATGGGCTCGGGCGTGTTTGCCAAAGCTTTCACGCTGGAGCATGCCTACGCCGCGCGCGACATTGAAGGCAAGTCGGTCAAGGACGAGCTCACCCGCATTGGCTATGTGGGTGATCAGGAACCCGGCGACCACCCGATTGGCGCGTACTTCGAGACCCACATCGAACAGGGCCCGGTGCTGGAAGACAACGACAAGACCATTGGCGTGGTGCAGGGTGTGCTGGGTATCCGTTGGTTTGACTGCACCGTGACCGGCATGGAGGCGCACGCGGGCCCCACCCCGATGGCGCTGCGCAAGGATGCCCTGCAGGTAGCCACCCATTTGATGCAGGAAGTGGTGGCCGCGGCACTGCGCCACAAACCGCACGGACGCGGCACCGTGGGCATGGTGCATGTGCACCCGAACAGCCGCAACGTGATCCCGGGCCGTGTGAAGTTTTCCATCGATCTGCGCAACAGCACCGATGCGCTGGTGGACCAGATGGCCGACGAGGTCAAGGCTTATGCCGCCCAACTCAGCCAGGACTCAGGTCTGGACATCCAGATCGAACTGGTGTCCAGCTACCCGGCGCAGGGCTTCCATGCCGATTGCGTTGACGCCGTGGCGCGCGCCGCCAAAAAGCTGGGCTACTCGAACATGCCCGCCGTCTCCGGCGCCGGGCACGATGCGGTCTACATGGCCAAACTGGCGCCCAGCGGCATGATCTTCATTCCCTGCAAGGACGGTATCAGCCACAACGAAATTGAAGACGCCAAGCCCGAGCACATCACCGCCGGCTGCAATGTGCTGCTGCATGCGATGCTGGAGCGGGCTGGCACATAAAGTGCTTAATTTTCTTAATGAAAACAGGCTCTAGCCGCCGTCAAACAAGCGTGAGCAGCTATTATTTTTATAGTGTCATTAACCTGGAGAAGCTATGTCGATGAAACTTTTAAACCGCCGTCATGCGGTCGTTTTGGCCACAGCACTTGCCACATTGGCGCCCGCCCTGGCGTTGGCGCAAGCCAAACTGAAGGTTGCCGCCATTTACACCGTGCCGTTTGAGCAGCAATGGGTCAGCCGCTTGCACAAGGCACTCAAAGCAGCCGAAGCCCGCGGCGAGATTGAATACAAGGCCAGCGAAAACGTCTCGAACGCCGACTACGAGCGCGTCATGCGCGAGTACGCCACTGGTGGCAACGCGCTCATCGTGGGCGAAGCTTTTGCCGTCGAAGCTGCCGCGCGCAAGGTGGCCAAAGATTTTCCCAAGGTTTCCTTTCTGCTGGGTTCATCCGGCAAACCCCAGGCCCCCAACCTCAGCGTGTTTGACAACTACATCCAGGAACCTGCTTTTCTCTCGGGCATGGTGGCCGGTGGCGTGACCAAGAGCAACAAAATCGGCATGGTCGGTGGTTTTCCTATTCCCGAAGTCAACCGCCTGATGAACGCCTTCATGGCCGGCGCCAAGGAGGTCAACCCCAAAGTCGAGTTCAGCGTGAGTTTTATCAACAGCTGGTTTGATCCCCCCAAAGCCAAGGAAGCGGCTTTCGCCATGATCGACAAGGGTGCGGACGTGATGTACGCCGAGCGCTTTGGTGTGAGCGATGCGGCCAAGGAAAAAAACAAACTGGCCATTGGCAACGTGATCAACACCCAGGCCCAGTACCCCGACACCGTGGTCGCCTCGGCCCTGTGGCACATGGAGCCCAGCATTGACCGCGCCATCAAGCTGGTCAAGGAGAGCAAGTTCAGCGCCGAAGACTACGGCCCCTACTCGATGATGAAACACAAGGGCTCCGAGCTGGCGCCTTTGGGCACTTTCGAGAAAAAAGTGCCCACGGAGGTGGTGGCCAAAGTACGGGCCAAGGAAAAAGCCATTCTGGACGGCAGCTTTAGCGTCAAGGTGGACGACAACCAGCCCAAGTCGACGGCCAAATAATCACTTGAGCAAGCCCACAAGACACCCCAACCACGGGGTGTCTTTTTTTGACAGATCCCCATGACCGACCCCGTTCTGAAACTCGCCCACATCACCAAGCGCTTTGGCGCCTTGGTGGCCAACGACGATATCTCGCTACAGCTCAAGGCCGGTGAGGTGTTGGCGCTGCTGGGCGAGAACGGTGCCGGCAAGTCCACCCTGGTATCGATTCTGTTTGGGCACTACACGGCGGATGCCGGTCACGTCGAGGTTTTTGGCAAGCCACTGCAGCCCGGCGACCCCAAGGCTGCGCTGGCGGCTGGCATTGGCATGGTGCACCAGCATTTCACGCTGGCTGACAACCTGAGCGTGCTCGACAACGTGATGATGGGCTCGGAGCCCTTGTGGCAGCCGTTTACGCGCCGCCGCGCGGCACGCGCCAAATTGATGGCGGTGGCGCAGCGCTTTGGCTTGGGTGTCGATCCCAACGCGAACGTGGGCAAGCTGTCGGTAGGCGAACGCCAGCGCGTCGAAATTCTCAAAGCCCTGTACCGCGGTGCCCGCATCTTGATTCTGGACGAGCCCACCGCCGTGCTGACGCCCCAGGAAAGCGAAGCACTGTTCGGGGTGTTGGCGCAAATGGTGGCGCAGGGGCTGTCGATCATCTTCATCAGCCACAAACTGGGCGAGGTGTTGCGCGTATCCAAGCGTATTGCGGTGCTGCGCGGCGGCAAGCTGGTGGCCGAATCAGACGCACAACAAACCACACAAGCCCAGCTGGCGCAATGGATGGTGGGCCACGCTATTGAAGCACCCCAGCGCCGCCCGGCACAAACCGTGGGCGAGCCGGTGTGTGTGTTGCACCAGGTGAGCACCGGGCTTGGACGTGAGCGGCTCAACCAGGTGTCACTGACCCTGCGCAAAGGGGAGATCGTTGCGATTGCCGGGGTATCGGGCAACGGCCAGGTGGCGTTGGCCGAGTTGCTGTGCGGCACACGGCGTGCCACCTCTGGGCGTGTGGAGTTCATGGGTCAAGACATGCCCGCGCATCCGGCCCGGTTGGTCGCGCTGGGTGTAGCGCGTATTCCTGAAGACCGCCATGCCGTGGGCGTCGTCGGCGATTTGCCGGTGTGGGAAAACGCCGTCTCGGAACGCTTGCGCAGCCCTGCTTTTTCGCGGTTTTCCTGGGTGCGCCGCCGTGCAGCACGCGCCTACGCCCAGCGGGTGATGGAGGCCTTTGATGTGCGTGGTGGAGGCGCGCACGCCCCGGCACGTTCGCTCTCGGGTGGCAACATGCAAAAGCTGATTTTGGGACGCGCCCTGTTGCACCCTGACAGCAATACAAGCAATACAAGCAACAACACCACCCCCAGGCTGATCGTTGCCCACCAGCCCACCTGGGGGCTCGATATTGGCGCCGTGGCCTACGTACAAGAGCAGCTCATTGCTGCGCGCGATGCGGGTGCAGCCGTGTTGGTGATTTCCGATGATCTGGATGAGGTGTTGACCCTGGGCGACCGTGTCGCCGTGATGCATGGCGCAAGCCTGAGCCCGGCACGCCCGGCCCTGCACTGGAGCCGCGAAGCCGTCGGTCTGGCGATGGCCGGCGTCGGTTCGTCCGAGGCGAAAAGTGCGCATTTTTCCGACGGGCCGCCCCTAGGAAAAATAGCCCCCTCGGGGGGCAGCGTATTACACGAAGTGAGAAGCGTGGGGGCGAATCAAGCATGAGACTCGAAAAACGCGCCCAAAGCTCGACACTCGCATTGGTGCTGGCACCCATAGCCGCCGTGCTGGTCACCCTGCTGGTCAGCGCCTTGCTGGTGCTGTGGGCCGGTGCCGCCGTGGCACAAACCTACGGCCTGCTGCTGCAAGGGGGCTTTGGATCGGTCTTCGCTTTAACTGAAACCCTCACGCGCGCCATTCCGCTGATGTTTACCGGGCTGGCGGCCACCGTCGCTTTCAAGGCGCGTTTGTTCAACATTGGTGGTGAAGGCCAGCTCTATGTTGGCGCACTGGCGGCCGTGGCGGTGGGCGGGCTGCATGGCGGCAGCGGTTTCGCACTGCCGCCTTATGTGTTGTTTGTGCTGATGATGCTCGCCGCCGCTTTGGCGGGCGCACTGCTGCTGCTCGGCCCGGCGCTCATGAAGGCCAGGCTTGGCGTGGATGAAGTCGTTACCACCCTGCTGCTGAACTTCATTGTGTTGCTGCTGGTGTCCCTCATGCTGGATGGCCCCATGAAAGACCCGAGCGCCATGGGCTGGCCACAAAGCGTGGCCTTGATGGGCGAACTCGAACTCTCCAAACTCATACCTCAAACCCGCGTGCACACCGGTCTGCTGTGGGCCTGCGCCCTGTCCGTGGGTCTGTGGGCGCTGATGAAATACACCGTGCTGGGTTTTGACATTCGCGCTGTAGGCGCCAACGCGCGCGCCGCTGCCTTTGCCGGCGTGCCGGTGACGCGCACCATGGTGCTGGTGGCCATGTTGTCAGGCGCCCTGGCCGGCTTGGCCGGCGCCATTGAGGTGGCCGGTCGCACCAGTTACCTCACGCTGGACATGTCGCCCGGCTACGGCTACTCCGGCATTGTGATCGCCATGCTCGCCGCCCTGCACCCGCTGGGTGTGGTGGCCGCCAGCGTGTTTGTGGCCGGCGTGCTGGTGGGCGCCGACAGCATGAGCCGCGCCGTGGGCGTGCCGACCTACATCGCCGATGTGATCGTGGCGACGTCCCTGATTGCCGTGCTGGTGGCCACGCTGCTGACGCAATACCGAGTCCGCCTGAAATGATGGAGCTCTTCGACATCCTTGCCAACCAGGCCTTCTGGATCGCGGTGCTGCGCATTGCCACGCCGCTGATTCTGGGCACGCTCGGTGTGCTGCTGTGCGAGCGGGCCGGCGTGTTGAATCTGGGCATTGAAGGCATCATGGTGGCGGGCGCCTTCACCGGTTGGCTCGCGGTTTATGGCGGCGCCCCGCTGTGGCTGGGCGTGGTCGTGGCGGCACTCACGGGGGCTGCATTTGGCTTGCTGCACGCCTTCCTGACCGTGGGCCTGGCGCTGTCGCAACATGTTGCCGGCTTGGGGCTCACCCTGCTGGCGACGTCCTTGAGCTATTACGGCTACCGCGTGAGCTTTCCCAAAGTCACTACGCCGCCGACCATCACTCCGTTTGCCGGGATGGACTGGCTGGGCGTGCCGATTCTGGCGCAGCAAACCCCGCTGACGCTGCTGGCGCTGCTGCTGGTGCCGCTCATCGGCTACGTGCTGTACCGCACTCCTATCGGTCTGGCAGTGCGCATGGTGGGCGAAAACCCGCAAGCCGCCGAAGGCCAGGGCGTATCGGTCGCGGCCGTGCGCACCGGCGCGATTGTGGCGGGCTCGGCGCTCATGGGCGTAGCGGGATCGTTTTTGACCTTGTCGGCCTTCAACGCCTTCTTTTTCAACATGGTCAACGGGCGCGGCTGGATCTGCGTGGCGCTGGTCGTATTTGCCTCATGGCGCCCGGGCAAAGCTCTGCTGGGCGCCTTGCTGTTTGCATTTTTTGACGCCTTGCAACTGCGCCTGCAACAATCGGGCACGGCCGTGCTGCCCTACCAGATGTACCTGATGCTGCCCTACGTACTGTCCATCATGGCGCTGATCCTGGTCGCCCGCAAAGCCAGTTACCCGCAGGCACTGATGAAACCCTATCGCAAAGGCGAACGTTAAATGCTTGACTTGCTCATCAAAAACGCAGCCTTGCCCGATGGGCGCGTCGACATGTCCATCGCCGTGCGCGATGGGAAAATTGTAGAGGTCACCGCAGGCCTGGATGCCCCCGCGCATGAAGTGATCGACGCACAAGGCCTGCTGGTCAGCCCGCCTTTTGTCGACGCCCATTTTCACATGGACGCCACGCTGAGCTACGGCCTGCCGCGCGTGAACCAGTCCGGCACGCTGCTCGAAGGCATTGCCTTGTGGGGCGAGCTCAAACCCTTGCTCACCCAGGAAGCGCTGATTGAGCGCGCCCTCACCTACTGCGACTGGGCCGTCGCCAAGGGCTTGCTGGCGATTCGCACCCACGTGGACGTGTGTGACCCACGCCTGCTGGCGGTCGAAGCACTGCTGGAGGTCAAACGCCGCGTGGCGCCGTATCTGGATTTGCAGCTGGTGGCGTTTCCGCAAGACGGCGTGCTGCGCGGCCCGCTGGGGCCCATGCAGCATCTGGACAACCTCAAACGTGCACTGGCGATGGGCGTGGACGTCATCGGCGGCATCCCCCACTTTGAACGCACTTTTGAACAGGGGGCACACAGCATCAAGCTGCTGTGTGAACTCGCCGCCGAGCGGGGCTTGCCGGTGGACATGCACTGCGACGAATCCGACGACCCGCACTCGCGCCACGTCGAGACGCTGGCCTTTGAAACCCAGCGCCTGGGGCTGCAGGGGCGCGTGACCGGCTCGCACCTAACCTCCATGCACAGCATGGACAACTACTATGTGAGCAAGCTGCTGCCGCTCATGGCCGAGGCGCAGTTGCACGTGGTGGCCAACCCGCTCATCAACATCACCTTGCAAGGCCGGCACGACAGCTACCCCAAGCGCCGCGGCATGACACGCGTGCCCGAGCTGCTGGCGCAGGGCATCAACGTCGCCTTTGGCCATGACTGTGTGATGGACCCGTGGTATAGCCTGGGCAGCGGCGACATGCTCGAAGTCGCCCACATGGGCTTGCATGTGGCCCAAATGACCAGCCAGGCCGCCATGCGCCAGTGCTTTGAAGCGATTACCCGCAACCCGGCACGCATTCTGGGTTTGCAGGGCTATGGACTGGAGAGCGGCTGCCATGCCGACTTTGTGCTGCTGCAGGCGCGCGACCCGATTGAAGCCATCCGCCTGCGCGCCACGCGCCTGAAGGTGTTCAGGCGGGGTCAACTGCTGGCCGAATCGCCGGCGGCCACCAGCCTGCTGC
>NZ_JAKFDR010000063.1:0-1838 GCF_036676035.1 Polaromonas sp.
AGGCCGTTCCAACCTTCGCGCATGACGATGCCCAGCAACAAGGCCGGTTCACCGCCATTGCGGATCAGGAAGGTCGCCGGGTCTTCATAGCCGCGCTTGACCGTGGCGACATCCGACAGTTTCAGCGTACGGCCTTGCGCCACCACCGGCGTGTCGCGGATCTTCTGCAGCTCATCGAAGGCACCGTCCAGGCGCAGGAACACCTGCGGCCCCTTGGTTTCCACGGAGCCCGCCGGCGTCAGGACGTTCTGCCCATTGAGCGCGGCGAACACCTCCTGCGGGCCGATACCCAGGGTGGCCAGGCGCTCGTGGGAGAACTCGACAAAGATACGCTCGGCCTGCTCGCCGATGATGTTGACCTTCTTCACCCCCGGCACATGCAACAGTCGCTGGCGCAGCGTATCCGCGTCGCGCACCAGCAAACGCTGTGGCTCACCCTTGGCCTTGAGCGCAAACAGGGCAAAGGTCACATCCGAGTATTCGTCGTTGACCATCGGGCCGATCACGCCGGCCGGCAGCGTCTTCGCCTCGTCGCTGATCTTCTTGCGCGCTTGATAAAACTCCTCCGGCACCTGCGCAGGCGGCGTGGTATCGAGCAGGCTCAACGTCGTGAAGGCCAGCCCGGGCCTGGTGTAGGTCTCGCTACGGTCGTACCAGCGCAGTTCCTGCAGGCGTTTTTCGATCTTCTCGGCGACCTGGTCCTGCATCTCCTGGGGCGTGGCACCAGGCCAGGCGGTCACGATGGTCATCACCTTGAGCGTGAAGGCCGGATCTTCCGCCCGGCCCAGCTTGAAGAAGGCGACGAGCCCCGCCAGCGTGATCAGGCAAACCATAAACAGGGTGATGGAGCGCTCGCGTACGGCGAGCGCCGACAGGTTGAAAGGGCTCTCGCTCATGGGCGGACTCCCTCGACTGCCGCGACTGCAGGTTGGCCAGCCACCCGCACCTGCTGACCTTCGCGCAGCAGGTGCACGCCGAGCGCAGCGATCTGCTCACCTTGCTTGAGCGTGCCGGTGATAAGCGCGTGTTCGTCATTCAGGTGCTGCACCACAACCGGTTGCCAGGACACCTGCGCCGGGTCACCTTGAATGACCCAGACCCCCGGCCCCTTGCCCGCGTCGTACAGGGCGCCGATCGGCACTTGCAGGCCGTTTGACCCATGCGCCTGCCCATTGGCTATCTGCAAGGTGATGGTGGTGCCCAGCGGTGCGCTGGCCAGTTCGCCTTCCAGCACATAGCGTGCTTCGAAGGTGCGGGTCCGGCTATCCGCGACATCTGAGAGCTGCCGCAGTTTGGCCGGGACGGCCACGACGCCATTACCGAAGAGCATGGCCTGGGCGGCAGAACCAATCGCCGGGCGCAGGGTTTCCGGCAACTGGACAACGGCTTCCCGTGGCCCGGCATGCGCCAGCCGCACCACGGGCTGCCCGGCACTGACGACCTGGCCAGGCTCGACCAGCGTTTCCATGACGATGCCATCGGCATCGGCCAACAACTCGGCATAGCGCGTCGCATTGCGGGCGACCTCGGCCTGGGCCTCGGTCGCGCTGAGTTGGGCCCTGGCCGTATCCGCCGCCGCTTTGTACTGATCGTAGGCAGAGGCCGATACCGCGCCGGTGCCGCGCAAGGCGCGATAGCGGGCTTCGTCATCACTGGCCTGCTGCGCCCGCGCTCGCGCGGCGGCGACCGCTTCGCGCTGCGCATGGGCGGCGAGCTTCAGGTCGACGGGGTCGAGGCGCAGCAGTACCTGGCCGCGCTTGACCGTTTGTCCGGTATCCACGTGCCGCTGCAAAACCTTACCTGACACCCGAAAGCCCAGGTCGCTCTGAACCCGGGCC
>NZ_JAKFDR010000064.1:0-52073 GCF_036676035.1 Polaromonas sp.
CACCCGATTGAGCCGCCCTGGCGCGTGCTGGCGGCGTTGCTCCTCCTTGCAGGCATCAGCCTGCTGCCTCGTCACGCCTTGCCAGCCCACCCCATGACGGCCCACTCGGGCGCGTCCAACTGCGGTTTCTAGGTTGAAAAGGACCGTCACATCAAACATACCGCCACCATCACACCAGCGCTTCTACAGGTTGAAGGTCTGTGCTTTAGCTACCCCGGGTGCAAGCTGTTCACCGGCTGGTCGACTTCCATCTTGCCCGGCGTCACCCTGGTACGCGGCGGTGACGGGCGCGGCAAGACCACGCTGCTGCGTTTATTGGCGGGTGCGCTGCCAGCCGATGCCGGACGGCTGCAGGTCAATGGCTTCAACCTCCAAGACCAGCCGGTTGCCTACCGTCAGCAGGTGTTCTGGGCCGAACCGCGCTCGGATGCCTTTGATCAAATGACGCCGGTGGAGTACTTCGAATCCCTGCGCGGCCGCCATGCCGGGTTTGACGGTGAGGTGTTGGGCGATCTTGTCGATGGCCTGGCCTTGGCTCCGCAGATGAACAAGCAGCTCTACATGCTGTCAACCGGGTCGAAACGCAAAGTCTGGCTGGCTGCCGCCTTCGCATCGGGTGCCGCCGTCACGCTGCTGGACCAGCCCTTTGCGGCGCTTGACAAGGCGTCGATAGGCCTTGTTCTGGAGCTTCTGGAAGATGCCGCGGACCACCCTGCTCGCGCATGGGTCATCGCAGATTACGAGGCACCCGGCGACGTGCGCCTGGCGGGCGTCATTGATCTGGGCGACTGAACAGACCTGCCTTGGCTGAGCTGCCGGCACAAGCGCATCTGTTGGTGCAGACAGCGCCCTGAAGCGTCAGTCGCTATTAATTCAATAGCTGCCTGCACCCAAAGGATAAGGGCTGGAGGAACTTTTTGCTCATGAAAATGTGAAATCCTCCTGCTGAGCCGCAATCCCGAATGCCACTCTCAGGAAACAACCCAATTTGCTTGACCCTCTCGTAGCGGCACGGTTTACGATGCCTTCAACTTGGAGGATCTGGCATGTTTTTGAAGATTGGCGAGCTGGCCCGGCGCACGGGCCTGACGGTGCGCGCCTTGCGTCATTACGGTGACATCGGTCTGTTGATTCCCTCAGCGAGGTCGGAGGGCAAGTACCGGCTGTACGGCCGCGAGGATGTCGCCCGGCTGTATCGAATTCAGGCGCTCCGGCGCCTGGACATCTCCTTGACGGAAATCGGGGCCATCCTGGACAAGGATGCTGGCGGGCTCTCTGAAGTCGTGGCCCAACAGCTGTCTTTCCTGGACCACCAGATTCGTCAGGCGACGGCGTTGCGAGCCCACCTCGTCGAGCTACAAAACCAGTTGCAGGGCAGCACGGAGCCAGCGGTGGACGACTGGCTGGTGGCGCTGGAGAGCATGGTCTCCGGTTCCAAATATTTCAGCGACGACGAACTGGCCAGATTGAAAGCGCAGCGCGGCACGCTCGCGAAAACCGTCCAAACCGAGAAAGCCGAACTGGCCTCCACCCTGCGGAAGTTGATTGACGCCAGGGTTTCTCCAGACAGTGCCGAGGGGATCGCTTTGGCGCGCCGCTGGATCGAGCTGCTTCTCGATGAAGCCGGCGGCGACGAAGGCGTGCTGATCAGGATGTACGCCATGCACTGGAACGAGCCGGCCTTGCATTCACTCACGGGCATCCACCAGGCGGGCATGACGTTCATCTCGCACGCCATGGCCTACAGCCGCTTGAACCTGTATGCGGGTTATTGCAGTTCCGATGAGATGGCGCGCCTTCGCAGGCACTACGTCGAGCAGACCGACGCCTGGCCGCCCCTCATCGCGGAAATACGAAGCCACATGTGTCAAGGCGCTGCGCCGGACAGCGTGGACATGCAGGCGCTGGCGCGTCGCTGGCAAGCACTCTCCCTGGCCAAGGCCTGTGGAAACCCGCAATTGCTATCGAAACTTCAGGCAGCGTTTCAGAACGAGGCCGCGCTGCGCCTCGGTTCGGGCATCGATGCGCCATTGATGGCTTATGTCAACGAGGCCATCCGGCAGCTTGAATCACCAGAAGCCCCCTAGGCAAACCATAGAAAGAACCATGAACTCGACGAAACCAGCCCATCCTCACTTCTTCACCGGCAACTTTGCGCCTATCCACGAGGAGCACCACCTCCCCGCACTGGAGGTGACCGGCGACATACCGAAAGAACTTTCCGGGGCACTCTACCGCGTGGGACCCAACCCCCAGTACGCACCGCGGGACAACAACTACCACTGGTTTTCCGGGGACGGCATGCTGCACGCCTTCTATATCGAAGAGGGGCAGGTTTCCTATCGAAACCGCTGGGCCCGCACGCCCAAATGGGAACTGGAGAACCACGCGGGGCAGGCACTCTTCGGTTCCTTCGGCAACCCCGCCACCAGCGCCCCCAGCGCACTCGGAAAAAACAGTGGCACGGCCAATACCAATGTGGTCTGGCATGGCGGTCGACTCTTTGCACTTGAAGAGTCTCATCAGCCCTTCGAACTCGACAGCCGCACGCTCGAATCAAAGGGGCATCAGAGTTTCGGCGGCCGGGTGAATGCGCGTTGCACCGCCCACCCGAAGGTCGATGCCGAAACCGGAGAACTGCACTTCTTTGCCTACTCGCCCGAAGGCCCCGGGACGCCCGGCATGCTCTACGGGGTGATGGACGAGAACTGCGAGGTCACTCGCCTGCAATCTTTCGATGCACCTTATGCCAGCATGGCGCACGACTTCATGCTGACGCGCAGGCATGTGCTGTTTCCCATCATGCCCCTGACGACCAGCGTGGAACGCGCCATGCGCGGCAAGCCGTTGCTGGCGTGGGAGACGGACAAGCGGACCCATGTGGGCGTGCTGGGGCGAGGTCAGCCGGCCGAGACGCTGCGCTGGTTCGAAGCCGAGGCCTGCCATGTGTTTCACGTGATGAATGCATGGGACGATGGCAACACCATCGTCGCCTATGTCATGCAGTCCGATGCCGCGCCCGGATTGCCCGACGCGGAGGGCCGCCCCGGCGACCCGGAAAGAATGGCTGCCCGCCTTTGCCGCTGGACCTTCGACCTTGCAGGTGACAGCCCAGGGTTCCAGCGCGAGTATCTGGACGACCTGGTCGCGGAATTTCCGCGCATCGACGACCGGTACGCGGGCCTTCGCAACAGGTACGGCTTCTACACCTGCCATGCGAGCGCACGCGCCAGGGACGATTCGGAAAGCATTCTGTACGACAGTCTCGCCTGCTTCGATTTCGCGACCAGCCAGCGGAAAATCTACACGCTACCTGCGGGCGACGTCGTCTCGGAACCGGTGTTCGTGCCGCGCTCCACGGAGGCCGGCGAAGGTGATGGCTGGCTGCTGGCGGTGGCCTGGCGCGAACAGGAAAACCGCAGCGACCTGTTGATACTCGACGCCATGAACGTCAGTGCGGGGCCGCTGGCGATCGCCCGCTTGCCGCATCGCATTCCGTTTGGATTTCATGGGAATTGGCGGGCCAACACCTGACGTGCCGGGCGGACCTTGTAGTGCACCAGAGTCCCGCACACGACCTGTGTTCACTATCAAATTAATAGCTGCCTGCGCACGATGTCCAAGGGCTGGAGGCCGAAATAATGAGAAGAATCCTCACTCTGGCCGTTTCGCGCCGGAGCGATCGTCGGCGGCGTAAGACGCTCGCAAATGCGCCGGTTTGGCAGTGCGCCGCCGCATGCGGATGTTGAGCATCTCCACCCCAATCGAAAAAGCCATTGCAAAGTAAATGTAGCCCTTGGGCACATGGTGATCAAAGCCTTCGGCGATCAGCACCACGCCCACCACCACCAGGAAGGACAGGGCCAGCATCTTGATGGTGGGGTGATCGGAAACGAAGCGTCCAATGGTGCCGGCGAAAATCATCATCAAACCGACCGAAGCAATGACCGCAGCAATCATCACCGCCAGACTGTCCACCATGCCGACCGCCGTGATGATGGAGTCGAGCGAAAACACCATGTCAACGACCATGATCTGAAGAATCACCGCGGTAAAAGTCGCCTTGACTGCATTGGAGCTGTGGCCTTCTTCGCCTTCGAGCGATTGATGGATTTCACCGGTGCTTTTCCAGATCAGGAACAGGCCACCGGCGATAAGAATCAGGTCGCGGCCGGAGATTTCCTGCTTCAGAACACTGAAAAGCGGCGCCGTCAGGCCAATGATCCATGACAGCACCAGCAGCAGGCCGATGCGCATGAACATGGCCATGAACAAGCCCAGGCGCCGCGCCAGCTCCTGCTTGGCCTTGGGCAACTTGTCGACCAGGATCGAAATGAACACGATGTTGTCTATGCCCAGTACCAGCTCCAGCGCGGTGAGCGTGGCAAAGGCAATCCAGGCTTGTGGGTCGGACAGCAGTTCAATCATGGCATCTCCCTTGGCTTGGTGCTGATAGTGCGCATTACTCAGCAGTCCGAAAGTAGTGCGACATACTTTGTCATTCTGAGCGCAGCGAAGGATCTCGGTATGCTGGCAAGATTCTTCGCTGCGCTCAGAATGACAGCATGGCTGGCGTCGCCTTCGTTACGGACTGCTGAGTAATGTCCCGGCGATTGCGTCACATGATGCGCTGGTTCATGCAATTTAGCCAGCCGGCGCCCCATCGCTTCGCAGCGGCCTGGGACCCCAGGAATTCGCCCATCGGTTTCAGGTCATCCATCCGGTCGCAAAGGGGAAATTGAAGTCAGATTTCAGTTAGCCACTGGCGCGATCATTCAGCAAGCCGCCCAACTCCGTCTTGAGCAACGGCAAATCTTCCATGACCGTCTGGTACACGATTTCATCATCCACCGCATCGTAGCCGTGAATGATGCGGTTTCGCAGGCCGATGGCAAGCTTCAGATTGCTGAGCTGGTTGGGCAAGCCGGGCTCCAGCTTTGCGAGGCGCGAGCAGGCCTCCCCCAAGATTTCGAGTTGCCGTTCCACGGCAGAGCGGCGCATCTTGTCCGCCAGGTATTGATCCAGCGACGTATCGGCCAGAAACGCCTGCGCCGCGCTGATCGCATCGAGTGCGTCAACCAGCAGCTTCGGCGCTCTGTCGGTCATAAATCAGGGTGCGGCTGCGGTTGACCGCCTGCTGGAAGTAGGGGTTGCGGATGTAGCGGGGGTTTACCAGATCAACATGGCGCCCCAGCAGTTGCTCCAGCGCCTCGGCCAGGTCAATCCAGCGCCGGGCACGCGAGCCCGGGGCCTTGGCATCCAGCTCCACCAGAAAGTCATAGTCACTGGAGGCCGGGTCAAACTCCTTCCCCGTGGCCGAGCCGAACAGTTCAAGATGCGCCACCCCATAGCGCTCACACAGCGCCACGATACTGGGCAATTGATGGCTCAATGAGGTATGCACAGGCAAATTATCGAGCAAGTGCTTATTTACGGCAATGCGCGCTCATTCCGACTGTCTTGCCTGCCTCGGGCGCACACGCCGCATGCAACCGCACCGGCTTGGCCGGTCAAGGTATCCTCAGCCGGCAATGGCTTCCCGCACCGCACTGAGCTGCCGCCGAGACACCGCGAGCAGCTCATCAATGCCGTTGAGCCGCACGGCCCAGCCCTCGCCCTCTTCGGGATCAAAGTGCTTTTCGAGGGCGCGTACCGCGCGCCGTGCAATCAGCGCGTTGCGGTGAATCCGCATGAAATGCCGGGCATGACGCTCTTCCAGCTCGTTCAGCGAGCCGTCCAGGATGTAGCTGCGGGTGGCCGTGCGCACGGTGATGTACTTGAGCTCGGCCTTGAGGTACAGCACCTCGCTCAGCGGCACCCGCTCGGTGCGGCCGCGGTCCTGGATGAGCAGGATTTCCTGCGGTAAATCGGGCTGCAAAGCACGATTTGCCTGCAGCAGGCGCTCTACTTTTTGCAGCGCCTGCTGCAGGCGCTCAAGCCGTACGGGCTTGGTCAGGTAATCCACGGCCTCCAGTTCAAAAGCCTGCACCGCATGCTCCGGGTGGGCCGTGACAAACACCACCGCGGGCGGATCGGGCAGTTGAACAATGGTCTGGGCCAGTGCCACGCCGTCAGCACCGGGCATGTGGATGTCCAGCAGCACCAGATCAAAGCTTTCGCGGCGCAAGGCTTGCACGGCTTCGACGGCGTGGACCGCTTCCCCCGCCACGCTGGCCTGCGGCCCGCTGCAATCACCCAGCAAGGTACGCAGCCGCGAACGGGCCAGTGCCTCGTCATCAACAATCAAGACCTTGAGCGTCATGGCAATGTTCCATCCTCTTTCATGCGGGAATTTCCAGTCTGACCTGAAACACACCATCCTTGAAAGCGGTCTGGAACTGGGCCTGCACATCATGCAGCAGCAGCAGGCGCTCACGCACATTGGCCAGCGCCAGGCCATGACCGCGCTCGCCCACGCCCGCCGGCGTCGAGTTGGTCACCTTGACCACCACCACGCTGCCGCGGCGCGTGGTGGAGATTTTGAGCTGCGCACCGGCCGCGCTCGGCTCCACGCCGTGCCTGACGGCATTTTCAACCAGCGGCTGCAGCAGCAGCGGTGGCAGCTTGGCCTGTTCGGCCTTGGGGTCCAGGTTCCACTGCACCTGCAGGCGATCACCAAAGCGGATCTGCTCAATCGCCAGATAGCGCTGCGCCAGCACGATTTCCTGCCCTAGCGTCACGGACTCGGCCGGGTCGGCCAAGGCATGGCGAAACAGCTCGCTCAGGTCTTCGAGTACCGCCTCGGCCTTGGCGGGCTCGGCGCGCACCAGCGCAATCGCGCTGTTGAGGGTGTTGAACAAAAAATGCGGCCGGATGCGCGACTGCAGCTCGGTCAGCCGCGCCGCCGTGGCCGCCGGGGTGCGGGCCTTGGCTCGCCAGACCAGCCCGGCCACCAGCACGAAAGACAGCAAGGCGCCGGCGGCGGCGCTGGCCCACCAGGGCGCCGGTTCCAGCAGCCCCATCAGGGCCAGCAGGCCGCAGCCGTACAAGCCGGCCACAGCGCCCAGGCTGATGCCGGCCAGCCACTGGCGCGCAGGGTCCAGCCTGGCCAATGGCACCTTGAGCGCACAGGCCGCAATC
Source organism: Polaromonas sp. (assembly GCF_036676035.1). GTDB lineage: Bacteria > Pseudomonadota > Gammaproteobacteria > Burkholderiales > Burkholderiaceae_C > Polaromonas. The sequence goes on from NZ_JAKFDR010000064.1 coordinate 7,081, forward strand.
AGCCAGGCCAGCGTGGCCGGCAGCACACCGCCCGTCAGCAGGGAAAAGCGCAGCAGCCAGTCCAGCAACTGGCTGGTGCCAAACATGGCGCCCACCCCCACCACGGCCTCCACAAACAGCACGGCGCGCAAAATCACCCCTATGTGGCAGGCATCAAACACACTGGCGCGCAAAGGCCGTGGATCGGGTGCCAGCTCGCCCGGGACATGGTTTCCCAGCAGGGTGGACTCCCCAAAGCTTTGCGGATCGGGGGCGGGGTTCATGGGGTGCTGCAAGTCTTCTTTATGGTTGATCGGGCCACAGATAAAATCCAGGGCATGAGTATTGCACTGCTTGCCGTTTGCAACCACCCCCTAAAACCAGTACATCCAGCCAGAATAACGCACTTGGCGCTCCGATCGCCTGATAACGCCCGTCAATGCCCCGCCAGCGTTCCTCTCATAGAAAGCCCGACGTGAACCAATTCGACAAAAAATCCCAAGCCTGGTCCGCCCTGTTCTCCGAGCCCATGAGCGATCTGGTCAAGCGCTACACCGCCAGCGTGTTTTTTGACAAGCGCCTGTGGCAGGCCGACATCACCGGCTCGCTGGCCCATGCCGACATGCTGGCCGCGCAGGGCATCATCGGCGCCGGCGACCATGCCGCCATCCAGCAAGGCATGGCCCAGATCACGTCCGAAATCGAATCCGGGGCCTTTGATTGGAAGCTGGACCTGGAAGACGTGCACCTCAACATCGAAGCCCGCCTGACCCAGCTGGTGGGCGATGCCGGCAAGCGCCTGCACACCGGCCGCAGCCGCAATGACCAGGTGGCCACCGATGTGCGCCTGTGGCTGCGCGGCGAGATTGACCTCATCGATGGGCTGCTCACCGACCTGCAACAGGCGCTGGTCAACATCGCCGAGAAAAACGTCGAGGTGATCCTGCCCGGCTTTACCCATTTGCAGGTGGCCCAGCCCGTGAGCTTTGGCCACCACATGCTGGCTTATGTGGAAATGTTTGCGCGCGATGCCGAGCGCATGGCGGACGTGCGCAAGCGCGTGAACCGCTTGCCGCTGGGCGCCGCCGCACTGGCCGGCACCAGCTACCCGCTGGACCGTGAGCGCGTGGCCAAAACGCTGGGCATGGATGGCGTCTGCCAGAACAGTCTGGACGCCGTGAGCGACCGCGACTTTGCCATCGAATTCACCGCCGCCGCCTCGCTGGCCATGGTGCACATCAGCCGCATGAGCGAGGAACTGGTGCTGTGGATGAGCCAGAGCTTTGGCTTTATCGACATTGCCGACCGTTTCTGCACCGGCAGCTCCATCATGCCGCAGAAGAAAAACCCCGACGTGCCCGAGCTGGCGCGCGGCAAGACCGGCCGCGTCGTCGGCCACCTGATGGGCCTGATCACCCTGATGAAAGGCCAGCCCCTGGCCTACAACAAGGACAACCAGGAAGACAAGGAGCCGCTGTTCGACACCGTGGACACGCTGAAAGACACGCTGCGCATTTTTGCCGAAATGGTGGGCGGCATCACCGTCAAGCCCGAAGCCATGGAGCGCGCCGCCTTGCGGGGCTACGCCACCGCCACCGATCTGGCCGACTACCTGGTCAAAAAAGGCCTGCCTTTCCGCGATGCGCACGAAACCGTGGCTCATGCGGTCAAGGCCGCCATCTCGCACAACGTCGATTTGTCCGAGCTGCCGCTGGCCGTGCTGCAGCAGTTCAACCCCAAGATCGAAAAAGACGTGTACGAGTGCTTAAGCCTGCGCGGCTCGCTCAATGCCCGCAACATTCTGGGGGGCACGGCGCCCGCCCAGGTACGGGCCCAGATTGCGCGGCACCGCGCCCGTTTGTCAGCCGCCTGAGTTTCGTGGCTGGCGGGCCCTCTCCTCCCTGTCCCCGCTACTTTGTCACAGTCCAGGGCCTGCTCACCCTATTTTTGCAAATGCGAACGGGGTGAAAACAGTGCCAATCAAGGCGCGCGACGACGCCCAGACCGGGCGTCTGGGCTAGGAGTGCAACGCTGAGTGGCGCTGTTTTCACCCCGTTCCCGGAGGGTTGCGACCAAAAAGGCCATGCGCGGCGTTGCAAAGCCTTGTCGGGGTCTACCCCGACGGCGTTTTGCGCCTTGCTCATGGCCTTTTTGGCTCGCAACGCATCTTGCAAAAATAGGGTGAGCAGGCCCTGGCAATCTAAGCTACGCTTTCGCCCGTACAGGAGGAAAGCGTGGACGTTAAAACAATCATCAGGGGCGCTGCAGGTATTGCCCTGACCCTGGCCGCCTTCAGCAGCCAGGCCTTCCAGATCATCAGCCTCTCGCCGCAAGGTGAAGTGGCTCGTGTGCGCCAGGTGGTGGCAAAGTTTGACAGCAGCGCTGTCAACTTCGGGGACCCCAAGGCACCCGCCCCGCTTTCCTTAAGTTGCAGCGACGCGCAGGCCACCAAGGGCGCGGGCCGCTGGATCAGCGACCGGGAATGGGCGTTTGAATTTGAAAACAACCTGCCGCCCGGCGTGAATTGCTCGCTGCATGTCATCACCGTCTTCCAGTCGCCCAAGGCCGAGGCCATCACCGGCAACCTCACTTACAAATTCAGCACCGGCGGCCCTTTTGTCCAAACTATCCGCCCAGACACCTATCAGCGCATTGACGAAGAGCAGTACTTCCTGCTGCAGCTCAACGGCCCGGCCACCCTGCAAAGCATCAAGGACAAGGTCTGGTGCGCCGCCGACGGGCTCGGTGAGCGCATCCCCGTCAAGCTGATTGAAGGCAAGGACCGGGCTGAGCTGCTCAAGTCCCAGCACCTGGACAAGGCTGCCGGGAAAGACCCGCTCAAATTCGTCACCCTGGCCTGCAACCGGCGCCTGACTCCTGGCGCCAAAGTGCAACTGGTCTACGGCAAGGGCGTGAGCACGCCCAGTGGGGTGGCCAACTCGGTCGAGAAGCGCTTCAACTTCCAGGTGCGCGAACCGTTTTCCGCCAGCTTCAACTGCGAACGCGAAAACGCGCAGGCGGCCTGCCTGCCGATTCGCCCGATGAGCTTGTCTTTCAATGCGCCGGTGCCGCGCAAGCTGGCCGAGGCCATTCGGCTCAAATCCGACAAGGGCACGCTCAAGCCTGCGTTTGACAAGGCAGAAGCCGACGGTGACAGCGTCGTCAACCACGTCTCATTCAAACCTCTTTTCCCCGAGCAGACGAAGTTCACCCTCGAGCTGCCCAAGGACTTCAAGGATGCGTCGGGCCGCACCCTGCGCAATGCCGACAGCTTCCCGCTACAGGTGGCCACCGGAACCATGCCGCCGCTGGCCAAGTTTGCGGCCACGCCGTTTGGTATTGTGGAGCGCTTTGCCGAGCCCGGCGCCAAACCCGGTGACCCGGTGCTCTTGCCCGTGACCTTGCGCAATGTCGAAGCCGCATTGCCCGTCAAGGGCTTGACCCCCGGTTCCACGACCAGCGGCAAAGTCAGCGACCTGCAACCCAGAACCGACTCCGAAATCATTGCCTGGTTCCGCAAGGTGCAGCGCTATGACGGCTACGAAGTTTCGCGAAAAACGGCCGCAGCCGACGTCAAGGGCCCGCTGCCCACATCACTCGATGCCCGCGACCGGAACCACGTGCAGTCGCGCATGGTGTCCCTGCTGAACGGCCAGGCCGGCGTGAAGACACTGGATTTGCCCACGCCCGCCAACAACGACCCTAGACCTTTTGAAGTCGTCGGCATTCCGCTGTCGCCCGGCTTTCACGTGGTAGAAATCGCCTCGCAAAAGCTGGGGGCGTCGCTGCTGGACGAACGCCACGGCAGCAACCGGACCATGTACGTGCGCACGTCCGCGCTGGTGACCAACCTGGGCGTGCATTTCAAGCTGGGCCGCGAGAATGCGCTGGCCTGGGTTACCACCCTCGACAAGGGTGCGCCAGTGGCGGGCGCCACGGTGCGTGTGTCGGACTGCCGCGGCACCGAACTGGCCAAGGCCACGACCAACGCGCAGGGCATTGCCAATTTCAGCGGCTTGTCGCCCGAGCCGCCCCGCTGTTCCGGCGAAGACTACAGCAGCGCCTACTTCGTCAGCGCGCGCAACACGGCGGACCTGGCCTTTACCTGGAGCGACTGGCACAAGGGCATCGAGCCCTGGCGCTTCAATGTACCGACCAGCCAGGAGCCGCGGCCCGATGAGCGCGCCCACACCATTTTTGACCGCACCCTGCTGCGCGCCGGTGAAACGGTGTCCATGAAACACATCATGCGCACCGAGACCAGCAAGGGCTTTGGCTTGTCCGGGACGCCGCCCACCACGCTGGTGGTCACGCACGTGGGCAGCGGCCAGCAATACACCCAGCCCATCGTGTGGCGCAAAACCGCCACCGGCGGGCAGAGCGCGGAAAACACGTTTGCGATTCCGCCGGCCGCCAAGCTCGGCATCTATGAAGTAGGGCTCAAGGGTGACGCCAAAAGCGCCGCGCAGGGCCGCAGCCTCACCAGCGGGCAGTTCCGTGTCGAGGAATTCCGCCTGCCGGTGCTGGAAGGCCGTGTCACCCCGGCCGACAAGAAAGCCCTGGTCCATGTGAAGTCGGTGCCCACCGATGTGCAAATCAACTACGTGGCGGGCGGCGGTGCGGTCAACCTGCCGGTGCGCGTATCGGCCCTGGTGCGGGGCAAAACCTTGAGTTACAGCGATTATGAGGAGTTCAACTTCTCCCCGCCGCGCGAGCGGCGCGGTGAATCGTCCGAAGGCGAGGAAGAAACCACGGCCTCGCAGGACCAGCGCGTGATTGCCGACAAGCTGCCCCTGACGCTGGACAAAAACGGCGCCGGCAAGCTCACGATTGACAACGTGCCGGTGGCCAAGCAGCCGCAGGAGCTGCTGCTCGAAGCCACTTACGCCGACCCCAATGGCGAAGTACAAACCATTCGCAGCGTGTCGCCGCTGTGGCCGGCCGCGGTGGTCGCCGGTATCAAGACCGAAGGTTGGGTATCAAGCAGCCAGAAAATAAAATTCCAGGCACTGGCGCTGGATCTCAAGGGCAAGGCCGCGGCCGATGTTCCGCTCGAGGTCAAGGCCGTGGCGCGCATTGTCACGACCAGCCGCAAGCGCATGGTGGGCGGCTTTTACACCTACGACAACAAGACCGAGACCAAGGACCTGGGGCAAGTTTGCGGCGGCAAGAGCGACTCACGCGGCCTGCTGCTGTGCGAGACCAAACTCGGCGAGCCGGGCGAGGTGGAGCTGATCGTAACGGCCAAAGACAAGGACGGCCGCACCATTCAGGCCGCCAGTTCGGTCTATGTCACCAGGCAGGGCGAGCTGTGGTTTGGCGGCGAAAACCACGACCGCATGGACGTGCTGCCTGAGAAAAAAAGCTACCAGCCCGGCGAGACCGCCAAGTTCCAGGTGCGCATGCCTTTCCGCTTTGCCACCGCGCTGGTGGCCATCGAGCGTGAAGGCATCATAGACACGCAAGTGGTCCAGCTCAACGGCCAGGACCCGACGGTGAGTCTGCGGATCTTGGAAGGCTGGGGACCCAATGTGTATGTGAGCGTGCTGGCCCTGCGCGGCCGCCTGCGCGAAGTGCCCTGGTACAGCTTTTTCACCTGGGGCTACAAGGCGCCGCGTGAGTGGTGGACGTCGTTCTGGTATGAGGGCCGCGAGTATGTTGCCCCCACCGCACTGGTAGACCTGAGCAAGCCGGCCTTCCGTTTGGGGCTGGCCGAAATCCGCGTGGGCACCCGCGCCCACCAACTGGATGTGAGCGTGAAAGCCGACAAGGAAAGCTACCCGGTGCGCGGGCGGGCCTTGGTCACCGTCACGGCCAAATTGCCCAATGGCCAGCCCGCGGCGAATGCCGAGGTGGCCCTGGCCGCCGTGGATCAGGCCCTGCTGGAGCTGATGCCCAACACCAGCTGGAATTTGGCTGAAGCCATGCTGCAGCGCCGCGCCTGGGGCGTGGAGACATCGACCGCGCAAATGGAAATCATCGGCCGCCGGCACTACGGGCGCAAGGCCGTGGCGGCGGGCGGCGGCGGCGGGCGCAGCAACACGCGCGAGCTGCTGGACACGCTGCTGCTGTGGAATCCGAAATTGGTGCTTGATGCCAATGGGCAAGCCGTGGTCACGGTGCCGCTTAATGACGCCCTGACCACGTTCAAGATCGTCGCGGTGGCTGACGCCGCCACCGGCCTGTTCGGCACCGGCCAGACCAGCATCAAGGCGACGCAAGACCTGCAAATCATCAGCGGCCTGCCGCCGCTGGTGCGCGAGGACGACCAGTTCCGCGCGCAGCTCACCTTGCGCAACACCACCAGGGCCGCAATGAAAGTTGAAGTCAGCCCGCGCGCGACGCTGCTGGACCTTAAACCGCAGACCGTGGACATCCCCGCCGGCGAGGCGCGTGAAGTGGCCTGGATGGTCACCGCGCCCGCGCAACTGGCGCTCACCCGCGCCGAAGCCATCCTGTGGGAGATAGAGGCCAAGGACACCCTCTCCAGGGCACGCGACGGCCTGAAAGCCCGCCAGCGCATCATCCCTGCCGTGCCGCTCACGGTGCAGCAGGCCACGCTGGTCCAGCTCGATGGTTCATTCAACCTGGACGTGAATCCGCCTGCGGATGCGCTTCCCGGCCGTGGCGGCTTGAAGATGTCGCTGCAGCCCAAGCTCGCCGAGGGCATGGATGGCGTGCGTGACTGGTGGGCCAACTACCCCTTCATCTGCCTGGAGCAGAAAACCAGCAAGTCCGTGGGCCTGCGCGACAGCAAGCTCTGGCAGACCGTGGTGGCGCAGCTGCCCAGCTACCTGGACAGCGACGGCCTGGCCAACTACTTTCCGCCGCGTGATGGTGAAGCGAGCCGAGGCAGCGACGCGCTCACCGCCTACCTGCTGGCCGCCACGCACGAGGCGGCCAGCCTCAACCCGGCCTTTGCCCTGCCCGACGAGGCCCGCGCGCCCATGGAACGCGGCCTGATCGCCTTCGTGGAAGGCCGCATCCAGCGCGATTTCTGGAGCCCGCGTAAAGATCTCGACGTGCGCAAGCTGGCCGCGCTCGAAGCGCTGTCGCGCTACGGCAAGGCGCAGGCGCGCCTGCTGGGCAGCATCACGATTGCACCCAACCAGTGGCCGACGCATGCGGTGATCGACTGGCTCAACATCCTCAAGCGTGTGCAGGACGTGCCGCAACGCGAACAGCGCATGGCCGAGGCCACCCAGGTCCTCAAATCGCGCCTGAGCTACCAGGGCACCAAGCTCATCTTCAGCACCGAAAAAGACGACTACTGGTGGTGGCTCATGACCAACGGTGACGTGAACACCGCCCGCCTGATGCTGGCCGTGATGGACGATGCGGCCTGGAAAGACGACATGGGCCGCCTGGCCAATGGCTTCATCGCACGCCAGCAAAAAGGCGCCTGGCACACCACCACGGCCAACTTGTGGGGTGGCCTGGCACTCGACAAGTTCTCGGCGAAGTTTGAAGCCACACCGGTCGCCGGTGTGACCAAGGCGGCACTGACTGCGGCCAGCGCGGCCAACGTGGACTGGAGCAAGGTCGAGCGCGTCAAGACCAGCGACGCGGCTGGCGCCCCCAATCAGACCACCTGGTTTGGCGCGCCGGCCGCGCCCGGCAACCTGCGCAACAACAACATGTTCCTGCCCTGGGGCTCCGCTGCCAAAGACACGCTGACGGTGGCGCACCAGGGCGCCGGCAAACCGTGGCTCACGCTGCAGTCGATTGCCGCCGTGCAACTGAAGGCGCCCTTCAACGCCGGCTACCAGATCAAGAAAACTATCCAACCCGTGGAGCAGGCCGTCAAAGGCATCTACACCCGCGGCGACGTGATCCGCATCACCCTGGAGGTCAACGCCTCGGCCGACATGACCTGGGTGGTGATCAGCGACCCGGTGCCCGGCGGCGCAACCATCCTGGGCGGCGGCCTGGGCCGCGATTCCGAAATCGCCACCAGCGGTGAAAAGAAAACCGGCGTCGGTTGGCCGGCATTTGAAGAGCGCAGCTTTGAGGCCTTTCGCAGCTACTACGAGTATTTGCCCAAGGGCGTGGTGAAGATGGAGTACACCGTGCGGCTCAACAACGTCGGCGACTTCGCGCTGCCGCCCAGCCGCGTCGAGGCCATGTATGCGCCGGAGATGTTTGGTGAAATACCCAATGCCCGCGTCAAGGTGGAGGCTGCAAAGTGAAATCCAGCCCCGTGAAGACGAGCCTTTTTGCTATATTTTTAATAGCTTCTTGCGCCCGTCCTGCCTGGGCCATGGCCACATTTGATGAGGTAAAACGCGAGTTCCGGCCATCCGACACGCTGATCATGGACCGCCACGGCGAAGTCATCCAGCGCCTGCGCACCGATGCCACGGTGCGACGCGGCCAGTGGGTGGCGCTGGCCGATGTCTCGCCGGCGCTGCGCACGGCACTGGTGCTCAGCGAAGACAAGCGCTTTTACGAGCACAGCGGCGTCGACTGGCAGGCGGTATCCAGCGCAGCCTGGGGCAACCTGTGGAACACACGCACGCGCGGCGCGTCGACCATCAGCATGCAGTTGGCGGGCTTGCTCGACGAGGACTGGCGGGCCGCAGCGGGCGGGCGCAGCATCACGCAGAAGATTGGCCAGACCGTTTCGGCCCAGTTGCTGGAGCGGCGCTGGCGCAAGGACCAGATCCTGGAGGGGTATCTGAACCTCGTGCCCTTTCGCGGCGAGCTGGTCGGCATTGACGCGCTGAGCCGCACCCTGTTTGGCAAGGCCGCGCACGGGCTGGACGAGCGAGAAGCCGCCGTGGCGGCGGCGCTCGTGCGTGCGCCCAATGCCAAGGTAGCACAAGTGGCCCAGCGCGCCTGCGGTGTGTTGAAGCGCATGCAAGCTGCGGTTAAAACAGACTGCGAAGGCCTGGACCTGTTCACCACCGCCGCGCTACAGCGCAAGGCCTTTGATGCCAGTGAGGGGGTTGCGCCTCACCTTGCAAGACGGCTTTTGGCACAGCGCGCGCCCTCACCCCAACCCTCTCAAAGCCCTGACTTACTCCCTCTCCCCCCGGGAGAGGGCAGGGGTGAGGGCTCCCCGAACGCCCATGGCCGCACCATCAACTCCACCCTCCGCGCCCCGCTCCAGCGCTTCGCCGCGCAAACCCTGACCCAGCAACTGCGCGAGCTGCCCGGCCGTCATGTGGAAGATGGCGCGGTCGTCGTGCTGGACAACGCCAGCGGCGAGGTGCTGGCCTGGGTCGGCTCCTCCGGCGAGCTCAGCGGCGCGGCCGAGGTCGACGGCGTGCTGGCGCTGCGCCAGCCGGGCTCCACGCTCAAGCCTTTTTTGTATGCGCAAGCCATTGCCGAGCAGCGCATCACGGCGGCCTCGCTGCTGGAAGACTCGTCAGCCCACATTCCCACCGCCGGCGGCTTGTACATTCCGCAAAACTACGACCGCCAGTTCAAGGGCTGGGTCTCGGCGCGCACCGCCCTCGGTGCGTCACTCAACGTGCCCGCCGTGCGCATGCTGGTGATGGTCTCGCCCGATGCGTTTCACAAGCAACTCAAAACCCTCGGCCTGCCGCTCAGGGAATCGGGCGACTACTACGGCTACAGCCTGGCGCTGGGCAGCGCCGAGGTGTCGCTGCTGGCACTGACCAATGCGTATCGCACCTTGAGCAACGGCGGGCGGTTTGGCGAGATTAAATTCGGGGAGCCCTCACCCCGGCCCTCTCCCAAAGGGCGAGGGAGTAAAAACGGGTTGGACTCCCTCCCCCGCTGGGGGAGGGCTGGAGTGGGGGCGGCCCTCGACCCGCGCGCCGCCTTCATCGTCAGCGACATCCTGGCCGACCCGCTGGCGCGTGCCCGCACCTTTGGCACCGACAGTGTGCTGGCCACGCGCTTCTGGACGGCGGTGAAAACCGGCACCAGCAAAGACATGCGCGACAACTGGGCCGTCGGCTACTCGCAGCGCTACACGGTCGGCGTGTGGGTCGGCAACGCCAGCGGCGCGCCCATGTGGGACGTGAGCGGCACCAGCGGCGCTGCGCCGGTCTGGGCGGCGCTGATGAACTACCTGCACAAAACCGAACCCAGCCGCGCACCGCTGCCGCCTGCGGGCGTGGTGCAAAGCCGCATTGAATTTGGCAACCGGCTCGAAGCGGCGCGCAGCGAATGGTTTGTGCGCGGCACCGAGCAAGCCATTTTCGCTATGAATTCAATAGCTGTTGACGTACCAGCTTCGAGGGCCAGAGGCCAAAAAGGCTTGAAAAAATCAGCTGAAACGCCGGATCTGCCACCGCGCATCACCGCGCCGGCGTCGGGCACCATCATTGCGCTGGACCCTGACATTCCGCCCAATCGCCAGCGCGTGAGCTTTAGCGCCGAGGGCCAGGCCGTTCGCTGGCTGATCGATGGCAAACCGCTGGCGCGCGGCCCGCAGGCCCGGTGGCTGCCCTGGCCGGGGCGGCATGTGGTGCAGCTGGTCAGCGAACGCGGTGCCGTGCTGGACGAGGTGCAGATCGAGGTGCGCGGTGCAGGCGTCAAGATGACCGCCCAAGCCGCTTCAAAATAATTTCAAACCCGAATCACCAGTATTCACGGCGGCCGCCGGGCGCTCCCGCTACCATCGGGGCCTAAGGAGACTCTGATGCCCGTGATTACCAACATCGAAGACCTGCGCGTGCTGGCGCAAAAACGCGTGCCCCGGATGTTCTACGACTACGCCGACTCCGGCTCGTGGACGGAAAGCACCTACCGCGCCAATGAAAGCGATTTCAAGGCCATCAAGCTGCGCCAGCGCGTGGCAGTCAACATGGAAAACCGCAGCACCCGCACCCGGATGATCGGGCAGGACGTGGCCATGCCAGTGGCCATTGCCCCCACCGGCCTGACCGGCATGCAGCATGCCGACGGTGAAATCCTGGGTGCACGCGCCGCCAAAAAGTTCGGCATTCCGTTCACGCTGTCGACCATGAGCATCTGCTCGATCGAGGATGTCGCCGCCGCTACCGCCCGCCACCCCTTCTGGTTCCAGCTCTACGTGATGAAGGACCGCGCCTTTATCGAAAACCTGATTGACCGCGCCAAGGCCGCCAACTGCTCGGCGCTGGTGCTGACGCTCGATTTGCAGATTCTGGGCCAGCGGCATAAGGACCTGAAAAACGGCCTGAGCGCGCCGCCCAAGCTCACCCTCCCCAACATCATCAACATGATGGGCAAGCCGCGCTGGGGTCTGGGCATGCTGGCAACCAAACGCCACGGCTTTGGCAACATCGTCGGCCACGTCAAGGGCGTGGACAACATGGGTTCGCTCTCGGAATGGACGGCCAAGCAGTTCGACCCCGGCCTGAACTGGGGCGATGTGGAGTGGATCAAAAAGCGCTGGGGCGGCAAGCTGATCCTCAAGGGCATCCAGGATGTGGAAGACGCGCGCCTGGCCGTGAACTCCGGCGCCGACGCCCTGATCGTGTCCAACCACGGCGGCCGGCAACTCGATGGCGCCGAGTCATCGATCCGCGCTCTGCCGCAGATTGTGGACGCCGTCGGCAGTCAGATCGAAGTGCACATGGACGGCGGCATCCGCTCGGGGCAGGATGTGCTCAAGGCCAGGGCCCTGGGCGCCCAGGGCACCTACATCGGCCGCGCCTTTCTCTACGGCCTGGGCGCCATGGGCGAAGCCGGCGTGAGCAAAGCGCTGGAGATCATCCGCAACGAGCTGGACCTGACCATGGCGTTTTGCGGGCACACCGACATCAATACGGTGAACAAAAGCATCCTGCTGCCGGGCAGCTACTGATCAGGGCGTCAAGCGAAACCCGGCCTAGCGCTGGCCGGCGGGCCGGGCCGGCACCGTTTGCAAATAGGCATACAGCGCCTGGGTATCGACATCGTTCATGGCCGACAGCGATCCAAACGGCATCACCTGGATGGCGGTGCCGTCAGGCCGTTTGCCGCTGCGCATCATGGCCATGAACTGCGCGGCGTCCTTGTAACGCCCCATGGCACTGCCCTCGCCGGGCGTGATGTTGGCGGCAGCCGGCCAGTCCGGGGGGCCCCCGGGAATCTTCCCGCCCGACAGCTTCTCGCCATGGCAGCCGATGCACATATTGGCCACATAGGCGCCATGCTGCACCGTCACGGCGGCCGCCACCGGGGTTGAGGGCGGCAGCGAGTGGTCAATCCGTTGCGCCGCATCGGGAATCGCGTCAAAGCCGTAGAGAACCCAGGCCGGCAGGGGCAGTTCGACCACGGCAGCACCTCCTTTTTGGGGCGGCAGGCTGCGCACATGCGCCACCAAGGCGGCCAGGTCTTCATTGGTGAAACGGTTGTAGTCCTCGCTGGGCATGATCAGCGCCGGACGCCCATCGGGTTTGACCCCGTGGCGTATCGTGCGCACCCAGTCTTCGGGCTTGTACCCGGCCACCACGCCACCCGACGTGATGTTGGGCCCGGCGATGCGCGTGCCCTTGCCGTCATTGACAAAGTCGCGCCCGCCCCCGTTCGCGCCATGGCAGTCGACGCAGCCGCGCGACTGGAATAAATACTTGCCACGCTCCAGCGCCTGCGCGTCGGACGCATAAGCCACCGGCTGCACCGGCACACTGACCTGGCGTATGCGTTTGCGCTCGGCCAGCTGCGTGCCCACCACGGCCGCGCCAGCGACCAGCAGCACGGCCAGACCCAAGCTGCCAATGGTCCATTTGATCCAGCGTTTCATATTGTTTTCCTTCTCAATCACTCCTGATTGCGCGCCGCGTGCCGGGCACGTGCATCGTCACAGGAAAGCCAGGAATCTTAGATAAACGCTGGTGCTTTGTCAGTGAAAAAATCACCTCGTCCGAGGTGAACCCGTGTGAGCAGCCCGCCCGACACAGGCCCTAGCCGCGCTGCCGCTTCTTTTCAATTCGCTCCGCAGTGCGCGACAAGAGATACCACCACTCGGCGTCATCTTCACGGTAGTCGCGCACTGCGCCGGCGCGAACGAGAATTTTGCGCAGCTCATCGTCCTCAAAGCCGCCCAGATGCTTCTGGAGAACTTCAAACGATCGGTCGGTGTAGCTTTTGTGACTCAGGAAGTGGCGGGCTGTTTCTTCGGCCATGAATTCCGTCTTGTACTGTTGGTGCAGCGCTGCAATCTGGTGCTTGAACTGCTGCCGGTTGACCGCAAACGTGACCAAGCCGCCCACGAGGGTGCCCAGGAGCGTAAACAGGGGTGTCAATAGGGTCGAATCCACGGGTACTACCTCTCACATGGTTTTTGGTTCATCGACCAACCGCCTTGGCTGGTGTAAGTGGCTGATTTATAACAGCATTCAATGCGAGAGCGCGCCCTCACCCTCTGAACTGGCGTTGAACAAGATTTGTGCCCGGAAGCACGACCTGTTGCCGGGCGCTATGCTTGTCGCGTGAGTACCGCCGACCTGACTGATCCCGCGCCCATCCGGCGCATTGCCCACCTCGACATGGACGCGTTTTTCGCGTCGATTGAACTGCTGCGCTATCCGCAACTCAAGGGTTTGCCGGTGGTCATAGGCGGCGGGCGGCGCAAGGTCGACGAGCTGCTGCTGGCGGCCGAGCCGGAGCGGGCCACGCGCTTTATTCCGGTGGCGGACTTTCCGCGGCTCTTGGACTATGTGGGCCGCGGCGTGATCACCACGGCCACCTATGCCGCACGGCAGTTTGGCGTGGGCTCGGCCATGGGCATGATGAAGGCCGCCAAACTCTGCCCGCAGGCCATTGTGTTGCCGGTGGATTTTGAAGAGGTGCGCAAGTACTCACGGCTGTTCAAGAGCACCATCACCGAGATTGCACCGGTGATGCAGGACCGGGGCGTGGACGAGGTCTACATCGATTTCACCGACGTGCCCGGCGGCCAGCGCGAAGGGGGCCGGGTGCTGGCGCGGCTGATCCAGAAAGCCATTTTTGAAAAAACCGGCCTCACCTGCTCGGTTGGCGTGGCGCCCAATAAACTGCTGGCGAAAATGGCCAGCGAGTTCAACAAGCCCAACGGCATTTCCATCGTGCACGCGGAAGACCTGCAGACCCAAATCTGGCCGCTCAACGTCCGCAAGATCAACGGCATTGGTCCCAAGGCCGGCGAGAAACTGGCCAGGCTGCACATTCACACCATAGGTGAGCTGGCCGCACAGGACCCGGGATGGCTGGTGGACAACTTCGGCAAGGCCACGGGCGCCTGGATGCATGAGGCCGCCTGGGGCCGCGACGAGCGCCCGGTAGTGACCGAGAGCGAGCCCGTCAGCATGAGCCGCGAAACCACTTTCGACCGCGACCTGCATGCGGTGCGCGACAAGGCGAGCTTAAGCGCCATCTTCACCGAGCTGTGCGTCAAACTCGCCGAGGACCTGCAGCGCAAGGGCTATGTGGGCAAAACCATTGGCATCAAGCTGCGCTACGACAACTTCAAGAGCGTGACGCGCGACCAGACCCTGGACAGCTACACGGCCGACGCCAAAACCATACGCCACACCGCCGGCCTGTGCCTCAAGCGCGTGCCGCTGGAGCTGCGCCTGCGCCTGCTGGGGGTGCGCGTGGGAACGCTGCTCAAGGCCAGCGAAGCGGCCAAGGCTCAAAGCACTGAATCAAAAACAGTTTCTGCCGGCGTTCCTGTTGCGCAAGCAGCTATCGATTTTATAGCAACTACCGATCAACTCTTTTAAGCTGTGATTACTCGGCAGTCCGAAAGTAGCGCGACATGCTTTGTCATCCTGAGCGCAGCGAAGGATCTTGGCAGCCAGCAAGATTCTTCGCGTTGCTCAGAATGACAGCATGGGGCGTCGCCTTCGTTACGGATTGCTGAGTGAATCGTCGCCGTTCTTCAGCCGATGACAATCTCGTCTTGATGGTTGGCAATGTGAAAGGCATGGGCCAGCGCGAAGTCGGTTTTATCCAGCGCGCCATAGGCAAAGTGCGGCTTGAGCGGCCCGGTGCTGGCGTTGAAACGGGCAATCGCAGCGCGCAGCCGCACTGAGCCAGGTCTCCAGTCGCCTTGTGGCGTCAGCGGTCCGGCGCCCGGGATCGGCTCGGCCAGGCCGTGGCTCATGCGGCCGCGCCATTTGAAAAACGCAAACGCGGCAGCACCGGCCGTGGATTGAAACAGCGCGCTTTTGGGCTGCGGAAAACCGTCCAGGCTCATCTCGATGCTCTGGGCCAGATGCTCCAGCACCGACACCATGGGCCACTGGCCGGTGGTTTTGACGCTGGCGGCCTTGTCCATTTTGTCGAGCCAGCGCAGCGCGTCGTCCAGCGACTGGACTTTGGGTAAATCGGCCATGGCCAGTCCTCCGGTTAAAGCCAGCGTGGTCGTGGCGAGAAAGTCGCGGCGTTTCATGGCTGCGATGGTAGCAGCCCATGCGGCACGATTACGCCCGCTCAGGGCTCCCAGCGCTGCACGCCGTTTGAAACCAGGTGCGGCATGAGTTTTTTATCGAGGGTGGCCAGTTGAGCGCCGTTATCGAGTGCAGCCCGCAGATAGACGGCATCGTAACTGCCACAGCCCAGTTCCGTTGCGTCAGCAAACAGAGACTGAAAATCGCGAATATCCACCACGTGCTGAAAGCTCACATCGGTCAGCAGGTCGAAAAACTCTCGCGCCTTGGCCGCGGTGATGGTCTGGCCTCTGACTTTGCGTACCAGCTTGGCGGCCACCCCATGGTGGCAAAGCTGGGTCAGCACAGGCGTGATGTCGCCCTTGTCAATGGCGAACAGAAGCGCCATGGCGTAGTCTTTATTGGCTTGCGGGTCTGGTAATGGAATCGCCAGCAGCACGCTGGCATCGATCACAACCAGTTCACTCATGCCCGCGGTCGCGATCCCTGCGAACTTCGGCGGTGATGCCCCGGCTGGCGTTCTTGACCACCGGCGATGCTTGGCACATCTTCATCAGTTTGACAATTGCGGCATGTTGCCTGCGAGCGTCTGGCTTCGTCTTGAGAACCACCGAAGTTGCCAGCGGTTTGCCGAGCTGAGTGGTCGTGAATGCACTGCCCGCCTGGATTAAACCAGCGGGTTTCCGTTTGGTGGCAGAAGCGGCGGTGCTTTTCATGAGGTCAGTTTACCGAAAAGGCTTTACTCGTTCACCCAGCCAGGCCTTGACGTAGTGTTCGGTCATCTGGCGATTTTGTGTGCAAGGAGCTTCTGCGAATGGGCCAGATCGCCAGTGTCGGCTGCAGCCTTCGCCCGAATATCCCGAAACTGAAAATCGACCCCGGCCAGCTCGCGTGCCTTGTCAAAACGCGAGCGCAATGCGTGCTGGATCAAGGTCATCTGGTGTCATGGCCATGCACCGACGTGGCACTGGTATAGAGTGCAGCCACGGACGAACCCGCCGCAGCCCTACGGTCGTGCATTTTTAGGTTTTGCCTGGCGCTTACTTCGCAGCAAAGAAAACATAGTCGGCGGTATAGCCTTCCTTGATGCGCTTGCCTGCATCAGCTTGCGCCTCGCAACCTTTCGAGGGTGCGTTGCCGCCTTCGGTATTGAGACGCTGCACGCTGGTGACGCTGGCCATCTTGCCGGCGATGCCGCTTGATTTGGCAGACAACAGCAGCAAGGGAATATCTGCCGTGCGCTCACCGTTGGCGCGAGCCTTGACGGTACCGACGGTCTTGCTGCCATCGAGCGCTGTCCAGTTCGGGCCTGCACCGTGTGTGCCGACTTTTTCGTCTTTCTGATTGAAGAGATCGGCCTCAGGCGCCACAAACACCCAGGCCCATGCGCCCTTCTCCGTGCGGCATTCATAAATCTGCGAACCGATGGCATGCCAGGTGAAGACGGCACGTTCGCTGTCGGCCGGCTTGAGTGCGGCGGGGACGGGCTTCGCAGCGTCTGCGGACCCCACCGGTTTAGAGGCGCAGGCGCTCAGCAGACCGGCGCAAAGCGCGGCCAGGATGAAGGGGGTACCAAAGGATGGGGTTGCGGGAATCGGGTTCATGGGCATCTCCTGAAGTTAAGGAACAAACGAGCCAACCGGTCGGCTGAGGTGTGTGGCCTGACGTCATGACGCGGCGTCTTGCTACTACCGACAAACGTTGCGTTTCGAAAATCGGATGCAAGTCCACAAGAATATTTTTCTCGTGCCACAAAGGCGTTTGCCATACCCGCGGAAGTTCATATACTCAGCCGCATGAAACCAGACACCCGCAGCCTGCAGGAGTTGATCGCCAGCGCGGCGCGTGGCGACCACGCCAGTTTCGCCCAGGTCTATGACCGTACCCACACGCATCTGTTTGGCGTTGCCGTACGTATGTTGGGACGACAACAGGCAGCCGAAGATGTGCTGCAAGAGGCTTTTGTGAGTATCTGGAAAAACGCAGGCAGCTACCGCTCCGAGGTCGGTGGGCAGGAGATTCAACCCATGACGTGGCTGATTGCCATCGTGCGCAACAAGGCGCTTGACGCCTTGCGCACGCGTGCGCGGCGCAAGGAAACCGAATTGCCCGATGAAGACGCGCTGGGCGATGGCGATGACGATACCGCGCCCACAAGCAATCCGGGCCCGAGCGCCCTGCACTTGCTGGAGCAGGCCACGCAAACCCTGCACATCGAAGGCTGCATGAACATGCTTAACGGCAGTTACCGCCAAAGCCTGGCACTGGCCTATTACCAGGGCTTGTCACACACCGAAGTGGCCGCACAGATGGGCGCACCGCTGGGCTCCGTCAAAGCCTGGATACGGCGCGGGCTGGAAAAGCTCAAGGGCTGCCTGGCGGCGCAGGGAGTGGTGGCATGAGGTATACCGACTCCGCTGTGATGGAACACCTGGCCTCGTCGTATGTGCTGGGCACCTTGACGGGTGGCGCACGGCGCCGTTTTGAGCGGCTGCAACGCGACCGCGCCGATGTGCGTGTGCTGGTCGCGCAATGGGAAACGCGGCTGGGCCAACTGGCCCTGTCGGTACCGGCGCAGCGGCCTTCGCCCCAGTTGTGGCCCGCGATTGCGGCGCGTACACAACCCGCTCACGCGCCCGCTGCACCACGTGCTATTTCCTGGCTGGGCCGGCTGAAACCAGCGGGCTTCGGCTTCGGTGGCCTGGTTGGCCTAGCTATGGGCGTGATTGCAGCCAGCGTGCTGTTTGTCACGGCGCCGGGGGTGTTCATGTCCAGCGACCAGATCGCCATGCGCTCGGGTGAAAAGCTGCCGCAAAGTTATGTGGGCCTGCTCACCGACGCCCAGGGCAACGGCAAGCTGCTGGTGAGCTCGCTGCGTCACGGCAAAACCATGACGGTCAAGGTGATAGGCCCCATCACAGCGCCTGCCAGCGGCAGGCTGGTGCTGTGGGCCTTGCCCGCCAACGCACCGGCCTTTGCGCTCGGCGCCGTACCCACCAGTGGCTCAGCCGTTTCCCTACTGCCCGACACCTCGGAGAAGCTGCTGTCCAAAGTCGGCAAGCTGGTGGTGACGCTGGAAACCAGCGCAACGCCGGCCAGCCCCAGCGAAACGGTGGTGTTCAGCGGCAACTGCGCCAAGTTATGGTGATGTGACGCGCAGGCCCGGGGTGATAGGCGCAGGCCTTCGCATTCCGATTACAAAAGAATTACAACTTGGCCTGCATCCGTTTTTCGGGTTCTGTCGTTTGTCTCAGGTGCTGATTTGCAGCGCATCTCAATCAACCGACTATCCAAGGAGCCAGAAATGAACGCATTAACCCTTCGCAACTTCATTGCATTGCCCGTGCTGAGCCTGGCTTTGGCCGGCGCCGCGCTGGCCGCCGACATTCAAACCACGCCCGCGCAAAACGTGCAGATTGACGACTTCGCGGCTGGCAAAAAAGCCCTCGATGCCAAAAACTGGTCTGAGGCTGTCAGCAGCTTCAACAAGGTCGTCGCCCAGAACCCCAAAAACGCCGACGCCTACAACTACCTTGGTTATTCCAGCCGCTGGATGGGCAAATACGACGACGCGTTTGCCGCCTATGGCAAGGCGCTGGCGCTGGACCCCAAGCACAAGGGCGCGTTGCAGTACTCGGGCATGGCTTACCTCAAGACCGGCCAGAAAGCCCAGGCCGACGCCCAGCTCGCCAGGCTGCAGGCGATTTGCGCGACTTGCGAAGAAACCAGTGAACTGGCCAAGGCCGTTGCGGCGGCCAAATAAGCCCCTGCGGCTCTGCCCACCCGGCCCAAGCCTTGCCGGGAGGGCTTTTCACCCCTTTCTCATTGCCAGACTGGCCGAAAGAAACCCATGCACTGCTTCAATCGCCTGAACCCGAAACTGCTGCAACACGCTCTCATTTTTATAGCTGCCTGCGCCCTGTCCATACCGGCTACAGCCGGAAATGTCTTGGTACAGGTGCTCGACAAGGACGGCAAGCCAGCGCCCGATGCGGTGGTGGTCGTGGTGCCGGCCAGCAAAACCGGCAGCCCTAAAAACCCGCTGCCCAGCCAGGTGACGATTTACCAGGAAAAAATGCGCTTTGTGCCGGCTGTCAGCGTGGTTGCGCTAGGCGCCAAGGCCCAGTTTGTCAACAACGACCCCTGGGAACACCATGTGCGCGCTTCGGCCGCCGGCGTGGCGCAGTTCAATGCGGCGGCGGGCGAGGGTTTCGAGTTGCGGCTGGACGGCAGGCCTGAAGGCAAAGCTGCCAAAACAGCAGAAGCCTTATTCAACAAGGCCGGCGCGGTGCTGCTGGGCTGCCATATCCACGGTTCCATGCGCGGGCATGTTTATGTCAGCGAGTCGCCCTGGGCCGTGCTGACCGGCGCCGACGGGCTGGCGCAACTGGAACAGGTGCCCGAAGGGCCGGCACAAATCAAGGTTTGGCATGCCGACCAGCTGATCGACAGCGCAGCGCAGCCCTACACCGTGGCCACCTCACCGGGCAAGCTCACCCTGCAACTGAGCGTGGTGCCGCGCCGGCGCCGGATCTAAGAGCCTTACAAAAGCAGCCTTTGGACTGTTGACAGAACCTTTCGCGAAACTTACATTGAAGTCTCTTCACGTCAATTTGCAAAGCGCATTGCACGGAGGCTTTATGTCAAACCTTTCAAGTCGCGACCTTTGGCACCCCATCACGCTCAAGCAGATGCAGCGCGTCAAAAACTGGCATGCGGCCCAGCAAGGCGCGCACCCGGCGGAACGCCAGCTCTGGGAGGCCGTGCTGACGCTGTGGATGATGGGCTGGATAGGCTGGCTGCCCGCCTACATGTTTGAAGCGCCCTGGGCCTACCCGCTGTGCCTGCTCGGCGTTCTTGCACCACAACTTTATGTGCAATGGCGCAAACATGTTCATGCAACTGGGCGTCTCAGGTGTGACTGGCTGGATCTGGTGGCCTGAGCTGGTCTGGCTTACATTGCAGGCATGAACCCACTCACCTGCTTCTCACTGACCACCACCGACCACCTTGCCCACCTGGTGCTCAATCGCCCGGAAGCGATGAACACCATGAACCCGACCTTCTGGCGCGAGCTGGACGAGGTGCTGACGCAGCTCCACAAGGCGGGTGAGGCCCGCGTGCTGGTGATCTCCAGCACCGGCAAGCATTTCAGTGCCGGCATGGCGCTGGAAGCCTTCAGCGGCGCCATCGCGATGGACGACCAAAGCCCCGAAGGCCGTGCGGCCATCTTCGACATGCTGACCGACATGCAGGCCACCTTCACCAAACTCGAGACGCTTCGCATTCCGGTGATTGCAGCCATCCACGGCGGCTGCATAGGCGGCGCGGTCGACATGGTGACCGCCTGCTGCATCCGTTATGCCACCGCCGACGCATTTTTTTGCATTCAGGAAATCAACATCGGCATGGTCGCCGACGTCGGCACCTTGCAGCGCCTGCCCAAGCTGGTGCCGCTGGCCGTGGTCAAGGAGCTGGCCTACACCGGCCGCCGGCTCAGCGCGGCCAAGGCGCTGGCGTATGGCCTGGTCAACGAGGTGTTTGAGTCGCAAGAGGCGATGCTGGCCGGTGCGCTGCAATGCGCCAAAGAGATTGCCGCCAAACCACCGGTGGCCATCTGGGGCACCAAGCAGGCGATTCACTACACCCGCGACCATTCGGTGGACGATGCGCTCAAACAAATGGGCTGGCTGCAGGGCGCGATCTGGAGCAACGCGCATGTGCGCGAGGCCGTGACGGCGATGAAGGAAAAACGCGCGGGCGAGTTCGCAGCGCTGCCGCCGCTCCAAAATTTCAAGGAAATCGGGCTCTAGCCCTTTATTAATGGGCGCAACCAGCTATTTATTTAGTAGCACATAACCGGAAGAAAGTTGTCATCCCGGACCTGATCCGGGATCCATGTCCCCGTTATTCGGGTTGCCAATACGGACTCATGGATTGCGGGTCGGAGCCCGCAATGACAGTGCGTTCGCCTACTGCCGCGCGGTCCGCACATTCGCCGGCAGCGCCTGCGGATGGCTGGTACGGAAGGGGTTGATGTCCAGCCCGCCGCGCCGCGTGTAGCGCGCATAGACCGACAGCTTCACGGGCCGGCAGCGCGTCCAGACATCCATGAAGATGCGCTCGATGCACTGCTCGTGAAACTCGTTGTGATTGCGAAAACTCACCAGGTACTGCAGCAGGCCTTCCTGATTGATTTGGGGGCCTGAGTAGCTGATCTGCACGCTGCCCCAGTCGGGCTGCCCGGTGACCAGGCAATTGCTTTTCAGCAGATTAGACACCAGGGTTTCACTGACCGGCGGCTCGTCGAACTCGGCAAACAGCAGCTCCGGCGCCGGCGTGTAGTGGGTGCATTCCACGTCCAGCCGGTCCAGGTTCAGGCCATCGAGCTCATGGACGGGCTCCTGGTCGAACAGCTCCGGCCCCAGCGTTTTGACACCCACGCCGGCGCCCACCGCCGCGTTGAGGTCGGCGCGAATGCGTTCCCGCACCTCGCGCGCGTCCGCGAAACGGGTGTTGTTGAAGCTGTTGAGGTAAAGCTTGAAGGACTTGCTCTCGACGATGTTGGGCGACTCGCAGGGCACGGTGATGTGCGCCAGCGCCACCTGCGGTTTGCCGCGCAGGTTCAGCCAGCTCAACTCAAACGCCGTCCACATGTCGGCGCCGAAAAACGGCGGCGCGCCGGTGATGCCTATCTCTAAGCGCTTGTCCGCGCGCGGAATCGGAAACAGCAGCGAAGCGTCATACTGGTCGATATATGTTGAGGTCTTGCCGAGCTGCGAATGCTCTGGAATGTTGCCGGTGCTCATATGTTCACTCCCTTCAGATGAGGAATCATGGTCGCCAGCAGCCGCTCCACCACGCCCGGCGGCAAATCGTGGCCCATGCCTTCGATGCCGACCAGCCGTGCCCCCTTGATGCGCCGCGCCGTGTCTTCGCCACAGGCAAAGGGCACCAGCGGGTCGGCCTTGCCATGCAGGACCAGCGTGGGCAGGTTCACGCCGGCCAGTGCAGCAGCACGCGTGGCGTCGGCCACGACGGCCACCATCTGGCGGAGAATGCCGTCGGGGTGAAAGCTGCGCTGCGTGGCCGCGGTCACGCGGCCGCGCAAATCGGCATCGTCCATCGGGAAACCCGGGCTGCCAATGGTTTTGAGCAGTTGGACCGAGTGGTTGATGACGGCATCCAGGCCTTGGCCCGCCGGGCGGCCGAGCAGCGCGTGCAACACGGCCGGCTCCGCCTGCGGCAAACCGCGGGCACCGCTGGAGCTCATGATGCTGGTCAGGCTCAGGCAGCGCCCGGGCGCTGCCAGTGCCACA
The DNA here is from genome assembly GCF_036676035.1 of Polaromonas sp. GTDB lineage: Bacteria > Pseudomonadota > Gammaproteobacteria > Burkholderiales > Burkholderiaceae_C > Polaromonas. Next base: position 29,693 of record NZ_JAKFDR010000064.1, read on the forward strand.
CGCTGGGCAATCATGCCGCCCATGCTCACGCCCACGATGTGGGCCTTGTCAATCGCCAGGGCATCCAGCACCCCCAAGGCATCGGCCGCCATGTCCTGCAGGGTGTAAACTGGCTTGTTGGCCAAGCCAAACCTGTGTTTGAGGCTCTCCCACAGCAGGTTGGGCTTGCCCAGATGGTCGAAATGCTGGCTCAGGCCAACATCGCGGTTGTCAAAGCGCACCACCCGGTAGCCGGCATCGCTAAGGCCCTGCACCATGGCCGGCGGCCAGGCAATCAGCTGCATGCCCAGCCCCATGATGAGCAGCACCACGGGCCGGCCCGTGGCATCGCCCGGGTGAGTGTCCTCAACCTCGATATCAATGTTGTTGGCTTTGATTCTCATCTAGTGATTATGTACACCTTGATCCGCGCCTCAACGGGAGTGAACGAATTCCCCGCCAGCAGGGGCCGCGGAGCTGGCTTTGCCAGGCCGCAGGCGCCGCCCCCTTGAGGGGGGAACAGGCTACACGAAGTGAGCCTGGACGGGGGTGTTAGACAAATTCCCTTTCGCGCAGCCATTTGGTGGCCACCCATTTTTCCCCGGCCAGCACCGTCTCGCCCCCGTGCAGGGACCGGCTGCAGGGATGGGCGCACCCGTAGCTGAAAAACACCGCCTGCCCGCGCCGCGGCGCCACCTGCAGCGCCAGCTCGGGAAACACCGTGGCGCCGCCTTGCTCCGGCTCGTTGAGGTACATGATCAGGGTGGCCACGCGCTGGCCGCCGCGCTGCAGGATGGCGGGCGTGCCGGGCTCGGCCGGGTCAAAGTAGTCGTAATGGGGCTTGTACTGCGCGCCCGGGCCGTAATGCAGCAACTGCAGGTTCTCGCCATTTTCCAGCGGCCAGTTCAGCAGCCGGGCAATGCGGGCTTCAAGGCGCTGGACCAAGGCGTTTTCACCGCGCCTGAAAAACATGCCCTGGCTGGTGCGGTCGTGGTGGACTTCCTCGCCGCCCGTCTGCGGCGCCACCGTCAGGGAGCGCGCCATGTGCGGGCGCGCGGCTTCGATCAGCGCATGGCATTCCTGCGCACTGAGCAGGTTGCCGAACACCACCATGTCGGGCTGCTGCCTGACCATCAGCACATCAACCAGGCGGTCTCCCGCATCGATCTGCGCGGCACCCTGGCCCACGTCGGGCCTGGGGACCGGCACCGCGTTCAGCCCGTTCGCTTCCCGCATGGCCCGCACCGTCTTAAGCGGCCTGCCGGCGCCGGAACACCAGCCGGTCGGGTTCGGAAACAGAAGCTTCAAAGCGGTAGCCCTCGGCATCAAAGTTTTCGAGTTTTTTGACAGCAACCAGCTTTTTTTCAATCGCATAACGCACCATCAGGCCACGTGCGCGCTTGGCCATGAAGCTGATGATCTTGTATTTGCCGGCCTTGTACTCTTCAAACACGCAAGTCACCACACGCGGCTTGAGAGCCTTGCGGTCCACCGCCTTGAAATACTCTTCACTGGCCAGATTCACCACCACGGGCGAGGTGTCGGCAGCAGCGCGCTCATTGAGGTAGCCGGCAATTTTCGAGCCCCAGAACTGGTAAAGGTTTTTGCCGTGCTCGGTGGCCAGCGTTGTGCCCATCTCCAGCCGGTAGGGCTGCATCCAGTCCAGCGGGCGCAGCACGCCGTACAGGCCGCTCAGGATGCAAAGATGCGCCTGCGCCCAAACCAGTTGCTGCTCGCTCAGGGTCTTGGCGCTCAGCCCGTCGTAGACATCCCCGTTGAAGGCCAGCACCGCCTGCTTGGAATTTTTGGCGGTGAACCTGGGCGACCAAGCCTGGTAGCGTGCGACGTTCAGCCCTGCGAGCTTGTCCGACAAACGCATCAGGGTGCTGACCTGCTGCGGCGTTTTGGTTTTCAGCACCTCCATCAGCTGGCTTGATTGGTGTGTGAAAAGCGGCTTGGTGTGCTCCGCAATGTGCGGTGGCGTGTCGTAGTCCAGCGATTTGGCGGGAGAAATGAGAAACAGCATGGTCCGGGATTGTTGATTTAAACCAAACCTGCGACTTTACAGGCGCAGCACGCCGGCTGCCGAACACGCCGACAAAAAGCTTAAATCAACGCAAATCGCTGGCAAGCGACGCTAGCGATTCCGCCGGAATCGTCGTGTGCGCCGGGTAGTGGGTGTGGTCGCAGCCCAGCTTGACGCCGGCTCCGGCCTTGACCGCCGCGCACATGGCCGGGTCGAGTTCAAAGCGCACAAAATGCACGGCCGAGGTTTTTTCGTCGTTCTCTCTAGCCATGTCTTCGTCGGCAATCGCGTACACGCGGGCATGGCCTTCAACTTCGACAAACAGGCGGTCTTCGACCCCGATCAGGCGCGCCAGCTCACGCTTGCGTTCGTTGACATCGGGGTACTCCAGCAGCATGGTGGCCTTCCAGTTGCTGCCGTCGGGCACCAAGGGAGCGTAGGCCTCGATCTCCTGCTCAATGCCTTCTTCCTCGAAGATTTTTTCGAGGCGCAGCATTTCCTGGATCTGGTAGCGGATGCTGGTCTCGCTCTCAAACTGCACGTTGATGTGCTCGCCCAGGCGCACGCTGCGCAGCTGGCGGTGCGCCATGATGGCGGGTTTGTTTTCCTTGCGATATTGGCTGTAGGCCTCCAGCGTCATGAGGCTGCCGCGCGTGATTTTTCCGGTGGTTTTCATGGATGCATTCAGCTCTGTTTATTTGAGGCCATAGGCCGTGCGTATCAGCGTCAGCGGGTGCTTTTGCGGCGGGGCACCCAGTTGGTTCACGTCAAAGCCCTGGGCAATGTGATGGCCGCTCAGCGGGCAGTCGCTGCTGATGACGTCAGGCAAGCCGCCGTCCTTGTGGCTGGCCATGGCCTTGAACAGCGGTTTGCCGATTTTCATGGCCTGCTGGTGGGTGGGCTTTTTCACGCCAAAGGTGCCCGCATGGCCCGAGCAGCGCTCATGCGTGTGCACGCTGGTGCCCGGCACCATCTTGAGCATTTCCTCGGTCTTCTTGCCGATGTTCTGCACCCGGCCGTGGCAGGGAATCTGGTAGCTGATCTTGCCCAGCGGTATGGAAAAGTCGGTTTTCAGCAGCCCATCGCGCTTGCGCGCCATCAGGTATTCAAACGGGTCCCACATGTGCTGCTGGACCAGCTGCACGTCCGCATCGTCGGGGTACAGCAGCGGGATTTCCTGCTTGAACATCAGGGTGCAGCTGGGCACCGCACTCAAAATGGCGAAACCGTCTTTGGCGTATTTCACCAGCACCGGGATGTTGGCCTCCTTGGCTGAGTTGACCGAATCGAGGTCACCCAGCTCCAGCTTGGGCATGCCGCAGCATTTTTCTTTTTCAACCAGCACATAAGGCACTTCGTTATGGTCCAGCACCTTGAGCAGGTCGTGGCCAATGCCGGGTTCGTTGTAGTTGACGTAGCAGGTGGAATAAATCACCACCTTGCCGGGGGTCTTGGCGCCGTCCCTGACCGGATGCGGCGGCGACTCCAGCGCGCCGGAGCGGAATTTTTGCGTGGCCAGCTCGGGCAGCCAGGCGTTTTTATCCACGCCCAGCACTTTTTCCATGACTGCGCGCGCGGGCCTGGTCTTGTTGACCGCATTGGCCAGCTGCACCACGATGGGAATACCGGCAAACTGGCCGAGCACATCGGTCGAAGCGAGAAGCCTCTCGCTGGTCTTGACCTCACCGCTCTTGAACTTGATGGCCTTGGCGCGCAGCATGGTGTGCGGAAAGTCCACGTTCCACGGATGTGGCGGCACATAGGGGCACTTGGTCATGTAGCAGAGGTCGCAGAGGTAGCACTGGTCGACCACCTTGCGGTAGTCCTTCTGGTCCACGCCATCGACCTCGCCGGTTTTGCTTGCATCGATCAGGTCGAACAGCGTGGGAAACGTGCCACACAGGCTGACGCAGCGCCGGCAGCCATGGCAAATGTCGAAGATGCGTCCCATCTCATGGAGGGTTGCCTCCTCGTTGTAGAACTCCGGGTTCTTCCAGTCGATAGCGTGACGGGTGGGGGCTTGCAGATTGCCTTCAGTAGCCATGGTCTGTCCCTTTTGATGGAACCTTCGGTGAGTGGGCTTTGGAAAAGATTTGCGATTGAAATCCTTTCCAAAACCCGCCACGCCGTGCAGCGTAGCGGGCAAAAATCAATCGACCAGTTCGGCGAGAGCCTTCGTATAACGGTTTGCATGCGAACGCTCAGCCTTGGCCAGGGTTTCAAACCAGTCGGCCACTTCGTCGTGACCTTCGTCACGGGCGGTCTTGGCCATGCCGGGGTACATGTCGGTGTACTCGTGGGTCTCGCCTGCGATGGCCGAAGTGAGGTTCTCGCGGGTGGCGCCGAAGGGCATGCCGGTGGCGGGGTCGCCGCATTGTTCCAACCACTCCAGATGGCCAAAGCCGTGGCCGGTTTCGCCTTCTGCGGTAGAGCGGAACAAGGCCGCAACATCGGGCCGGCCTTCCACGTCAGCCTTGTTGGCGAAATACAGATAGCGGCGGTTGGCCTGTGATTCGCCCGCAAATGCGGCTTTCAGGTTCTCTTCCGTCTTGGAGCCTTTGAGAGCAGCCATGGAAATCTCCTTCGTGGTTGATAAACAAGGGTAGTCCGTCGCTTTGGCCCAAAGGAAAGGGCCGAGGACTCTAAAACCATAGACCAATTGGAGCGTTTCGTCTAATTGGGCGATTCAATACAAAAAATTGAAAAAGGCTATTAATGACCGTCAATCAATAACAATTCTCAATCATCCGGATCAAGCACATAGCCTGGCTGCATGGCTTTGCCCGGCGCCGCGAGACAGATGCATTGGCCATCGCCAGATTGGCAAGGCATTTTAATTACGTTATAGTAAATCAATTATGATTAGGTAAATCAAAAACACCAAGCGCCTTGACCACCCCAAGGTACCAACCCCGACCACTTGCCGGAGACTGCCATGATTTCGCTCGTCAACGCTTCAACCGCCGGCCTGCCGCCGCCCGCCCCCATCCACCAGTTGCACCACTTCGCCTACCGCGCCAAAGATGCCGAGGAAACCCGGCATTTTTACGAGGACATCCTGGGCCTGCCGCTGTACCACATCATCCAGAGCGACTATGTGCCCAGCACCGGCGAGTACTGCCCCTACACCCACTTCTTCTTCCGCCTGCAGGACGGCTCCTTCATCGCGTTTTTCGACCTCGGCAACGACGAGGCCGCCCTGCCCTCGCCCAACACGCCGCTGTGGGTCAACCACATCTCGTTTCGCGTCGATTCGGTCGCCGATCTGGAGGCCATGAAGATACGGCTGCAAGCCGATGGCATTGACGTGATCGGCGTGACGGATCACCATATCTTCAAGAGCATCTACTTTTTCGACCCCAACGGCGTACGGCTCGAACTGACCGCCCAGCTGGCCGATGAACTCAAGATGCAGGAGGAAAGCAAAACCGCCCACGCCCGGCTGGCCGAGTGGACGGCACGCAAGGAGCAGTGGCGCAAGGACCGCGCCGCCGGCAAGGCCACCGAGGTTTTGAAGCCGCAGCACAACGACCGGCCCGAAGTGGCGGCAAAAGCAGCGACGAAACCATGAGAAACCGCTATTGCTATTGATTTAATAGCTGTCTACGCAACAAATACAAGGGCTAAAGCCCGAATTCATTCAAATAAATGCAGGCAGGAGCGATTGCACCCATGCTACGAAACCACTCGGGCTATGCCGAAGCCGCCTTCACCAACGGCTACGAATTCACCCAGGGCACAGGCTACCGCCTGCCCGAATACCCGTTTGTCGCTCCTCCCGAACTTGCCTCGGGCGAGGTCAAGCGCCACCCCATCGTCATCGTGGGTGGCGGCATCACCGGCCTGACGCTGGCCTGCGCGCTGGCGCATTACGGTGTGCCGGCCGTGCTGCTCGACGAAGACAACACCGTCGGCGTCAAGGGAGCTTCGTCACGCGGCATTTGCTATGCACAAAAGACACTGGAAATCTTCAAGCGGCTGGGCGTTTACGAGCGCATTGCCGCCAAAGGCGTGCAGTGGAGTGTGGGGCGCACCTTTGCCGGCGACGACGAGGTCTACAGCTTCGACCTGCGCCAGCAGCAAACGCACTCGCTGAGCAAGCAGCCGCCTTTCATCAACATCCAGCAGTTCTATGTGGAAGGCTTTCTGGTCGAGCAGATCTACCAGCTGGCCCAGGCCCGTCCCGGCGTGGAGCTGCGCTGGCGCCACCGCATCACCGGCTTTGAGCAGAATGCCGAATTTGCGACGCTGTCCATAGACACGCCTGCCGGGGCCTATTCGCTGCAGGCCGACCATGTGATCGACTGCACCGGCTCGCACAGCCCGTTTCGCGGCTGGTGCAAGGCCACGGCCACCGCCAAGAAAGGCGACGACCGCTGGTGCATCGCCGACGTGCGTTTCAAGGATTCACCGCCGGTAGAGCGCCACACCTGGATTGAAGCGCCCTTCAACGAAGGCCGCGCCGTCTGGCAGCACCTGATGGCCGATGGCGTCTGGCGCATTGACTACCAGATGTCGCACCATGCCGACCCGGAAGCCATGAGCCGCGAAGACGTGGTGCGCGCCCGGCTGAACGCCCAGTTCAAACGCGAACTCAAGCCGGAGGAGTGTGAAATCGTCTGGGTGGGACCTTACACCTACCGCAGCGAATGCCTGGACACGCTGCGTCACGGCCGCGTGTTCTTTGCCGGCGATTCAGCCCATGTGGTCAGCCCCTTTGGTGCACGCGGCGGCAACTCGGGGGTGCAGGACGCCGACAACCTGGCCTGGAAGCTGGCCGCCGTGGTGCAAGGCCGCGCCGCGCCACAACTGCTGGACAGCTACAGCGCCGAGCGGCACGAGGCCGCGCAGCACAACGTGCTGGTCACCAACCGCACCGCGCGCTTTTTGCGCCCCACCGATGGCGCCGAGCGCCTGTTTCGCAGCGCCGTCCTGGGCCTGGCCAAGCAGCATGCGTTTGCCCGGCAGCTGGTCAACACCGGCCGCATGTCCACCCCCAACACCTACACACACTCCAGCGTTTGCGAGAAAACCGGCGGACTGGCCACACAAAACGTCGGCCTGACCTGGCCCAACGGGACCCAAGGCGAACTGATCGACCTGCTCAACTGGGCGGGCGGCCGTTTGCTGCTGCTGGTGTTTGGCGATTTGTCCCCCGCCGCCGCAGCGCGTCTACAGGAGCTGGCCGCGCACACCGATGTGCGCAGCGTGCAGGTCATTCCACCCGACAGCAAGGCGAGCGCCGTGGAGCACGTGATTGACCAGGAAGGCCACCTGCAGGCCAGCTGCCACGTGTTTGGCCATGCCTGGGCGCTGCTGCGGCCCGACAGCTACGTGGCCGCGACCGGCGAAAGCATTGACGTATCGCTGGTGCACGCCATTGCCATGGCGCTGGGCACCGATCTGAGCCTGCACGGAGAGACCGCATGAAAACCACCCTCAACTTCCAGGATGCCGATGCGTTTTACGAATCCCTGCTCGACGCCCACCAGGGCCTGAGCCGGGAGCAGTCCGAGCTGCTCAATGCCCGCCTGATCCTGCTCATGGCCAACCAGCTGGGCAACACGCAGCTGCTGCGCGAGTGCATTGCCGCGGCCCGGCCCGGCGGGCCTGAAACTAGTGTGGTGTTGCATGCTTGACGGCACCAATAAAACCGATGGATTTTTGTTCAAGGCAAGGCGCAAACCACAGCCATAGTTGCACTATGGCGCGGATTTGCAACGCCGCCATGGACAAAAAGACGCGGTTTTATGTGCCGGATAGCGTGCAACACCACACTAGCCCCGGCCACTGATTGGCCGGTGGGTTACCGGCAGATTGCAGGCTTGGGAGCCTGTCGGGCTTGGGACGTCGAAAGCGAAAATTGGCCCCAGCGAGGACAGTTTTCGCCGGGTTTGCAGTCCCATAGCCAGCCTATGGGACAAAAAGACGGTGGAAAATGGACCGCTGCGGCCAATTTGCAGCCGGCGCTTCCCAAGCTCGGCAGGCTCCTAGCAGCCAGTCGAATAAAATCAGGGCAGTTGTATCCACCCCGGCGGCATCTCCCAAGATGCCGTTTTTCATTGCACCATGACCGACTCTGCCACCCCCACCCCGACCGCTGCCGCCTCTGCCACGGACAAAACACCCGTCCCCACGCCCGGACTGGACGGCCTGGCCAAGTCGTTCGAGCCCGCCGCCATTGAAAGCCGCTGGGGCCCGCTGTGGGAGCAAAGCGGCCAGTACGAGCCTACGCTGGACAGTGCCAAGCCCTCGTTTTCCATTCAGCTGCCGCCACCCAATGTGACCGGCACGCTGCACATGGGCCATGCGTTCAACCAGACCATCATGGACTCGCTGACGCGCTACCACCGCATGCGCGGCCACAACACGCTGTGGGTGCCCGGCACCGACCACGCCGGCATTGCCACGCAAATCGTGGTTGAGCGCCAGCTGCAAGAGCAAGGACAGTCCCGCCATGACCTGGGCCGCAAGAATTTTGTCGCCAAGGTCTGGGAGTGGAAAGAAGAATCGGGCTCCACCATCACGCGCCAGATGCGCCGCATGGGCGACTCGGTCTCCTGGAAACACGAGTACTTCACCATGGACCCGAAAATGTCCAAGGTCGTGACCGAAACCTTTGTGCAGCTGTATGAGCAGGGCCTGATCTACCGCGGCAAACGCCTGGTCAACTGGGACCCCATCCTCAAATCCGCCGTGTCCGACCTCGAAGTGGAAAGCGAAGAGGAAGACGGCTTTCTCTGGCACATTCGCTACCCGCTGGCCGATGGTTCGGGCTCACTGACGGTTGCCACGACGCGGCCTGAAACCATGCTGGGTGACGTAGCGCTGATGGTGCATCCGGAGGACGAGCGCTACAAGCACCTGATTGGCAAGCTCGTCAACCTGCCGCTTTGCAACCGCAACATCCCGGTGATTGCCGACAACTACGTGGACAAGACCTTCGGTACCGGTGTTGTGAAGGTCACACCAGCGCATGACCAGAACGACTATGCCGTGGGAAAACGACACGGGCTGCCGGTGATTTGCGTACTGACACTCGACGCCAAGATCGTTGAAGGCTCAGCACAAACAAACTTTGAAGCGAGTTTTTCAAAGCGTTCAGAAGTTGCGCCGGGCATAAAAGCAGGCGTTATGAGCGGTGAAGAGAGCCAAGAGCAAGCAGCGCTGGCAACAATACCGTTGAACCTACGTGGCCTGGACCGCTTCGATGCCCGCAAGTCGGTGGTGGCCGACCTCGAAGAGTTGGGCCTGCTGGTCGAGACCAAGAAGCACAAACTCATGGTGCCGCGCTGCGCGCGCACCGGCCAAATCATTGAACCGATGCTGACCGACCAGTGGTTTGTCGCCATGAACAAGGTCAGCGACAAAGACCCGACCGGAAAATCAATCGCGCAAAAAGCCATTGATGCCGTCGACAGCGGCGCCGTGAAGTTCGTACCCGAACAATGGGTCAACACCTACAACCAGTGGATGGGCAACATCCAGGACTGGTGTATCTCGCGCCAGCTCTGGTGGGGCCACCAGATTCCGGCCTGGTACGACGAAGACGGCAAGGTCTATGTCGCCACCAATGAGGAAGAAGCGCAAAAACAGGCACCCGGCAAAAAGCTCACGCGTGATGAAGACGTGCTGGACACCTGGTACTCGTCGGCCCTCGTACCGTTCTCCTCCATGGGCTGGCCCGAGAAAACCAAAGAACTGGACCTGTTTTTACCGTCCAGCGTGCTGGTCACCGGCTACGACATCATCTTTTTCTGGGTCGCCCGGATGATCATGATGACCACGCATTTCACCGGTCAGGTACCCTTCCACCACGTGTACATCCACGGTTTGGTGAAGGATGCCCACGGCAAGAAAATGAGCAAGTCCGAGGGCAATGTGCTGGACCCGGTTGATTTGATTGACGGGATTGAACTGGCGCCGCTGCTCGACAAGCGTTCACAAGGCCTGCGCAAGCCCGAGACCGCGCCGCAGGTGCGCAAGAACACCGAGAAAGAATTTCCGGCCGGCATTCCGGGCTATGGCGCCGACGCGCTGCGCTTTACCTTCGCCTCGCTGGCCAGCCTGGGCCGCAGCATCAACTTTGACAGCAAGCGTTGCGAGGGCTACCGCAACTTCTGCAACAAGCTGTGGAACGCCACGCGCTTCGTGCTGATGAACTGCGAAGGCCAGGACTGCGGCCTGGCCGAGCACACCAAGGCACAGTGCGCGCCCGGTGGCGAATTTGAAAACTACCTGACGTTCTCGCAGGCCGATCGCTGGATCTCCTCAACCATGCAGCGCGTGGAAGCCGACGTGGCCAAAGGCTTTGCCGACTACCGCCTGGACAACGTGGCCGGCAGCATTTACCAGTTTGTCTGGGACGAGTTCTGCGACTGGTACCTGGAAATCGCCAAGGTGCAGATCCAGACCGGCACGGATGCGCAAAAGCGCGCCACGCGCCGCACCTTGATCCGCACACTGGAAGGCATCCTGCGCCTGGCGCACCCGCTGATTCCCTTCATCACCGAAGAGCTGTGGCAAAAGGTTGCGCCTGTGGCAGGACTCAAGAAAGGCCTCTTCATCGGCCAAGCCGCCTACCCGCAGAGCCAGCCCGAAAAGATCGACCCGCAAGCCGAGGCGCATGTGGCCAAGCTCAAGACCCTGGTCGATGCCTGCCGCAACCTGCGCGGCGAGATGAACGTGTCGCCTGCCACCCGGCTGCCCCTGTTTGTGCTGGGCGACAGTGCGTTCATGACCAGCGTTGCGCCCGTGCTCAAGTCGCTGGCCAAGCTGAGCGAAGTCAAGGTGTTCGACGACGAGGCCGCCTGGGCCGCCGCCGCACAGGCAGCCCCCGTGGCTGTGGTGGGTGAAGCACACGTCTGCCTGCATATGGAGGTCGATGTGGTGGCTGAGAAAGCGCGCCTCGGCAAGGAAGCCGCCCGCCTGGAAGGCGAGCTGGTCAAGGTCAACGCCAAGCTGGGCAACGAGGCTTTTGTGGCCAAGGTGCCACCCGCCGTGCTGGAGCAGGAAAAGAAGCGCCTGGTGGATTTCACCGCCACGCTCGAAAAAATCCGCGAGCAGCTGGCACGGTTGAAATAACCGCCCACAAAAAAGCCCCGTTCAACGGGGCTTTTTCCATGGTGCCGGCGTGAAGTTTCCAACTTCAAGCAGGGGCCGCGGAACCGGCTTCGCCGGGCCGCAGGCGCAGCGCCCCCTCGGGGGGCAGGGAGCTACACGCAGTGAGCGACCGTGGGGGCCATCATCTAATCATGAATTCCGGCTCGGACCACTGTGACGGTGTGCCGGCGCCCGGCAGTTCCAGGTCCATGGGCGCACTGGGCAACTGGTCAAAGCCGGTTTTATGCACGTTGATGGCTTCGTGCATGCGGTGCGCCACATACCAGCTCGAGCGCAGCCGCGCCTCGCGCGTGTGCGAGCCCAGGCGCGGCGTGACAAACAGGTTTTTAAGGCCCTTGAGGGGCGAGCTCTCACCCAGAAAGCTGGCTTCGGCGCCGTCCAGAATGCAGGCCTCGATGCGGCCATCGCACAGCGCCGTGGCCAGCGCCCCTTCATCAAACAGCTCGCTGCGGCTGATGCCCACCCACAACTGGCCGCGCTTGCAGGCCGCCAGCAGCTTGTCGTTGACAAAGCCCTTGAAACGCGTGGCGTAAAGCATTTGCACCGACACGGCATCGGCCTGGCTCATGAGCTCGGGAAGTGAGACCGGCTGGATGCGCAGGCGCTCCCAGATCGGGGCGGTGTGATGCACCGCCGGGTCGTAGCCGATCAGGCGCACGCCCAGGCTCGTGAGCATGCCGGCCAGCGTGTGCGCCGTGGGGGCCAGGCCCAGAATGCCAATCGTGCTGCCATGCAATTCGCGGCCCATCTGGGCGGTCGGGTGACGCCGCCCCATCAAGGCCGAAACCAGCCCGCGGCGGTACAGCAGCAGCAGGCTGCTGAGCAGGTATTCGGCGTTGGAGCGCACATTGGCGCTGCTGGCATGAACCACCTTGATGTCGCGCTCCCTGCAGGCTTCCAGGTCGGTGTTGTCAGTGCCGACATGCAAGCGGCCCACCGCCTTGAGTTTGGGCAGGTAGTCCAGAAACTCGCGGGTCACAATCGTTTGCCGCGGAAACACAATGCCCTTGGTCTTGTAACCCTCCTGGCGCAGGGCGCGCAAGTCATCGGCCAGCTCGGGGCGGTACTCGACACTGTGGCGTGACTCGAGCCAGGCCATGGCCTCGGGCACCAGCGCGTCTAGAAGTAAGATGTCCACCCGTTAGTCCTTTTCCTTGACCGTTACCCTGTGTTTTTCTTTTGCAAACAGGCCAGGCGCCTGATTTGTAACAACAGCGGTCCACTTTAGCGTTTTCCAAAAACAAAATCGATGAAAAAAATCACAAGTCTTAACAAGGCGATTTTCCCTGTGGCAGGCCTGGGGACGCGCTTTTTGCCGGCGACCAGGGCCCAGCCCAAGGAAATGCTGCCCGTCGTGGACAAGCCTTTGATCCAGTACGCGGTCGAAGAAGCCTATGCGGCGGGCATCCGCCACATGATTTTTGTGACCGGACGCAATAAACGGGCCATCGAAGACCATTTTGACACCGCTTATGAACTGGAGAACGAGCTGGAGATGGCGCAAAAGCTCGATTTGCTGGCTTTGGTGCGCTCGGTTCAGCCCAGCGACATGGACTGCTCCTACGTCCGCCAGCCCCGTTCGCTGGGTCTGGGCCATGCCGTTTTGTGCGCCCGGCACCTGATCGGCCAGGAACCGTTTGCCGTGCTGCTGGCCGACGATTTGATGGTGGGCCCGCCCGGCGGCCTGCCGGTGCTGGCGCAAATGGCCGCGCAGTTTGAAGTGCTGGGGCAGTCCGTGCTGGCAGTGCAGGAAGTGCCGCTGGCGCACACCCGCCGCTATGGCATCGTCGCAGCCGATGCTGCGGGCACGAATTTGCTCAAGGTGCGGCAAATTGTGGAAAAACCGGCTCCAGAAACCGCCCCTTCACGCATGGGCGTCGCCGGGCGCTACATTTTGACCCCGGCGATCTTTGAGCACATCCGCCGCCAGCCCACGGGCGTGGGCGGTGAGATCCAGCTGACCGATGGCATTGCCGGCCTGCTGGGCGAAGAAAGCGTGTACGCCCTGCAGTACCAGGGCAAGCGCTATGACTGCGGCAGCAAGCAGGGTTTTCTGGAGGCCACGGTGGAACTGGCGCTGGCCCATCCCGAGGTGGGCGAACACTTTCGCAGCTATCTACGAAGCCTTCAGGTGCGCTGAACCAGCCGAGCGGACCGGACTAAGACAACTCACGTGACGCCCATCGAGGGCGTCACGTTCGCCAGTCGCTACGCTGGTCGATCCCGCTGCGCGGGGGTGCGCCAGAGCGTCCGCGTTGCGCAGCAAGCAGCGGCGGCACACCCTGTGATCGCGCTCGACGGCTTCGCTTCGCCGAGCTGACGCCTCGCGCGATCCTCGCCCTTCGCTACATGCCTTAGCGGCGTTTGAGCACGTGGATGAAGTCCGTGCCCGAGGTTTGCTGCTCCACCAGTTCATTGCCGGTTTGCTTGGCAAAGGCCTGGAAGTCGCGCGTCGAGCCGGCATCGGTGGACACCACCCGCAGCAACTGGCCGCTGTTCATTTCGGCCAGGGCTTTCTTGGCCTTCAGGATAGGCAGGGGGCAGTTCAGGCCGCGGGTGTCGAGTTCTTTGTCGATGTGCATCGGTTGTCCTTGGAAATAGCCGAATAGCCTTGAAGGCTTTGTCTTGATTTTAAGGCGGCAGGGGCGGCAGGGGCATGCGCCTTGACCGCGTTGGCGGTTCGGGTCCAATGCATTCGCTATAAAATAAGTAGCAAACTTCGAACATCCGCCCTGGGTAAAACCGTTTTTTAGCTTGAAGATCAACCGGTCTCAGCCTTTTTGACCCCACTCCACAAACGCAGGCTCATGGCCGCGCGACTTCAGGAAATCGGCCAAGGCGTAGCCGGTGCCGGCGGGCCAGCACTTCACCTGCTCGGGTGCGTACAGCTTGTACTCCACCAGCTCGGGCGACAGCGACACCTCGCCGCTGCACACCGCGTGGTAGGCCATGATGACCTGGTTCATGCGCTGAAAGTCATAGACGCCGATCAGGTTCAACTCGCTGGTTTGCAGGCTGGTTTCTTCCTGGATTTCGCGCGCAATGCCCTCCTGCGGCGTCTCGCCGGCTTCCATGAAACCGGTGATCAGCGCAAACATCCTGCCGGGCCAGGCGGCGTTGCGCGCCAGCAGAATCTGCCCCTCATATTCAATGACCGCGGCCAGCACCGGCGTGGGGTTGTTCCAGTGGGTGTAGCCGCAGGCCGGGCAGCGCAGCCGGGTCTTCTCGCCGCCGTCTTCCGGCTGGGTCAGCAGCGCCAGCGGAGCGGCGCAGTTCGGGCAGAACCTGAATTCGTGGGTCATGTTACGCGGATCGTGTTTTGCTATCTATTTGATAGCTGTCAGCGCACAAATTACCGGTGCTGCAGCTACTTTTCTTATAAAGTTTCGCAAGGATCAGGCTGGAAAAACACCGGTCGACAGGTAGCGGTCACCGCGGTCACACACCACAAACACGATCACGGCGTTTTCCACCTTTTGGGCGATCTGCTGCGCCACCCAGCAGGCGCCGGCGGCCGAAATGCCGGCAAAAATGCCCTCTTCGCGCGCCAGGCGGCGGCACATGTCTTCGGCATCGCCCTGGCTGACCAGCACCAGGTCATCGACCCAGGTCGGGTCGTAAATCTTGGGCAAGTACTCCTGCGGCCATTTGCGAATGCCCGGAATGCGCGAGCCTTCGCTCGGTTGCGCGCCAATCACCTGAATCGCCGGATTTTTCTCTTTCAGATAGCGGGAAACACCGGTAATCGTGCCGGTTGTCCCCATGGCGCTGACAAAATGTGTCACCTTGCCTGACGTATCCGTCCATATCTCAGGGCCGGTGGTTTCGTAATGGATGCGCGGGTTGTCGGCGTTGGCAAACTGGTCCAGCACCCTGCCCTTGCCATCTTTTTCCATCTGCGTGGCCAGATCGCGCGAGTACTCCATGCCGCCGCTCTTGGGCGTGAGGATCAGCTCGGCGCCAAAGGCCTTCATGGTCTGGGCGCGTTCAATGCTCAGGTCCTCCGGCATGATCAGCACCATGCGGTAGCCCTTGATGGCTGCGGCCATGGCCAGCGCAATGCCGGTGTTGCCCGAGGTGGCTTCGATCAGGGTGTCGCCAGGCTTGATCTCGCCGCGCTCTTCGGCGCGCTTGATCATGGACAGTGCAGGCCGGTCCTTGACCGAGCCGGCCGGGTTGTTGCCTTCGAGTTTGCCCAGGATGATGTTGCCGCGCCGCGCGTTGTCGGCAGCGTTGATGCGTTGCAGCGCCACCAGCGGCGTTTTGCCGATCGCGTCTTCAATGGTTGGATAATTCATACGCCATACTGTGCCATAATTTCGGTCTTCGCTTCTTCCTGCCCGGGTGGTGAAATTGGTAGACGCAGGGGACTCAAAATCCCCCGCCGCAAGGCGTGCCGGTTCGATTCCGGCCCCGGGCACCAAACGGTTTTTCGCCCTTCTCAGAGCAAAACCGTTTCCACAAATCCCCTTTGCGTTCTACAAAAAAGCTTGTAGCAGGTGCTACGCCGATGTGTAACGCGCCACATGGTCTGCAAGCTCAAGCCATCTGACGCGATGGCCGCAAACCATGTGGCGCGTTACACCAGCATCACCACGCGCAGAGCATCAAAAAATGCAGTAGCGTGAAATATGCGGGCTAAAACCTGATTTTTTTAATCCCCTTGCTCTTGTCGGCGGCTTGATTTAAGTGCATTCTTGAAGTGCGGCCTCGCCGCGTTGCAGGAGTCGATCATGCGCACCTCAAGTCGCTGGCTCTTCACCCTTCTTTCGGTGGTCTCAGCCCCACTGCTGTACCTGATCTTTGCGGCGTCGGCGCATGCCAACACCCTGCAGTCCGCGGCCCCACAAGCCATGATCGATGCGCTGAGCCGGGCCAATGCGGCCGTGGTGGGGGTCCAGGTCACGGCCGCCGAAGGCGCACGCTCTTCCGAACGGCTGGGCAGCCTGCGCCAGGGCTCGGGCGTGGTCATCGGACCCGACGACCTGGTGCTGACGATTGGCTACCTGATGCTGGAAGCGCAGCAGATCGAGGTCATCACACAGGACAACAAAGTCATCCCGGCCTCCGCCGTTGCCTACGACCTGGCCACCGGCTTCGGCCTGCTCAAACCCCTGCTGCCCCTGCCCGGCATCAGCCCGGCGCCGCTGGGTAGCACCCAGGACCTGCAAGCCGGTGAACTGCTGATGGCGGTCACCGGCGCCAGCACCGACGGCGATGAGGGCGAGGTGAACATGGCACTGCTCGTCAGCAAGCGGGCTTTTTCGGGCAACTGGGAGTACCACCTGGACACCGCGCTGTTCACCAGCCCGCCCATCATGTCGGGCAACGGCCACCACAGCGGCGCGGCACTGTTCAACCAGCATGGTGAGCTGATGGGCATTGGCTCGTTGTTTGTGATGGATGTGATGGGGCAAAACCGCCGGCGGCCCGGCAACATGTTCGTGCCGGTGGACCTGCTCAAACCCATCCTGGCCGAGCTGCAGCAGTCCGGCAGCAGCCAGCTCAGCCACCGCCCCTGGCTGGGCCTGACCTCCAGCGACGAGGAGGGCCGGGTGCAGATCCTGCGTGTCAGCGAAGACAGCCCGGCCGCGCTGGCCGGCCTCGCTGCCGGCGATGTGGTGCTGGCGGTGGACGACAGCACCGTGACCAGCCTGGAGAGTTTTTACAAAAAACTCTGGGCCCGCGCGGCGCCCGATGCGGAAGTCAAGCTCACGGTGCTGCAGGGAGCCGAGATCAAGACCATCGTGCTCAGGGCGCAGGACCGCATGCTCACGCTCAAAAAAGCTTCGGGCATCTGAATTATTTGAGCCAAACAGGCCTCCAGCCCTTTGTTAATGGGCGCAGGAAGCTCCTGTTTTTATAGCAAATCCCGCTTCACCGGCGTGAGCCGCCCTGCTCTCACGCCAGCAGAGGCACGGGCGTTTCGGCAGGCTCGGCATCCAGCTTGAATTCGCCGACCGCCGTCTGCAGCTGGTAAGCCTGCTCCGACAGCGCCGCGGCAGCCGTGGCCGCCTGCTGCACCAGCGCGGCATTTTGCTGCGTGGCCTTGTCCATCTGCATCATGGATTGGTTCACATGCTCGATGCCCTTGCTTTGCTCCACCGAAGCCGCCGAGATGTGCGCCAGCAGGTCGCTCACCCGCTTGACGGCCTGCACGATGTCCTGCATGGTCCGGCCCGCCTGGCCCACCAGGTTCGAGCCGTTTTCCACATGCTCCACGGAATCGCCAATCAGGGCCTTGATCTCGCGGGCCGCCTGCGCGCTGCGCTGCGCCAGGTTGCGCACTTCACCGGCCACCACCGCGAAGCCCCGCCCCTGCTCACCCGCACGCGCCGCCTCGACCGCGGCATTGAGCGCCAGGATATTGGTCTGGAAGGCGATGCCCTCGATCACGCCGATGATGTCGACGATTTTTTTCGAACTGCTGCTGATCGAGACCATGGTCTCCACCACCTGAACCACCACCTCGCCGCCGCGCTCGGCGATGCCCGAGGCGCTGGCGGCCAGGCCGCTGGCGGACTGCGCATGCTCTGCGTTGAGCTTGACCGTGGAGGTCAGCTCGTCCATGCTGGAAACCGTCTCTTCCAGTGAGGCGGCCTGCTCTTCGGTGCGCCGGGACAGATCGGCGTTGCCGGCGGCGATCTCTTTCGAGGCCACGGTGATCGAATCGGTCGAGGCCTTGATGCGGCTCACCAGATCGGTCAAGGTGTCTTCCATGTCGCCCAAGGCGCCCAGCAGGCGGCCGAAGTCGCCACCGCGCTCGGTCACAAACTCCTGGCTCAGGTCCCCAGCAGCCACCGTCTCGGCGATGTAGATGGCCTCGTCGAGCGGTTTCGCAATGCTGCGCATCAGCCCGTAAGCCACGGCGCAGCCGATCAGCAAGGCGGCCAGCCCCAGTCCGAGCATCAGATAACGCGCCGATCCGATGTCGCGCGCGATCTCGTCGCCAAGGGCCTTGACCTGGCGGGACTGCAGCTCGGCCAGCGCCCGGGCGGCCTGCTGCAGGATATCCAGCGCCGGCAGGGCCTCGCCGATCAAGGCGCGGGATGCCGCTTCCCGGTCGCCCTGTTCCAGCTGCCTGGCCACTTTGTCCAAGGCCGCCACATAAGCCGTGTACGTGCTTTGCGCGGCCGCCAGCAGAGTCTTCCCATCGTCCGGGGAGGCGCCCTGCTCCAACACCGCCAGCGCGGCGGTGGTGGCCTGTTTGCTGGCTTCAATCTGCTGGCGGATCTGCGCCGCTGCGGCTTTGTCGCCCGCGAAGAACAACTCCATGGTCCTTCGTGCATTGGCCTGGGTCGTGGTGGTGACCCTGGCCGCCGCCTCGGCCCTGGCCCAGTCGCCGCCGACGATTTGCCGGCTGACGGCGCCGACCTCGGCCATGTGGGTCAGGCCCACCGCCATCAGGCCCCCCATCAGCAACAACACGATTCCGAACCCCGTCGCCAGGCGCGTGCTGACCTTCAAATTTTTCAATGGCATCGTAATGTTTCCTGCAGGCATCTGCCGTCTCAAGACGCGGGAGATGCGGGCACGTGCACAGTACCAATATTTGCGGAGATCGATAACCGCAACAAGAGGCTGAATGACGCTTTTTTCCCCGAATTGAAAACGCCTCGCGGGGGCAGCTCTGCCGGCGCCAGCGTATCCTCGCCGCGGTACCTGTCCCAGCCCGCCTCAGGCGCGCAAGCCCTGCGCCACGGTCGGGTAGTGCAGCCTCAGGCCCAGCTCGCGTTTGAGGCGCGTGTTGTCCAGCCGCCGCGACTCTCCCATGAAGCTCAGCAGCACCAGCGGCAACTGCTCCTGCGCCGTGCTGCGCGCCAGCCGCGGTGGCCGCGGCAGCTGGTACAGGTCGGCGGCCAGGTCAAAGTAGTCGCCCATCTTGAGCTGGGTGTCGTCGCTGGCGTTGGTGACGCGCTGCGGCTTGCCGCGCCACAGCGCCGCCACACAGGCCCGCGCCAGGTCGTCGGCATGGATGTGGTTGGTGTAGACATCGTCTGGCGCGAGCAGCACCGGCGTGCCCTTGAGCAGCCGTCCGCGCGGCGTGCCGCCCTCGCGGTCGGGGGCGTAAATGCCCGGAATGCGCAGCGTGTGCACGCGCGTACCGGTGGCGCGGCCAAACCAGCGCAGCTGGCTTTCCGCATCGACGCGGCGCTGGGCGCGTGGTGTGCGCGGGTTCACGCGCCGGGTTTCGTCCACCCAGTCGCCCTGGCAATCGCCATAGACACCGCTGGTCGAGCCATAGACCAGCGATTGCGGCCGGCTGCGCAAGCGCAGCGTGCGCAGCAGCGCCTGTGTGCGCGGGTCGCGGCGCCAGTCGGTCAGGTCGTCGCTGGGCGGCGGCGCCAGGTGCAGCACGCGCGTGGCCAGGCCGGCCAGCCGGCGCAGCGTGGCGCTGTCGTCCAGATTGCCCGGCAGGGGCGTGATGGCCTGCGCGCGCAGGGCGGGCGCACGGTCGGGCGAGGAGGTCAGCGCCAGCAGCCTGACGTTTCGGGCCAGCTGGCGCGCCACGCGCAGGCCCACGTCACCGCAGCCGATGACAAGGACGCGCTCGCGGCGGAAGCGGGAAGGCAGTGCGCCGAGGGGGTTTTGGTTTGAAGGCAAAATCTAGGGGTTTGCTGAAAAACACAGCAGAAACAAAAAACAGATACCGCCCGAGGATACCAAGATGACCTTCAACGTGACCGTGCAGCCCAGTGGCCGGGCCTTTACCGCCAACCCCGACGAAGCCCTGCTGGCCGCGGCCATTCGCCAGGGCATAGGCCTGCCCTATGGCTGCAAGGACGGTGCCTGCGGCACCTGCAAGTCCAAAAAGCTCGAAGGCACGGTCAGCCACGGCCCCCACCAGGCCAAGGCCCTGTCGCCCGAAGAGGAAGCCAGCGGCTTCATCCTGACCTGCTGCGCCGTGCCTCACACCGACGTGGTGATCGAGTCGCGCCAAGTGACCGATGAAAGCGCCTACCCGATCAAGAAGATGCCTTCGCGCGTGAGCACCCTGACGCGCGCCTCGCACGACGTGATGGTGGTGCGCCTGCAACTGCCGGCCAGCGACGTGTTCAAGTACCACGCCGGCCAGTATGTGGAGTTTTTGCTGCGCGATGGCGACCGCCGCGCCTACTCGATGGCCAACGCGCCGCACACCCAGGCCGACAACCCCGGCGTGGAACTGCACATCCGCCTCATGCCCGGCGGCAAGTTCACCGAGCATGTGTTTGGCCCCATGAAGGAAAAGGAAATCCTGCGCATTGAAGGGCCCTACGGCAGCTTCTTCCTGCGCGAAGACAGCGACAAGCCCATGGTGCTGCTGGCCTCGGGCACGGGCTTTGCGCCGATCAAGGCGCTGATCGAGCACATGCAGTTCAAGAACATCACGCGCCCCACCGTGCTGTACTGGGGCGGGCGCCGCCCGGCGGACCTCTACATGAACGACTGGGTGCAGGCCCGTGTGGCCGAGATGCCCAACCTGCGCTATGTGCCGGTCATCTCCAACGCCCTGCCCGAGGACAACTGGCAGGGGCGCACCGGCTTCGTCCACAAATCGGTGCTCGAAGATTTCGCCGATCTTTCGGGCCACCAGGTCTATGCCTGCGGCGCGCCCATCGTGGTGGACTCGGCCCGTGCCGAGTACAGCGCCCTGGCCGGCCTGCCGGCGGAAGAGTTTTACGCCGACGCATTCACCACCGAGGCCGACAAACACAAGGCAAGCGCATGAAACGCCGACACCTCCTCACCTGCGGCGCAGCCGCCACGCTGGCCCTTTCATCCACTTTGGCGCTGGCCCAACCCAAAGTCACGCGCATCATCGTGCCCTACGCCCCCGGCGGCCCGATCGACGTGACCGCGCGCCTGCTGGCCGAGCGCGTGAAAGACACGCTGGGCACCGTGATCATTGAAAACCGTCCCGGTGGCGGCGGCAACATCGGCGCCGACCTGGTCGCCAAGGCCCCGCCCGATGGCCTGACCATCGGCATCTCGGCCGTGGCCACCCACGCCATCAACCCCTGGCTGTACAGCAAGATGCCGTACAACGCGGCTACCGACTTCGCACCCATCACACAGATGGTGCGCGTGCCCAACGTGCTGGTGATGAACGCCGACACCGCCAAGCGCCTGAACATCAACAGCCTGGCCGACCTGATCAAATACGCCAAGGCCAACCCGGCCAAGCTCAACTACGCCAGCGGCGGCAACGGCAGCGCCGGCCACCTGGCCGGTGAAATGTTCAAGAAAGAAGCCGGCATTTTTGCGCTGCACATTCCCTACAGCGGCGGCAGCCCGGCCCAGCTCGCGCTGCTGTCGGGCCTGGTGGACTTCAACTTCGACAACCTCGCCACCGCATCAAGCAACATCAAGTCCGGCAAGCTCAAAGCCCTGGCCGTGACCACCGCCAAGCGCAGCGCCATCCTGCCCGACGTGCCCGCCGTGGCCGAGACGCTCAAGGGTTTTGAGATCGACACCTGGTGGGGACTGGTGGCCCCCGCGGCCACTCCCAAGGATGTGGTGGCCAAACTCAACCAGGCCTTTGTCGCCGCGCTTCACTCGCCCGAAGCCAAAACCCGCTTTGCCACCCTGATGGCCGAACCGGTGGCCAGCACGCCCGAGCAGTTTGGCGCTTTCATGAAGAGTGAGCTGGGTAAATACGAAAAAGTCGTCAAGGCTTCCGGCGCCAGGGTGGATTGAGTTTTTAATATTTTTGGCGCTCTAGCCCATGAAGTGCGGGCGCAGACAGCTATTGAGTTGATAGCGGTCGCCCTTCACTGCCAGGCCGGGACTCGCCCCGGCGGGCGACTCACTTTCTCTTGGCTTCTGCCCAAGAGAAAGTAAGCAAAGAGAAGGCGACCCGCAGTCTGGGTCCCTACGCTGCTCGACTCCGGCGGGGGTCCGCAGAACTCGCCTTCGGCTCAAACAACTGCGGCCCTGATCCCGCCTCCATCTGCGCTGCTCGGCCCAGCCAGGACGGGGTGGGAGCGGATGCAAATACCAATACCGAATACCAAGACAAAACCAAAAGCAAATACAAACAAGGACGCGCCATGGCGCGTCCTTGTGGAGTTCGGCTGTTTGTATCTCTCCCCACCCCCTTCTGTATGCGCTGAGGAGCGGAGCTTCAGGCGGATCAAGGGCCGCGCATGTTTGAGCGCAGCGAGTTTGCGCGGACCCCGCCTGAAGCGAGCACCGCAGGGTGCCCGTAGCGCAGCGAAGGGTCGCAGACAGTAGGGTCGCCTTTCTTTTGGGTACTTTTCTTTGGCGAAG
>NZ_JAKFDR010000065.1:0-51524 GCF_036676035.1 Polaromonas sp.
AGACAAGACCACCGGTAACAGCAGGCTGTTGTGGTCTTGGGGCTTGTAGCGGGCCATGGTTGCGATCTCCTTGGCCGCATGTACCGCAAACGTCGTGCCAGGAGTTTTTTTACAGCCTCAACGAATAAGGTTAGATCGTGATCGCGAAGCGAGCCACGATCTGAACCGGTTGTTGGACGAGCCCGGATCGGCAGAGGCGGTTGCCTGGAAATATCTTTCGCACGGCCACAGGACACGAGGCAGCGTGGCGCTGTCAAGGTGCGCATTGCCCAATGTTCAAGTCGTCATTGCAACGACCGAGTACTGCGTTGACCTGTTCCACGTCGTGCAACCACAACGTTGAGCTGCGCTGCCCCGCTTTGAAAGTCAAAACCCCCTTTTGACCATCAAATCGACCTCTAGCCCTTTAAATACGGGCGCCATCCGCTACAAAATAAGAAGCAATCAAGCCCCCATCTTCAGGCCCCAGCATCACCCCGCGCCGTGGCACTTCTTGTATTTCTTGCCGCTGCCGCAATAGCACAGGTCGTTGCGCCCGGGCGTGGCCTCTTTGCGCACGGTCTCCACCTTGGGGCCCAGTGTTTTCCAGAGCTCGCGCAGGTCATACACCGCCCAGATCGCTTCGCCAAAAGCGTTGAGGCGGGCAATGCTGGTGCTGGGCGCGCCGTCTTCGCTCAGCGGTGACACTTCAGGCGCGGCCTCGTCGTCTTCGGTCATGGCCACGATGGCCTGCAGGGCGCCGTCCAGCCACTGGGCGGCATCCTTGTCGCGCGGCGCCGCCCATTCTTCAGGCCAGCTTTCGACGGCAAACATGAAACCCAGCGCCCAGACCTGGGCGAAGGCCGGCAGCTCTTCGCCCTTGAAACCGGCCTGCTCCTCGGGCGGCATGTCGGCCACGGCGCCGCGAATGTCCATGACTTCGGGGTGGTAGCAGCGGTCGTCTTCCAGCGAGTCCACCTGGGAATCGAGCGCCGTTTCGACCTCGTCCCAGCGCTGCTTCCACAGAGCGAGGAAGCGCTCGCGCTGCGCGTCGCTGGCGAACGAGCCGCCTTCGGCATCGGGCGCTTCGCCGGGGGCGGGCGTGGCCAGCAGCACCGACAGGTATTCGTCCTCGGCAATCGGGCGGCGCGAGCAGATCACGGCCGCCATGAAGCCTTCACAGAATTCCCACTGCGGTGTTTCGTCGTAGCGCGTGCGCAACTCGTCAAGAATGGCGTCCAGCTCGTCAAAGGCCTCAGGGCCGAGCAGGGGGGTTGCGCTTGCGCTGGAGAGGGATGGAGGTGAGGACGGAGGGTTCATGGGGGAAATAAGATGCCGAGCCTCGCGCGAGGCTCTTATGGTGGGCAGTGTAGCGCTGCCATGTGGCCTGCCGCCCGGCCAGCAGCAGTTTGACATGTACGGAATTTGTACGGATAATACCTACACATCGTTCTTGATAAACCCTCTGTCCATGAATGCCTCCACCCGAGCCGAACGCATTGAAATCCGCGCCACGGCAGAACTCAAAGCCGCTCTGGAAAAAGCAGCCCAGCTGCAGGACCAGACCCTCAGCGCCTTTGTCTTGAATGCGTCGCGTGATGCGGCCGCGCGCGTGTTGGGCGATCAAACGCGTTTCACGCTGACCGAGCCCCAAATGAAGGCCCTCAACCAGGCGCTGGACGCCCCGGCGCGTGAACTGCCTGGACTCAAACGGCTGTTTGCCAAGCCCAGCGTATTTGCCTGATGGCCGAGCCATCTGAGCAGGCACTGGTCTTCAGCCAGCCCGAGCCTCTTGCGGCTGCGCACGACACCCAGGCTTTTGACTGCGGCGCAGCGGCGCTCAACCAGTTTTTGCAACGCTACGCGCTGGCCAACCAGACCAACGGCAGCGCCCGCACTTTCGTGACCTTGGCACAGGGGCGGGTGTTTGGCTACTACAGCCTGGCGGCCGCATCGGTTGAACATGCAGCAGTGCCGCAGCGCGTGAGCAAAGGCTTGGCCCGCCATCCCATTCCCATGCTGCTGTTGGCGCGGCTGGCGGTGGATGTGCGTGCGCAAGGCCAAGGCGTGGGGCGCAGCCTGTTGCAGAGTGCGCTATTGAAATACCTGCAAGCCTGCGAGGTCATTGGCTGCCGCGCGCTGATGGTGCATGCCAAGGACGAGGCGGCCGCGCGCTTTTACCAGGGCTACGGTTTTGAGCCTTCGCCTATTGATGCGGCCCATCTGTATTTGCTGACCAAGGATATTCGCAAGACGCTCGCCTGAACCGAACTTAGGTTTGACTAATGGTGCCAATAGTGGCACCATATCAGGAATATGGCGAGCGTGGAAAAACTTCTGGAACAGATGCGCCTGGAGCCCGCCAACGTGGGGTTCAGTGACCTGAAAAAGGTGTGCATGGCCTACTTCGGCAAGCCACGGCAAAGCGGCAGCAGCCACGCCATCTTCAAGACTCCTTGGCCCGGCGACCCGCGCGTCAACATCCAGAACGCAAAAGGCAAGGCCAAGCCCTACCAGGTCAGACAGGTCCTGCAAGCCATTGACAAACTGCAAGGCAAATCATGAACATCAAGCACTACACCTACCGCGTCACCTGGTCCCCCGAAGACGGCGAACATGTGGGCCTGTGCGCCGAATTTCCGTCGCTAAGCTGGCTGGCAAAAACACCCGAGGCCGCGCTCAAAGGCATTAGTAAAGTAGTGGCCGACGTGGTGGCAGACATGCAGGCCAGCGGCGAGCCGGTACCCGAAGCGATGGCTGAGAAGCACTACAGTGGCGAGTTCCGAGTACGCATCCCGCCGCAACTTCACCGCAACCTGGCACTGATGGCAGCGGAGCAAGGGGTCAGTCTGAATCGATTGGCAAGCGCGAAGTTAGCGGCGTGAGTCTTGCAATATCTTGCCCGTCACAAACTCCAGCGATTAAATTTTAATTTCCAGAAAATCGTCTCGGATCGCCGTTCCCATTGCGCATGACGCTATGAATTAAATAGCCGCTTGTGCTCGTACTCCACGGACCAGAAGCCTTTTTGACATGGAAGTCACGGCGCGGTCCTTGCTCAGCAACATGGCTTGCTCGGCCACCGCCAGGTCGATGAACTTCTGGTCGTCCGGGTCGCTGCAGATGACGCTGGCTTTGCCGGCAACCTCAATCAGTCGGGCATGTCGGTCAAAGGCTGCCAGCACGTCGTCTGCGCTCAGCTTGCAAGAATCCAGGCGCGGGACGATTTGCGGATAGGCCAGCACGCGCGCCAGTTCATCGCGCATGGGCTGGGTGGCCAGCCAGTCGAGTTCACCGGTTTCCAGCCCCTGTTTGACCGGTTGCGCCGCCGCGTCGTTAAACACAAACACATCGAGGACGATGTTGGTGTCCAGGACGATGGGACGAGTGCTCATCGGGTAACCTCCGCGCTACGCGCTGCGGTATTCGCCTTGGGAGCGGCCCGGCGGCTCATGCGCCCAAGACCATGGCGCGCCTGTAGGCAAGCCTGTGATGCACCGCCCTCACCCCTGCCCTCCCCCAGCGGGAGAGGGAGCAAGACCGGGCGTGGATGCGGGCTTGCCCCGCGCGGAGCCCGCCACCATGTCAAAACGGAACAGGCGGCATTCAATCGGGCCGTTCCACATGGGCACGCGGCGCGACTCCTTCAGGCGCATCTTGCCCGGCAGCTTCAGGTCGGGCGTGAGCACATGGGCGGTCCAGCCCGCGTAATTCTTTTTCCAGTGTGTGGCCAGCTGCGCAAAGAAGTCTGTGCCGTCTTCGGTTTGCGCCTGCTCACGGCCTACCCCGCCCGCGCGGCCTTGCGGTCTCGGCACGGGCTGGCCAAACTCGTCCATGCCCTGCTGTCTTTGCTGGCCACCCGGCACACCAGCCACGCCGGCCACCTCAATCCGCTCGCCGTAGGGGGGGTTCACCAGCATCACGCCCGAGGGCGCGGGCGGCATGCGCTGCAGTGCGTCGCCGCCGCGCAGCTGCACGGCATGGGCCACGCCGGCGCGCTCGGCATTGCGCTCGGCAAAGTCCACCATGCGGAACGACACGTCGCTGCCAAACACCGGGGCGCTGGGCGCGGTGATGGCGGCCTCGGCCTGGTTCAACAGGCCGTCCCAGACATGGCCCTGAAACGGCAAGAATTTCTGGAAGGCAAAGCGCCGGTTCAGCCCCGGCGCCATGTTGCAGGCGATTTGCGCGGCCTCAATCGCGATGGTGCCCGAGCCGCAGCAGGGGTCGTACAGCGGCACACCGTCCTTGCACAACTGGTCCCAGCCGCTGGCGGCGATCATGGCGGCGGCCAGGGTTTCCTTCAGCGGCGCGTCACCCTTGTCTTCGCGCCAGCCGCGCTTGAACAGCGGCTCGCCCGAGGTGTCGATGTAGATGGTGACGGTGTCGGTCGTCAGGTGCACATACACGCGCGCGTCGGGCCAGCGCGTGTCCACATCGGGGCGCACGTCGAACTTGGCGCGAAAGCGGTCGGCAATCGCGTCCTTGATCTTGAGCGCTGCAAAGTTCAGGCTGGTCAGCGGGCTGTGCTGCGCGGTGATCTCGACCTTGAAGGTCTGCCTGGGCGTGAACCAGATTTCCCAGGCTACGCTAGCCGCAGCGTTGTACAGGTCCTGCTCGCTGCGGTACTGGTTGTGCTGCAGCTCGATCAGCACGCGCTGGGCCAGGCGGCTGTGCAGGTTGAGCTGCATCGCGTCGCGCCACGACGCCTGCAGCTGCACGCCGGCGCGCCAGGCCTTGCCCTGGATGCCGGTCACCCGCTTGACCTCGGCCGCCAGCAGCTCTTCGACGCCGGCAGCACACGGCAAAAACAATTGAAGTTGGTTCATAGCGCCGCCGGGCCGCCCCAAGGCGCTATAGCCCCCTCGGGGGGCAGTGCAGTACACGAAGTGATAAGCGTGGGGGTCATTACAGTGATTTTCGCAGGTTGGCAGGCGCGATGCGCAAAGCCTCGCGGTACTTGGCCACGGTGCGGCGCGCGCATTCAATGCCCTGTTCCTTGAGCATTTCGGAAATCTGGTTATCGGACAGCGGCTTTTTGGCGCTCTCCGACGCGACAAACTGCTTGATCAGCGCACGCACGGCGGTGCTGGACGCATTGCCACCGGTCTCGGTGCCCAGTGCCGAGCCAAAGAAGTACTTCAGCTCAAACGTACCGTAGGGCGTGCTCATGTACTTGGCCGTGGTCACGCGCGAGATGGTGGACTCGTGCAGGCCCAGCTCGTCGGCAATCTCGCGCAGCACCAGCGGACGCATCGCCAGCTCGCCATGCGTGAAGAAGTTTTTCTGCCGCTCCACGATGGCGCTGCTCACGCGCAGGATGGTGTCAAAGCGCTGCTGGATGTTCTTGATGAACCAGCGCGCCTCCTGCAGCCGCTGCTGCAGGGCCTGGCCGTTCTGGCCCTTGTGCTGCTTGATGGCGTTGGCATAGATGTCGTGCACGCGCAGGCGCGGCATCACGTCGCTGTTGAGCTGCACCTTGAAGCCGCGGCCCGACTTGACGACGATCACATCGGGCACGATCAGGTTGCGCTCCACATTGACGAAACGGCGGCCGGGCTTGGGGTCCAACCGGCCAATCAGGGCAATGGCGCCCTTGATGGCGGTTTCGCCAAACCCGCACAGGTGCGCCAGGCGTTTCACATCGCGCTTGGCCAGCAGTTCCATGGGCTGCCGGCAGATGGCCTGCGCCGCCCGGGCCTCCTCGGTGTTTTTGCAGTCGAGCAACTGCAGGCTCAGGCACTCGGCCAGATGCCGCGCGCCCACGCCCGCCGGCTCCATGTGCTGCAGCAGCTTGAGGACCATCGCAAAATGCTGCTCCAGTTCTTCGGCCTGCTCCAGGTCATCGCCTGCCAGGCCGGCCGCCAGCGAGGCCAGGCTGTCTTCCAGATAGCCATCGTCGTTGAGCGACTCGATCAGGAAATGCAGGGCCGCCTTGTCTTCGTCGGACAAACGCAAACCAAGCGCCTGCCGGTGCAGGTGTTCCTGCAGGGACTCCTGGCTGCTGGCCAGATCGGACGCTTCGGCCTCACTGTCATCGGCATTGCTTTTGCGCGGGGGCGCGTCGCCGCCCCATTCGCTGTCATCCGGCGCGGCTTCCACGCTGCCGTCTTCGTCCCAGCTGTCCTCGAGCCGGGGCTCCGAGCTGACTTCCAGATCATTTTGGCCTTCAGCCCTTGTATCTTCTGCACCAGCAGCTATGGAATCTGTAGCGGATTCGAACTCATGGTTATCCTGACTGACCGGCGTGTCGGCCTGCGCCAAGCCAAACTCCTCACGCGGCGCGGCTTCTTCGGCCAGTTCCAGAAACGGGTTTTCGTCGAGCATCTGCTCGACTTCCTGGCTCAGCTCCAGCGTGGACAGCTGCAGCAGGCGAATCGACTGCTGCAGCTGCGGCGTGAGCGCCAGGTGCTGCGAGACGCGTAATGACAGGCCTTGTTTCACGGCCCCTCCACGTATACACAAAAGCTGGCCTGGGTGGATTTTTCAAGCATGGGCCGCGGAACCGGCTCTGCCGGGCCGCAGGCGCAGCCCCCTTGAGGGGGGAAGGGGCTACACGAAGTGAGCCAACGACGGGGGGGAGCCATTACATTCTGAAGTGTTCACCGAGGTACACCCGGCGCACATCTGCGTTGTCAACAATTTCCGAAGGGGTGCCGGTGGCCAGCACATGGCCATCGCTGATGATGTAGGCGTGGTCGCAAATGCCCAGGGTCTCGCGCACATTGTGGTCGGTGATCAGCACGCCAATGCCGCGCGATTTCAGGAAACCGATGATGCGCTGGATCTCGATCACGGCAATCGGGTCAATACCGGCAAACGGCTCGTCGAGCAAAATGAAGCGCGGCTGGGTGGCCAGCGCCCGGGCAATCTCGACCCGGCGGCGCTCGCCGCCCGAAAGCGCCGGCGCCGGCGAGTCGCGCAGGTGGTCGACCCGCAAGTCCTGCAGCAGGGCATCGAGCCGGTGCTGGATCTCATCGCGGCTCAGTGGGCGGCCCGACGCGTCATGCTGCAGCTCCAGCACGGCGCGCACGTTTTCTTCCACCGTGAGCTTGCGAAAAATCGAGGCCTCCTGGGGCAGGTAGCTCAGGCCCAGCCGCGAGCGCCGGTGAATCGGCATGTGCTCGACCGACTGGCCGTCGATGGTGATCTCGCCCGCATCGGCGCGCACCAAGCCGACAATCATGTAAAACGAAGTGGTCTTGCCCGCGCCGTTGGGGCCCAGCAAGCCGACCACCTCGCCTTTTTGCACCGCCAGCGAGACATCCTGCACCACCAGACGGCGGCCGTAAGACTTTTTCAGGCCCTGCGCCACCAGGCGGCTGGGTGGGGCGGACGCCGTATTGCTTGCCAAATCCATCGTCTTGTTTAACCTAGAAACCGCAGTTGGACGCGCCCGAGTGGGCCGTCATGGGGTGGGCTGGCAAGGCGTGACGACGCTGCGGGCTAATGCCCGCAAGGAGGAGCAACGCCGCCAGCGCGCGCCAGGGCGGCTCAATCGGGTGCGTAGCGCTGCCCGCCAAAAGGTGAACTCGTGCGTGAGCGAATAAGTGTGTGTTCATGCGGTCTTGCCAGCGGAGTATGAGCGGTCAACTGCGGTTTCTAGGTTTATTTCTTCTCGTTGCCCAGTGCGCTGCTGGGGCGCAGGCTGGGGGCCGATGTGGCCGATGGTGCAGGGGCCGGCGCAGCGGCCGAAGCCGGTGTTCTGGGGGACAGCAGGGCCCGGACCCGGCCGCCGGGATTGGCTGCCGTGCGGTTTTGCACGCCGCCATCGACCGTGAACACATCGGTGGTGTTTTCATAGACGATCAGGGAGCCGGTGGTTTCGTCGCCCAGCGCCGCGCCCATGTAACGGCGCAATATCGCCCGTTTGATGAACTTGACGTTGTCGGGGCGGCTGTCGTATTCGATGATTTCCGCTTCGCCTTCGATGAACTCGTCCACCCCGTCGCGCTTGCTGCGGTAGTAAGCCAGCTTGCCCGGCGCGGCGGTCACCACCGCCTGCTGGTAGCCCTCCGGGTCCTGCTTCACGTCCACCCGTTCACCGCGGATGATGATGGTGCCCTTGGTAATCACCACCTTGCCCGTGAACACACTGGTTTGCTTGAGATCGTCATAGCGCAAGGCATCGGCCTCGGCATTCATGGGCTTGTCGCGGTCGGCTTTCTCGGCCAGCGCCGCCGTCGACAGGGTCAGCGCCAGAAGCCAAGGCAGGCAGCTTGAGAGAAGAGGTTTTTTCATAAGGCACAAATCTTGCTTTTGCCAGCTTTCCTGACAATTGTAGCGGCTGCCACCCACGGCGCCCGCGAAAATCCCACAAAAAAACCCGTTAAACCGGCACTGGGCGCGGGACTAACGGGTCTGCGGTATGTGCGGGCTGACCGCCCGGACCGGCGCGCTGGCTAGCCCGCCTTTTTGGCCGGCTGAGGCTGAGCAGCCGGTTTTTTGGCAGCCGGGGCGGCAGGCGCTGCCTTGGGCAGGGTTTTGCGCACTTCAGCCACCAGGGCATCGACCACCTGCAGCGCGCGCGGCATGGTTTTCGCCAGCGTACCGGAGGTGTAGTAACGGCCATCCACGCCCAATGCAGGCACGCCGTCTACCGCAAAGGCGTCCTGCAGCTGGGTGGCTTTGCGAACCTTGGTGCTGACCGTGAACGAGTTGTACATTTCGACGAATTTGGCCTTGTCGAGGCCCTGCTTGGCAGCCCAGGCCGCAATGCTCTCGGCCGTGTTGAGCGCCTGTTTTTCCACATGGATCGCGTAAAACACTTTTTTGTGCAGCGCCTCGACCTTGCCCAGGCCTTCGAGCACAAAATAAAGACGCTGCTGCGGTTCAAAGTCGGGGCGAAAAGCCACCGGCGCGCGCCGCACCGCGACATCTGCCGGTGCTTTTTTAATCCACTCTTCCAGCTGGGGCTCAAAGACGTTGCAGTGCGGACAGCTGTACCAGAAAAACTCAACCACTTCGATCTTGCCCGCCGGGGCCTCCACCGGCGCGCGCTTGTCGAGCACCAGGTAGTCGGAGCCTTCTTTCAGTCCTGCGCCCTGCGCCTGGGCCAGGGTGGGCAGCGCCAGCGTGCCCAAGGTGGTGGCTGCGGCTACAGAGGCGGCTGAAAGCGAAAATTCACGTCGTTGCATCAAGTTTTTCTCCTGGGTTTTCGGAAAACACCCGCCGCTGTAACAGCGGCTTCAGGGCGTCGGGCTAGAGGTTTGATAGCCCGGTTCAAAAAAGTTCAGCGCCCGGGTTAACGCTGGGTCCGGACCAGGGCGGTTTCAATGCCGTTGCTGTCCAGTCTTTCCTTGACCTTGTCGGCATCCTCTTTTTTGTCAAACGGGCCCAGGCGCACGCGGTACACGGTACGGCCCGACTGTTCGCGCTCGGTGACTTTGGCCTGCAAGCCCAGCAGGGACAGCCTGGCGCGCTGCTGCTCGGCATCTTCAGGGGTGCGAAAAGCCCCGGCCTGCACGAAGTAATTGAACGGGTCCACGCCAGCGCCCGCCGGCGCGGCGTCTGCCTTCTCCCTGGCCAGATCGCCCAGCGGATCGGCAGACACGGCCGGTTTCGCCGTTTTGGCGGCCGCCGGGTCGGCCACGGGCTTGGAGGTGGTGGCGGGCTCTGGCGGCACGGGGCTGTTGGTGACCGGGCCCGAGGCCTCAGAGGGCTTGACCGGGTTCTTGCCGGACAGGGCCGCATTGGGGTTCCAGTCCTTGTTCTTCTTGGCCTCGCTGGCATCCTGGTCAGGGTTGCGTGTCTGCTGCCCCTTGTTCATGAAGGGCACCGGCACCTTGGTGATGTACACCGCCACCGCCAGCGCGGCCCCCAGCCCCACCAGCGCCCCGATGATGAACCCCACCAGGGTATTGCCTCGTTGTTTGCTCATAGCTTGCCCAGTTTCCTTGCTTGCCCACTTCGGCTTTATTTATTTATGTTTGCTTACATCTTGCGGGGCGCACTCACGCCCAACACTGCCAGTCCATTGTGCAACACCTGCGCGGTGGCCGCGACCAGCGCCAGCCGCGCCAGCTTGACGGCTTCGTCATCGACCAAAATTCGCTCGGCATCGTAATAGCTGTGGTAGCAGGCGGCCAGTTCGCGCAGGTAGAACGCCACATCATGCGGCGCAAAACCCGTTGCCGCCCCGGTCAGCATCTCGGGGTATTTGGCAATCAGCAACATCAGCGTCTGCGCCTGCGGGCTGTCCAGGGGCGACAGGTCCACACCTTTGAGCTGGCTCTCACCACCGCCCTGAGCGGCCCAGGTGCTGAGAATCGAGCAGATGCGCGCATGCGCATACTGCACGTAGTACACCGGGTTTTCATTGTTTTTGGCCAGCGCCAGGTCAATGTCAAACACGTACTCGGTGTCGGGCTTGCGGCTGAGCAGGAAGAAGCGCACCGCGTCCTTGCTGGTCCACTCGATCAGGTCGCGCAGCGTGACGTAGCTGCCGGCACGCTTGGAGATCTTCACTTCCTCGCCGTGGCGCATCACGCGCACCATGGTGTGCAGCACGTAGTCGGGGTAGCCGGCCGGAATGCCCTCGCCGGCCGCCTGCAGGCCGGCGCGCACGCGGGCGATGGTGCCGTGGTGGTCCATGCCCTGGATGTTGATGGCCTTGCTGTAGCCCCGCTCCCATTTGGCCAGGTGGTAGGCGACATCGGGCACAAAGTAGGTGTAGCTGCCGTCGCTCTTTTTCATGACGCGGTCTTTGTCATCGCCGTAGTCGGTGGACTTGAGCCACAGCGCCCCATCGAGCTCATAGGTTTTGCCCGCGTCCTTGAGCTTTTGCACCGCACGGTCCACGCGGCCCGAACTGTACAGGCTGGACTCGAGGTAGTAGTTGTCAAATCTGACCGAGAAGGCCTGCAGGTCCAGGTCCTGCTCGTGGCGCAAATAGGCCACGGCAAACTGGCGGATGGCGTCCAGGTCTTCGATATCCCCGGAGGCGGTGAACTCGCGGTCGTCCGAGCGGACGGTTTTGCGGGCCAGAAAGTCATTGGCAATCTCGCCAATGTAGTCGCCGTTGTAGGCCGGGTCGGGCCAGCCGGCGTCGCCGGGCTTGAGGCCCCTGGCGCGGGCCTGCGTGCTGGTGGCCAGGGTCTGGATCTGCACGCCGGCGTCGTTGTAATAAAACTCGCGGTACACATCCCAGCCCTGCGTCGCAAACAGGTTGCAGATCGCATCGCCGAGCGCGGCCTGCCGGCCATGGCCCACGTGCAGCGGGCCGGTCGGATTGGCCGAGACAAATTCGACCAGCATGTGCCGGTCCTTGGCGACAGGCTGGACGCCGTACTGCGCCTGCTCCGCCAGCACCTCGCGCACGGTTTCCTGCTTGGCGGCCGGCTTGAGCCGGAAATTGATGAAGCCGGGGCCGGCAATCTCTATGCTGTCGACCCAGCGCGCAAACGCTGCGGATTGGAGCAGCAGCGCGCGCAGGTTTTCCGCCACCTGGCGCGGGTTGAGCTTGAGCGGTTTGGCCAACTGCATGGCCGCTGTAGAGGCAAAGTCGCCATGGGCCGCCACCTTGGGCGACTCGAACGCGGCCGCCACGGTACTGTCAGGCGCCATGGTTTTGAGGGCCTGGCCCAGGGCGTCCAGCAGGTCTTGTTTGATTTGAAGCATAAAGCGATTTTAAAGGTGTGGCCCCCACGCTTTTCACTGCGTGTAATGCACTGCCCCCCGAGGCGCTTATGCGCTTCTGGCCGGCGCCCGGGCAATATGCGAGAATCGGGCTTCATTCAAGAGAGCGCGGGTGTCCTGCACCCGCCGCCGAAGGCGCAATCTCCCATGATCGCTCAGGCCCCTGTATTGAATGAAACATGCCGAATCTGGAGAGAGCTGCAGCGCAAAGCTGCCGCCACCGAAGGAGCAAAGCCCGCAGCTCAGCACCCGCTGACACGGGCTGAATCTCTCAGGTACCAAGGACAGTGGGAGCGGCACCAGCACTGGTGCACGCTGCCGCCCTGAAATTCACTATCAATTTCATAGCTGCTTGCGCACGCCAGTATTGGCCTGTTGCCTTGTTTTCTTTGGAGTTCTGCTATGAAAGTCACAGTTTTAGGCGCCGGCGTGACCGGCATCACGTCCGCCTGGTTTTTGCGCCAGGCCGGCCACGAGGTCACCGTGGTCGACCGCCAGCCGGGTGCCGGCCTGGAAACCAGCTTTGCCAATGGCGGCCAGATTTCGGTCAGCCATGCCGAGCCCTGGGCCAACCCCGGCGCCCCCATGAAAGTGCTGAAATGGCTGATGCGCGAAGACGCGCCGCTGCTGTTTCGCCTGCGGCCCGATTTGAACCAGTGGCTGTGGAGCCTGGACTTTTTGCGCCAGTGCACGCCGGGCCGCACCCGCCACAACATCAAGCAGATGGTGAGCCTGGGCCTGTACAGCCGGGCCACGCTGCAACAACTGCGCGCCGACACCGGCATGGACTACCAGCAAAAGACCGAAGGGATCTTGCACTTCTACACCAGCGAGCAGGAGTACGCCGACGCCCAGGGCCCGGCCGCCGTGATGCGCGAGTACGGCTGCGAGCTGGACATGAAGACGCCCGACGAATGCGTGGCCATCGAGCCCGCGCTGGCGGCCAGCCGCGCGCAAATCGTCGGTGGCAGCATGACGCCCAGCGACGAATCGGGTGACGCGCACGCCTTCACGCGCCAGCTGGCCGCCCTGTGCGCAGACGCGGGTGTGAATTTTTTGTACAACACCCGCATCGTCGGCGCGCACAAGGTAGGCGATACGCTGACGGCGGTGCAGATTGCCAATGCCGAAGGCGTGGTGAGCAAGCTCAAGTCCGATGCCTATGTGATGTGCCTGGGCGCCTACAGCCCGCAATGGGCCAAGCTGCTGGGCCAGACCTTGCGGATTTACCCGGCCAAGGGCTATTCGGTCACGCTGCCGGTCATCAACGAGGCCGCGTCCTACCACGTGTCGCTGACCGATGACGAGTACAAGCTGGTGTTTTCGCGCCTGGGCAACCGCCTGCGCATTGCGGGCACGGCCGAGTTGAACGGCTACAGCACCGAGCTGAACCTGGTGCGCTGCGAGGCGATTGTGCGGCGCGTGCGCCAGCTCTTCCCTGACATGACCGACGGCCGGAACGCGCAGTACTGGACCGGCCTGCGCCCGGCCACGCCGTCCAACGTGCCCTACATCGGCCGCTCCCAAACCATCAACCTGTTCCTCAACACCGGCCATGGCACGCTGGGCTGGACGCACTCCTGCGGCTCGGGCGCCGCGATTGCCGACATCGTCAGCGGGCGTGCGCCGCAGGTGGACTTTGCCTTCACCGGCCGGGTGCCCGAGCGCAAACTTGTGTCACTGGGCAAGCCCGCAACACAGGCGTGAACCGGCTGCCACCCGATTTGCGCGGCTGCGCTAGCGATCTGCCTGCGGGAGGCTTACCCCTTCAGCGGATCGCCGCGCAGGCATCCCGAACACACCCGCGCAGCCAACGATGCGCCGGATCGGCATCCAGCCGCGGGTGCCAGAGCAACGACACCGTGATCTCCGGCGTGGGGACCGGAAGGGGAAAACTGTGCATGCCGGCGCGCAGGTTTCCGGTATGCCGTTCGGGAACACTGGCGATCAGGTCGGAGGCCCTGGCCAGCGCCAGCGCGGCCGAAAAGCCGCCGACGATGGTGGCGATCTCCCTTTGCAGCCCGAGCGGCACCAAGGCTTCATCCACCGGCTCCGCGCCCAGACCCCGCCGCGAGACACCGATGTGCCTGCCGGCCGCATAACGGGCCGGCGTGATCTCGCCCTGGCTCAGCGGGTGCCCCGCTCGCATGACGCCGATGAAGCGGTCCCGGAACAAGGCCTGCACACGCAACTCTGGTGCAGTCGTCTTCCCTACAACGCCGGTTTCCAGATCGACGGTTCCGTCGCGAAGTGGGGCGCTGTCTTTATTTGACTTCTGCACGAAGCGCAGCCGCACGCCGGGCGCCTCCTGGCTGACGCGGGCAATCAGGTCTGGTCCGAAGTTCTCCACAAAGCCTTCGCGGGTCCGCAGCGTGAAGGTTCGGACCAGCTTCTTGAGCTTGAGCTTCTCCACGGGGCGCAGCACCGCTTCCGCGTCCTGCACGAGCTGGCCGACCTGCTCGCGCAGTGCTATCGCCCGGGGCGTGGGAACGAGGCCGCGCCCGGCCCTGACCAGCAGCGGATCGCCCGTCGTCTCGCGCAACCGCGCCAGCGCCCGGCTCATCGCCGACGGGCTCAGCCGCAAGCGCTGGGCTGCGCGCGCCACGCTGCCTTCTGCGAGCAGCACATCCAGGGTGACAAGCAAGTTGAGATCGGGTGTAGCCATGCATTGACCATAGCGCAGTTTGATCGTGATATGGCGTCAAACGCACGAATAAAGTGCAAATCGTGCGCCTTCCGCTATACCAGGCAAAGAACTACGCTTGCATAGCAGCTCCATTTCGGAGTCGCCAGTAAACGGAGCAGAAAGCGGAGTTCATGTTGAAGTCAATCATTGCAAAACGAGATGAGGCAGTCGCTGAAAGTGAAAATGAAAGTGGAAGCGCGGACCGGACACCTTCGGTTCGGTGGGCACTCGCCAGCCTTTCGCTGTCCATGCTGCTGTCCTCGCTCGGCACCAGCATCGCCAATGTGGGCTTGCCGACCTTGGCACAGGCGTTCAACGCCTCCTTCCAGGAAGTCCAGTGGGTCGTCCTCGCGTATCTCCTCGCCATCACCACCCTGATCGTCAGCGCCGGACGGCTCGGTGACATCACCGGCCGCAGGCGGCTGCTGCTGGCCGGCATCTTCCTGTTCACGGGGGCATCGGTCCTGTGCGGCGTCGCGCCCACGCTCTGGCTGCTGATTGTTGCCCGGGCGGCACAGGGCCTGGGAGCCGCCGTCATGATGGCCCTCACCATGGCCTTTGTCGGTGAGACGGTTACTAAGGCAAAGACCGGTAGCGCCATGGGCTTGCTCGGAACAATGTCCGCAATTGGCACCGCTCTCGGTCCATCGCTTGGCGGCGTTCTGATCGCCGGACTCAGTTGGCGGGCCATCTTTCTCGTCAACGTTCCGCTGGGTATCCTGACCTTTTTTCTCGCGCTTCGCTACCTGCCGGTTGATCGCCGGGGGCCGAAGACTGACAGTGCTGGTTTCGACCCTATGGGCACGCTGCTGCTGGCCCTGACGCTCGCGGCTTATGCACTCGCCATGACCATTCGTCATCATGACGGGCGCGGCAGTTTCGGTCCGCTCAACATGGCGCTGCTGTTGCCTGCTGCCCTCGGCGTCGGCCTCTTCGTGCGCGCCGAGGCGAGAGCCGCATCCCCTTTAATCCGCTTGGCGATGTTCCGCGATCCCCTGCTGAGTGCAAGCCTCGCCATGAGTGCGCTCGTCTCGACGGTGATGATGGCGACGCTGGTGGTCGGGCCGTTCTATCTCTCCCGCTCGCTCGGGCTCAACGCGGCGCTTGTCGGGCTCGTCTTGTCGGTCGGTCCGTTTGCCGCCGCGCTGGCCGGTGTGCCGGCCGGCCGCATGGCAGATCGTTTTGGCGCCCAACGCATGACCATCGTGGGGCTCATCGCCATAGCGGCCGGCTCCTTCGTGCTATCCATGGCGCCGGCAACACCCGGCATCCCCGGTATCGCTGGCTATATCGCCCCCATCGTCGTCATCACCGTCGGCTATGCGCTGTTCATGACGGCCAACAACACCGCCGTCATGACGGATGTCCGTGCGGACCAGCGGGGCGTCATTTCCGGCATGCTCAGCCTGTCGCGCAATCTCGGGCTCATCACCGGTGCATCCGTGATGGGTGCTGTGTTCGCGTTCGCCTCAATGACGACCGACATCACAACGGCGCATCCCGAGGCCGTTGCCACCGGCATGCAGATCACGTTCGCAGTCGCGGCGATTCTGATCGTCTTCGCGCTCGCCATCGCGGTTGGAACTTACCGCCGCACATGGCGCAATCGGGCACTTGCTCCGCAAGCCGGGTTGCAGGCGGACTAGGCCGTCGGCCCTATGTGAAACTTCCCATCCGTCACCAGCGCATCATCTACCTCGACCACCGACACGCTGCGCACCTGCGCGCCGGCTGGTCCATGCCCAGCCCAATCGATGATGTTCTCGAGGGCCAGGGCGTCGCCGGCAACGGTGGCCTCCACGGAGCCATCCAGGCGGTTGCGCACCCAGCCGGAGAGCTTGAGTGCGTGGGCTTGCGCTGCGAAGGCCGCGCGGTAGCCGATGCCCTGGACCAGACCGGCGATGCGCAAATGTTTTGCCATTTTTCATCCTTCTTGCTGAGTAAGAGCCGTCCTTACGCCTGGCGCAGCCGCGTTCGGGCGGCCTCCTTCACGGCC
Source organism: Polaromonas sp. (assembly GCF_036676035.1). GTDB lineage: Bacteria > Pseudomonadota > Gammaproteobacteria > Burkholderiales > Burkholderiaceae_C > Polaromonas. The sequence continues at coordinate 16,299 of NZ_JAKFDR010000065.1, forward strand.
CGCGTGAGGCGCTGGGCCAGCACGGGCTCGCGCGCCCAGTGCTGCCAGTACAGCGCCACGTCCACCGTCTGGCCGGGCAGCACTTCGGCCAGCGGCGGGCGATGGGCTCTGGCCACCAGATGCTGCTCGGGCACCATGCCCCAGCCCATGCCCAGCTCCAGCGCCAGTTCAAAGGCATCCACCGCGGGCACAAAGTGGCGCGGGTAGAGCGCATCGCGCAGCTGGAAGTGCTGCGCCAAAAAGGCATCCTGCAGGGCATCCTTGCGGTTGAAAATCACGGCCGGGCTGGCCAGCAGGCGCTGCGGCACCACCGCCCCCTTGCCGGCACGCCACTTGTCCACCAGCGCCGGCGCCGCCATGCAGTGGTAACGCATGACGCCGAGCGGCTCGGCCACGCAGCCCCGTATCGATTGCGCCAGCGTCGTCACACAGCCGGCCACGTCGCCGCTTTTGAGCGCGTCATGCGTGTGGTCCTGATCGTCCACCACGATGTCAAGCAGCAGCCGGTTTTTTTGCAGCGCCGGGGCCACCCCGGCCAGGAACCAGCCGGTCAGCGAATCGGCATTGACGGCCACGCTCAGGCTTTGCAGCGGCGCAGCTTTGCCGCCTGCGCCGCGCCCCCCTTGCAGGTTGGCCACCAGATCGGCCTCCTGCAAGCGCACCTGTTTGACATGGCCCAGCAGCGCCTGGCCGGCCGGCGTGGGATGCACCTGTTTGCCGCGCACCAGCAGGCGCTGGCCCAGGGTGTCTTCCAGCGACTTGATGCGCAGCGACACCGCAGCCAGCGTCAGGCTCAGGGCTTTGGCGGCCGCCCCGAAGCTGCCGTGTTCGATCACGGCCGCCAGGGCATCGAGTTGACGGGCATCCAGCATGGTGATTGGTTTGGCGGGCTCTTTTGGTTAAATTTTTATTGACCAACACTAATTTAACTTAATTTCATTTAATGGATGGTGATTTCTCAGGACACTTCCTCTTTAATCAAGCCGCCGTCACGCAGAAAATCACCATGCCCGCTTTCTCCACACCCGTCTTCCTGGCCCCGGCCTTCTTCGCCGGCCTGGTGCTCAGCCTGTCCCTGATCATGGCCATTGGCCCGCAAAACGCGCATGTGATGCGCATGGGCCTGCTGCGCCAGCACCTGTGGCTGACCATCGCCGTCTGCATCGCGACCGACGTGGTGCTGATTGCGGCCGGCGTGCTCGGGCTGGCGCAGCTCGGCGGCCTGTCGGACAAACTGCAGGGGGCCATGGTTGGCGCGGGCGTGGTGGTCTTGCTGGCCTACGGCGCCCAGGCCATGCAGCGCTTTCTCAAACCACCTGTCACGCCGACTTTCATGGAAACCGCCCCGGGCCAGCCGTCGGCCACGCCCGGCGCCGCAGCCCAGGTGTCCCGGCGCCAAGCCATCACGCTGGCGCTGGCCCTGTCGTGGCTCAACCCGCACGCCTGGCTGGACACCGCCGTGGTCATTGGCACGGCCTCGCTGGCCTACGCACAACCCGACAACGCGGTGTTTGGCCTGGGTGCCGCGGCGGGCTCGCTGCTGTGGTTCACGGCGCTTGGCCTGGCCATGTGGTGGCTGGGCCGCCGACTCGACTCACCGCGCATCTGGCGCGCGCTGGACGGCCTGGTGGCGGTGATGATGTGGGGTACCGCCGCCTGGCTGCTGATCGGTTTGCTGTAGAACTCTAAGCAGCCGCCGAGCGCCAGAAATCCGGCTGGCTGTAATGGTGCTTGAGAAAATCAATCCATAAACGCACGCGCAGCGGCAAGTGCTTGCGCTGCGGGAACACCGCGTAAATGCCGTTGGGCGGCGCGGCAAACTCTTCGAGCACGGGCACCAGCCGGCCCGCGGCAATTTCAGTTTCGACTTCCCAGGTGCTGCGCCAGGCAATGCCGTAACCGGCCAGACACCAGTCGTGCAGCACCTGCCCGTCAGAGCAATCCAGCGGCCCACCGGGCTTGAGGTGGATCACTTCGTTTTTTACCTGGAACGCCCAGCCTCGCGTCTGCGAGGCATCGCTCGATAGCGTGAGGCAATCAAACTTCGCCAGTTCGGTCGGGTGCTGCGGCGTGCCGTGGCGCTTGAGGTAAGCCGGCGTGGCCACGCACAGGCGCCGGTTGTCGGCCATGCGCACGCTGACCAGCGAGGAGTCGGGCAGGTCGCCCACGCGCACCGCGCAGTCAAAACCTTCGCCGGCCAGGTCCACCACGCGGTCGCTCAGGTTGAGCGTGATGGTCACATCGTCGTGCTGCTCGTGAAATTTGGCCACCAGCGGCGCCACATGACGGCGCCCGAAGCCGGCAGGCGCGGTAATCCGCAAATGACCGCTGGCCTTGACGCCACCGGCCGACACGCTGGCCTCGGCATTGGCAAAGTCAGCCAGCAGGCGCTGGCAGTCCTCCAGAAAGGCGCTGCCCTCGTGCGTGAGCGTGATGCGCCGCGTGGTGCGCACCAGCAGCTTCACACCCAGCCGCTCTTCCAGGGCATCAAGCCGCCGCCCCATGATGGCCGGCGCCACGCCTTCGGCTTTGGCGGCCGCCGTCAGGCTGCCTTTGGTGGCGACCGAAACAAAGGATTCGAGCTGCTTGAGTTTGTCCATCCCGGATTATGTGCACAAATGTTCTGAATCAGCCATTTTTCAACAGCGATTCCAACAATTCGTACTTTTAAGCCGGCCCCAATAGCCGCCACGACTCCTAGCGCACTGAACCTTGTTCGTACGCAGGTTTGCAGGGTTTAGCGGGAATTTTCGTGGTGGTGGCGCGGGTATCGGTACGGAGCAATCTGATATAAATCAAGCACTTGCAAATTTTTTATGGGAGGGGCGCCGGATGCACGACGGCCTTGTTCATAAGACGGTTTTCACTTCCATATCGTTAGGCCCTTTACGCACATTGGCATGACTACCACTCTTAGTCTCGCAAAAGTTCTCTTCCCCGCTTTGGCCGGAATCGCTGCCTTCTGCTACTACATGGCCCATCTCGCCGAGAAGGGCTCGTCTGAACTAACGAAGCAACAGTTACGACAACTCTTGCTTGAGCGCAAATTGCTCCCGGCCATGCGAGGTGCGTTTGTCTATTTCCTTCGAGCTTCAGATCGATACTTTGGACCAAAGCTGTTTTCATGGAAAGCACTGATACGGTCTGTTGTGCTGAGCATCTTTTGGACAACTGGCGTACTCGCAGCCTGCATCGCCCTCTATCCCAACTACAGCAGTTGGCTTGGCAGCAACATATCGAGGAAACTGATATTGCAGAGCGCCGGTGTATTGCTCGCAGCTTCACTTGTCGCCGACTATCTATGTGTTTGTGTCACGCGCGCAATCGCACGGGCAGCAGTAGGCAAAGGAAGGCTCTGGCTCATGTCTGCGGTCGCTATAGACCTCGTGGCTTCCGTGCTGGTGTTCTACTTTCTGTTCACCGCCGCGAAGCTACTTGTACATCCCGGCAACGGGGCACTCGGCCTGTTGGACTCGCTTCGAGTGTGGCTCAATCCCGCTGGGTTGCCAATCGGCATCGAGCTCCTCCAACCACTATCGGCAGACATGCTGGTTTCACGAGGTGGCGGCAACTTTGACATCAAAGGCGGCCTACTTACCGAAATCGTCTACGCCTTTCCAGAGCCGGTACTGTTCCTTTCCAGCCTGCTCACTTCCGTATGGTTGTGGCTCTACGTGCTGGGCTATCTCATTTTGTTTGCGGCAGTGAGACTAGATCGAATTGGTGTTTCCGCAAGAAAATTTCTCAAGGTGGCCGAGGATCCAATCAACAGCTTGGCGCTGGCGATTGTCATCGCGAGTGCCGTGCTATTCGCGATCATTCTTGCCTCCTCGGCCATTGCAGATGGGCTTGCTTATCTATCACAGGCCTAACCCTTCGCTAGGCAGCTCATGCAATTATTCGCTCAATTGCCACGCTGCTTGTTGGGACTCGTCACGTTCCTCACCTGCACTTCGGGGGTCTATGCCGGTGAGCTGTGCGGGCCAACTGGCAGTTCAATCCAGGATACCGCGTGCTCGCAAAGAAAACTTGATGTCGCTGAGCGGCAGCTCAATGAGCGCTACAAGCAATTGCTTAGTGAGCTCGATGAGATTACTAAGGAGAATCCAGTGCGCCTGGAAAATCTCAAGCCCAAACTCATTGCAGCACAGCGGGCATGGGTGTCGTTCAGGCAAGCTGAATGCAGTGCAATTCAGGTTTGGTACACAAACGGTTCACTTCAAACCGCCCTCTACAACAATTGCATGCGGTCTCACGCCGAGCGCCGCATTGAAGAGCTCAACTCTTTCATGAACTACCGCACATGAAAGGATTGCCTAACCCATTACAGGGACTCCCCCACAAGTGCAAGAAACTGACCGATAGTTTGGCAAGGCCGTCTGCCGTGTACCCACATAACGGAGTTCGCCGGGGTGCCAACAGCTGACCTTCTTCTGCCATTCTTGAGTGGCCACCACGCCATGCAGCTTCAGAGCGTGGGTTCGCTTTCTGACAAGCGCCCATTCTTTTGCCCCGACAACCAAGTGCTGGTCACCCCGCAGACCGCGATCACCACGATGCCCATGACCGACCAGCGATCGGGTGCATGCGAAAACACCAGCCAGCCCGCCAGCGTCGCAAACGCAATCTGGAAGTAGAGGTAGGGTGTCAGCGTGGCCGGGCTGGCCCGGCCATAACCCAGGATCAGCAGGTAGTGGCCCAGCGTGCTGAAAACCCCCAGCAGCGCCAGCAGGACCCACAGCCCCGCGCTGCCCGGCGTCTCCCAGGCAAACGGCAGGGCCAGCGTTGCCAGCACGGTGGCCACCACCCCGGTGTAAAAGTGCATGGTGCCGGGATCGTCCTTCTGGGCGAGATAGCTGGTCAGCAGCTGAAAAGCCGCATTGGCCACCACCAGCGCCAGCGGAAAAACCATGGCCCACTGGAAATCGTCGGCCCCGGGCCGGATCACGATCAGGGCGCCGGCCAAACCGCCCGACAGCAGCAGCCAGCGCAGCACCGACACACGCTCGCCCAGCGAGCTTGCGGACACCACGGTAATGAGCATGGGCGCGAGCATCAGGATGGCAGTGAATTCGCCCACCGGCAGGGTTCGCAGACTGATGAATGCCAGCGAACTGGACAACACCAGCAGCAATCCGCGTACCAGCTGCAGCCAGGGGTGGCGCGTTTTGAACAGGCCGCGCCCACGATGCGGCAGCAGCACCCCGCCGGTGAAGCAGGCCTGGAACATATAGCGCGACCACATGGCCACCACCAGCGGCACGGTGGTGCTGACGTATTTCGCCATGGTGTCCAGCACTGCAAAGCAGGCCATCGCCCCGACGACCAGCAACACGCCTTGCCGGGTACCGCTGGAGCGGCTCATTGGGTGACCTCCGCGCCATGCGCTGCGGTATTCGCCTTGGGAACGGCCCGGCGGCTCATGTGTTCCCGATTTGCATCAGCGACCTCACCGCCCACGGCGCTGCATGGATTTCAGGTGCTTGCTGCGCCTCATTCATGGGGTGTTTCCGTAGGTTCAATAGCTCAGGCGAGCTACCGAGCGTAGCACCTCGGGCGTGGTGGTGCCGAAGCCGAAAAATTCGAGGTAGGCCGGAATCTGCTCGAACAGCATGTCCGAACCCACCTGCACGGCGCAGCCGCGCGCCTGGGCCGCGCTGAGAAAAGCCGTCATTTCCTTCTTCATCACCACCTCGCCCACAAAAGTCGATGGCGCGATGCGCGAGACATCCATCGGCAGCGGGTCGCCTTCATTCATGCCCATGGGTGTGGCGTTGACCACCAGGTCGTAGCCGGCCGGGTCCTTGCTGCCGGTGCTGACTTGCAGCGCCGAATAATGCCTGCCCAGGCGATCGCCCAGCGCTTGGGCGGAAGCAGGATTGGCGTCGTACAGGCCAATGGCGCCGATCCCTGCCGCCGCCAGCGACGCGGCAATGGCCGAACCCACGCCGCCGCAGCCCACCACCAGCACCCGGGCCCCGCCAAGCTGCAGGCCCTTGCGCTGCACACCGCGCACAAAACCGGCGCCGTCGAACATGTCGCCCAGCAGGCTGCCATCGGGGCGGCGCAGGATGGCATTGCACGAGCCGGCGATTTTCACGGTGGGCGTGACCTCGTCAAGCAGCTCCACGGTGCTCACCTTGTGCGGCATGGTGATCAGCGCGCCACGGATGTTGGCGAGCTTGAACACCGAGCGCAGGAACACCGGATAGTCTTGCGCCTTGCAGCCCATGGGCACGACCACGGCATTGATGCCCGCCTGCTCGAACCAGGGGTTGTAAATCATCGGCGCCTTGAAGGCATGCGTGGGGTAGCCGATGTGGGCGATGAGTTCCGTGTTGCCGTTGATCATTTTTTGGCCGCTTGTGCAGCAGAGACACCGGCGCGCAGCGCGAGCAAATAGCTGTCCACACCGAAACCACAAATCTGGCCCTTGACGATTTCGGCAAACACCGACACGTGCCTGAAAGCCTCGCGGGCATGGATGTTGGACATGTGCAGCTCGACGATGGGGCAGGTCAGAATCGCCAGGGCGTCGCGGATGCCGTAGCTGTAATGGGTCCAGGCGCCGGCATTGATCAGCACGGCATCGACCTGGTCGACGAAACCCTGGTGAATGCGCTCGCACATCTCGCGCTCGCTGTTCGTCTGGAAATGTTCCACCTCGACGCCAAGGTCCCGGCCCAGGGCCTGCAGGCTGGCATTGATCTCGTCCAGCGTGATCGTGCCGTACTGCGCGGGGTCGCGCTTGCCGAACATGTTGTGGTTGATGCCGTGAAGCATGAGGATTTTCATGTTGATCTCTTTCTTTGTTGATTAGTCGGCATCAGCAGTGGGCAGATGGACAACTTGCCCGGTCCGGGCAGCTTCGGCGATGGCCTCGGTGATGCGCAGGTTCAGCAGGCCGTCGCGCGCGCTGACCAGCGGCTGGGCCTCGCCGCGAATGACCGCGCCGAAGTGCTCGAGCTGGTGCTTGAGCGGGTCGTCGCGCACCATGCCGACCACGCCCTCTTCGAACGCCTTCCACCAGGAGCGGTCTTCCGGCCGTGGGTAAGTCTTCAGGCGCATGGTGGGAATCGACAGGCTGCCGTTGGTGCCGGCAATCACGTAGCAGTCTTCATCTTCGTAGGTGGGGTAGGCCTTGTTTTCTTGAGAAGTCTGCTCCCAGCTGCGCGGACAGGCTGCGGTGTCCGACAGCATGAAGGTGCCGAGTGCGCCATTGGCAAAGCGCAGGTTGATGGCCACCGTGTCTTCCACCGGGAAGCCGCGCGTGGCGTGCGAGGCAAAGGCCTGCACCGCCACGATGTCGCCGCACAGCATGCGCAGGTTGTGCACCTCGTGGATCATGTTGAGCAGGATGGGGCCGGCACCAAGCTCTCGCCGCCACGGTGCGTCGGCATAGTAATGGTCGGGCTTGAGGAAGGTGGCGCTGCCCATCACCGCCACCAGCTGGCCGAGCCTGCCGGAATCGACCACTTCCTTGGCCTTCGCCATGATGGGGCTGTGCGCGCGGTGGTGGCCAATCAGCACCTTGGCGCCGGTTTCATCGACCACCTTGACCAGCTCTGCGCCTTCGGCCACGGTGGTGGCGATCGGTTTTTCCAGCAGGATGGGCAGCCCTGCCGCAACGCACTGCAGGGCTTGCGGCACATGCAGCTGATTCGGCGTGGCCAGGATCAGGCCGTCGGGGCGGTCTTTGGCCAGCAGTTCTTCGATCGAGGTGTACAAGGGCACACCGGCTTTGGCGGCCACGTCCACGGCGGCGGGCGACGGGTCAACGATGGCGGAAAGTGCACAGGTCGGGCTGTTCAGCGCCACGCTCATGTGGGCCTGGCCGATGTAGCCGGCGCCCGCGACGGCGATGCGGGTTTTGCTCATGTCAGGGTGCTTTCTGGCCAGTGCTCTGAACAAGTTGATGGACGGTCAATGCGCGGGCCACCCGCGCGGGCTGGCCGCAGCGGGTGAGCGCTTGGCCGGCTTACTTGCGGGCCTTGGCCAGCTCGGCCATCAGTTCGTTGACCGTGGACTCGCCCACGCTGGCGGAGTACTTGGTAATCACCGGCTTCATCTTGTCGCGCAGCTTGGTCATTTCAGCCGGTGGCAACTCGTTGACCTGCATGCCGGCCTTCTTGAGGGCCTCCAGCGCTGAGCCTGCGGCCTCACGCGCGGCCTGGCGCTGCGTTTTTCCGGCTTCGACAGCAGCCTCGCCCAGCAGCTTTTTCTCGTCGTTGGTGAGCGTGTCCCAGAACTTCTTGCTGATGATGACGGACTGCGGGTTGTACACGTGGTTGGTCACCGTCAGGTACTTCTGGACTTCATTGAGTTTGTTGGCCTGGATCACGGAGAACGGGTTCTCCTGTCCGTCCAGCGCCTTGGACTCCAGCGCGCCATAGACTTCGGGGAAAGCCATGGGCGTGGGGTTGGCATCCAGCGCCTTGACCCAGTCCAGGTTGATCGGATTCGGGATCACGCGGATTTTCAGGCCGGCAAAGTCTTCCACCTTGTTGATGGCGCGCTTGCCGTTGGTCATGTTGCGAAAGCCCAGCTCCCAGTAGGTCAGGCCCACGATGCCTTTTTCCTGCAACCTGTCGTGCATCTTCTTGCCGAACGGCCCGTCGACCACGACATCGGCTTCCTTGCCGTTGGCAAACAGGAAGGGGAAGTCAAAAACGGCGAACTCCTTGACCTGGCTGGCCAGAATGCCCGAGTTCATGGACGCCATTTCAATGGTGCCACCCTGCAGCGCCGACACGTTGGGCGCATCGCCACCGAGCACGCCGCCGGGGAACAGATTGACCTTGATCTTGCCGCCGGATTTGGCGGTGACGATCTCGGCGAATTTTTCCATGCCCGTCACGATCGGATGGCCCTTGGGGTTCTGGGTCGCAAACTTGATCGTGTGCTCCTTGATGTCCTGCGCACTGGCCATGCCGAAGGCGGCCAGGGCAACGGCGGCTACCAGCGTTTTTAGAATCAGACGTTTCATGCTTGTCTCCTAGTAAAAATTCTCAGTACGCAAACGATTTAAGGTGCAGGACATGGCGTACCAGACACGCCCCGCACCCTGAGAATCAGATCAGATCAGCCGTAGAGCAAACGTGCGGGCCACATGACGATCTGCGGGAACAGCACCATCAGGAACATGACCGCGAACTGCACGGCCATGAAGGGCAGCACGCCGCGCGTCACATCGTCCATCTTCATGCGGCCCACGCCCGCCACCACGTTGAGCACCGTGCCCACGGGCGGGGTCACGAGCCCGATGGAGTTGTTGATGATGAACAGCACACCGAAGTACACCGGGTCAATGCCGGCCGCCTTGACCAGCGGCATCAGCACCGGGGTCAGGATCAGGATGGTGGGCGTCATGTCCATGGCGGTTCCGACAATCATGACCAGCACCATGATGGCCATCAGCAGCAGCGTGGGGCTGCCCAGCAGCGGCTCCAGCAGGCTGACGACTTGCGCGGGCAACTGCGCCACGGTGATGAGCCAGGCCGAGACCATCGCAGCGGCAACCAGGAACATGATGACGGCCGTGGTCTTGGCCGCTGCGAGAAAGACCTCGTACAACTGCTTGATGCTCAGCTCGCGGTAGATGACACCCGCGACGAACAGCGCGTAAACCGCCGCCACCACGGCCGCCTCGGTCGGCGTGAAGACGCCCATGCGCAGCCCCACCAGAATGATCACCGGCAGCATCAACGCCCAGCCGGCCTTGCGCATGGCCGACCACACTTCGCCAGCCGAACGGCGGGGCGGGGTTTCGAGTTGCTCGCGGCGTGTCACCCACCACCAGGTGAACCACAGGCCTGCACCGAGCACCAGCCCGGGGAAGATTCCGGCCAGGAACAGTTTGCTGATCGATACGTTGGCGGCCACACCAAAGATCACAAAGCCGATGGACGGCGGGATGATGGGGCCGATCACGCCGCAGGCCGCGATCAGGCCGCCGCTACGTGCCTTGTCATGCCCGGCCTTGACCATCATGGGCAGCAGCAGGGCCGTGAGCGCCGCCGCATCGGCCACGGCCGAGCCCGACAGGGCCGACAGCAGGCAGGCGGCAATGATGGTCACATAGCCGAGGCCGCCTCTGATGTGGCCAACGAGCGCCATGGCAAAGTCGACGATGCGCCGGGACAGGCCCCCGGTGTTCATCACCTCGCCAGCCAGCATGAAGAAGGGCACCGCCAGCAGCGGAAAGCTGTCGGCACCGTTGATGACGTTCTGCGCCAGAATCTGCGCGTCGAACATGTTCATGTGCCACATCAGGGCGGCGCCACAGAGCAGCAGCGAGAAGGCGATAGGGACGCCCAGCGCCATGGCGGCAAGCAGGGAACCGAGGAAAACAGCGATGGTCATGATGCTTTTCCGTCAGTTCATTGCACGGGCTTGGGCACGTCAATGGGCTCCTCTTCGGACTCCCGAATGCCAATCAGCTCATCCTCCGAGAGCTGGTCACTTACCAGCCGCCAGAGGTGGTTGAGCAGAATCACGGCGCCCGAGACGGCAAACACCACCCCACAGCCGTAAAAGAGGGCCATCGAGGTTTCCATTGCGGCGCTGGTGGAGTCCCAGTTGATCTTGACCTGGTCCAGCGAGCCCTTGAAGAGCAGCCAGCAGATGAACAGCATCAGCACATGGCCGATGACCAGGCAGGTTTTCTTGCCTCGCACCGACAGGCGGGAGACCAGGGTATCGGTGCCCAGATGGCTCCCTTCATTCAGGGCCACGATGCCGCCCAGGAACGTGAGCCACACGAACAACCAGCGCGACAGCTCTTCGGACACCGCAATTCCGGAGTTGGCTGCGTAGCGCAGCACCACGTTGGTGAACACCAGCACCACCATCAGCGCCAGGCTGGCAACCATCAGCCAGGACAGCGCCTGACAGTACTTGTCTATTAATTTCTGGATCACGATTTGTCTCCTGAATTTACCACGAATCCATAATGTACGAACTGGTTAGTTTTATTTGAATCAGTGAAAACCCTGAGCCCTTGGCCGTCCAAGGGCCGGGAACAGCGAACGGCCGGCTTACTTGCGCACGAAGCGCACAACGGTCTCGACCACGCTGTCGCGCCGGGCGGCGATGACTTCGGGCGAGCGCGTGTCGCGCTTGAAAATCAGGCTGAAGGTGTGCTCGTTCGAGACATTGAAAAAGGTCAGGGCCGAGATCGTGGCGTGAATGTCCAGCGGGTCCAGGCCGGCGCGAAACACGCCCGCCGCCACACCCCGGTCGTAGAGGCTGCGAATCGCCTGGATGGCCGGGACGTTGAGCTCCTGAATGATCTTGCTCTGCGCCAGGTACTCGCCGCGCTGCATGTTTTCCGACATCACCAGCCGGATGTAGTCCGGGTTGCTCCTGTGGTGGTCGAAGGTGAAGGCGGCGAGCCGGCGCAAGGCTTCTTCCGGCGCCAGGTCTTCCAGATGCAGCCCGGCCTCGATGCTGCGCATGCGGCGGTAGGCGTCCTCCAGCACCGCGATGTACAGCCCTTCCTTGCTGCCGAAGTAGTAGTAGATCATGCGCTTGCTGGTACGCGTGGCGGCCGCAATCTCGTCGATGCGCGCGCCGCTGAGCCCCTTGCTGGCGAACTCCGCTGTGGCCACTTCCAGAATGCCTGCCATGGTGCGCGCCGGGTCGTTGGTGCGGGGCGTTGGTGACGTCGTGGCCGCAGACCTGGCCGCTGCTTTGGCGGCGCGGACAGAATGTACTAACTCGTTCATTCCTGAAGTATAGGGGGCCATGCGCGGACATAAAAGCGGCCATCCAGAGAAAGGTCACAGTTCAGTACATCCCGTTGCCCACACCAGCGGGACGGTCAGCTTGTCGATCACGGCGCGGGTGTCCGGCCGCACGCCACGCCACCAGACAAAGGCCTCGGCCGCCTGTTCGGCCAGCATGCCGACGCCATCGGCCAGCTGCTTCACACCGGCGTTGCTGGCCAGCCGCAGGAACGGGGTAAGCCCCTTGCCATAGGCCAGCTCGTAGGCCAGGCAGTTCGGTGCAAACACGGTAGCGGGCACCGGCGGCAGCTCGCCGCGCAGGCTGGCGGACGTGGCGTTGAACACCACATCAAAGCTCTGCCCGACCAGCTCCACGTAGGCACAGCCGCGCACCCGGCCCTGCCGCGCGCCGATGGCCGCCAGCTCATGCGCCTTGTCGATGCTGCGGTTGGCAATCACCAACTCGGCCGGGTCCTGCCCCAGGAAGGGCAGCAGCGCGCCCCGGGCGGCGCCACCGGCACCCAGCAGCAGCACGCGCTTGCCCTTGAGCGGGCAGCCCAGGTTGTGCGTCACGTCGCGCAGCAGGCCCACGCCGTCAAAGTTTTCGGCCAGCACGCGCTCGCCGTCAAACTTCATGGCGTTGACGGCGCCGGCCAGCTGCGCCCGTTCAGAGCGCTCGGTGGCGTAGGCAAAGGCGTCGAGCTTGAACGGTGCGGTGATGTTCAGGCCCAGACCGCCCGCCGCGCGAAAGGCGTCGACGGCACCAGCAAATCGGTCAAGCGGCCCTTCAATCGCGGTGTATTCAATGTCCTGCCCGGTGGCCTGCGCAAACATGCCGTGGATCAGCGGCGATTTGCTTTGCTGGATGGGGTTGCCAATAACGGCATAACGGTCAGTCATGTGAGGGGTCCTGTGTGCGTGCTTGGGTCAATCAGAGTTGGCTGACGGCGTCCTCGGCGTACAGCACGCCATCGCTGAGCAAGGCGTCAATGTCGTCCGCGCTGTACCCCAGGTCGCTGGCAATACTGCGGTTGTGCTGGCCCATCAGCGGCGCAGGCACTGTGACGGTGGTGTCGCAGCCTGAAAAATTGAACGGCAGATTGGGCAACCTGATCTTGCCCAGCACCGGGTGCTCTTGCTCAATCACCATGCCTCTGGCCTGAATTTGCGGGTCGTTCAGCACTTCTTCAATGTTTTGCACCTTGGCGCTGGGCACGTCAATCGTGTCCAGCGCGGCCAGGCACTCGGCCACGGTGCGCGCCGCCACCCAGGCTTTGGCCAACGCCAGTATTTCGACCCGGTTCTGGTTGCGCCCGTCGGCATTGTGAAAGCGTGTATCTGCAGCCAGTGCTTCGCCGCCTACAACCAAGGCAAAGCGCTTCCAGGCGTCGTCCACCTGTGCGGCAATCACCAGGTGGCCATCGCTGGCGGTGAACACGCCGTACAGCGTGCTTTGGGGCATGTCGTGCCCGGTTTGCTGCGCAATCTCTTTGCCGCCCGAGAGCGTGTAGCACTGCACCGCATAGTCGTGCATGGACACCAGGCAGTCGTACAAGGACAGGTCAATGTGCTGCCCCCTGCCCGATTTGACGCGGCCCAGCAGCGCCGAGCACACCGCGGCCACACCATGAATGCCGGTGTACATGTCGCCCAATGAAACGCGCAGCAGCGGCGGCGTCTGGCCGGGCTCGCCGACCATGGCCATGATGCCGCTCTTGGCCTCGGCAATCAGGCCAAAACCGGCGCGATGCGCGTCGGGACCGGTGTGACCGTAAGCGGACACCGAGCAGTACACCAGACCGGGGTTGCGCCGGGACAGTTCTTCGTAACCCAGGCCCAGTTTTTTCAGCGCGCCGGGGCGGTAGTTCTCCACAAACACATCGGCCGTGTCGGTGAGCTTGTGCATCATCGCCAGACCGCGCGGGTCTTTGAGGTTGATGCACAGGCCTTGTTTGCCCATGTTCTGCTGCAAAAAGTAGCCGCTTTGGCCGTTGATGAAGTACGCGTGCTGGCGCCCGGCATCACCTGTGGTGGGGCGCTCCACCTTGATCACCTCGGCCCCCATGGCCGCCAGGCAGCGCGACAGGTAAGGCCCGGCCAGAAAGTGGCTGTAATCGATGACGCGGATGCCCGTCAGCGGCAGCGCTTGGGTTGCTTTATTCATAACAAAATCCAGTGTTAGCCCTTGTATTTATTGCGCAAATAGCTACAAATTTCATAGCAAATCTCTGTTTTGAATGCTGGCAGCAGTGGGACGGCGCGGCACCATGAGGCGGTGCTCGCCTTTCTGCACCACTTCGCCGCGCTGGTTGATCAGTTCGGCGGGCAGCACCACAATGCCCCAGCCTGGTTTGCTGCTGGACGGCCGCATGCTGCCGACGTGAAACTTCACATGCAGCGTGTCGTTGATCTTGATGGGCAGCACAAAGTCCCAAGTCCAGCCCAGCGACATGCCGGGCAGGAAGCGGTACTCGCTCTGGGTTTTCAGGCCGTCGGCGACCGACTGGCCCATCAGCCCATGTGCCACGCGGCAGCCAAAGTGCGAAGCCTTGGCATAGGCTTCATCCACATGCACGGGTGTGAAGTCGCCAGTGAGTTCGGCGTAGGCGTCAATGCGCTCGGCGGTGACGGTGTAAGTTGGGCTGGTGCAGGCGTCGCCGACTTTGGCATCGTCCCAGTATTTTTCAGGGGTGGCGAACTGGATGTTGGGTTTGGACATGGGAAGGGTCTTGTCAGTCGATGAATACGATCAGGCACGCGGGTTGACGGCGAGCACTTCAGCCACGGCATTGCCGCTGGCCTGAATCAACTCGATGGCCAGACCGTCGGGCAGCTGCAGCCAGTTGCGGCCTTGCGGCAGCGCTTTCACGCCCCAGCCGCTGGCGTTTCGCAAAGCGGCCTCCAGGTCGCTCACCATGATGCCGAGGTGCGCCAGCCAGCCCGCGTCGTTGGACGGCGGCGCTTCAAAGCCGGGCGTGGCCATCAGCTGCAGGCCGCCCACCGTCCAGTACTGGCGGGGCGCCTCGGCCGGGCCATCGATTTCACGCACGGTCATGCCCAGCACCTCGCGGAAAAACCGGATATGCCAGTGGATGTCTTTCACGCGCACGGCGACATGCTCAACGTAGGATTGGTTCGAAAAGGTCATGGTTTGTCAGTCCTGAAATTCAGCGGGCCAGGCCCCGCTCTATGCCCTTGATGCAGGCCACCAGGGCCTGGTTGACCGGGGTCGGCACGCCGCACTTCGCACCCTGGCGCACCACGGCGCCATTGACGTAATCGACCTCGGTGACCGAGCCTTTTTCCAGGCTTTGCAGCATGGACGCCTTGAACTCGGGGGGCAGGCCCTCGGCCGCCTTGACCCAGGCGTGGCGCGGCTCGGTCGTGTCCAGCCGGATGCCGCTGGCGCGGGCGACGGCCATGGCTTCGGCCACGGCGGCCACGGCGCAGGCCCCCACTTCAGGCACCTGGTACAAGCCGCCATAAGGCAGACCGGTGATGCCGCTCAAGGCGCCCGTGGCCACGTTGACCAGCAACTTGTCCCACATGGTGCCCAGGATGTTGTCGCTGACGGTGGTCCGCAGCCCGGCCTGGTTGAAGGTCTTGGCAATGGCGCGTGCGCGGTCGGTGATGGCGCCGCTCAGCTCGCCAATATGGGTCTGCTTGCCGCGCGTGCCGGCCAGCACATGGCCCGGTGCCAGCTGCGTGCCGCCGACATAGGTTTTGCCGGCCAGCACGCGCTGGCGGCCCACGATCTCGGCCAGGATGTCCTCATGGCCCAAGCCGTTTTGCAGCGACAGCACCACCGTGTCGGGCCCCACCAGCGAATGGGCGTCCTGCATGGCCTGACGGGTGTCGAAGGACTTGACCAGCACGATCACCAGGTCCACCGCCCCCGTCTCCATGCCCACGCCCTGGGCCGTGGTGGCGGCGTGCACCGGCACGCTGCGGTCGACACCGCCATCGCGCAGGATCAGTCCCCGGCTGTTCATGGCCTCGACCTGCGCGGCATTGCGGTTGATCAGCCAGACCTCATGGCCGGCCTCGGTCAGCACGCCGCCGATGGCACAGCCCAGCGCGCCGGCGCCCAGAACACAAATCTTCACTACAAGCTCCTTCGTGGTTCAGGAGCGCATTCTGGGCAGACCCGTCCATGCTGTCCATGCAATGGGTGCAATACATATCATTGCAAAACGCAATAGAGATAGACAATAGAGGGTATGGACAAGGACCTTGATTTGCTCGATATCAAGCTGCTGCGCCTGCTGGACCAGCTTTACACCACCCGCAGCGTCACGCGTTCGGCCGAAGCCCTGGGGCAGAGCCAGCCCACGGTCAGCATCTGGCTGGCCCGCTTGCGCAAGCAGCTGAACGACCCGCTGTTTGTGCGCACGGCCGAGGGCATGCTGCCCACGCCGCGCACCGATGCGCTGATGGGCACGGTGCGCGAGGTGCTGGGCGGCCTGCAGCGGCTGGCCGAGTCCGGCGTCGAGTTTGACCCGCCGACCGCCCGCCGGCGCTTTCGCATTTGCATGACGGACGCCAGCCACATCACGCTGCTGCCGCGGCTGCTGTCGCACGTTCGGGCCGTGGCACCAGGCGTGGCACTGGAAGCCGGGCGCATTGACGGCGACCTGGCGCGCGCCCTGCAGGCGGGCGAGGCCGACCTGGCGCTGGGCTATCTGCCCTGGCTGGACGCCGGCTTTTACCAGCAGACGCTGTACGGCCAGGACTGGATCTGCCTGGCCAACGCCCGGCATCCCCGGGTAGTCAGCGAGTCGGGTGACGACTGGAACCTGGACGTCTACCAGGCCGAGGCGCATATCGCCATCAGTTCCGGCACCGGCTACCAGCTGCTGGACAGCGCCCTGGCCTCACACCAGGTCTCGCGCCGGGTGCTGCTGGAGTTGCCGGGCTTCCTGGGCCTGTCGGCCATTTTGTCCACCACCGACCTGATCGCCACCCTGCCCCGCCACATCGGCGAAACCCTGGCCCGCTCTACCGGGTCAAGCGGCCTGCGCGTGCTGCCCTGCCCGTTTGAAATCCCCGGCTTCACCGTCAAGCAGTACTGGCACGCCCGCTACCACCACGATGCGGCCAACCGCTGGCTGCGCGGCGTGTGCGCCGAGTTGTTCATTAAAAGTGGCTCTAGCCCTTGAAAACAAAGCGTTATTAGCTATTAGTTTTGATGCGTCCTGGGTTTTCAACCAAATGGGCAGATTAGCTAATAGACCTTTATAATGCCCATTAAGCACTTAAGATATGGACATATCATGAGCTGGAATATCGCCCAAGCCAAACAGCAGTTTTCTGAGGTGGTGCGCTTGTCCGCACAAGAACCTCAAGCCATTTACAACCGCGAAAAACCGGTCGCCATGCTGGTCAACGCAACCGAGTTTGAACAATTCAAGCAATGGCGCAGCGCACAGCGTGAGTCTTCGTTGACGGCACAGTTCGACGACCTGAGAGCAGCCCTGCGAGAAGCTGGACTGCAGGGGCTGGATCTTCCCGCACGAGGGGCGGCAGAGCGACCCAACGCTTTTTTACAAATGCTCGAGGAAGAAGCCGTGAGCAACATCGCGCCCCCGCGTTGAAAGCCCGCCATGCAACTGGTCGACACCAATATCCTGAGCGAGTTGATGCGTCAGCAACCCGATGCGGGCGTGCTGTCATGGCTGCAGAGCCGCCAACAGCTAGCACCGCGCCTGACGATCTCAGTCATCACCGTTGACGAGATCATGTTCGGCCTGACGTGGCGCCCCACCGCTCGCCTGCTGGCCTGGTTCGATGCCTTCCTGATGCGCCATGAAGTCTTGCCCGTGACCGCTGACATTGCCGGACGTGCAGGTGAGTTGCGAGGTCAGTTGCAGACGCGGGGCCACATCCGCACCCAAGCCGACATGCTGATTGCGGCCACCGCCCAAATTCATGCTTTAACCATCGTCACCCGCAACGTGCGCGACTTCGATGGCTGCGGCGTTGGGGTGTTGAATCCATTTGTGGCGTAGCTGCGATACCGTTTAGTTAAGCCGTTCACCCTGAACGGAGTGTGGTGACTAACTGAACTGTATTGGGCGTAGCCGGGGACCACCACCGTGAGCTGAAGGCCATCAGCATCGATGCCGTTCAGCGTGTGATGGACACAAACTTCTTGCGCACGCATCGTCAACGTGATGGGTTACAACGCCTCCAGGGCTGTGCTGAACATGCTTGCCGCTCAGTTAAGCCCTTGCCCTGGTTTGTCATCCCGGACTCGATCCGGGATCCATGGATTGCGGGTCGAGCCCGCAATGACAAGTCAACGTTTTGCCATTCCGGCTCATGGCGAATAACTGAACAGTATTGCCTCTAGCCCAGACAACATGGTCGCAACAAGCTATTGATTTGATAGCGTCCTCGACCATGCGCTAACGCAGCATCATGTGCCCAGCTGGCCCGCACAGGCCTCGCCCGACGCGCCGACACGGTTGCTTCACATGCAGCCTTCCTGGCGATGGGAGCTCAGCAGCAGGTTGGGGCAAACTGAAAACGCTCTGTTTTTAATAGCTCGTTTCGCCCGTTCCACCTTGGCCATAGGCCGATTTCATATAGAAATGGCGTGTTGCACCAAGACTGCTGTCGGCCAAGTGCGGACATTAACGACCCGTGGATAGGCGATGCGACTTCAACGCAATGCCCGCTCTCACACCTTTTCGAACGAAGAGGATTGGTAGGAAATATTCCAGCGAGGCTGGCCGCCTACGGCAAGAGTGAGTTGGAAGCGCTCGGGCGCTTCCGAACGACGCTCCGCCAACGGGATTTCCGTGATGGTAATCGGCGCCGCCATCTTTTGTTGTATGCAATGTGCAGTTACGGCCTCAACAAAACAACACACGCGGTCAAGCATCGCTTGTACAAATTCCGTGACTAGCTGACCGGCGACGAGGGGCTCGACTGCGACGATGTTCGCGCCAGAAGTGTCATACGTGACGCGTGGCAAGGACCAGTTGTTGTGCTCAAGGTCGATGCGACTCTTGATAAGCCGCTCTGACCACGTCTGCCGGCTCTTCTCTAGATAATCTGCCAGCAGCGGATCAGTTGCCTTCAGTGCAGCAATACCGCGTTCAAAGGCAGGTTGCTGCTTGAACATGAAGCCGATGTCTACGCCAAGCTGCGTCGTGAGTCCCTGCATGCCTTGCTTGATGACGCGTGCGGCGCTGTTCAGGAAGTGCTCCACCTGCTTCCTGAGTTCCTTGTCGATGTTCTCGTCAATGTGGATTGCCACACCTTGCCGACGTACGACTTCCCCGGCGGCGACTTTGCGCGCGTGTCCTGCCCAGAGCTCGGATATTTCTTTAGCCGTTGTTCGCGCCGTGAAAAGCGAGGTGGGGACGAAGTCAAAAGCCTTGTCGAAGCTTTCGCGCGCTACAAGATCGGAATAAACGGCGTCGCGCAGCCGCATGAGGCCCATGAACAGACGCGCCATGAAGGGCGACGCAGAGCCCTCGTCGGCGAGCTTCTGAACAATCCACTGACTCTGGGGTTGCTTTACCAGCATGTTTGACCGTTGCTGAAACCGAGTCAGCATGTCGTCAAAATCTGCCGGCGTAATTGGTAGGACATACGAAATTTGCAAATCGTCCGGCCGGGTGACAACTCCGGCCTTCAGTATGTCATGCCTCCCGAAGAACGGCAGCAGGCCGAGCAGTGGCAACTTACCCTTAAGAAGGATCGTGCCTCCGTCCTGCCATGGGATAAGTTGAATCGTGGCCAAGCGCTGCCCGCGCCGGTCCGTGATCTGGAACGGTGGAGCCGGCACAAAGCGGTCTTGGTACTGATTGCTTGGAACGGGATTTAGGTTGCCCTTGAGGTCGTACTGATAGCCGGAAATCACCACAGCCGTCTTCGGTACGCCGTCCAGAAATTCGGTGAAGTTGGAAAGCTTCGCGCCCGGCGAGAAGATGCCAAGGTGCGCGACAACAAAAGACATCATCTTGTTAAAGGTGAACATGCCCGTTGGCCTCAGGACAATCACGACGTAGACCGCCGGTATGTAGTTGTTGAGCGCACCTTCTGCCGGCGGCAGATAGTCGCCGCTCAGTGACTCTCCAGGGAACTGCGCCGCATACTGGATCGCGCCCATCGAGGCAACGACGATCATGTCGGGCCATTCCCTGCTCGGAGTCGCGGCGTTGAGCCGCTCAAGCTCTTCGGCAAAAGCCTCCAGCGGCAAATCCGACCTCTGAGCGTAGATCACGCCGAGTGTTACGGTCGTCGTCGGCGTATCCAGCTTCGGTGCTGGCGATTTCTTCAACCGCTTCGCGCGTGCAACGCGCGCGTAAGCTGCCCGGAAGTTGTCGATCATCAGGCCGTCGGTCGCGTCAACAACGACTGCGGCGGAATCCGCCGGTATTTGCGCAGGAGCCGCAGCCGGTGCCTTTTCCTTCGCCGCGTACACGACGGCTGCAAAGGTATCCGACACCGCGCCGTCGCCATCGACAACGCTGGCAGACGCTACCTTGTACGGCCAGCCGACATACCGTTCGATTCCCGCTCGTAAGTCGGCTGAAAGCGTCCCTGCGCTGACGGCGGCGACCTGGCGTCCAGTCTCAAGGACCTCTTGGGCGATTGCCATCGCACGTGCTCCTAAGTCGGTTGGTGCATGCCTAGAGAGATTTGAATCCCACGCATATGCGGCCAACGATTCTAGGTCAAAGCGGCCCACTCCTCGGTGAGGTCCGCTTTGGCCCAAAGCGGTAGCTCAAGATGGAGCCGGGGTTTGTCTGCGCCACCCGGCATGCCTCGTTGCATCTTCCGCTCGAAAAGTGCGAACATACTACTGTTATCCGCTTTGAATCGAAGTCTGATGGGTACCTTGTTGGTGGCTCTGCAATTCGGCCTACTTTTCGTGCTGGCAGCGTTAGCGGCACCTGCGGTTTTGCAGGGCATCGTTCCCGCAGGAGCGTTGATGATGGCGGTGATCTCCGTCGCGCTCGTCGTGTGGGCGCTTGTTCACAACAGGCCGGGGAACTTCAACATCCGCCCTACTCCCAAGCTTCGGGGCGTTTTGGTTACAACCGGGCCCTATCGGTGGATTCGCCATCCCATGTACACGGCGGTGCTTCTGGGCGCAGGAGCGCTGGCGTGGACGTCCAGCTCCTTCATAGGGTGGGGTACATGGTCAATGCTGGCAATTGTCCTGCTCATGAAATCAACACTCGAAGAGCGATGGATGCGCGAGAAACATCCTGGGTATGCCGCCTACGCTCTCAGGAGCAAACGCTTTTTGCCTGGGCTGTTTTAAGGACGGCAGGCAACTATCCAGTTATAGGTAGAGGGCCCCGGATCAATCCGGCTTGACTTTTACCGCCTGAATCACCTTGCCCCATTTCTCCTGCTCGACGCGTTGAAAGGCGGCCAGCTTTTCGGGCGGGCCGCCCACCGGCACGGCGCCCAGGTCGGTCAGGCGCTTGGCGACGGCCGGTTGCTTGAGTGCGGCGTCCACTTCAGCCGACAGGCGCTTGACCAGCTCCGGTGGCGTGCCGGCGGGCGCGTGCTGCCTTGCCCGCTAGCCATCCCGGGATTTACCGTCAAGCAGTACTGGCATGCCCGCTACCACCACGATGCGGCCAACCGCTGGCTGCGTGGCGTGTGCGCCGAGTTGTTCATGAGAAGTGCCTCCAGCCCAGACAGTACGGGTGCAAGTAGCTCCTGATTTGATAGCGTTTTAGGCTGTGAACTCACGCAGCAGCATGTGGCCGGCTGGCCCGCACAGGCAGCGCCCGACGCGTCTACACGGTTGCTTCACGTGCAGCCTTCCTGGCGCTGGGAGCCCAGCAGCAGGTTGGGGCAAACTGAAAATGCTCTGTTTTTGATAGCTCGTGGCACCCGTTTCACCTGGGCTATAGGCCGATTTCATAGAGAAATGGCGTGTTGCACCAAGACTGCTGTCGGTCAACGCCCAACGGTAAAGCGTGCATCGCCGAGGGGCGAGAAAAAACTGAAATGGTCATCCAGTTTTCGCGAGTGCCCCAGAGCGCCCGACCTTACTAGTGATATGTGAGGCAAATAGGGCTTAAGGAACGACATTGCTAAACTGGTATAGGACCAAAGAGCTTATTAGACCCTTGCGGAGAACAATCGTGGGATTCTTTTTCAGCACAATTTAAAGGTTACGCACACATGCTTACTAAAGAAATTACTCAAGCCCAACGTCTCGTGCGTACCGATGCTTACCAGATGTCAATCGGTGAGATTGTGAGCATGTACGAAACTGAAGAGATCATCATCGATCCGGAGTTTCAACGTCTGTTTCGATGGGATATTGGTCAGAAATCAAAACTCATTGAATCGTTGCTGCTCGGCATCCCTCTTCCCTCTATCTTCGTTTTTGAAAAGGGGGATGGAAAATGGGAGCTAATTGACGGACTTCAAAGGATTTCCACAATTTTGGAGTTCATGGGGCAATTAAAAAACCCAGAGGGAGGCAAGCAGGCACCGTCGATCCTGGAGGCGACAAAGTACCTTCCTTCTCTGCACAACGTAGTATGGGAATCCTCAGACAAAATTACCAGCGCTTCGCTTGAAGAGCAGGTCGCACTAGAAAAGAGTTATCAATTAGCGATTCGACGGGCACGAATTGGCGTCGAAATTCTCAAGAGGCCCAGTGATGATCAAACGAAATATGACTTATTTCAGAGACTCAACGCGGGTGGTACACAGGCAAATCCCCAGGAGCTTCGTAATTGCATTATGTTGATGGTCAACGGAGACTACTTTCGAGCCATAAAGGCAGCAGCTGAACGTCCAGCCTTCACCACTGTGATTGACGTTTCGGAGGAGCAGACTGAGAGACAGCGCCATATGGAGTTGACCGTCAGGTTCCTCGTTCACGCGAATCTGCCCTATGACGGAATACTAGACGTAGAGGAGTTCATCGATGACGGAATCGTCAAGCTTGCCACATCTGGGGATGCGATTAAAGTCATACAGGTGATGAATCAAACCTTCGACTTGCTGAACGCCGCTGGAGGCCGCGATGCACTTCGGCGATTTGACGGTGATCGGCACGTAGGAAAAGTTGGACTGGTTGGCCTGGAAGGAATTGCGGTGGGAGTGGCAAAGAACCTTGACGATATTCTTGCCCAAGCTGATCCCATTGCTTTTGTACGGCAGCGACTACAAGACTTCTGGCACCAAGCCGAGGCCAACAGCTTCACGTCGCCGGGACTGCGTGGAACCACCCGAATACAGCGTACTGTCCCATTCGGTGCACGTTGGTTCCGCCCATGAGTAAACCGCGAACTGAAGCGGACCTCTCGCATCAGCTTGTTGAAGATCGTACATGGCGCATCAGAGAAATTTCCGACCTGAAGTCTGCGATTACTCGTGCAGATACCATCCAGAAGAAAGTTCTTCTCAGAGCGCTAGTTACTATCTGCTATGCCCACTGGGAAGGCTATGTTCGCTTTGCAGCCCGAAAATATCTTGAACACATAGCGCTTCGACAATTCTCCTATGGCGAACTCAATCGCCAGTTTTTGCGCAATTACTTTCTCCCTCGGCTTTCATCACTGTCTTCATCAAGAGGAAGCGTGACAGAGCTGTGCTCGTTGATCGACGACATTTTCGATGCAAGTAATCTTAAGTTCTCGAGAGTGAATCACGACCTCGTCAACACGCGCTCCAATCTTAGTTTCGACGTATTTTCAGATATTTGCTTAATCTGCGGCCTCTCGATAGATAGCTACCAAGACGAGCAAACGTTTATCGACGTCATGCTGCTAAAAAGGCGTAATGCAATAGCTCACGGTGAGGACACATTTGTCAGCGTTGAAGATTTGGTGGAACTCGTAGACAAGACAATCAACCTTATGCGTAGCTTTGGCGACGCTCTTGAAAATCGCATTTACCTTAAAGGCTACAAGGCCGTGTCGTAGACAGTACCGACAAACTTTGTTGGTGTCTACAAGCACCACTGATGGGTGAACGCAGATCGACAATGTCTGCTCCTAGCTGATAGCTCCACTGCTCCAACCAAACGTGAGTGCCCGCTTCCGCTGCAGCGCAGACACCCAAGCTGGAAGGATTGATCGACCGGCTTTGGTCGCATTCGCTCATTCGAAAAACAGCCTCACACTCCATTGATCTTGAGGTAAGAACAAGCCTCCAGCCCTTTAAATTAGGGCGCAAACGGCTACTTAATTGATAGCAAACTGCAGGGACAGGCCGGATCAATCCGGCTTGACTTTCGCCGCCTGAATCACCTTGCCCCATTTCTCCTGCTCGACGCGTTGAAAGGCAGCAAGCTTTTCGGGCGAACCACCCACCGGCACGGCGCCCAGGTCGGTCAGGCGCTTGGCGACGGCCGGTTGCTTGAGTGCGGCGTCCACCTCGGCCGACAGACGTTTAACGATGTCGGGCGGCGTGCCGGCAGGCGCGTACAGCGCATACCAGGACGAGGCTTCAAAGTCCTTCATGTTGAGCGCCTCGCTCACGGTGGGAACATCCGGGTACTGCGGCAGGCGCTGCGCGGTGGTCACGCCTATCATCTTGAGCTTGCCGCTTTTCACAAACGGCGTGCTGGTTAGCAAGGTGTCAAACATCAGCTGCACCTGGCCCGCCACCACATCGCCAATCGCCGGGCCGGAGCCTTTGTAGGGAATGTGGGTCATGAAGGTGCCCGTGCGGTGCTTGAAGTATTCCGGCACCAGATGGGATGAGCCGCCGTTGCCGGCCGATGCGAAATTGACCTTTCCGGGGTTGGCCTTGAGGTGTTTGACGAGTTCCGGCAGGGTGCCCACCGGCAGCACCTGCGGGTTGACGACCACGACGATGGGCACCGTCACCACCAGCGACACCGGAGCAAAATTCTGGTTGGCATCGTAGGGAATTTTCTCGTGCAGCTTGGGGTTGATGGCCATGGTGCCTATGCTGGCCATCATCAGGGTGTAGCCATCGGCGGGGGCTTTGGCGGCCTCGCCCACGCCAATGAAGCCGTGGCCGCCCGCCTTGTTTTCAACAACCACCGGTGTTTTCAGCGACTCGCCAATGGCTTGCCCCAGCACGCGCGCCGTGATGTCGGTGGGGCCACCCGCCGGGAAGGGCACGATGATGCGGATGGGTTTACTAGGCCACGGGGCTTGGGCCAGCGCGGGGCCGGCGATGCAGGCAAGGCCCGCCGTCACGGCACAGGCCATCAGTGTGCGGCGGCTAGGGGTGATCTTCATGCGTTCAGTCTCCTTGGGTGATCTGGCTGGATTTGAGGGATTCGATTTCTGCGGCGCTGTAGCCGACTTCCTGCAGCAAGGCGGTGCTGTGCTCGCCCAGGCGCGGCGGGTTCAGGCGAACGCCGGGGCGCTCGCCGTCCAGCGTCAGCGGCAGCAGCGGCACCCGGGTGGCGCGGCCATCGGGCAGGGTCAGCGGCGCCAGGCCGCCTGTGGCATTGAGGTGCGGGTCGTCAAACAGGTCCTGCGGGCGCGTGATGGGGGCGAACGGCAAGGCATTCTTTTCAAACACCGCGCTTAAGTTCGCGGCGCTGTACGCCGCCAGGCGCGAACGCAGCACGGGCATCATCCATTCGCGTGCCCGCACACGGTCATTGTTGCTGGCAAGACGCGGGTCGGCCTTGAGGTCTTCAAAGCCGAACGCGTCGCAAAAGAGCGCCCACTGCGTGTCGCTGACCGCCGCCAGAAAAATCTGCTCGCCGTCTTTGACGGTGAACACGTCATACACCGCCCAGGCCGAGATGCGGCTGGGCATCGGGTCGGCGGCCTGGCCCGTCACGGCGAACTGCATCATGTGCTGGGCCACGAGGAGCACATTGTTCTCGAACAGGGCAGCCTGCACTTCCTGCCCCTTGCCGGTCTTCGCACGCGAGGCCAGCGCAGCCATGACACCGATGGCGCCAAACATGCCGCCCATGATGTCGTTGACGCTGGTGCCGGCGCGCAGCGGGTCGCCCGCGCGGCCCGTCATGTAGGCCAGGCCGCCCATCATCTGCACCACTTCATCGAGCGCGGTGCGGTGGTCGTAGGGGCCTGGCAGAAAGCCCTTGTGGCTCACGTAAATCAGGCGCTCGTTCAGCCTGGACAGGCTGGCGTAATCAAGCCCGAGCTTTTTCATGGTGCCGGGCTTGAAGTTTTCACTCACGACGTCGGCCGTGGCGATCAGCCTTAAAGCCGCTTCCTTGCCTTGCGGCGTCTGCAGATCGAGCGCAATGCTTTTTTTGTTGCGGTTGAACAGCGCGAAAAAGCCCGCGCCCGAGCCGAGCAGCTTGCGGGTGTTGTCGCCCGCGATCGGCTCGACTTTGATGACCTCGGCCCCCAGATCGGCCAGCACCATGCCGCAGGTCGGGCCCATCACCATGTGGGTGAATTCGACCACGCGAATACCCGCCAAAGGTAGTTGTTTCTGCGCTTGTTTTTGTTCAGACATTCACGGTTCCTTGTACAAAGCCCTTGGGCAGTCCTGCTTCCGGTGTCATGCCGTACAGGGGCTCGCCCGGCAAACCCGCCTGCAGGGGCGCGCGCGCGGCCATCAGTTGTTCAAGGTTCACGCCCGTGCGGACGCCCATGGCCTCGAACATGAACACCAGGTCTTCGGTGACCACATTGCCGGAAGCGCCCGGCGCATACGGGCAGCCGCCGAGACCGCCCAGCGATGCGTCAAACGTGCGCACGCCTTCGTCATAGGCCGCCAGGCAGTTGGCCAGGCCCAGGCCGCGCGTGTTGTGCATGTGCGCCGCGCCGGCCTGGCTGCCGATCTCGGCGTGCAAGCGCCTGAACAGGCGCCGCACCTGCGCGGGGTTGGCGTAGCCGGTGGTGTCGGACAGCCCTGATTCGTCGGCCCCGGCGGCAATGCACTGGGTGGCCAGCCGGATCACCTCATCTTCCGGCACATCGCCTTGCAGCGTGCAGCCAAAGGCCGTGGAGATGCCAGCCTCGATCCTCACGCCGGGCGCGATCTCCTTGCGCAGGGCGGCGATGCGGCGCACCTCGTCGATCATTTCTTCACGCGTCTTGCGCACATTGGCCAGCGAATGCGCGGCGCTGGCCGACACCGGAATCGTCAGCTTGTGCACGCCGGCTTCGAGCGCGGCCTGCGCGCCGCGCAGGTTGGGCACCAGGGCCATCACGGTCAGGCCCGGCAGGGTCAGCGCGTGTTTCACCACTTCGGCGGCGTCGGCCATTTGCGGCAGCAGCTTGGCCGGCACGAACGAGCAGGCCTCGATCTCGCGCAGGCCGGCGTCATACAGAGCGGTGATCCAGCGCTTCTTGTCGGCTGTGGGCATGGTGGCCTTGACCGACTGCAGGCCGTCGCGCGGACCGACTTCGCTGATCAGCACATGGGGCTCAGGGTTGGCTTGCATGTTTTTTGATATTCTGTAAGATAGAACAATATTCTTTCTAATGAAATAATGATGCATCCCCTGCATACTTGTCAAGCCACCCCCTAAAGGTTTTCCCATGCCCCGCAAAGCCCAGACTGAATCCGTCGCCGACACCCACGCCGCCCCCGGCGGCGCCGCAGCGGTAGACCGTGCGCTGACCCTGCTGTCGGCTTTTCGCCCGGGTGATGCGTCTTTGAGCCTGGGCGAGCTGGCCAGCCGCACGCAGCTCTATAAAAGCACCGTGCTGCGGCTGCTGGCTTCGCTGGAGCATGCCCGGCTGATGCAGCGCCTGGATGATGGGCGCTATGGCCTGGGCAGCGAGGTGGCCCGCCTAAACGCCATTTATGCCGCCTCGTTTTCACTCGACCGGCTGGTGCTGCCGGTGCTGCGCGAGCTGGTGGCCGCGACCGGCGAAAGCGCGGCCTACCATGTGCGCCAAGGGCAGGGTTCGGGAATGGTGCGGCTGTGCCTGTACCGGGTGGATTCACCGCACCCGGTTCGCGACCACCTCAAGGCCGGTGATGTGCTGCCCGGCAACCGTGGTACGGGCGCTCGCATTTTGATAGCGTTCGACGCAGAAATGGCCAGGGCCACGGGCGAAAACGGCGCCAAAAACAAGCCGCTGTACGCCAAAATCCGCGAGCAAGGTTATTACGCCGCCGTAGGTGACCGGCTGGCCGAGGTGGCGGGCATTTCGGCTCCGGTCTTCAAGGCCGACGGCACGCTGGCGGGCGCCCTCACGCTGACCATGCCGGCCTCGCGCTACAAGGCCCGGTACGTCAAACCAGTGCTCGAATCAGCGCGCAAACTCAGCGGCCAGGTTTGATTACGCCGATAAAAGTCACGGATTAAACAAATTTTCGTTAATTAATCTTTGCTTAAGTATCAAATACAGTAAGGGGATGGAAAAATCCCGCCCCGTCCACCCGGCCAGTCCGCAGCGCGCCATCCGCGCCGTGCTGTTTGACGCCTATGGCACGCTGTTTGACGTGTACAGCGTGGGCCTGCTGGCGGAGCAGCTGTTTCCCGGCCACGGCCAGGCTTTGAGCGTGCTGTGGCGCGACAAGCAGATTGAATACACGCGCCTGGTGACCACCAGCAACCACGGCACGCACTACCAGCCCTTTTGGGAGCTGACGCGCGCCGGCCTGCGCTACGCCTGCAAAAAGCTTGAGCTGGCGCTGACACCCGAGCGCGAGCAGCAGCTGATGAACCAGTACCGGCATCTGTCGGCCTTTCCTGAAAACAAGCCGGTGCTGCAGGCGCTGAAAGAGCGCGGCATCGTCACCGGCATCTTGTCCAACGGTGATCCGGCCCTGCTTGAGGTGGCTGTCAAATCCGCCGGACTCGAGGGCCTGCTGGACCATGTGCTCAGTGTCGATGGCATCCGCAAATACAAAACCCATCCCGACGCCTACGCGCTGGGCCCGCAGGCCACCGGCTTTGAGGCACGGCAGATTGCTTTTGTCAGCTGCAACAGCTGGGACGCGCTGGCCGCCACCTGGTACGGCTACCAGACGCTGTGGGTCAACCGCTATCACTTGCCGTTTGAAGAGCTCGGCACGCAGCCGGTGTACACCGGCAGCAACCTGCGCGATGTGCTGTCCATGCCCGGCCTGCCGCAGCAAAAAATGCCTGCCTGAGGCGCCTGATTTCACATCCTCATTTCATTTTTCACAAGGAACCACAACATGACGACCGACACCGCACGCACCGCCAGCCACCGCCTCCAGGTGGCGACCGGGCTTTACCGCTTTATTGAAGACAAGGTGCTCCCCGGTACCGGCGTGGCCAGCGATGCATTCTGGAAAGGCTTTGACGCCATCGTGGCAGACCTGGCGCCGCAGAACATTGCCTTGCTGGCCGAGCGCGACCGCCTGCAAACCGAACTCGACGCCTGGCACAAAGCCCACCCCGGGCCCATCACCGACATGAAGGCCTACCGCGCTTTTCTGGAGAAAATCGGCTACCTCGTGCCCCAGCCCAAAAAGGTCAGCATCACCACGGCGAACGTGGACGCCGAACTGGCCAAGCAGGCCGGCCCGCAACTGGTGGTGCCCATCCTGAACGCGCGCTACGCGCTCAACGCCGCCAATGCGCGCTGGGGCAGCCTGTACGACGCGCTCTATGGCACCGACGTCATCGCCGAGACAGACGGCGCTGAAAAGGGCAAGGGCTACAACCCGGTGCGCGGCGCCAAAGTGATTGAATACGCGCGCTACGTGCTGGACCGCACCGCACCCTTGACAAAAGGCTCGCACATCGACTCGACCGGCTACGCGGTCAAGGGCGGCAAACTGGTTGTCACGCTCAAGGGCGGCAAAAAGGGCTTTGAAACCACCACGCTCGAAGACGCCGGCCAGCTCATCGGCTACCAGGGCAAGGCATCCGCGCCGTCATCCGTGCTGCTGCAGCACAACGGCCTGCACATCGACATCCGGATAGACCGCGCCACACCGATTGGCAAGCTGGATGCGGCTGGCGTCTGCGACCTCGTCGTCGAAGCGGCGCTGTCCACCATTCTCGACCTCGAAGATTCGGTGGCGGTGGTGGACGCCGACGACAAGGTGCTGGCCTACAGCAACTGGCTCGGCATTTTGCAGGGCACGCTGACCGAAAGTGTGACCAAGGACGGCAAGACCTTCACCCGCGGCCTGAACCCCGACCGCGAGTACACATCGCCCAAGGGCAAACCGCTGGCGCTGCACGGCCGCTCGCTGATGTTCGTGCGCAATGTCGGCCATCTGATGACCAACCCGGCCATTCTTTACACCGCCGCGGACGGCAGCACCCGTGAAATTCCCGAAGGCATCCTGGACGCGATGATCACCACCACGATTGCCATGCACGACCTCAAACGCAAGGGCAAGCCCGGCATCAAGAACTCGCGCAAGGGCTCTGTGTACATCGTCAAGCCCAAGATGCATGGCCCGGCGGAGGTCGCGTTCGCGGCCGCGCTGTTCAGCCGCGTGGAAAAAGTGCTCGGCCTGCCCGACAGCACCGTCAAGCTCGGCATCATGGACGAAGAGCGCCGCACCAGCGTCAACCTCCAGGCCTGCATCGCAGCGGCGGCCAGCCGCGTGGCCTTCATCAACACCGGCTTCCTGGACCGCACCGGCGACGAGATGCACACCGCCATGCAGGCCGGCCCGATGATCCGCAAGGGCGACATGAAAACCAGCGTCTGGATTAACGCTTACGAAAAGAACAACGTGCTCGTGGGCCTGGCCTGCGGCCTGCGCGGCAAGGCGCAGATCGGCAAGGGCATGTGGGCCATGCCCGACCTGATGAAGGCCATGCTGGAGCAAAAGATTGCCCATCCCCGGGCCGGCGCCAATACCGCCTGGGTGCCCAGCCCCACGGGCGCCACGCTGCATGCGCTGCACTACCACCAGGTCAAGGTCAGCAAGGTGCAGAAGGAGCTGGAGAAGACCGATGCCAACAAGGAGCGCAACAACCTTCTCAATGGGCTGCTGCAAATCCCCGTCACGGCCACGCCCGACTGGAGCGCAGAGGCCAGGCAGCAGGAGCTCGACAACAACGCCCAGGGCATCCTGGGCTACGTGGTGCGCTGGATCGACCAGGGCATCGGTTGCTCCAAGGTGCCCGACATCCACAACGTCGCCCTCATGGAAGACCGCGCGACGCTGCGCATCAGCAGCCAGCACATCGCCAACTGGCTGCACCACGGCGTGGTGACGAAGGACCAGGTGCAGAAAACCTTAGCCCGCATGGCCGCCGTGGTCGACGGCCAGAACGCCGGCGACCCGCTGTACAAGCCCATGGCCGGCAACTTCGACAAGTCCGCCGCCTACAAGGCCGCCTGCGACCTGGTGTTCAAGGGCCTGGAGCAGCCCAGCGGCTACACCGAGCCGCTGTTGCATGCCTGGCGGCTGAAGGTCAAGGCCGGGGCGGCTTGAACGGGTCAGCACATAAACGCTATCTATTTGATAGCTATTTGCACAGTGTTTACAAGGACTAACAGCCGGTTTGGCTTGAAAATACGGTGAGAAAAAAACGGCGCCCTCGGGCGCCGTTCTCTTTCATGGCACTGTGGAGCTGCCTCAGACCAGGAAGCGTTGTGCCAGTAGCGCCCAGTAGGCCGCGCCCAGGGGCAGGTTGGCGTCATTGAAGTCATAGCCCGGGTTGTGCACCATGCAGGCGCCGACGCTGTCGCCATCGCCATTGCCGATCAGCAGGTAGCTGCCGGGCACCTGCTCGAGCATGAAGGCGAAGTCTTCGCTGGCGGTGAGCGGGCGGGCATGCAACTCCACGCGATCCGCACCCACCAGTTCCAGCGCCACCTTGCGGGCAAATTCGGTTTCGGCCGGGGTATTGACCAGCACCGGGTAGCCGCGCCGGTAGTCGATGCTGGCGCGCACGCCAAAGCTCTCGGCTTGCGCATGGACCAGCGCCTTGATGCGCTGCTCCAGCAACTCGCGCACGTCCCGGTCGAGCGAGCGCACGCTGAGCTGCAAGCTCGCGGTTTGCGGGATCACGTTGCCGGCCTTGCCGGCGTTGAGCGCGCCCACGGAGACTACGGCCGTCTGCAGTGGGTCGACGTTGCGCGACACAATGGTCTGCAGCGCCATCACGATGCTGGCCGCCGCCACCACGGGGTCAACCGCGTGGTGCGGCAGCGCACCGTGGCCGCCTGCGCCTTCGAGCGTGATGCTCACATTGTCGGACGAGGCCATGGCCGCGCCATCGCGCAGCAGCAACCGGCCCTGCGGCTGGCCGGGCATGTTGTGCATCGCAAAGACCGCGTCGCACGGGTACTTGGCAAACAAGCCGTCATCCATCATCTTTTTGGCGCCGCCCAAGCCTTCCTCGGCAGGCTGAAAGATCAGGTTGAGCGTACCGTTGAACTCGCCTTTCTCGGCCAGGTACTTGGCCGCGGCCAGCACCATGACCGTGTGGCCGTCGTGGCCGCAGGCGTGCATCACGCCGGCGTGGCAGCTCGCGTGCGCAAGCCCGGTGGCTTCGACAATCGGCAGCGCGTCCATTTCGCCGCGCAAGCCCAGCCGTTTGGTGCCGCTGCCGCGCCTCAGCTGCCCGACCAGGCCGGTGCCGCCCAGGCCGCGTTCCACCGCATAACCCCATTGCGCGAGCCGCTCGGCGACGAGGTCGCTGGTGCGGTGCTCCTGGAAACCCAGCTCGGGGTGGCGGTGGATGTCGCGCCGCACCGCAATGAATTCATCGGCCTGCGCGTTCAGGGCATCGAGTACAGCATGCATGGTGGCGGCCTTTACTGCGGCTGCAGATTGATGCTTTTGGCCATGGCGCGGAACTTGGCGGTTTCGGCCTCCAGCAGCTTGCTGGCCTCGACCAGGCTGTTGGTTTTGGCGACTTCCGAGCCGGTCGCCTCCAGCGCCTTGCGCACCTCGGCGTCCTGCATCACCTCGGCCAAGGCCTTATGCAGGCGCACCGCCACATCCTCCGGCGTGCCCTTTTTGACCATGATGCCGGCCCAGATCTGCTGGTTGAAATTTTTCAGCACCTTGCCTTCGCCAAAGGCGGGGATGGTGCTGTCGAGCTTGCTGCGCTGGTCACCAACCCAGCCCACGAGCTTCAGCCGCCCCTGATCGGCCAGGCCGCGGTAGCTGGTGGCATAAGGCAGGATGGCAATGTCCACATTGCCGCCGCCCATGTCCTGCAGCAGCGGGGCACCGCCCTTGTACGGCACATGGGTGACGCGGATGCCGGTCTGCTGCGCCATGCTTTCGGTCACCAGGTGGTACATCGAGCCCACGCCCACGCTGCCGTAAGTCAGGCCCTTGCTGCCGGCGCTTTTGCCCAGTGCCACGATCTCGTCGATCGAGTTGGCCGGCAGGTCCTTGCGCGCCAACATCACCAGCGGGTTGACGGTGAGCTGGGTCAGCAGCCTGAAGTCTTCGGCGCGCAGCTTGACCGCGGCATTGGCCAGCGGCGACAGGATCACCTCATTCGGCGAGCCGAGGAAAAGCATGTAGCCGTCGGCCGGGGCATTGAGCACCTTTTGCGCGGCCAGCGCGCCGCTGACCCCGCCGAGGTTGTCCACGATGACCTGCTGGCCCAGCGCCTTGCCGAGCGGCACGCTGATGGCGCGCGCAATCGCGTCCGACAGGCCGCCCGCCGGGTAGGGCACCATCAGGGTGAGCAGCCTGGACGGGTAGGGGTCGGCCGCCGTCGCGGCGCCGGCCAGCAGCAGACCCGCCAGCAGCGTGCCGAGTTTTTTGGTCAATGCGAGTGGTGCGTTCACGTTGTCTCCTGTCAAACAGTGGATGGGGGTTGCACGGGTGATACAGGCAAATACTAGAAACCCCCGGGATATTTGTCTAATGCATAATTTTTGTGATTGTCAGCAAAATAACTCATTACCAAGACAAAGCCAATGAACCTGAGACAACTGGAACACCTGCTGGCCGTGGCGGAAACCGGCTCGTTCAGCCGCGCCGCCGAGCAACTGCACCTGACGCAGTCGGCCCTGAGCCGCAGCATCCAGGTGCTGGAAGACGAGTTGGGCGCCCGCCTGATCGACCGCACGGGCAAGCGCAACGAACTCACCCCATTGGGCGAGGCTGTGGCTGTGCGCGCCCGGCGCATGGTGTTCGAAGCGGCCGAGCTGCGCCGCAGCGCCGAGCTGCTCAAGCAGGGCAGCGTCGGTGCGATCCGCGTCGGGCTGGGCTCGGGGCCGGGCGCGATGCTCACGACACCGTTTCTGGTACACATCGCGCAGCAGCACCCGGACGTACGCGTCAGCATCATGTCCGGCGCCATTGAACTGCAGCTGGTTCAGCTGCGCCAGCGCACGCTGGATGCACTGGTGGTCGAGGTGCGCAACATTGCGCCGGCCCCTGACCTGACCATTGAGCGCTTGGCCGAAATGCGGGCCGGCTTTGTCTGCCGCCGCGGCCACCCCTTGCTGCAGGTCGGCAGGCCAGTGTCTTTTGACGACATGCTGCGCTACCCGCTGGCCTCGACGCCGCTCAGCACGGAAGTGGCGCATGCCCTGGTCAACCGCTTCGGGCCGCGGGCCGACCCGCAGCAGGCCGTGAGCCTGCGTTGCGACGACATCACGAGCCTGATCGAGACGGTCAAGGCCTCGGACGCGGTCTACCTTGGCATCCTGGCAGCCGCACGCGCCGGCATCGAGGCGGGCCAGCTCGTCGAACTGGCGACCGACCCCCAGCTGATCAACGGCCCGCTCTTTGCGTTCGTCACGCTGGCCGGGCGCACCGAGGCGCCGGCTATGGGTTTGTTCCGCCAGTTTGTGGCTGAGCGGCTGCGCGACTGAGACGCCGATACAGGCCTGACGATTAGCGGGCGGCGGCTTGCGCTGGCTTGGCGGAAGCCTCGGTGCGTTTTGCCGGCGCGGCGGCTTTTTTGGCTTCAGCCGTGGCCGGCGCGGCAGGAACAGCCGCCGTCTTCACCAGGCCCAGCGGCGGCACGAAGGCAATGACTTCCTGCCGGCCATTCTTGACGGCGACCATGAAGCTCAGGCGGTCCAGATCGCCCTTGCCATCAAATTCGGTGTACATCAGCGCGCCGGGGTAGCGGTCGCTGTTGACCTTGAGCCCACGCATCGCATCGGCAACGGCCTTGCGATCGAGCTTGCCGGCCTTTTCAATCGCGGCCTTCAGGATGTAGATGCCGGAGTAGCCTTTCATGCCGTTGTGGTCGGACACATATTTGTACTCTTTCTCGAACTTGGCGCTGAAAGCCCGGATCGCCGGCACCGGCGCATCGACCGTCAGGCCCACGTGCGCCACCGCACCGTTGGCGGCCTCGCCGGCCAGTTCAATCACTTTTTGCCCGGTCAGCGTGGTTTCGCCAATGATGGGTTTGTTCCAGCCCTGCTTGCGCAACTCGCGCAGGGCGCGGGCCGACTCTTCCTCGTTGGTATAGACGAAGACGCCCTCGGCATTGCTCTGCTTGGCTTTCAGGACGGCGGCGGAAAAATCCACCTGGCCGGAATCCGTGGAGACTTCGGCGGCAATGGCCGTGGGCGAGTGCTCCAGCGCCTTTTTGATCATGTCCAGGCCGCCCTTGCCGAAGTCGTTGTTCACGTAAATGATGGCAATGCTTTTGAGCTTGGCCTGCTCGCTGATGTAGCGGGCGACCTTGGGCATGGCCGTGGCCTGCGTGAAG
>NZ_JAKFDR010000066.1:0-3451 GCF_036676035.1 Polaromonas sp.
GTGCTCGGCAAGGCGAACGGCTCGCGGGTGGCACGGGCCTTGCTCCAGGGCTCGACCGGCTGAATCGGAGCGACCGTTTCCCCTCCTTGGCCGCGCGGCACAGCAGCGCGGCCTTTTTTATGGTTCTTCGCATCGTCGCGGGGAAGAGAGGATTGACAGTCAGGGATGCAGGTAAATTGGCAGTCGCCAAACACACCAACCCCTGCACCCTGCTGTCACCATGCATCCTATTGATCTTGCCGCTTTCTGGCCAGGCTACGCTGTCGTAGCCAGCCGCCAACACGCCGAAAACAGCCTGACGCTCACTCTGGAGCCACTCGCCTCTGGACTGCCGCGCTGTGGGCGCTGTCTTGAACCAAGCCCCCTGATCCATGATCGGCGTATCCGTCATGTGCGTGATCGCGATCTGTTCGATCAGCGTGTCCAACTGCAGGTTCCTGTCCGCCGCGTGGACTGCCTGAGCTGTGGTCGCGTTCCCGAGCGGATCGACTGGTTGGAGCCCGCATCACGCCTGACGCAGAGGCTGCGCGCATGGGTCGAAATGCTGCTGCAGATGCTGCCAATCAGCCATATCAGCCGACTCACCGGGCTGCACTGGCATACGATCAAGGCCATCGACAAGCGCCGTCTGCAAGCCAGCGTGGGCGACTTCGATCCAGGCAATGTCCGGCGTTTGGTGATGGATGAGTTTGCTTTGCACAAGGGCCACCGCTACGCCACGGTCATCATGGATGCCGAGCGCACGCGCGTACTGTGGGTGGGCAAGGGCAACAGCCGTGAGGCCATACGCCCTTTCTTCGAGTTGCTGGGCGAGCGTTGCCGGCAAATCGAAGCGGTGGCGATGGACATGAACACCGCCTTCGATCTGGAAGTGAAACAGCACTGCCCTCAGGCCGAAGTGGTGTACGACCTGTTCCATGTTGTGGCTCGTTATGGTCGCGACGTGATTGACCGCATCCGGGTCGACCAGGCCAACGTGCTGAGCCATGACAAGCCCGCCCGCAAAGTGGTCAAGCAGAGTCGTTGGCTGCTCCTGCGTAACCGGGACAATCTCAAAGATGAGCATGCGGTGCAGTTGCAGGAGCTACTGGCCGCCAATCAGCCGCTGGCCACTGTTTACGTGCTCAAGGACGCCCTGAAAGAGATCTGGTATGCCCCCAGCGTGCGTGAAGGCTGGCAACGCTGGAGGGCCTGGTTACGCCATGCGCGGGACAGTGATCTGGCACCGCTACAGCGCTTTGCCCGAAACCTCAGGCGCTACGCCCGAGGCATCCTCGCCAGCGCCCGCTTCCACATGCATACCAGCCTGCTGGAAGGGGTGAACAACCGCATCAAGGTGATCAAGCGCATGGCCTATGGCTTCAGGGACTCGGACTACTTCTTCCTGAAAATCAAGGCTGCCTTCCCCGGGAAAGCGCGATGAACCTTTTTTTCTGCGGTTGAATCAGCGCGCGTCGAGCTGCGCCTGCAGGTTCTGGATCTGCGCCTGCAGGGCGCTGATATTGCGGCTGGTCTGCGCGCGGAAAGCGTCGAACTCGGCGGTGTTGCCGCTCGGCGCCGGACGGGTTTCCAGGTCGCTCTTGAGCACCAGCAAGTCCTGCTCCAGGCGGCCGATGGCCTGGCTCGGGTCGCCGACCTTCTTCAGCGCCGCCACCTCGTCACTCAGGCTCCTGAGCTGGCTGTCGAACTGGCCCAGGCCCGCCTGGGCGCCTTTCAGCGCGGCCTGCTCGGCTTTCAACGCCGCCTGCGCGGTTTTCAAGCTGGCCTGCTCATCGCCCAGGCTCTTCAGCCGGCCGTCGAACTGGCTGGTCGCACCTTGCTGGGTCTTCAGCCCGGCCGCCAGTTGCTCGAGCTGCTTGCCCTGGCCAGCCTGCTGGCCGGCGATGCTCTGCTGCTGCTTGCCCAGCTCGGCCACTTTGCTTTCCAGCTGCTTGACCTGCAGCTTGAGCGCCTCGCTGCCGCTGGTGACCGTCGACTCGGTGGCGACCACCTTGCCGGAAATATCCTGGATACGCCCGGCGGCCTCCTCGCTGATGCGCGCGAAGCTCTCCTGGGTGGCGACCAGTTGCTGCTCCATCAGGCTGATCTGCTGGAAGCTCCACCAGCCCAGACCGCCGAGGGCGATGGTCAACGCCCCGACCAAGGCCCACAACGGCCCGCTGCTGGCGGCTTTGCCGGATGCCGCCGGGGCGGCACGGCCGTAAGCCGGAGTGCGCGCCGGCTCCTCATCGAAATCATCGCGATCACGCCGGTCCGGGGTCAGGCTCGGCACATGATCGAGTTCGTCGTAGGCATCGTTACGCATGGGTAGACCTTCAGGAAAACGCAGTGAGGGCAGGATGCCGCGCAGTATACCGGTTCGCGTGCAGCGCTTCAGTGTCGGGCGAAAGCGGTGCAGGACGCACCGACCAAGAGCATGGCAGTGAACGTTGGACCGGCCAGGAGCCACACAGTTGCGCATTCCGTGAACTGGTATGCGCTTTGCACTTGTCTGTCTGCGACATTTTCACCGCGCCTCGGGCGCGGCAAGCGGCGGCTCGCCCGGCCTCGCGCCATGCGCTGAACGCCGGGTCATTGCAGATCCGCCCACGTCGAATCACAGGGGGAAGGCCTATGGAACTGAACAGAGCAGTGTTGGATTGCATGAAGACCTTGCGCCGCCGGATCCGCGAGGAGCTGGCGCTGGACATTCGTCTGAGCCAGCCGGACGCGATCAGTGCGATGCTCAGCGCCTGCCTCGCCTCGGGCGACGAAGAAACCCGTCGGCTCGGCCAGTGCCTGGCGCAGTTCAGCGAGCGGCCCTTCAACCTCGCCGCCGATAGCGCGGCACCCGGCAAGCAGGCGGGCCAGCCATTGCCGGTGGAAGCGCCGGGCAGCACGCGCCCCAGCGGCTCGGTACGGATCTATCGCGGCCAGCGGGTCTACGTCTGAGCGCCAGCGCTCAACCTGGATGGTGGGCCTTCCACCACAGGCAGAACTCGTCCAGCGCCGTCCACAGGCTGACCTGCGGCTGATAGTCCAGGTACTGCCGGGCACGGCCGATATCCAGCGAGAAGTCCTTGGCCATCATCGCCACGCCCAGGCGCAACAGGGTCGGCTCGGGACGCCCGGGCAACAGCTTGCACAGGCCTTCGTTGAGCGCCGCCGCACCATAGGCCAGGGCATAGGGCAGATGGCGGGTCACCGGCGGCAAGTCCAGCTGGCGCAGCACATAGTTGACCGCATCCCAGAGCGGCACCGGCGCGCCGTTGCTGATGTTGTAGGCCTTGCCCAGTGCCGGTCCGGCCGCCAGCAAGGCGCTGAACAGGGCATCGTTGAGATTCTGCACGCTGGTGAAGTCGACCCTGTTCAGGCCG
Organism: Polaromonas sp.; assembly: GCF_036676035.1. GTDB lineage: Bacteria > Pseudomonadota > Gammaproteobacteria > Burkholderiales > Burkholderiaceae_C > Polaromonas. The sequence continues at coordinate 3,357 of NZ_JAKFDR010000066.1, forward strand.
TTGCCGATGATCGCCAGGCGGCCCTTGCGCTGCATGTTGATCAGCCGCGGGAAGATGCTGGTATCGCCGGCCCCGGTGACCGAGCGCGGACGCAA
>NZ_JAKFDR010000067.1:0-34969 GCF_036676035.1 Polaromonas sp.
CCCCACGGTGTTCTTGCACCATGCGCACAGCGCGCTCACGCACCTCGGGGGAAAACTTGGTTGACTTTCTCATGGCTCCATTCTCTTAAAAGTTGGAGCCTCCTCAACACCCGGGGCGATTCACTTCACCGGCTGGACCATCGGCATGGGCGGAGTGATTGCGGCTCGCCTCTATGACAAAACCCGAGAGTTAGCCCATAGCGGGAAAGGCTGGGCCACGGAGTTATGGCGCCCTGCTGGCTGGGAGCCTGGTCAAGAGGTCTGGCGGCTCGAATTCGAGTTGAAGCGGGATTACCTCAAGGAACGCAGTCTGGAAGTCACGGATCATGGTGGATCGGTATGCCAAGTTTTCGACGGAAAACCTGTTGTCCGCAGCGTCTCGAATTGAACGCAATGGGGGAGGTGGCCGGAACGTGGTGAAGTTGTCATGTTTCATCACGCCTAGAAAGACAAAGGGCCTGCACTTTTGTGCAAGCCCTTGTTTTATTTGGCTCCCCGTCTGGGGCACACTACGAACCAAAATGCTGGTTTTGAACAGGTGGAAACCCTCGCATAGGGTGGCTGCTTAGTTGGCAATAAAGGCGGAATGCCGCGCAGGCAAACTAGGCCTAATGAAGTTCGTCCGCCAATCTTGACCACCAAATGTTGTAGCCGACTATAGTTTTTTCGGTTTTGTACGCTTGTGCAGCCGGCATGGAGGGGGCCATATAGTCAGTGAGCATTAAGCTATTGAGCGATGGTCTCTTCGGCTGCTGTGCTTGAAGCAGTGCGCCTAACAATCCCGTATTCGCCGCCATATTTCCAAAATTATTAGAAAGTGGTGGTGGTGGGGGAGGTGGCGGTGGCACCGGGATCGCGACAGTCACCTCTTTATAGACAGTTTCGAAATATTTCCACAGCTTTCGGTCAAGCTGCGTCCGAAATTCGATAGTGGCACGAGCTACGCCAGGGGCAATATCCTTTTCGAGTTTTGCAACCCTATGAATCGGCATTCCAATCGCTGACAAAATCGAACCGGCCCGAGGGCCAATTCGCGCAACTGTAAGAGGCGCATAGTGCAATACGATACGGCACCTCGGCTTTAAAGCACCGACCGCACCGCCAAGATTTGCCATGCGGTCAACTGCTGCCTTCGCATAAAAGGCAGCAATTAGCACTTTCTCACCAGCACCCTCAATGGCCGGGAAGTAAGCAAATAAACCGTCTCCTGCATATTCGACTTGCTCTGGATCAGCACCGTAGTCCTGCGTTATGCGATCCACGGTGGACAAGAAGGTATGGGCCATTTTTAGATAAGTGGCTTGCCTCTTGCTCCACAGAAGCTGTGTTGATCCAACGAGATCAATCTTCATGATAAAAAAGTTTTTCTCTGTGCCTTCGCCTCTGCGCAAACTAGACGGAGCCTTATCTACCAAGGCGTCCTCAGCCTCGTCAAAATGCGTTTTAAGTAGTTGCTCTACTCGGCGAAGAGACATCACCATGCCTTTAAGGGTTAAGGTACCGGCCCATCAGATAAATCACGGTCCCAAATACTAGCCAAGCCTCCGCAAACCCGATGCCCCATTTCAGCAAGCGAATTTTCACATCGCGTATATAGCAAAGCTTCATGTGTTCAAACGTCAATTCTTCTTGAACTCTAACGTCGGTTTGTGGAATATCCAGCATCGCATCAGCCACCTTTTTATTGGCGAAGATTACGGATCGCCTCAAAAGAGCGTCAATGAATCCAAATTCGTAGAGCCCGCCTCGATAGTACGCCCCGGTGTAAGACTTGCTATCCAGCAGATGCACAGATGGGTTATCGAGTGGAGCAAGAGCGCGGATTAGGGACAACATCGCCGCTGCCCAAGCCGCGAAAAAGAGCACTCCAAGCAACAGGGGCCAACTTGCGGGCAGCTTTTCAATCGCACTGAATATTCGACTAACGCTTGGCAGCGGTGCCAGTAGCAGAACAAGTACCGCCCCACACTTCACATCTAGCGCGCGTATTGTTAGCTGGCAGTCATCTAGTGCCGCCTTGGAAAATTCTTGTCCCGTCATTTGACCCCTCCGCCCGCATATTAAGCTCGAACAGAAACAAAGTCACTGACTGCTTCGGGTAACTTTTGCCATTGAAATCAGCCGCTGAAGCCCATTTTCGGGTGATGCGTTTGGTTGCCATTGCGCGCCTCAGCAGCACGCAGTAACCATTACATTGCTCCAATGGCAGCAGCAAAAAAAGGCGTAGCCCCCAGTGTCTTCGATGTCAAAACCATCACTCTGGATGATCTCCTTCGCGTCTTTGAAATGCAGTCGTATCGTCGGCCGAGGAAATCAGCATCAGATTTACCCGATGCCCCATTCAAAGTAGAAGACGTGCCTCCGACCTTGCAAAGCGAGATCTCACATTTTCGCTCCCACTACAAAAATCCGGATCGGGTGGAAGGGGTGCTGACCTTGAAGCTACCTGAGGCTCTGCGAAAGAGGGGCAGGAAAGACTCGAAAACAAAAAAGCCAAGTGGCAACAAATGATTGCAACTTGGCTTCTTCTGGTGTCTTCAGCAACCAACTGTTGCTAAAACACCATTTTCCTTGGCTCCTCAACCTGGGCTCGAACCAGGGACCTACGGATTAACAGTCCGGCGCTCTACCAACTGAGCTATTGAGGAATACAGCCTAAGATTATAGCCTGACTTTTATGCCTTTTTGAAGGCTTGGCTTGATGCAGAGTTGAGACGCATCAACTTTTCTGTGCTGACACTCACTATATCGTCGTGGGTGCATCACGTGGAATTGGCGTTGCCGTCATGGCTATAAGGCGCTGATGGCGCAGCAAGCCAGATGCCTGATAATTTTCACATGACAACACAGGCCATATCCCAAAACACGACTTACCGCTACGCCAGGGTTCTGTCGATTGCTGGCTCCGACAGTGGCGGTGGCGCCGGCATTCAGGCTGATCTAAAAACCTTCAGTGCGCTGGGCTGCTATGGCATGACGGCCATCAGCGCGCTGACGGCACAGAACACGCTAGGCGTCACGGGCATCCACGGTGTGCCGCCTGAGTTTCTCAAGGCCCAGTTGCAGGCTGTGATTGAAGACATCGGCGTGGACGCCGTCAAGATCGGCATGCTTCACTCTCCCGAGATCGTCAAAGTGGTGGCCTGGGCGATTGACCACTACCAGCTGGAGCGGGTGGTGCTTGACCCGGTGATGGTGGCCACCAGCGGGGACCGGCTGATCGCGCAGGAGACGGCCGAGGTGCTGGTGCGTGAGCTGTTTCCTCGTGCTGCGGTGGTCACGCCCAATCTGGATGAGGCCGCCTTGCTGCTGGGGCGCGCGATTGTTACGGCGGCTGACCTGGACCAGGCGGCGCGGGATTTGCTGGCGCTGGGGGCCAAAGCCGTGTTGCTCAAAGGGGGGCATTTGACGGGTGAGCGGGTGGTGGATGTCTTGACGCAGCGGGAGGGCGCAGAGCAGCGCTATGAAGCCGGCCGTATCGCCAGTCGCAACGTGCATGGAACGGGTTGCACGCTGTCTTCGGCGATGGCTTCTTACCTGGCGCTGGGCCATGGCTTGCCGCAAGCGGTTGAACTGGCGCGTGCTTACATTCTGGCGGCCATTGCAGCCGGGGCCACGGTGCAGACCGGGCATGGCCAGGGTCCCTTGAACCATGGCCATGCACCTGTGGCCATGCACTTGCTGCCAGTGCGGTAACCGTCGCACGGCCATCACTTTAGAATCAACGACTTAGACGTCTTCTGTCTCGGTAGACTCTGATTCCTCGGGCTTAGGCGTCGCCCCCAATCCAAAGAAAAAGCCCACCGGGTGGTGGGCTTGCGAATGAGGCGGACCGCATGGCAGGGTGTCGGGCCATGCCAGGGCTGAGGCGATCGGGCGATCAGTCAAACACCGGTGTTTCCACACCCAGCACCTTGTGCAGTTTCGGGCTGGTGGTGGTGTATTGCAGGTGAATTTTCTTTTCAGGGAAGATGAAGGGCGCAGCGCCAAAGGCCGCCAGCGCGCATTCATGGAAACCGCTCAGGATGAGCTTCTTTTTACCCGGGTAGGTGTTGATGTCACCGACGGCAAAAATGCCGGGGACGTTGGTCGAAAACTTCTCGGTGTCGACCTTGAGCTGCTTGCGTTCAATGTCCAGGCCCCATTCGGCGATCGGGCCGAGCTTGGGTGACAAGCCAAAAAACACCAGGAGCACATCAAGGGGCACCACGCGGGTGACGCCGTCGGCACCCGTGACTTTCGCGCCGGTGAGCTTGCCGTCTTTTTCCTCATAGCCGGTGACCTGGCCGATGATGAACTGCATCTCGTAGGCTTCGCAGAGTTCGTGCATCTTGGCCACGCTCGCAGGGGCAGCCTTGAAGCCGTCGCGGCGGTGGATCAGGATCACGCTCTCGGCCTTGTTCGGGCCGTCGTTCACAAAGTTCAGCGCCCAGTCGAGGGCAGAGTCACCGCCGCCCACGATCACCAGGTGCCTGCCGGCAAAATCGGCCGGGTTTTTGACGCGGTAGAACAGCTGGGTGTTGTCGAACTGATCGAGGCCATCAACTTTGAGCAGACGCGGCTGGAAAGCGCCCACGCCTGCGGCGATGAAGATGGTTTTCGTCAGGAACTTGGTGCCCTTGGAGGTTTCCACATAAAAGCGGCCGTCTTCCTGCTTTTCAACAATGCTGACTTCCTGGCCAAAGTGAAAGGTCGCCCCGAAAGGCTCGATCTGCTTGAGCAGCGAGTCGGTGAGCTCTTGGCCGGTGCACACGGGCACGGCCGGAATGTCGTAAATGGGCTTGTCGGGGTACAACTCAATGCACTGGCCGCCAGGATAGGCGAGGGAGTCAATCACATGGGCCTTGATCTCCAGCAGGCCCAGCTCAAAAACCTGAAACAGGCCGACCGGGCCGGCGCCCACAATGACGGCATCCGTCTCGATGGGGCCATCGTGCGCGGCCGCGGTGTTGATCACTTCTTGATTGAGTTGAGGTTCCATATTTTTATGACTTGGCGTTTGACAGGCGACAGGCAGGCAGCAGGTGGCGGACTGGACGGCGGGCTGTGTGCACTTGACGTGCGCTTAGCGGATCAGCTCAGCCAGCTTGCCGGTTTTGTCTTTCCACTCTTCAGCCTCAGGCAAGGCTTCCTTGCGCTTGGTGATGCTTTTCCAGCCGGACTGGCGGGACAGTTCGAGGTTGAGCTTGATGAAAGCGACCTGGTCGGCAGGGACGTCCTCTTCGGCGTAAATGGCGTTGACCGGACATTCCGGGATGCAGACGGCGCAATCAATGCACTCGTCCGGATCAATCACCAGCATGTTCGGGCCTTCGCGGAAGCAGTCCACAGGGCACACGTCCACACAGTCGGTGTATTTGCACTTGATACAGGATTCGGAGACGACGTGGGTCATGGTGGTTCAGTCGAGGTCGGTGGAAACCCTCGATTTTAAAGTGTTTCGGCTTGCTACGGTTGAAAGGGTGATGCGGAGGATGCGCTTGTTTGACGGGTTTGTTTATTGAATCAATGCCGCACCCGACGTTTTATGGGAAGCGGTATCGACCAGCACCAGCGAGCCCAGCACGCGCGACTGGCTGTATGGCCGGGCGGCAATGGGCTCCAGCAGGGCCAGTTCGACGACGCCGATGGCGTTGGCTTCGAGGTGTGTGGCTTCATGGCTTTCCAGGGTGGTGATGTTGACCTGGTTCACGATGCGCTTGATTTTGGCCTTGACCCAGCGGTGGCCCTGCAACGCCCAGTACAGGCGGCCCGGCACCAGCGGCTCGTCATCCATCCAGTCCACCGTGGCGGTGATTTCGCGCGTGCCCAGGGGCGGCTCGAAACCGCTGCTGGACAGCAGCCAGTCGCCGCGGGATACATCGACTTCGCGGTCCAGAATCACCCCCACGCTGTGACCGGCCAGCACGGCCTTGGGTTGGCGCGCATGGTTCATCACCTGGGCGACGGTCGCGGTCTGGCCGCTGGGCAGCACGGTGACTTCCTGTCCGGGCTGAACGGCGCCGCTGGCAATCCGGCCCCAGAAAATGCGGCGCCCCTGGGAGGTGTCGGCGCTGGATGAGAACTTTTCGACCCATTGCACGGGCAGTGCGAAGGGCTGCGTGGTGTCGGCCGGGGTCGCTGAAAGATGCTCGAGTATCTGCAGCAGGCTGGGGCCGCTGTAGTCGCACCAGCCCGCATTGGCATCGACCACGTTGTAGCCAACCAGGGCGGAGATCGGCACGATGGCCTTGACCGGAATGCCGGCCTGCTGGGCAAATTGCGTCAGCGCGGCGCTGATATGGGCAAACGCCAGGGCCGGGTTGTCCACCGCATCGAGCTTGTTGACGGCAAACACGATGGAGGGCACCCGCAGCAGGTTGACCAGTAGCGAGTGGCGGCGGGTTTGCGGCAGCAGTTCGGGCGAGGGTGCCTGCCAGGCCAGCTTGGTCGCGTCCACCAGCACCACGGCGGCATCGGCGCTCGATGCGGCGGTGACCATGTTGCGGGTGTACTGCTCGTGGCCGGGGGCGTCGGCAATGATGAACTTGCGGATCTCGGTGCTGAAGTAGCGGTAGGCCACATCGATGGTGATGCCTTGCTCGCGCTCGGCCGACAGGCCGTCGGTCAGCAGGGCCAGATCGGTCTCGCCGCCGCGCTGGACGCCGGCAAGGTGGTCCTGCAGCACGGCGCGGCTATCGACCAGCAGGCGGCCGATCAAGGTGCTTTTGCCGTCATCGACGCTGCCGCAGGTGACAAAACGCAGCGCGGCGCGCGTGTCCTGGCCGTTGGCAACGGCCGCGGTATTGGGCGTTTCAATAGTGGGCGTGCTCATCAGAAATACCCTTCTTTCTTGCGCTTTTCCATCGAAGCGTCAGAGGTTTTGTCGTCCATGCGGGTGGCGCCGCGCTCGCTCACGTCGGCGGCCAGGGTCTCGATCACGATCTCGCCGGCCGTCGCGGCCGGGCTTTCCACCGGGCAGGTGCAGGTGATGTCGCCGACGGTGCGAAAACGCACGGTTTTTTCAACCACCTGTTCGTCGGCGCGAGCCGGTGTCAGTTCGGTCACCGGCACCAGCAGGCCCTTGCGCTCGACCACCTTGCGCTGGTGTGCGTAGTACAGCGAAGGCAGCTCGATCTGCTCGCGCTCGATGTACTGCCAGACGTCCAGCTCGGTCCAGTTGGAAATCGGGAACACGCGAAAGTGCTCGCCGGGCTGCAGGCGGGTGTTGAACAGGGTCCACAGTTCGGGGCGCTGCGCTTTGGGCTGCCACTGGCCAAAGGCGTCGCGGTGCGAAAAAATGCGCTCCTTGGCGCGGGCTTTTTCTTCATCGCGGCGGGCGCCGCCAATCAGCGCATCAAAGCGGAACTCGTCAATCGCTTCGAGCAGCGTGACCGACTGGTGCACGTTGCGCGACTCGCCCGGGTGGGCCAGGCGCACGGTGCCGCGCTTCATGGAGTCTTCCACATTGCGCACGATCAGGTCGGCGCCGAGCTGCTGCGCGCGGTAGTCGCGAAAATCGGTCACTTCATGGAAGTTGTGGCCGGTGTCTATCATCAGCAGCGGGTAGGGGATGTGGCCGCCGCGTTCCTTGTCGATAAAGGCTTTTTCAGCGCACTTGAGCAGCACCAGCGAATCCTTGCCACCCGAGAACAGCAGCGTGGGGCGTTCGAATGCCGCCGCCACCTCGCGCAGGATGAAGATGGCCTCTTCCTCGAGGGAGTCGAGATGGGCATTGCTTAGCACATGAGTCGGCTGGTTAAGCATCTGGGATTCGGTTCGGGCGTTCATGCGGGTATGGGTTTGATGGGGATGATGCTGGACAAGGGCTCAAAAGCAGCGGGTTCCTGGGCTTCGTGGGTACCATCCGCGGCGACATGCAGGCCGCATTCCTTGGCGCTTTCCTGCTCCCACCACCAGCGGCCGGAGCGAAAATCCTCGCCCAGCGTGACGGCACGGGTGCAGGGCGCGCAGCCAATGCTGGGGTAGAACTCGTCGTGCAGCGGGTTGTAGGGCACATTGTTCGTCGCAATAAAGTGCCAGACATCGCCCCAGGTCCAGTCGGCCAGTGGGTTGATCTTCACGCGTGAAACGGCTTCGCCCTTGATCACCAGTTCTTGCTGCTCCACGTCATGCACCTCGGCGCGGGCGCTGGACTGCTCGCGCCGCAGGCCGGTGATCCAGCCTTTTTTGCCGGCCAGGGCGCGTTCCAGCGGCTCCATCTTGCGGATGTGGCAGCAGCCTTTGCGCAGTTCCAGGCTGCGGTACATCGCATCCTTGCCAAACTCGGCCACAAAACTGTCAGCGGCCACCGGGTCCGGCTGGTAAATGTCGACATGCAGGCCGTAGCGCTCTTCCAGCCGGCCCACCAGGGCCAGGGTCTGGGCATGCAGCATGCGGGTATCCAGCACAAAAATGCTGCTGGCGATCCCGGTTTCGGCAATCAGGTGGCTCACGACCATGTCTTCAGCGCCCAGGCTGGAGGCTTGCGTCAGCGGTGTGTACTGCGCGGCCGCCGAGCGCAGCAGCGCCTTGCTTGCTTCGAGCTTTTGGGCGAAGTTCGCCGAAGGCTTGGCGTAGAGGGAAATGGCACTCATGCGTAGGGCCTCGTAAATCAGTGGGTAGCTACAAAATGCGGGCTCACGTCGACAGCGTCGCCCTGGTATTTGCCCACCCCATAGCCGGGGTAGCTGCCAAGGACGCGCTGGGCCAGGCCCAAGTCCTGGTCGGCACGCAGCACGGCGCTGCAAAAACCGCTGCGCTCCATCTGCGCGAGCTGGTCCACCAGCACGTCGCCCGTGGCCCGGATTTCGCCTTTGAAGCCCAGGCGGCGGCTCAGCAGGAAGGCTTGGCTGAAGGCGCGCCCGTCGGTGAACTTGGGAAAATTCAGGTCAATCCGCGTCACCCCTTCGAGCGACAGCTCGCGGGGGTCGGCGTCATTGGCCAGTTCAATGACATTTTGGCCTGTAGTGCCCGTGAAATGTTCGGAAGCTGCTATCAATTTCATAGTAATTTTCGCTTTCAGGCGGTTTGGGCGGCACCGGCACCGGCGCTGGCCGCTGCGGCAAAACGTGCGCCATTGGCGGCGGTCTTGAAGGGCTCGGCGCCGACGCGGCGCAGGGTGTCGATAAAGGTTTCCTGCCGGTTGTTGACCGTCTGTCGCTCAGCGCGGTAGGTGTCGAGCACGGCTTCAATCACTTCAGGCACTTCAGCCGCTGAAAAAGACGGGCCGACAACCTTGCCGGCAATCGGCGCACCCGACAGCGTCGAGCCGTCCGAGCCGCCGAGCGTGATCTGGTACCACTCCTTGCCGTCCTTGTCGACGCCCAGGATGCCGATGTGGCCGCTGTGGTGGTGGCCGCAGGAGTTGATGCAGCCGCTGATGTGCAGGTCGATCTCGCCCAGGTCGTGCAGCTCGTCCAGGTCCTGGTAGCGCTGCGTGATGGCCTCGGCAATCGGGATGGAACGCGCATTGGCCAGCGAGCAGAAGTCGCCGCCGGGGCAGGCGATCATGTCGGTCAGCAGGCGGATGTTGGGTCGGGCAAAGCCCGCCTTGCGGGCGGCTTTCCACAGCTCAGGCAACTGGTCGCAACGCACCCAGGGCAGCAGAACGTTCTGGTCATGCGTGACGCGGATCTCGCCGGCGCTGAATTTGTCGGCCAGATCGGCCACCACTTCCAGGTGGTCCGCCGTGGCATCGCCGGGCGCATAGCCCAGGCGCTTGAGCGACAGCGTGACGGCGCGCAAATCGGGGTTTTTGTGCGGGGCCACGTTTTGCTGCAGCCAGCGCGAGAACTCGACGTCGTCTTCAGCCGCGGCGCGCAGCACATTGGCGATTTTGGCCTCGGCGTCGGTCCGGTTGCAGGTCAGCTGGGGCGGCACAAAGGAGGCCGACACGCGGTCCAGTTCGGCCTGCGTGATGGTGTGCGGTGCACCGTCGACTTCCAGAATCTGCTGGTACTCGGATTCCACCTCGTCGATAAAGCGCTGGCCTTCAGCCTTGACCAGAATCTTGATGCGGGCCTTGTACATGTTGTCGCGGCGGCCAAAACGGTTGTAGACGCGGACGATGGCTTCCAGGTAGTTGAGGATCTGGTTCCAGGGCAAAAACTCGCGGATGGTGGTGGCAATGACCGGGGTGCGCCCCATGCCGCCGCCTACCAGCACTTTGAAGCCCAGTTCGCCGCTCTCGTTGTTGAGCAAATGCAGGCCGACGTCGTGCCAGGCGGTGGCGGCGCGGTCTTCCAGCGCGCCCGTCACGGCCACCTTGAACTTGCGGGGCAGGAAGGCAAACTCGGGGTGCAGCGTGCTCCACTGGCGCATGATTTCGGCAAACGGGCGCGGGTCGGCAATCTCATCGGCCGCAATGCCGGCCAGTTCGTCGCTGGTGATGTTGCGGATGCAGTTGCCGCTGGTCTGGATGCCGTGCATGCTGACGCTGGCCAGCAGGTCCATCACGTCGGCCGACTTGTCGAGCGGTATCCAGTTGTACTGGACGTTCTGGCGGGTGGTGAAGTGGGCATAGCCGGCCTTCAGTTTGGAGCCGACGGACGAGCCATTTTTCAGCGCGACGGGGCCAAGATGGTCTTGCGTGGCCTGCGCCGACTGGAACAGCTCGGCCTTGGGCTGATCGTAATCGCGGGCAATTTTTGCCAGCACCCGTACTTGCGCGCTCGACAGCTCGCCGTAGGGCACGGCCACCCGCAGCATGGGCGCATAGCGCTGCACATACCAGCCGTTTTGCAGGCGCAGCGGACGAAACTCGTCTTCGGCCAGCTGGCCGGCCTGCCAGCGCGTGAGCTGGTCCCGGAACTGGTTGGCGCGGGCCTTCACAAACTGGCGGTCAAATTCGGTGTATTGGTACATGGCTGTCAAAAATCAGTATGAAATCAGATGGCTATCAGCTTGGCGCCGGCATAGGCCAGCAGCATGGACAACAGGGAGCGGATCACGCGGTCCGGCGTTTTGCTCACCAGCCGCGAGCCCAGCCAGATGCCGGGGAGCGAGCCGGCCAGCAATTTGGCCAGCAGTGACCAGTCGACCGAGCCCAGCGAGGCATGACCCAGGCCTGCCACCAGCGTCAGGGGCACGGCGTAGGCAATGTCGGCGGCCACGATGCGGGGCAGCGGCAGCAGGGGGTAGAGCAGCATCAGCACGGTCACGCCAATGGCGCCGGCGCCGACCGAGGTCAGCGTGACCAGCGTGCCGATCACCGCGCCGAAGAGCAGGGGCAGGCTCCAGTGGCGTGGCGTGGTGGCTTTGTCCAGCTGATCATGGGGCAGGCTGCGGGGAATCTGCTTGCCATGAATCGCCTTGTACAGGGTGGCGATGGCCGTCAGCAGCAGCGCCACGCCCAGCGTGGTGGTCATGACACGCTGGACCGCCGGGTCGGCAGGGCCGACCAGGTGCAGCACATACAGGGTGGCGAGTGCGGCAGGAATGCTGCCGGCGCTCAGGGCTCCCACCAGCCGCCAGGGCACCATGCGCTGACGAGCCAGGTGCACGGTGCCGCTCATTTTGGTGAAGGCCGCAAACAGCAGATCGGTGCCAATGGCCAGATGCGGTTTGACGCCGAAAATGAAAATCAGCAGGGGCGTCATCAAGGAGCCCCCGCCAACACCCGTCAGGCCGACGACCAGGCCCACGGCAAATCCGGCAAATATGAACGCAAAGTCATGCATAAGCCGGGAACTGTAAAAGCAGTCCTTATGAAAACAAACTACACATTTGTTCTTCACTTATGCGAATAAGCTTATTTGCAAGCATTCATGCGGCCCGGCAAGGGTTTTGCTTGCCTCTTGGTTTCAGCCGATACGCTGCGCAAGCATGGCCTGCGGCGTAAAGGGCCGGGCGCTGTTACAGTGCCTGCTTTTCAGCCTCTGCTTCAGACTGCAAGGTCGTCCTGTTCTGATCACGTGTGGTCAAAAGACTTATTTTTGGAAAAGTTGTGAAATCAACAAAACGCGCCATTTTGGGCGCCCTGCTGCTGGCGTCGGCGGTCTCCATGGCATGGTCTCTGGGCCTTGACTCAAAAAATCCGATCAGGATTGGTGAGATCAACAGCTACTCGACGATGCCGCAGTTCACCCAGCCTTACCGGCAGGGCTGGCAGCTCGCGGTGGAAGAAATCAACGTCACCGGCGGCTTGCTGGGCCGCAAGGTCGAGGTGATTGCCCGCGACGATGCCGGCAAGCCCGAAGAAGCCCTGCGCCATGCGATTGAGCTCACGTCCAAGGAAAAGGTCGATGTGCTGGCGGGCGGCTTTTTGTCCAATGTGGGTTTGGCGCTGGCCGACCATGCGCAAAAGAACAAGCGGCTGTTTGTTGCCAGCGAGCCCTTGACCGATGCCATCGTCTGGGACAAGGGCAACCGCTACACCTTCCGCCTGCGCCCCAGCACCTATATGCAGGCGGCCATGCTGGTGGAAGAGGCCGCCAGGCTGCCTGCCAAACGCTGGGCCACCATTGCGCCCAACTACGAATACGGCCAGAGCGCCGTCGCCAGCTTCAAGGAACTGCTCAAGGCCAGGCGGCCCGACGTGGAGTTTGTCGGCGAGCAGTGGCCTGCGTTGGGCAAGCTCGAAGCCGGCACCACCCTGCAAGCGACCATGCAAAGCCGGCCCGACGCGATTTTCAACGTGACCTTCGGTGCGGACCTGGCCAAACTGGTGCGTGAAGGCAATCAGCGCGGCATTTTCCCGAAAACGCCGGTGGTATCCCTGCTGTCCGGCGAGCCGGAGTACCTGGATGTGCTCAAGGACGAAACGCCCAAAGGCTGGATCGTCACGGGCTACCCCTGGGACCAGATCGACTCGCGCGAGCACGCCAGCTTTGCCGCCAACTACTACCGCCGCTTTAATGAATACCCCAAGGTCGGCTCGGTGGTGGGTTATGCCACCATGCAGGCGATTTTTGCGGCCATTACCAAGGCCAGGTCGACCGACAACGGAAAACTGGTCAGCGCCATGCGGGGCCTGAAGTTTTCCACCCCGTTCGGCCCGGCGGAGTTTCGCGCAATCGACCACCAGTCCACCATGGGCGCCTATGTCGGCAAGCTGGACCTGCGCGGCCACAAGGGCACCATGACGCAGTGGCGTTATGCCGACGGCAAAGCCTACCTGCCCAATGATGCCTACGTGAAAGCACGCCGCCCGGCTGCCGCCATGAAGTGAGTTTGCAGGCCGGGCCGCTCAGAAATCCGCTTGAATCCCCGCATAATCGGCACAAATGCAAAATACGGTCGGTGGGGCAGTCAAGCGGATTTTTGTAAAAGTCTTCGGGTTCAGTGACGTTGAACGTCATGCGCTGAACACGGTGTTCCGGCTTTCCGAATCGAGCAGCATTGCTTACGCCCCCTGGACGGCCGAAGCGCCTGAAAAAGCGCAAGTGCTGCTGCTCGATGGCCAAAGCTGGGAGGCTGCCCTGGAGCTGGCCAATCCGGCCCACGACCAACTCAAGCTGATCTGGGTCGGCGAGGCCGCACCCCCAGCGGCCTGGCGTGTCTTTCAACGCCCCATCCAGTGGGCGGCCGTGGTGGAGGCCATGGACGAATTGTTCGCCACGCCTATGGAGCCTGACCTTGATCTGGACCTTCTTTCGGAGCCTCCTTCCGAACCTGCGGACCTCGGCAGGGATGTCGATCCGGCCTCTGATGCGCTGGCGCCCACCGACCCCATGCCGCTTGAAATCCCGGCACCCCCTGATGCGTCCGATGCCCGCGTGCTGGTGATCGATGCCGGGCGCGATGACCGACTGTACTGGCGTGCCAAGCTGGCCAGCGCCAAACTGTTCGAGGTGGATGAAGCTGCTACAGGCGCCGAGGCCCTGCAACTGCTGCACAGCCGGACTTACCGCCTCGTTGTGGTGGATCTGGGCCTGACCGACATGGACCCCTGGCAGTTGCTCAAGGACATCGAGGCCGTCCGGCCCGTGATTGAGCATGTGTTTGTCACCGCTCGATCGCTGTCGCGTGCGCAGGCGATCCGGGCCTGGTTTGCCGGCGCCAAAGCATCGTTTGCCAAGCCGCTGCACCCTGGCCGGCTCAAATATTTGCTACGAAATATATAGCAGCCTGCAGATATTCTGCAAGGGATTCCGGCCAAAATCATCAAGTATCGGCAGCAAAGAAGCGCTGTACATCCATCGCCTGGGCCAGGCGTTTTTCAACCGGCAGCGGCTCGCCATGCAAACGGGCGGCCAGTAGTTCGGCGCACAGCAGGGCAAAGGTCAGGCCCCGCGAGCCCATGGCCGTACAGACCCACAGCCCGGGGGCGGCGGCACCCGGGACAGGCCCGAGCAGGGGCAGCCGGTCCGGGGAGGCGCAGCGCACGCCGGCCCAGGCCTTGACTTTGCCCGCACTGAATTGCGCGGCCAGGTGCGCGGCGGTGGCGGGCAGCAGGGTTTGCAGGCGGGCGAAATTGGCGAGGTGGTCTTCGGGGCGGGTTTGGGCCTTGTCCTTGTCGCGTTCAAAGGTGGCGCCGACCAGCCAGGCATGGCCCTGGTCCATGGGCAGCCGGGGGATGAAGCTGCCATGGCCGTTGACCGGCAGCGCGGGAAAGGCCGGGGCGTCGGCGGCTTCATTCGCCTCACGCCAGCCCCATGACATTTGCCCGCGAATGGCCTGGAGGGGTAATTGGCAACCCAGCAGCTCACGGCTGGCGTAAGCGGCAGCCACCACCACCAAATCGGCCTGGGCCAGCGTTTGTCCTGTCGCATCCAGCAGTTGCCAGCGGGGACCTTGCTCTTGCGCGTCACTTGGGCGCGGCAGGATTTGCGCTACATCCACGCCTGCGCGCCAACTGATGGCCGGATGCGCCAGCAGGGCCTTAGCCAGCTGGGAAGCCTTGATCCAGCCCGCCCGCCGGTGCCAGCAGGCGGGCGTGGTGTCGGCCGAGTCGCCGGGAAAACCTGCACTCTGTCGCTGTTCCGGCGTGGCTTCGCAGCTCCAGTCCCGTCCGGCCTCGGGCCAGTCGGCGGGCAGCCCCAGCTTGCCATTGAGCCGGTGCTCCAGCACGCCGGTAGCCTGCCAGTCCAGCCCTTCACGCAGCAAGGCACTGGCTTGCGGCAGCGTAGCGCGCACGCCGCTGCGCGACAGGCGGGAGAGCACATTGTCATCGGGTGACAGCTGCGGTGCGAACAGCCCCGCCGGCAGTCCTGAAGCGCCGCTGGCCGGTGTGCTGGCGGCATCCAGCACCTCGACCCGCCAGCCGCGGCGTGCCAGGCTGGCGGCGGTGGCCGCGCCGGCCAGTCCGCCGCCAATGACCACGCAGCTGCCTGGGGCCTGCTGGGCAAATAGGGGCGTGTCAGCCGCTTTCCGGGGTTCCCAGCGGGGGTTGTACTCGCCCTGCAGATTGTCCCGCTTGGGCGGGATGCCGGGCGTTTTTTGCACCACAAAACCGCACTGCGCCAGCGCGTCGCGCACGCTGCGCGCGACCGTCCAGGTGGCCACGCGCGTGCCACGCCGGCAGCAGCGTGCCACGGCCTTGAAGGTCTGGACATCCCAGAGTTCCGGGTTGCGCTGCGGGCTGAAGCCGTCGAGGTAGACCGCATCGGCCTCAAACTGCTGCTCGCGCAGCATGGCTTTGGCGTCGCCAATGCACAGGCTCAAGAGCACCTGGCCGCCTTCAAACACCAGCCGGTGAAAGCCCGGCAGCAAGCCCCACAGCTGCGCCTGCAGCTGCTCGGCCAAGGGCAGCAGCTCGGGGTGGCTGGCGGCGCTGCGCAGCACATCGGCTGCGCTGGCCGGAAAGGCTTCGGTAGAAACGAAATGCAGCAGGCGCGGGCGTTGCGGGTCGGCTTTCCAGGCTGCCCAAGTCACCAGAAAGTTCAGGCCCAGCCCAAAGCCGGTTTCGAGAATGCGCCACTGCGGCTGCTGGGCCCAGGCTGCAGGCAGGCCGCAGCCTTTGAGGAACACTTCGCGGGCCTGGTCCAGGCCACCCAACTCGCTGCGATAGCGGTCACCAAAGCGCGGGCTGTAGGGGGTGCCGTCTTGCAGCCACTCAATGCGCTCGGGCATCCGCGGTCTTTGGGGTGTTCAGGGCTTGGTGGGGGGGACGTAGCCCTGGGCCACGTCGGCACCTTCGCCAAAGAAATGCTTTTCCATCTGGCGCGCCAGGTACTGGCGGGCGCGGGCATCGGCCAGGTTGAGGCGGTTTTCATTGACCAGCATGGTTTGCTGCTTCATCCACTCGGCCCAGGCTTCCTTGCTGACTTCTTCCCAGAGGCGCTTGCCCAGTGGGCCGGGGTAGGGCGGAAAGTCAAGGCCCTCAGCCTCTCTGCCCAATTTGATGCATTTGACCATGCGTGCCATTTAAATATTCTTTCGTGGTTTTAAGATAGTTATGGAATAAGAAGCTGATTTCTTATTCGTTCCAGTTTTCAATGCCTGCTTTCAGAATCCAGTTTCCCGCATAGACATGCATTTTTGGACCGGAAAGCAAACCATGAGTACACGCCGTCACTTTATCAATGTTTCAAGCCGTGCGGCATTGGCCGTAGCGCTGGCAGGGTCAGTATTGGCCAGCCATGCCCAGCAACCGGCGGTGACGCTTCTGAATGTGTCCTATGACCCCACCCGCGAGCTGTATGTGGAGTACAACGCAGCATTCTCCAGGCACTGGAAAGCCAAAACCGGCCAGGACGTGACCATCAAGCAGTCGCATGGCGGCTCCGGCAAGCAGGCGCGCTCCATCATCGATGGCCTGGATGCTGACGTGGCCACGTTGGCCCTGGCGGGAGACACCGACGCGCTGGTGAAAAACGGCGGATGGCTCGCCCCCGACTGGCAAAAGAAGCTGGCGCACAACTCCTCGCCCTATACCTCGACCATCGTGCTGGTGGTGCGCCAGGGCAACCCCAAGGGCATCAAGGACTGGGACGACCTGGTCAAGCCGGGCGTCAGCGTGATCACGCCCAACCCCAAGACCTCGGGTGGCGCCCGCTGGAACTACTTGGCGGCCTGGGAGTTCGCCAAGCGCAAATATGGCGGCGACGCCAAGGCAAAAGACTTTGTGGCCAAGCTTTACGGCAATGTGCCGGTGCTGGATACCGGCGCACGCGGATCGACCATCACCTTTGCGCAGCGCGCCCAGGGGGATGTCCTGATTGCGTGGGAGAACGAAGCCTACCTGCTGGAAAAGGAATTTGGCACCAAATTCGATGTCATCGCCCCGTCGCTCAGCATCCTGGCCGAGCCTGCTGTGGCCGTCGTCGACAAGAACGTCGACAAAAAAGGCACGCGTGCCGTCGCCGAGGAATACCTGAAGTACCTCTATTCGGAAGAAGGCCAGGACATCGCGGGCAAGAATTTCTACCGCCCGGCGGTTTCCGAGAAGGCCAAGGCCAAGTACGCCAAGCAGTTCGCCAAGCTGAACCTGTTCACCATCGACCAGTCCTTTGGTGGCTGGGCCAAGGCGGATAAGGCGCACTTCGCCGATGGCGGATCGTTTGACCAGATTTACGTGAGGAAATAAACGTCAGGGATAAACGTCAAAGAACGTCAAAGGCAAATCAGGGAGAACCATAAAAATGCCACTACAACCTTCCGTGTTGCTGATTGCAGGCAGCCCATCAGAGCAGTCCCGCTCTGCAGCGCTGCTTGATTCGGTCAGCCATCGGCTGGCCCTGCGCAGCGGCTTCGTGGTTGACCGCCTGAACGTCCGCGAGCTGCCCGCCCAGGCGCTACTGCTGGCGGAATGGGGACATCCGGCCATTGCCGCAGCGATAGCGCAGGTGGCGCGGGCCCGTGCCATTGTGGTGGCCACGCCGGTGTACAAGGCGGCTTACAGCGGCCTGCTCAAAGTGCTGCTGGATTTGCTGCCGCAAACCGCCTTGAAAGAAAAAACCGTGCTGCCGCTGGCCACCGGCGGCAGCCCCAATCACATGCTGGCCCTTGATTACACGCTGCGGCCGGTGCTGCAGTCCCTGTCGGCTCGCCAGATCTTGCCGGGTGTGTACGCTACCGACGCGCAAGTCCCGCAGGCAGCCGACAAGCGTTATACGGTCGGCCCGGACATTGCCGCCCGGCTTGATGACGCGGTCCTCACTTTGCTGGCCGAGAGCTTCCGAATGCCAGCCACGGCCGGGTTCGAGCCCGTGCCGTTTTCCAGGGTGCGATGTAGCGTTTGATGCATCGCCGCAGGCCTTCATGCAGGCCTGTTCCTTGATTCCCCATTTTTGAATAAATGCCCGTGCAGGCGGCAGGGAAGAGCTTTGCCTGCGCTCAACGAAAAGGATATGAACATGACACAAATCACCACCGACAGCGTTGAAAGCGCTGTCCCGTCCCGCCGCTGGTGGCACTCTTTGCGCACATTGGGCATCGCCCTCCTGGTGACCGCTGCGCTGGCTGTGATTGCCAGTTTCCTGCTGCTGCCCGTGGCTCGGGCTCAAAGCAAGCCAGCGGCCGAGCTGCGCATTGGCTACCAGAAGTCGGCCAGCCTGTTTGTGCTGCAAAAAGCTCAGGGTACGCTTGAAAAGCGGCTGGCACCGCTCAATGCCAGCGTCAAATGGATTGAGTTTCCGGCCGGCCCGCAGCTGCTCGAAGGCCTGAACCTGGGGTCGGTTGACGTCGGCTATGTGGGCGAAGCGCCACCAGTCTTCGCCCAGGCAGCCGGTGCGAAGTTTGCCTACATCGGCTACGACCCGGCAGCGCCTGAAGCCGAGGCGATTCTGGTGCCCAAGGACTCCGTGATCAAGTCCGTGGCTGACTTGAGGGGCAAGAAAGTCGCGCTGAACAAAGGCAGCAACGTTCACTACCTGCTGGTCAAGCTGCTTGAAAAAAATGGCCTCAAGCTCAGCGATATCCAGCCGGTCTACCTGCCGCCGGCCGATGCGCGTGCTGCTTTCGAAAGCAGCAATGTGGACGCCTGGGTGATCTGGGATCCGTTCTCGGCCGCTGCTGAAAAAGCCATCGGCGCCCGCGTGCTGGCAGACGGTAAAGGCGTGGTCAACAATTACCAGTACTACCTTGCCGAGCGCGGCTTCGTGGCTAAGAATCCCAAAGTGATCCAGGCACTGTTTGACGATTCAGTGGAGCGGGGCGCCTGGCTCAAGTCCAACCTGAAAAAGGCGGCCGAACTGATTGCTCCCTTGCAAGGCCTGCCCGTCGATGTGGTCGAACTCAGCCTGCGCCGTTATGAGTTCAACGTCAAACCCGTGCCCGACAGCGTCATTGCAGAGCAGCAAAAACTGGCCGACACCTTCTTTGACCTCAAGCTGATTCCCAAAGCCATCGCCGTGCGCGAAGCGGCCTGGAAATCCGCGCTTTGAATCTTCAGGAAAAACCATCATGAGCAACTTCAACCTATCGGGCGCGGCTTTCCTGCGCCGCCGTTTCCTGAGAGTCATAGGCACCACGGCCGCGCTGTGGGGTTTGGGCAGCGGCGCTTCAAAAGCTCAGCCGGCGGCTGTCAAGCCCGAAAAAGCGCTCGAGCATTTGCCTCAACTGTCTCAACTGCCTCAATTGCGCATTGGCTATCAAAAGTCGGCGGTCAATCTGGTGATTCTGAAACAGCAGGGCGTGCTGGAAAAGCGCTTTCCCAACACCAAAATCACCTGGGCTGAATTTCCGGCCGGGCCGCAACTGCTTGAGGCCCTGTCTGTGGGCAGCCTGGAATTCGGCTTGACCGGTGACTCGCCGCCGGTCTTTGCCCAGGCTGCCGGCAAAGACCTCGTCTATGTCGGCGCGGAGCCACCCAAGCCGGACAGCTCGGCGATTCTGGTGCTGAACGACTCGCCACTCAAAACGCTGGCCGACCTGAAAGGGCGCAAGATTGCGCTGCAAAAAGGCTCGAGCGCCCATTACCTGCTGGTGCGCGCGGTGGAAAAAGCCGGGCTGCAATGGAGCGACATCCAGCCCATCTACCTGCCGCCAGCCGATGCGCGTGCAGCGTTCGAGCGCAAGAGTGTCGATGCCTGGGCCATCTGGGACCCGTTTTACGCGGCCATTGAGCTGGCCATCAAACCGCGCGCCCTGGCCACCGGGCGTGACCTGACGAGCAACAACTCGTTTTACCTGGCCTCACGCCCGTTGGCCACGCAGCACCCGCAGGTGCTGGCGGTGCTGTTTGAAGAGCTGACGCGGGCCGACGCCTTTGTCCAGAGCAACCGCAAGGACGTCATCAAGCTGATCTCCGACTTCAGCGGCCTGGACGCTGGCGTCGTGAGCCTGTTTATCCAGCGTCGCCCGAAGTCGCCGGTGAGCCCGCTGAGCGCCGCCACGGTGGCCGACCAGCAGCGTGTTGCCAATGCGTTTCTGAAACTGGGCCTGATTCCCAAGCCCGTGACGGTGGCCGAGATTGTCTGGCGGCCTGACGGCACGCGTCTGGCGCAGCTTGAACGTAAATAAGGAGGCATAAGCATGCAAGTGTTCTGGTTTATTCCCACCCACGGCGACAGCCGCTACCTGGGTACGGCCGAAGGCGCGCGCGAACTCAGCCACGACTACCTGAAGCAGGTCGCGGTGGCCGCAGACAGCCTGGGTTACGAAGGCGTGCTGATCCCTACCGGCCGGTCTTGTGAAGACCCGTGGGTGATTGCCTCCAGCCTGTTGCCCGTGACCAGGAACCTGAAGTTTCTGGTGGCGGTGCGGCCGGGCCTGCACCAGCCCAGCCTGGCAGCGCGCATGGCCGCCACGTTTGACCGGCTCTCCGGGGGCCGCCTGCTGATCAACCTGGTCACCGGCGGCGATCAGACCGAGCTCGAAGGCGACGGGGTGTACCTGGACCACGCGCAGCGTTACGAGCAGTCGGCCGAATTCATCCGGATCTGGCGCGAAGTCATCGCGCGCAGCCATGACGGTGAAAGCTTTGACTACGAAGGCAAGCATTTGAGCGTCAAAGGCGCCAAGTTGCTGTACCCCCCGGTGCAAAAGCCCTATCCACCGGTTTATTTCGGGGGCTCGTCGCCAGCGGCTCACGATCTGGCGGCGGAGCAGGTCGATACCTACCTGACCTGGGGCGAACCACCGGCCGAAGTGGCCAAAAAAGTGGCTGATGTCCGCGCGCGTGCGGCAAAGTATGTAGACCCCCACGCTTCGCTGCCCCCCGAGGGGGCGTCCGGCGCCTTGGGGCGGCCCGGCGGCGCCGGGGGCCGCACCGTGAAGTTTGGCATCCGCCTGCATGTGATTGTTCGCGAGACCGACGATGAGGCCTGGCAAGCCGCTGAAAACCTGATCAGCCGACTTGATGACGACACCGTGATCCGAGCCCAAGCAGCGTTTTCGCGCATGGACTCGGAAGGGCAGCGCCGCATGGCCGCGCTGCATGCGGCTGGCAAGAAGCGTACACGCGCCGACCTCGAAATCAGCCCCAACCTCTGGGCCGGCGTGGGCCTGGTGCGCGGTGGCGCGGGCACAGCCCTGGTCGGTGATCCGAAAACCGTGGCCGCGCGTATCGAGGAATACGCTGCATTGGGGCTGGACACCTTTGTGCTGTCGGGCTACCCGCACCTGGAAGAGGCTTACCGCTTTGCAGAGCTGGTGTTTCCGTTGTTGCCGCGCAAGCTGCGTGACCGGCTGTCAGCAAGCGCACTGCAGGGGCCGTTCGGGGAAGTCGTTGCCAACGACTACCTGCCGCGCGTGTCGCAAAGCTGAAGGACGAAGCCGCATGACCATCCATTCCATCAACCATGTACAGCTCGCATTTCCATTGGGCCGTGAAACGGCGATCCGGTATTTTTATGCGTCATTGCTGGGCCTGACCGAGCTGCCGCATACCACGGGCAGCACACAGCGCTATGTCGCAGGCAGCCACAGGATTGATCTGGCACCCACCGAGCAATGGGCCGAGGGTTCAGCGCTGGCGCACCTGGCCTTTGAAGTGCACGACCTTCCGCGGTTGCGAGAGCGCTTGCTGGCGCAGAACATCGTGCTGGACGAATCCCGCCCCTTGCCTGGCCACCTTCGCTTTTACGTCAGGGATCCGGTGGGCAACCAGTTGGAGTTTTTGCAACCCGACCCCGCCCAAGGAGTGCCGCATGAGCAGTCCCGCCCGTGAAATCCAGGTCACCCCTTTGCCCGATCTGATTGATGCGCCCGGGTTTGGTTTTTTGCCGTTGACAGGCGATTTTGGCTTGCCCTGGGCTTCGATCCAGGCGTTTTTAAAACGGGTGGCCCTGCGACTATTGCCCTGGCTGGTGCCGGTCGGCCTGATCGTGCTGTGGCAGATTTTTTCGTCTCTTGGCTGGCTGTCTACCCGGGTGTTGCCGGCTCCGCTGGAGGTGGTGAAGGCGGCTGCCAGGCTGGGGGCGTCCGGAGAGTTGTGGACGCACGTGAAGGTGAGTGCCGGGCGGGCACTGGCGGGGCTGGCCATCGGGGGCGGGCTGGGCTTGTTGCTGGGCTTGCTGACCGGCTCGGTCCGGGTGTTTGAAACCCTGCTGGATTCGACCATCCAGATGGTTCGCAACATTCCGGCCCTGGCCCTGATTCCGCTGGTGATCCTGTGGTTTGGCATTGACGAAACGGCCAAACTGTTCCTGATTGCCGTGTCGGTGTTCTTTCCGCTTTACATCAATACCTTTCACGGCATTCGCAATGTGGATCCGGGCCTGATAGAAATGGCCCGCACCTATGGCCTGTCGCGCTGGCGGTTGTACCGCGAAGTCATTTTGCCGGGCGCCTTGCCTTCGATTCTGGTGGGCCTGCGCTTTTCGCTCGGTCTGATGTGGGTGATTCTCATCGTGGCGGAAACCATCTCGGCGCAGGCCGGCATCGGCTACATGACCATGAACGCCAGGGAATTTTTGCAAACCGACGTGGTGCTGGTGGGCATCCTGCTGTATGCAGCACTTGGCAAGGCCGCTGATGTGCTGGCGCGCAGTCTGGAGCGCACCTGGCTGCGCTGGCACCCCGGCTATCAAAATGCTGCAGCATGAAGGGCATCGCATGACCGACCAGCTATCTGAAACTGAAACCCGCGGCGTGCGCCTTGAGGTGCGCCATCTCCACAAACGCTACGGCCAGCGCGAAGTACTGAGCAACACCAACATCACCATTGAACCCGGAGAGTTTGTCGCTATCGTGGGCCGCAGCGGCTGTGGCAAAAGCACGCTGCTGCGCCTGGTTGCCGGGCTCGAATCGGCCACTACCGGCACGCTGCGCATTGATGGCCGGGACATTGCGGGCTTGCGTGAAGACACCCGCATCATGTTTCAGGACTCGCGCCTGCTGCCCTGGCGGCGGGTAGTTGACAACGTGGCGCTGGGTTTGCCGAAACCGCAGTACTTGGCGGCCGCCGAAGTGCTGGCGCAAGTCGGCCTGGCGGATCGGCAGCCCGACTGGCCCGCCAAGCTCTCGGGCGGCCAGCGCCAGCGTGTGTCACTGGCCCGCGCCCTGGTGCACAACCCGCGCCTGCTGCTGCTCGATGAACCCCTGGGCGCGCTGGATGCGCTGACCCGCATTGAAATGCACCAGCTCATCGAGGGGCTGTGGCAGCGCAACGGGTTCACGGCCCTGCTGGTCACGCATGACGTGCAGGAAGCCGTCGCGCTGGCCGACCGCGTGATCCTGATCGAGGACGGCCGCATCGCGCTCGATGAGCGCGTGACACTGCCACGCCCCCGGCTGCGTGGCAGCGCTGAATTTGCGGCGCTGGAGGCCCGGGTTCTGAACCGGGTGCTCAGCGTCTCGGGGGCAGAGCCACAGCACGAGCCCGGCGACCATTTACTGTTCAGCACGGTTGCCCAAGTTGGCTGGGCCATCTAGGGCCTGTTCAATTGAAGGATGCGTTGCGAATCAAGCAGGCCATGAGCAAGGCGCAAACGCCGTCGGGGTAGGCCCCCGACAAGGCTTTGCAACGCCGCGCATGGCCTTTTTGGTCGCAACCCGATGGGACCCCTTCGCTCCTCCAATATTAGTGTGAACAGGCCCTAGTATTCCCGTTTGATCGTTTCTTAACCCGCTTTATTTCAAAAAAAGGAAAAGCACCATGTCCATTCAAGCCATCAACGTTCGCAATCAGTTCAAAGGCAAGGTCAAGGAAATCATCCGTGGTGATGTGGTTTCCGAGGTCGATGTCGAGACCCCCTGGGGCATCGTGACTTCCGTGATCACCACCCGCTCCATCGACCAGCTCGAACTGGTTGTCGGAAGCGATGTGGTGGCGCTAGTCAAGTCGACGGAAGTCTCGATCGCCAAGCTATAGGGCCAAGTTATCGGGCCTATAAGGTCTATAGGGCCAAGTCACCGCCAGCTCGGAGATTGGCGTGCAGTTGGTCGATGGGCGACATTCAATGCACCGTCCGGCCCGATTCTGCCTGGTAATTTGCTATAAAAAATATAGCTGCTTGCGCACATATATATTGGGCTGGAGAGGGTTTTTGTTGTAAAAACTGGTTAGAATAGCTTTCAGAACGCTTTGCGGCTTGCCATGCTTGCATTTCGGCAGAAAACCCCCAAATCCGAGGCATGAACGCTACCAAACCCCTGCCTTCAAAGACGGACCTGACCGTCGCCCATGTACTGGCCGAACTTCTGGAACGGCTGGAGCACAGTGCTGCGCCAGTCGGTGCCGAGCAATACCGGTCGGTGGTGCTGCACCTGCTCGATGAGTTCGGTGACGTCGAATCGGGCACGGCGCTGAGCGCCTTGCTGGATACCCACCCAGCCGCCGCAGAGCTGTACGAAAACCTCAATTACCAGTATGCCGGTTTGTGCCGCTCGTCACTGGACGCCTCGCTCAGTGCGGAGCGTGAAGCCAAACAAGCCATAGACCGTGCCATGCACCGCCCGCTGAAAGGCCCCGCCGATGGCCAAAACTGAGATCAAAACCACCGTCCTCGCTGACGGCTTGCGCTACAAGTCCAAAGTGTCAGGTTCGCCCTTTGTGGCATCCGCCTCATTTGGGGCGGCCACCATGTCGTGCTTTCTGTGCGGCAAGCATCGCGCCCGTTCACTGATGGGCACGCGCAAGGTGCTGGGCAAGTCCCAGGCCGTGTGCGCACCCTCCTGCAAGGCGCTGGACGAGGCGCTGAGTGGAACGTCAGGCTGACGGGTCTTCGCACGGGCTAAAGATCAGACAGCAAGCCGGGTAGCAAACAGGGTAATGGTAGGGACTTGACAGTTACCTGCCAGCGCTGTCTCATTGATCATTGGTCAAGCTGGTGGTGCAGCGCGACGCATATTGTGCTGTCCACCGTCGAAGGGGAAAGCCATGACAGCCAACCTGAAACCTGACCGGATTTTCAAGCCCGATGAGGCCACCGACCATATTCTGGGCCCGGCATCCGCGAGAGTGACCGTGATTGAATACGGCGACTTTGAATGCGCCTCCTGCGGCCAGGCGCATGCTGCGATGAAGATCATGCACGCCCATTTTGGCCGGCAAGTGCGGTTTGTGTACCGCCATTTCCCCCAGAATGCGCACCCCCACGCCGAGTTGGCGGCGGAGGCCTCGGAAGCGGCCGCGGCCCAGGGAAAATTCTGGGCGTTTTACGATCTGCTGTTTGATCACCAGCAGCATCTGGAGGACAAGCACCTGGTGGGCTATGCCAGTAAGCTCGGCCTGGACATCCCGCGCTATCAGAATGAAATGAACGACCATGTTTACCTGCAGCGCGTGCAGGAGCACATGGCCGGCGGGCTGCACCTGGGCTTGCGTGCAACGCCTGCGTTTTATGTCAATGGCACGGTCACGGATGTGTCCTTCGGCTTGCATCGCCTGCATGAGGCGATTGACAAGGCGCTCCTGGCTTCCTGACTGCGGCATGTGCACGCCAGGCATGCGGCACAGGTGAGCCAAGCCTTGGCCTGATAATCGAGCGCTTCCGAATCACATCCATCAAGGGTTGATATCGCGCATTTGCGCACACAACACGCCAGGGACACCCATGAGAAAAACGTACCAACTGAATATCGAAGGAAAAAACCGCGACCGCTTGCTGGACGCCAGCAAGCACGACATTCGCAGGTACGTCAAACGGGAACGCAGCCGCGCCTTGCCCGCAGGCGTTGACTATTGGGACTTTGATTGCAAGTTTGGCAGCAGCGAAGCCACTGCCACGGTGGTTCACTTCGCAACCCTCATGGGCTTGATCGACACGGTTGCCAAAGAGGGTGGCGAGCAGTTTTATGTCGAGATCGTGACCAAGCACGGCCACCGGACTGCTGGGCCGCGTGACGCTGGCAGCGAAGCGCAAGTCCAATAGCTGCGGCTCTGCTTGCCCGGCACCTCGCTGCTTACCTTTGCCGCTTACTTTTCTTGCTGTGGCGATTGCCCGCGTGCCACCGCTTCGCGCAGCTTGTCTTTCTTGCTCGGGCGTTTGCCTTTGATGCCGCCGTTCGATGAAGGGGTACCTGTTGCAGTTTGCACCGCGGGTTCAACCGGCTCAAACCCCGCAATCTGTTCGCGCGGCACGCTCAGGTGCTGGCGTTTTTCGATGAGGCGGAACTGCGCCTCGGTGCCCGCACTCACAAAACTGACGGCAAGGCCGCTTTCGCCCGCGCGGCCCGTGCGGCCGATGCGGTGCGTGTAGTCGACGGCTGAGCGCGGCAGGTCGTAGTTCACCACCACAGGCAAGTGCACAATGTCGATGCCCCGGGCGGCGACATCGGTGGCCACCACCACCTGCAAGGCTCTTGCCTTGAAATCCTGCAACACCTGCTTGCGCTTGCCCTGGCTCAGCTCGCCGTGAAAGGGCTCCGCCTCGATGCCGCATTTGCGCAGCTTGTGGGCCACGACTTCGGCGGCGTGCTTGGTCGCCACGAATGCCAGCACGCGGCTCCAGCGCTCGCTTTGCACCAGATGGCGCAGCAATTGGGTTCGCCGTCCGGCGTCCACCGCAATGGCGCGCTGCGCGATGCCCGGCTTGGTCTCTGGCGTCGCCTGCACTTCAATGCGCGCCGGGTTGTGCAACATGCTTTCGGCCAGCGCCTCAACCACAGGCGCAAACGTGGCCGAGAAAAACAGGTTTTGCCGCCGCGGCGCCAGCAGCCCCAGGATGCGTGCCAGTTCATCTCCGAAGCCCAGGTCCAGCAGGCGGTCTGCTTCGTCCAGCACCAGCGTGCTCACTGCCGCAATACTCAGCGCGTTGTGCTCGATCAGGTCCAGCAGGCGGCCCGGCGTGGCCACCACAATGTCGGCGCCGCCGCGCAGGTTCATCATTTGCGGATTGATGGACACACCGCCAAACACCACCGCCACCTTCACCCGATGCGGCAGGTATTTGGCCAGGCTGACGATGGATTCACCCACCTGGGCCGCCAGTTCGCGCGTGGGCACCAAAATCAAACCACGGGTGCGCCGTGGCGCTGTGGCGGGCGCCGCTGCCAGCTGCTGCAGCATGGGCAGCGAGAACGCGACTGTTTTACCAGAGCCCGTTTGGGCCGAAGCCACCACGTCGTGGCCCTGCAAGATTGCCGGAATGGCTGCCGCTTGAATGGCGGTGGGCGCGGCGTAGCCTTTTTCGGCAAGGGCGCGCAAAAGGGCGGGCAAAACTGCGGGCCAGGGTGTAGGCGATAGGCCCAGTGAAGAAGATGGCATGAACAGGGGCTCAAGAAAGTGAAGGGCGATACATTGCCGCCTGAACCCGCAAGTTTAAGCCCGAGGCTTGCAGCCATGAAAGAGTCGAGGACGGCGCCTCAAACAAGGCGTCTGCCGAGCCAACGACATCAAGGTGTCATTTTGCCCGTGCAAGATCGTTCCTCCTCATCTTCTTGCACCCGTCCCTCGCGCCACCATGATTCGCTCTCGCCCCCTTTCCGCCAAAGAAGCCTCCCTCATCGCCATTGCCGCGCTGGACGACCTGGTGAGCGATCTTGTGAAAGCGAGTTGCCTCAAGATGCCACCGGTGTTTCTGGACTGGATCGCCGATGAGGCCACACCGCTGGTGGAGCGGTATGTGGCGCACTCATTCAAAAACGCGCGGTTTGCAGGCAGCCTTCGGATGGGCGATCCGAGAATTGCGATGGCTCGCTGGGTGCGCCACTGGGTGTGCCCCTGGATCGTGGTCAACTTCGACGAACTGGCGGTGTACCTGCCGGAGTTTGCAGAAAGCCGGCCTGCGGGTTTGTCGCCTGCAGTCTCCTGATCAGGGCCCATCACAGTTGATGCAGCAACACGCCTCCGAGAGTAACTACTTAAACGTCTATTCAATCTATTTAATATTATTTTGAGTTTTGACTAAACGCTCTTAAATTCCCTACCTGTTCAAAAAATAGCCAAACACGTTTCCACAAGAAACGAGAGGGCATCACAGGTTTTCATGATCGATCTCAAGCGTGTTTTTCAAACTTACAAGGGTCCCACGGGTCCGGTCGAGGCGCTGAGGGGCGTCGATCTTCATATCCAGCCAGGCGAGGTGTTCGGCATCATTGGCCGCAGCGGTGCGGGCAAAAGCTCGCTGGTGCGTGTCATCAATCTGCTGAACCGGCCCACGGCGGGGCAAGTGCTGGTGGGTGGCCGTGAGCTGACGTCGCTCGATGGCGATGCGCTGCGGGTGGCGCGGCGTGACATCGGCATCATCTTTCAGCATTTCAACCTGCTCTCATCGCGCACGGTGTATGACAACGTGGCTTTGCCGTTGGAGATTGCGGGCCTTTCCCCTCACGACATCAAGGCACGCGTGGAGCCGCTGCTGGACCTGGTGGGTCTGTCGGCGCTGCGTGATCGCTACCCGGCCCAGATCAGTGGCGGGCAAAAGCAGCGGGTGGGCATTGCGCGGGCGCTGGCGAACCGGCCCAAGGTGCTGTTGTCTGACGAAGCCACCTCGGCGCTGGACCCTGAAACCACGCGTTCCATCCTCGGCCTGCTCAAGCAGATCAACAAGGAGTTTGGGCTGACGATTGTGCTGATCACGCACCAGATGCAGGTGATCAAGCAGGTGGCGGACCGTGTGGCGGTGATTGACGCCGGGCGCATTGTCGAAAGCGGTCCGGTGATTGATGTCTTCACCCGGCCCCAACATGACACCACGCGCAGCCTGATTGCCGAGATCGTGCCGCAGGAGCTGCCCGAAAGCGTGCTGGCGCGCATTCGCACGCTGATGAGTGCCGAGCACCCCGAGGAAGGTCAGTTGCTGCGCCTGGCGTTTGCGGGTGACGAGTCGGACCGGCCTTTGCTCTCCAGCGTGATTCGCCTGTACGGCATTGACCTCTCCATTGTGCATGGCCAGGTCGATGAGATCCAGGGCAAGCCGTTTGGCACGTTGGCGGTGTTTGCGCGCGGGGCGCGTGAGCAGCTCAACGCCGCGGTGGCGCATTTGCGCGGCGCCGGGGTGCATGTCGATCAAGTCCACAGCGCATCAACTTTGGAGCTCAGTCATGTTCAGTAATTTTTCGCAAGCCCTGCTGGAGCTGTTTGTCAGCTCGCTGTGGGAGACCATCGTGATGGTCGGCATTTCGGGCCTGGTGGGGGCGCTGATCGGCATTCCGCTGGGCGTGTTTTTGCGGCTCACGGACGAGGGCGGCGTGCTGCAAAACGCCGGCATGAACCGTGTGGTGGGCGGCATCGTCAATGCCGTGCGTTCCACGCCCTTCATCATCCTGCTGGTGGCCATCATTCCGCTGACGCGCTTTCTCACCGGTTCGTCCATAGGCACGGCAGCGGCCGTGGTGCCGCTCACGATTGCGGCTGCGCCCTTCATCGCGCGGCTGGTGGAAACGTCCTTGCGCGAGGTCGACCACGGCCTGATCGAAGCGGCCCTGGCCATGGGCGCGACCACGCGGCAGATTGTGCTGAAGGTGCTGCTGCCCGAGGCGCTGCCCGGCATCGTGGCGGGCCTGACGATTACCTTTGTCAGCCTGACCGGTTATTCGGCCATGGCCGGCGCCATTGGCGGCGGCGGGCTGGGCGACCTGGGCATTCGCTACGGTTACCAGCGCTTCTTGCCGGAAGTGATGCTGGCCGTGGTGCTGGTGCTGATTTTGTTTGTGCAGGCGGTGCAAAGTCTGGGTGACTGGGCCGTGCGGCGGCTGAGCCACAAATGAGTGCGCACCTTCATCGATGCCTCAATCAACGCCCTGTGTGGCGATGTTGATGAATGGTCAAGTTCCTCCCTCTCCCTCTGGGAGAGGGCAGGGGTGAGGGCCGGCGGCGGTCGATCTGCTGCCACTGCGCCAAAGCCGCGAGCCCTCACCCCAACCCTCTCCCAGGGGGAGAGGGAGCAAGACACAACAATTTTTAATCATCCAAAGGAAACACCATGAAAAAACGCACCCTCATTCAATTCGCCATTGCACTCGCGCTGGCCACGTCGTTCTCCAGTGCCGTGCTGGCGCAAGACAAGCCGCTGAAAATCGGAGTCACGGCCGGCCCGCACGCGCAGATTTTTGAGCAGGTCAAAAAGATCGCCGAAAAAGACGGCCTGAAAATCCAGATCGTCGAATTCAGCGACTACATCCAGCCCAATGCCGCGCTGGCCGCCGGCGACCTGGATGGCAACAGCTACCAGCACAAGCCCTTCCTGGACCAGCAGGTCAAGGACCGCGGCTACAAAATCGTGCCGGTCGGCTATACCGTCAACTTTCCGATCGGCATTTACTCCAAAAAAGTCAAGAGCCTGAAAGACCTGAAGGAAGGCGCACGCTTTGGCATCCCGAATGACCCGACCAATGGCGGCCGCGTGCTGCTGGTGCTGCAGGACCAGGGCCTGATCAAGCTCAAGCCCGAAGCCGGCTTGAAGGCCACGCCGCTGGACGTGATCGAGAACGCCAGGAAGATCAAGTTTGTGGAGCTGGACGCCGCGCAACTGCCGCGTTCGCTGGACGACCTGGATGCATCGGCCATCAACACCAACTACGCCTTGTCCGCCGGCCTGAACCCCGCCAAGGACGCGATTGCACAGGAGTCGGCCAAGTCACCTTATGTGAACCTGCTGGCCGTGCGCGAGCAGGACAAAGCCAAGCCCTGGGTGGCCAAGCTGGTCAAGGCCTACCACTCCGAAGAAATCCGCAGGTTTGTACAAACCGAGTTCAAGGGTTCGGTGCTGGCGGGGTTCTGAGCGGGTGATTCGTTGGCGGATGGATTCGACAGCAATCACCCAATGCCGGGCACGCTTTCATGGCGCTTTGCATCATGGGCTGCCGTTTCCCTCCATCCATGTCTCCGGTCCATACACAAGCCAAAGAAAAAGCCCGCATTTGCGGGCTTTTTTGTTGGCGCTTGAATATGTCAGGCGGCGACAGCAGCCTGTGGCTGGTTGGCCGCAGTCCGGGTTTGTGCGGTGATTTCAAGCTCTGCCGAGCTCAGGGCTGCAGCTTTGGCAGCTTCACCCATGCCCAGGCCTTCGGCGCGCACAAAACGCACATCGGTGATGCCGAAAAAGCCGAAGACGGTCTGCAGATAGCTTTCCTGGTGCTCCATGGCGCTGGCTGCTGCGCTAGTGGAATAAACACCGCCACGGGCAGACGCAACGATCACGGTCTTGCCGCCGGCCAGGCCCACGGGGCCTTTTTCGGTGTACTTGAAGGTGCGGCCGGCCTGTGCCACGCGGTCAATCCAGGCCTTGAGCTGGCTGGGAATGGCGAAGTTATAGAGCGGGGCGCCGACCACGATTACATCGGCCGCCAGAAACTGCGACACCAGGGCTTCGGAAATGGCGTTTTCGCGTTGTTGCACCTCCGACTGGGTCGCACCGGCCGGCGCGCGAAAGCCCAGGGAGTCGGCCGACAAATGGCTGGGGGTGTCCGCAGCCAGGTCGAGGTAGTTGACTTCAGTGGTGGGGTGGCTGGCGCGCCAGGAGGCGACGATCTGCGCCGTGAGCTGGCGGGAAACCGAATTGCCGCCAAGAATGCTGGAGTCGATGTGAAGAAGCTTGCTCATGATGAATTCCTTAAGTGGTGAATCAGGTGGTTTGGCCGTGTTCACAATGAATCGCAGCCATGGGATAGATTGTGTGGATGAATCGAGTTCTTGATAAGTTGGCAAAACCGCGATAGATTGTTCTACTTGTAGGACAATTAATGAAAATGGAGCGCCCGAATGCAAGACCTCAATGACATGCTGTACTTCGCCGAGGTAGTGGAGCGGGGCGGTTTTGCCGCCGCCGGGCGCTCGCTGGGCCTGCCCAAATCGCGCCTGTCGCGCCGGGTGGCCGAGTTGGAAGCGCGGCTGGGCGTGCGCCTTTTGCAGCGCACCACGCGCAAACTCTCGCTGACGGAAGTGGGCGAAATTTATCTGCGCCACTGCAGCGCCATGCGCGACGAAGCCCTGGCCGCCGCAGAGGCGGTGGCGCAGATGCAGGTGGAGCCGCGCGGCACGCTGCGCATCACCTGCCCGGTGACCTTGGCGCAAAGCACGCTGGGTTACCTTGTGCCGCGTTTCCTGGCGCTCCACCCGCATGTGAAGATCGACATGCGGGTGACCAACCGGGTGGTGGACCTGGTGGAAGAGGGCATAGACATTGCGCTGCGGGTGCGGCCCACGCTGGACGACAGCGGCAGCCTGATCGTCAAAAACCTGGGCTCAAGCGCCGGCCATCTGCTGGCGAGCCCGGCGCTGCTGGCGCGTCAAGGCACGCCCGAAAAGCCTGAAGACCTGGCGCGGCTGGACACCGTGGCCATGTCGTGGGTTGACGGCCGCTCATCCTGGACTCTCATAGGGCCCGAGGGGCGGGAGTTTGTGCTGCAGCACCAGCCGCGCTACGTGGCCGACGACTTGCAGACGCTGAAGCTGGCGGTGCTGGCCGGTGCGGGCATAAGCTTTTTGCCCGATTCACTCAGCGCCGCGGAGCAACAGGCCCAGTTGCTGGTGCCCGTGCTGCCCGGTTGGGCGCCCAAGCCGGGCGTGGCCCATGCTGTGTTTCCCTCGCGTCGCGGGCAGGTGCCGGCGGTGCGCAGCTTCCTTGACTTCATGGGCGAACATATGCAGGGCGAACGGCTGGCGAAAGGAAAGTCCTGACCTGAACGCTGCGCAAGCCTGGCGGTTGAGCGTCGCTTTTCTACGCCAAACCGGGCTTCTGCCCAATAAGTACAGGCACACATAGCTATCAAAAACATAGCGATTTGGCCTTGCCTGCCAGTTCAGTGGCGGGTGGCCGGGATGTCCATTCAAGTTTTGAGCAAGGTGTGGAGTAGAGCTCGTGCTTGGAGGCCGCTTGCTTTCATATTCAATTAATTAGATAAATTAAGAGCTATATATTCTTTTGAGTTTTAACGTTTGCTCCCCACAATGCTTTTTCCTCTAGCAATTGAAAAGGAGCAGACCATGGCAACTCTCAGGCTCGGCGATACCGCCCCCGATTTCACCCAGGACTCCACGGCAGGCCCGATCTCGTTTCACGAATGGGCCGGCAACTCATGGGTGGTTCTGTTCTCTCACCCGGCCGACTTCACGCCGGTGTGCACCACCGAACTGGGCAAAACCGCAGCCCTGAGCGGCGAGTTTGCCAAGCGCGGCGTCAAGCCGATCGCCATCAGCGTGGACCCGCTCGAGTCGCACGGCAAATGGGTCAACGACATCAACGAGACCCAGAACACCATAGTCAATTTCCCGATTCTGGCCGACGCCGACAAGACCGTCGCTAATCTTTACGACATGATTCACCCCAACGCGCTGACCAACGCCACTGTGCGCAGCGTGTTCATCATCGATCCGAAAAAGGTGATTCGCACCACCTTCACCTACCCGGCCAGCACGGGCCGCAACTTCGACGAAATCCTGCGCGTCATCGACTCGTTGCAGCTGACCGACAGCCACAAGGTGGCGACGCCCGTCAACTGGAAAGACGGCGACGACGTGGTGATCATCCCCAGCCTGCAGGACCCGGCCGAGATTGCCCAGCGCTTTCCCAAGGGCTACAAGGCCGTGCGTCCTTATCTGCGCATCACGCCGCAGCCTAACAAGTAATCGCTACAGACTGGTTCAGGCAAGGTGCGCATCATCATCGTTCCCGGTTGGCGCGATTCCGGCCCCGGTCACTGGCAAACCCTGTGGGCGGAGCGCCTGGAAGGGGCTGTGCGTGTGCAGCAGGACGACTGGATCACCCCGGCCCGCAAGGCCTGGGTGGCGTCGATTGCCCGCACCATCGTGCTGCAAAACGAGCCGGTGGTGATCGTGGCCCACAGCCTGGGCTGCATTGCCACCACGCATTTGCCGCCTGACGCGGTGGCGCGCATCCAGGGCGCCTTGCTGGTGGCCCCGGCAGACCCCGAGCGCCGCGCCGTTCTGAGCGACTTCGCGCCCGTGCCGTACCAGAAGCTGCCCTACCGCAGCGTGCTGGTCGCCAGCAGCAACGACCCGTTCTGCCCGGTGCGCCTGGCCGGCGCCTATGCCCGGGCCTGGGGCAGCGAGTTCGTGCGCATGCAGGACGCCGGGCATATCAACGTCGAATCGGGCCACGGCGAATGGCCACTGGGCATGGCGCTGCTGCAGTCGCTGGCCGGTGATGCGCCGCTGACGGCCTCCAGCCTCCATCTTTCTTCCTCTGCTTCTTCTGCTTCTTCTTTTGGATCCCTGGAAACCGTATGAAATCGAAAATCAAAATCGCGCTGGCTTCCCTCGCACTGGCCACCGGCGGCATGGCCTCCGCCCAGACCCTGCTCAACGGCTCTTACGACGTGGCGCGCGAGTTTTATAAAGACTACAACGCCGCCTTTGTTGCCCATTACAAAAAAACCACCGGCAAGGACGTGAAGATTGACCAGTCGCACGCCGGCTCCAGCGCCGTTGCGCGCTCCGTGGCGGACGGCCTGGACGCCGACGTGGTGACCATGAACACCTCGACCGACGTCGACTTTCTGGCTGAAAAAGGCGTCGTCGCCAAGGACTGGGCCAAGCGCTTCCCCGGCAATGCCTCACCCACCACGTCGACCATGCTGTTCCTGGTGCGCAATGGCAACCCCAAGGGCATCAAGGACTGGGATGACCTGATCAAGCCTGGCGTTCAAGTGATCGTGGTCAACCCCAAAACCGGCGGCAATGGGCGCTACGCCTACCTGGGCGCCTGGGGCTCGGTGCGCAAGAAGGGCGGCACCGATGCGCAGGCGGCCGAGTTTGTGAGCAAGCTCTACAAAAACGTGCCGGTGCTGGCCAAGGGCGGCCGCGATGCGACCAGCACCT
>NZ_JAKFDR010000068.1:0-29633 GCF_036676035.1 Polaromonas sp.
TCGCTGGCGCCGCCGCCGGTCAAGCCAGCCATATCTCGCCCTACCTGGGCAGAACTGACGCCCATGCAGCAACAAGCGCTCAAACCGCTGGCTTCAAGCTGGAACGCCATCAATGAGGGGCAAAAGCGCAAATGGCTGGAAATCTCCAAAAATTACCCCTCGCTGCCTCCCGAAGGCCAAGCCACCATGCACAGCCGCATGAACGATTGGGTCATGCTGAGCCCCCAGCAACGCGCACAGGCACGGCTCAATTTTGGCAAGACAAAGGAGCTGTCCGGGCAATTGACGCCGGAAGAGAAAAAAGCCAAGTGGGAAACTTACCAAGCCCTGAGCGCCGAAGAAAAGCAGAAGCTGGCAGCCAAAGCCAGCCCCAAGCCGACTGGCGCCGCCACGGCTGTCAAGCCGGTGGCTCCGCAGAAACTCGCCGCCGTTCCGCCCCATCCCAACAAGCCGGTCACCAAGCCTGAGCCTAAAATCATGCCTTCACAACCGGCGGAGGCTGGCAATCCCTCGGCACTGCGCCCGGGTGAAGCCGGCAGCGGCCGGCTTGGTACCGCACCCCAGCGCTGACCACCCGCCAGTGCGCACACTGGCCGAGGTTATTTAATAATTAGTGCCGCAGCCATTTTGGGGCGCCTGCTTGGCGCTATAAAATTGATAGTATCCAACATTCCGGCTACCCCGCCGACGCCCATACCATCACTTCCCAGGCGCATGGCCTGCTGGCTATATGAAGGCCTGCTGATGTTCGGGGTGGTCTTCATTGCCGGCTATCTGTTCGGCACGCTGAGCCAGACGCGCAATGCGCTGGACAATCGCCATGCCTTGCAGGCCTTTGTTTTTGTCATTTTCGGCATTTACTTCGTCTGGTTTTGGGCCAAAGGCCAGACCCTTGCCATGAAGACCTGGAATATCCGTGTGGTTGATGTGAACGGCGCTTCCATCACCCAGCGGCGCGCCCTGCTGCGCTATCTGCTGAGCTGGCTGTGGTTCCTGCCGCCGCTCGGCGCGAGTTGGCTGCTGGGCCTCTCGGGTGCGGAAGGGGGCGTATTGACGCTGGGCTGGGTTGCCATCTGGGCGATTTTGGCGCGCTTTCATCCGGAGCGACAATTCTGGCACGACGCCTGGGCCGGCACGAGGCTGGTGACCTGGGTGGCGCCCGAAAAACAAAAGCGCGCAGGCAAGCGCAAGCCAAAGAACAGCCCGGTAGCCCCCGATCCGTCCTAACATCAACATGCCACAAAGCTGCGAGACAATGCCCCCATGTCCGAACAAGTCCAGTTTTCAGCTTCCGCAGCGACCAGCGCCAACCCTAACGTGACCTCCGACGAACGGGTCAACCCTCAAAAACACCGCAAGGGCCTCTCCCGCATCTGGCACGCCTTGGGCTATTCTGTCGCCGGTTTGCGCGCCGGCTGGCACGAGACGGCTTTTCGCCAGGAAGCCATTGCCTCCATCGTGCTGGTTCCGGCCGCCTTCTGGTTGGGTCGCACCTGGGTCGAAACCGTTTTACTGGCCGGCACGGTCATTCTCATCATGATTGTCGAGTTGCTCAATACCGGGATTGAAACCGCGATTGACCGCATTGGTCCCGAGTGGCATGACCTTTCCAAGCGCGCCAAGGACATGGGCAGCGCCGCCGTGCTGCTCAGCCTGCTGCTTTGCGCCGGCACCTGGGCGCTGGCCCTGTTTCAGCGGTTTGCAGCATGAATTCCAGCACCCTGAAACCCGCTTTTTCCGTCTGTATCTACTGCGGCTCCCGGCCCGGAAATACCCCTGAATTTGCCGCAGTGGCGCATGAGGTTGGCAGCTGGATAGGCCGGCACGGTGGCCAGCTGGTCTACGGTGGCGGCCGCAATGGGCTGATGGGCATCATGGCAGACGCTGCACTGGCCGCGGGCGGGCGCGTGCTGGGCGTGATTCCCAAGGCGCTGGTGGAAAAGGAATGGGCCCACACCGGCTGCACCGAGCTGCACATCGTGAACACCATGCACGAGCGCAAGCGCATCATGGCCGAGCATGCCGATGCATTTTTGGCGTTGCCGGGGGGCATCGGCACGCTGGAGGAGTTTTTTGAAGTCTGGACCTGGCGCCAGCTCGGCTACCACGACAAACCCGTGGGCCTGCTCAACATGGCCGGCCATTACGACAGCCTGCTGGCGTTTCTGGACTCTGCCGTCAAAAGCGGCTTCATGAGCGACTGGCAGATGGAACTGATCTGTACCGGCAGCGACGCGCAGGCGCTGCTGCAGCAGCTGGTGCAGGCGGCCGGTATGACGGCCACCACCGCACGACTAGACCAGATTTAAAGCTGTCGGGCAAAACGCCGCGGTCACCGAACGCAGCGAGCAACGAAGTGCCGCCTCGAGCAGGTTTTACCCCCTTGAGGGGGCAGCGAAGCACACAAGGTGACGAGCCTGGGGACCGGTTAGACGGCCGCTTCGTCCTCTTCGCCGGTACGGATGCGCACCGTGCGCTCGACGGCGGTGATGAAAATCTTGCCATCACCGATCTTGCCGGTGCGTGCCGCGCGCACGATGGCGTCCACACAGCGTTCGACGTCGTCGGTTTTCACGACCACTTCCACCTTGACCTTGGGCAGGAAGTCGACCACGTACTCGGCGCCGCGGTAGAGCTCGGTATGGCCCTTCTGGCGACCGAAACCCTTGACTTCGGTCACGGTGAGGCCGGTAACCCCACATTCAGCAAGAGCCTCCCGGACTTCTTCCAGTTTGAAGGGTTTAAGGATCGCGGTAATTTGTTTCACTGAAAGATCTCCGTTGGTTCTGAATTCTGAATATTGGCTACTGCCTTGAATGTAGCGCCAATGCGGCTCCCAAGCCCGACCCTAGGCGCGAAATTTGCTGGTAATAGGATAGCGCCAATCCTTGCCAAAACTGCGGTGTGTGACCCGGATGCCCACCGGGGCCTGGCGGCGTTTGTACTCATTGATCTTGATGAGCCTGGCCACGCGCTCAACTACCGCGCGCTCATAGCCGGCGGCAATGATGGCTTCCACGCTCTGGTCGTTTTCCATATAGCGCTCCAGGATCGCGTCCAGCACCTCGTAGGGCGGCAGGCTGTCCTGGTCGGTCTGGTCGGGGCGCAGCTCGGCGCTCGGCGGCCGCGTGATGACACGCTCGGGAATCGGATTGGCACCTGTCCCATACGGATCATTTTCGTTGCGCCAGCGCGCCAGCTTGAACACCGTCGTCTTGGCAAGATCCTTGATCACCGCAAAGCCGCCTGCCATGTCACCATAGAGCGTGCAATACCCGGTGGCCATCTCGCTCTTGTTGCCAGTGGTGAGCACGATGGAGCCAAACTTGTTGCTCAGCGCCATCAAAAACACCCCGCGAATGCGCGCCTGGATGTTTTCTTCGGTCGTATCTTCCTTCAGGCCCTTGAACTCATGGGCCAGCGAGCCCTTGAAAGCTTCAAACTCGGGAACAATGGAAATCTCGTCATAGCGCACCTTGAGACGCTGCGCCATCTCACGCGCATCCACCCATGAAATGTCAGCCGTATACGGGGACGGCATCATGACCGTGCGCACCTTGTCGGCACCCAGCGCGTCCACCGCGATGGCCAGCACCAGCGCTGAGTCAATGCCACCTGACAGGCCCAGAATCGCACCTGGAAAGCCATTTTTGCCCAGGTAATCGCGCACGCCGAGCACGAGGGCGTCCCACAAGTCGGCTTCGTTGCTGCGCCCCGGTTCAATATCAGCTACTAATTTGAGAGTGCCTGGTATACGTTCTGCCTGGACTGCAAACAAATTTTCCTTGAAACTTTCAGCCCGTCCGGCCAATGCGCCGTCGGCTTGCAGTGCAAACGAATGGCCTTCGAACACGATCTCGTCCTGACCACCCACCAGATGCGCATAGACCAGCGGCAGGCCGGTGGCCTGCACCCGGCTGCGCATCATCAGCTCGCGCTCGCCGCCCTTGCCGACGTGGAACGGCGAGGCGTTGATGACGGCCAGCAGTTCGGCGCCAGCCGCTTTGGCCAGCCGCGCCGGCTCTTCAAACCAGGCGTCTTCGCAGATCAGCAGGCCGATGCTGATAGCGTCTTCGCCCTCCCCGGCCTGAAACACGCACACGCCCTGCCCGGGTGTGAAGTAACGGCGCTCGTCAAACACCTGGTAATTGGGCAGTTCGCGCTTGGCATAGGTTTCCATGACACGGCCTTCGCGCAGCACCTTGGCCGCGTTGTGGCGCTGCTGCACCGCCATGCTTTTGGTGCGCAGGCCCCCGCCATGCCCGGTATTGCCGTGGGTCGGCGTGCCCACCACCACCGTCAGGCCTTTTAACCCGGCAAGCTCACGGGCCACCAGATTCACGGCATCATCACAGGCTTGGATGAAGGACGGGCGCAAAAACAGGTCTTCGGCCGCGTAGCCGCAGATCGCCAACTCGGGCGTGAGCAGCAGCCGGGCACCGCCTGCATAGGCCGTGCGGGCCGCGTCAATGATTTTTTGCGCATTGCCCGGCATGTCGCCCACGCAGAAGTTCAATTGGGCAACGCAGATTTTGAGAGTCATGAAAACGAGAAATTCCGTTCGGGCTGAGCTTGTCGAAGCCTTGGTCAATCAAAACACACAACCCTTCGACAAGCTCAGGGTGAACGGAGGATTGCGTGCCTGAAAACGATTATGTCATCCGCGTGCTGGATTCGCCGCTGGACGTGAACGCAGACGACTGGAACGCCCTGCTGGCCGCGCAAGACCCGGCCGGCAGCCTGAGCCCCTTCATGCGCTACGAATACCTGGCCGCCATGCACCAAAGCGGCAGCGCCACGCCCGAGACCGGCTGGACGCCCCGCTTTGTCACGCTCTGGCAGGGCAAAACACTGGCAGGCGCCTGCGCCCTCTACCTCAAGGCCCACTCCTACGGCGAGTACGTGTTTGACTGGGCCTGGGCCAACGCCTACCAACAGCACGGCCTGGACTATTACCCCAAAGCCGTGATTGCCCCACCCTTCACACCCGTGCCCGGCGCGCGCTTGCTGGCGCGCGATGCAGCGGCGCGCACGCTGCTGGTCCAGGCGCTGGTGGCCTGGTGCGAGGAAGAAAAACTCTCGTCACTGCACCTGCTGTTTGCCAGTGACGACGATGTGGCCGCCTGCGAAGAAGCCGGGCTGATGCTGCGCCACAACGTGCAATTTCACTGGCAGAATGTGGCCCCCACGCTTGTCGCTTCGCGTACTGCGCTACCCCCCGAGGGGGCTATTTTTCCTAGGGGCGGCCCGTCGGAAAAA
The DNA here is from genome assembly GCF_036676035.1 of Polaromonas sp. Classification (GTDB taxonomy): domain Bacteria; phylum Pseudomonadota; class Gammaproteobacteria; order Burkholderiales; family Burkholderiaceae_C; genus Polaromonas. The sequence continues at coordinate 5,260 of NZ_JAKFDR010000068.1, forward strand.
TGCTCCACTCCCACGCTCGGCCCGCTCTCCGTTCGTCCTGAGGTATCGAAGGACACTCCCGGCAATGAAACAGGCTCCGCTGAAGCCGACTCCGTTCGGGCTGAGCCTGTCGAAGCCATCCCTGCCCCGGTGAGCCCTTCGGCAAGATCAGGGCGAACGGATGGCGCGCCCGGCTACCGCGACTTCGACGACTTCCTGATGTCCCTCAGCCAGGAAAAGCGCAAAAAAATCCGCCAGGAGCGCCGCAAGGTGGCTGAGGCCGGCGTGACCTTCCGCTGGTCGCTGGGCCAGGACATCAGCCAGGAAGACTGGGACTTCTTCTACCAATGCTACGAACGCACCTACTACGAGCACGGCAACGCGCCGTATCTGAGCCGCGACTTCTTTGCACGCATGGCCCGCACCATGCCCGAGAACTGGCTGCTGTTTGTGGCCGAGCGCCGGGGCCGGAAAATTGCTACAAGTTTGATAGCTGTTGACGCAGGTTTTGCTGGGGCTACAGGCCAATTTGGCTTAAGAGATTCGCCAAAGATAGCCTACGGCCGCTACTGGGGCGCCATCGAGCGGGTGGACTGCCTGCACTTTGAAGCCTGCTACTACCAGCCGCTGCAGTGGTGCATGGAACACGGCTACCAGCGCTTTGAAGGCGGCGCCCAAGGCGAGCACAAAATGGCGCGCGCCCTGCTCCCGGTCAAGACCACCAGCGCCCACTGGCTGGCGCACCCGGCATTTGCCGACGCAGTCGAGCGCTTCTTGGCCCGCGAAGGGGCCGGTATTGAGAATTACATGGACGATCTGGAACGGCGCAGCCCGTTCAAGGGCTCAGCTAGTACTGCAACCCGGAAGTAGCGAAACAAAATGAAAGTGATGGATTCGTGCCCAGGGCAAGGCGCCAAGCCGCAGCAAAGGCTGGGCGCCTTCGCAAGGGTTGCAACGCCGCCATGGGTGCGAAGACGCGCTTTCATGTTTCGATATTTTCGGGTTGCAGTACTAGGCCCTGACCGCGCTACTTGATCGCAGTGGCGGGCTTGATCTGTTGCATCAAGTCGTTGTCCCACTTTCCATCGACCAAGATGTGCGAAATCGCACCCAGCATGGTGGCCTCAATCAGATTGTGAGACAGGTAGGCATACATGCCTGGCTGCTTGAAGGTGTACACGAAAGCCCCGGCTGAGCCCGCCGCAATGCTCCAGCTCTCCTGCCCGCGCAAGGGCGGGTCATTGAATTTGCCGCGCTCCCACAAATAGTCGGCATGGCCCCCGATCAGATGGGGGTAGGACGGCCGGTTGGCCTGCGAGTGGATAAACAACACGGTCTCGCCCACGCTGGCTTTCATCGCGTTGTTGCCCGTGAGCGCACCGACCTTGCCACCGAAAGCCACGTGCGTCGGAATCAGCCCGCGCATGACTTGCAGGTCATCATTGAGCGAAAGAGCGGGACTGGCGTAGCGCTTGTACTTGCCGTCTGCCTCCTGGGGCAGGTAGTAATCCTGCTCGCCGATGTAGTAAGCCCTGTCGTAGCGAATGGCCGTGCCATTGGCATCCTTGAGGCCATCGCGCGGCAAGATCATCACGGCGCCGTTCATGCCGTGCACCACATGCCACGGCACCATCACGCCGCCGGGGGCGCAGTGGTACACAAACACGCCTGGCTTGGTGGCCTTCCAGCGCAACACCACCTCCTGGCCGGGGGCCACCATGGTGAGCGCGCCACCGCCCATCGCCCCGGTGGCCGCATGAAAATCAATGTTGTGAGGCAGTTGGCTGGTTTCGGGGTTCACCAGCGTCAGCTCGATATAGTCACCCTCGTGAGCCACGATCAGCGGCCCGGGCACGCTGCCATTGAAGGTAAATGCCCAGACATAGGCACCGGGCGCAAGCTCGATCTCCTTTTCTTCAATCACCAGACGCACTTGCACGATGCGTGGCTTGCCGGCGTTGACTTGCGAGTGAACGGGCACCGCAGGCGGAGGAACCAGAACCTGGGTGACGCGCTCCACGCCCGACAAGCTGGCGGCCTTGCCCACCTCGAAGCCGGGTAAACCACCTGTTTGCGACTGCCCAACCAGTGGCAGCAACAGCGCTGCCGTGACTATCAATAGCTTGTTCATCATGGATCCTTTGCGCCCAAACCAAGGTCAGGCCTGCCGCTCCGAACGACGCCACTGCTGCATCAGCAAATGGGGCGCCAACGGAAATTTCATTAGGCGCCAATCTGGCGGCAAAGTATTGATCCCTGTCAAACAACCGGCAGGCGGCCTGCGTTCTGCTCAAAAAGCCAAAGCAGAAAACCGCTACGTCAGCGCAGAAACTGTGCTGGCCAAACTTGAGCAAAAGCTCGCAGCCGCAAAGCAGCCAACGGACTGCACGGGCCGCGCATCAGGGAACTGATGATTTCATTCGGTGCGTCTGACTATGTAGCCCCCACGCTTTTCACTTCGTGTAATGCGCTGCCCCCCGAGGGGGCCGTCGCTTGCTCGGGGCGGCCCTTCGCGGCGCTTGCCCCCACGCTTTTGGCTTCGCCGCTCTTCGAGAACACTTCGTGTAATGCGCTGCCCCCCGAGGGGACCGTCGCTTGCTCGGGGCGGCCCTTCGCGGCGCTAGCACTCATAATCGCTACACTTTTAATAGCTGCCTACGCACAAACAGCAAGGGTCAAGGCTTGTTTTCGCTTACAAGAAAATCAAGAGGGCAAGCCTTGATCCCCCGATTAACCAGCATTCACTCCGCCTTCGCCTCACCCTCCGAGCGCACCATAAAAGGCCAGGCATGAGCCGGTTTGGCTGGATGTGCTGTGGCGGGCTGCTTGCCCGCTGAAGCCGGCAACGCTGGCACTACACTGGCAACCGGGCTGGCAGGCTTGGCATTGGGGCGGCTGAGGTCTGCATTCTGTATGGCCATGATCAATCCATGTCTGAAGAGGTGGATGAGCCAATGTAAAGACTAGCGAGCATGCCGGCTGTCAGACATTGGTGATTTCACTGTAGGACGGCGCGCCGGCAATCAGCAAACTGCCTGGTTACGCCCGGATTGCAATATTCATCAGGCCGCAAGGAGCCACCCCATGACCACCACCGCCCGCACCTACACCGTCAAACTGGTAGACGCCCAGGGCCTGAGCACCGCCCAGCGAAGCGCGGCCGAACTGCGCTTTCGCATGGCCCTTGACTTTGCACTGGGCGGGCCCGAGTACGTGCTGCCCGCGCTGCAGACCTGCTTGCTGGTGCGCGCGCTCAACGAAGACCAGCCGCCGGAATCAACGCCCGAGGCCGAGCAGCAAGTCATTGCGCTATGGGAGAAGGCCGAAGCCGATGCCATCATGGCCGCGTTCAAGCCGCTGGGCAAAGAGATGGGGGATGCGCGGTTTGTGATTCGCAGCTGAAGCCGCGTTGACACCGAAGTTGCCCAGGTTTGTCATCCCGGACCCCGGATCAAGTCCGGGGCAGGCTCTGATCCGGGACCCATGCAATTACCTCACCGTCATGCAGAACGCCTGGCCAACAAGGCCCACACGCCTGCAACCGAGAGCAGCGAGCCGCCCGCGATGTTGAAACGCCGCTGCGCACGCGGCGAAGCCAGCAAGCTGCGCGCCGAGCCGGCAAATATGGCGTACAGCGTGGCATTGAGCGTGGCCATGACCACGAACGTGACGGCCAGAACCCAAAGCTGCTGCGCGACACCGGCATTCGGGCTGATGAACTGCGGCAAAAACGCCACGAAGAACACGATGCCCTTGGGATTGAGCGCCGTGACCAGATAGGTATTGGCGAAAAGCCTCCAGCGGGAGCCGGGGACGGCCGGCGCGACCAATTCGGCGGACGAGATGCCTGCGCGCAGCAGCCTGATGCCGAGGTAAAGCAAATACAGGCCACCCGCCCACTTGACCACGGTGAACCAGAAGGCCGAGGTGGCCAGCAGCGCACCCAGACCGAGCAGCGACACGACCAAGGCGGTTGAATCACCCAGCGCCACGGCAGCGACGAGCGGAACATTCGCGCGCCGGCCATGCGCCATGGAGTAGCTGATGACCGTAAGAATGGTCGGGCCAGGAATGATGAGCAGGACCGCGGACGCGGCAACAAAGGCAAACCAGAGTTCGACAGGCATGAGAAATGCTCCTTTGGTGGCTAACGAGTTTGTGCCGCAATTTATGCTACAAAGCCTGCGGTTTAAATCGGTGGCCGAGGTTTACTCTGGACACGCGATTGCTTCCCAACTGGGATATATGAACCTCCCCACAACGGCAAGAGACTGACCGATAAAAAAACGAAAAACAACTGAAAAGAGAAACGATGTAACTGCTTTTCAGTTACATTACGTTCACAGAAAGCGTAAAATCGCATGTCTAAACACCAAAAGGCTTTGGCTAGGCTACGCGCCAAACCACCAGCTGCCGATATCAAGTGGAATGAACTCAAAGGCGTGCTTGAACATTTGGGGTACGAAATGCTGAAAAACAGCGGTTCTAGGCGCAAATTTGTTCACACCACGACAAAGGCCTTGATTATTTGCCATGAGCCCCACCCTTCGCCGAACGTAGACAAAGGGTGCATCGCAGACGTTGTTACACATCTCGAAGCTAACGGTTTTATCTAGAGGATATTGTGGAAATTCTTAAATACAAAGAGTTTGAAGGAAGCGCCGAACTGGACATGAAGCGCAATGTCTGCCGCGGAAAGATTTTGTATATTGATGACGCCGTCACGTACGAATCGAAATCTATTGGTGATCTTCAAAAGCAATTTGAAGAAGCCGTTGATGACTACATCGAAACCTGCAAACAAATTGGCAAAGAGCCTCAAAAATCTTGCAGAGGCCAGTTCAACGTTCGGGTAAGCCCGGAGCTGCACAGAGCTGCCACACGACGTTCCATTGCTGACAATACCAGCCTCAATGATGTCGTTTGCAAAGCGCTGGGGGCATACCTTGGGTCAGCCACAAGCCCGGTCTCCGTTACAGCACATGGTGTTGAGACGCATCGAGCCAGCATCTTGCAGACGGTTCTTGTTTCGAAGATCGACCCCGCCGCATTTTCAAGACGGTTGGATTCAACCGCGACTACGGTCCGCCTGACTCAAAGTCAACCGCGAGCCGGCGTAACCGAGCCGAAAGAGTACTGGGAAGCCATAGGCTCATCAGTAGCAGAAACACTACCGACAACTCCGGAGCATATCTATGCCCACTAAGCCTCATAAAAAAGTGGCAACTGCAAAACCGCAGGTTCGCTTTTATATTGCTGAGGACTTGCGGCAGGAACTCAATGGCAAGGTGAGCGCCATTGGGCTGTACACCGATAACGTCGTTGTACTCCCTTTACCTGAAAACATCCCTGAGCCAACAGAATCAACGCCCATCCTGATCAAGTCTCTGGGATTCTTATTCAACTTTTCAAACCTCACTCACGCGACCACGATTTCGATCGACATTAAGGCCGATGAAAAACGCAAGCCATTCATGCAATCGCATGAATTTGCAATGCCAGGTACCGGGCAGTCGATCAATATGGTGGGGGTTATGCAACCCTGTGTAGTAACGTTTTTTGGCGAAAGAACGCTCATTGTCACGGTTGGAGAATCGGTGCATACTTTTAATTTTGAAATTCGCAGAGCACCTCTTTCGACCATTGGCGCCGTACCAGAGCCGAAAATTGAGATACCAAAAATTCGAAACCGCGCTCTCGCCGCCCGCAAAAAAACAGCCAAGGTAACGTAGGCATGTACGTCGAAAGTAAGTGACAGAAGCTCCTCAGTAAATTGGGAATGTTTCAATCCAGTTTTCAGAATTGAACATACCGGAGACCTAAAGCTCGAACCTCAGAGTAATGCCTACTCATCACGGCAAACCCTAATCCCACCCCCATTCCGCCTGAGTTAAGGTCTCCCCACGGAGACATAACAATGAAATCCCTCAGCGGCCTGGACGCGACTTTCCTCTACCTCGAAACCCCCGAAATGCCCATGCATGTGGGCTCGCTCAACCTCTGCGAGCTGCCGGTGGGCTTCAAGGGCAGCTTTCACAAAGAAGTCCAGAAGCACATCGCCAAACGCATACACTTGGCGCCGGTGTTCAGCCGCAAGCTGGCTTTCATGCCGTTTGACCTGGGCCATCCGCTGTGGGTGGAGGCTGAAGCCGTGGACGTGGACTTTCATGTGCGGCGGGCGGACCCGGCCAAAAGGGGCGCGCCGCCCATGACGGTGGCGCAGGCACACGCGCTGTGCGCCAAACTGCATGGCGAGCTGATTGACCGCCGCTACCCGCTGTGGGAGTTTTATATTTTTGACCGCATCAAGCTGCCTTCGGGCCAGATCGTTGGCGGCTTCTATTCCAAAATCCATCATGCGGCGCTTGACGGCAAGGGCGGCGTGGTGCTGGCCAATGCGCTGCTGGACCTGGGGCCCACGCCACGCGAGGTGCCGCCGCCGGACCCGGCGCACCAGCGCAAGCTGCAGGCCGACCTGAAGGTGGGCAAGATGATTGGCTCGGTGTTTTCCAACTCCTTGGCGCAGGTGGTCAAGCTGGCCAAGACCCTGCCCTCGGCGGCCAGCACCCTGGGCGGCACGCTGGCCAGGCAGGCGCTCAAGGGCTCCGGCACGGGTCTGCGCCCCAAGCTGCCGATGCGCCTGGCGCCCAAGACCCCGTTCAACGTGGCGATTGGCGCGGACCGGGTGTTTGTGACGGCCACCGTGCCGCTGGCCGAATGCCGCGCCATGGGTGAGGCGGTGGGCGGCACCTTTAACGATGTGGTGCTGTGGATCTGCTCGACGGCGCTGCGCAACTACCTGGCGCAGCACGCAAGCGTGCCCAAAAAGTCCATGGTGGCGGCCATGCCGGTGTCGCTGCGCGAGGCGGGCCACAACGATGCGGCCGATCTGGGCAACCAGGTCAGCATCAGCCTGGTGGAGCTGGGCACGCACCTGGCCCACCCGCTCAAGCGCATGAACGCCATCATGGCGTCGACGGCCAAGGTCAAGACCTCGATGCAAAGCCTCAAGAGCCTGCTGCCCACCGACTACCCTTCGCTGCTGGCGCCCTGGCTGGTGGGCGGCGCGGCCAGGGCGGCGCTGAACGCCTATGGCAAAACCGGCATGGCGGCGCGGCTGCCTGCGGTGGCCAACCTGGCCATCTCCAACGTGCCCGGGCCGCAAGTGCCCTTGTACCTGGCGGGCGCGCGCTTCTTGAGCTTTCATCCGCTGTCCATCGTGCTGCACGGGCTGGCGCTCAACATCACCATCCAGACTTACGCGGGGCATGTGGACTTCGGCATCATTGCCGGCAAACAGGCGCTGCCGCACGCGCAGGACCTGGCCAGGGCGGTGGAAGCGGCTTTCAGGGAGGCACTGAGCCTGCTGGCGCCGGCACCGCCCGCTGCTGAACCAACCGCGCCGGTAAAACCCCGCAAGCCCCGTGCCGCCCAAACAACGAAATTAGAGAAGCCTCTCACTGGTAAAGCCGCGAAGCGCCCCGATACTGCTTCTGTCAGCACCAGCAGCACTAGCAATAGCAACAGCACAAGAAACAATGCTTCCAACCATGGCACGACCCGCGCGAAACCAGAAGTCAGGCAAGTCCGCAAAGCCCAGCCCGCCACCAAGGCGGCCCGAAGCCCTGCACGACGTACCGCCGCCTAGCGCCTTGCTGCTGGCGCTGGAGTTCCGCGCACTCTGGGAATTTGGGGCGGTGCTGCCCGCGTGGCCCCTGCTGGCGCGGGCGCCCCGTGGCGATGGCCATGCGGTGGTGGTGTTCCCCGGTTTGTCGGCCAGCGACGGCTCGACCATGCCGCTGCGGCGCTACCTCGATTGGCTGGGCTACCAGACCAGCGGCTGGGAGCAGGGCTTTAACTTTGGCCCGCGCGCCGGCGTGCTGGAAGCGGCCCGCGCGCATGTCACGCACGCCTTCGAGGCCACCGGGCGCAAGGTCAGCCTGATTGGCTGGAGCCTGGGCGGCGTGTACGCGCGCGAGCTGGCCAAAGAGCTGCCGCATAGGGTGCGCGGCGTGATCACGCTGGGCACGCCGTTTGCCGGCACGCACCGCTCGACCAACGCCTGGAAAATCTACGAGCTGGCCAGCGGCCGCAGCATTGAGCAAGAGGCTGAAAACTACGACCTGCCCGCCGCCCCGCCGGTGCCGACCACCAGCATTTACTCGCGCACCGACGGCATCGTGGCTTGGCAAGGCAGCATTCAGGCGCCCAGCGCCGCCAACCCGCAGACCGAAAACATCGAGGTCATCGCCAGCCACGTGGGCCTGGGCCTGAACCCCAGCGCCTGGTGGGCCGTGGCCGACCGGCTGGCGCAGGCCGAAGGCCGCTGGCAGCCGTTTGCACGCAAGGGCGGCCTGCATGGCCTGATTTACCCGGAGCCGAACCGGGCTTGATCAGGGTTTGGCGAAATAACGCACGCCGGGCAGGCTCTCGAAGTGCTGGTCCTGCGTCCACAGTGTGGCCTTGTAGCGCTGCGCCGTGGCATAGATCAGGCTGTCGGCCAAGGGCAACGACAGCTTGGCTGCCTCCAGCGCCAGCCCCTCGTCCAATGGGACCAGTTCGCCTTGCTGCATCTGCGCCGCCACCTGCAGCGCGGCATCTTCGCCATGGCTGCGCAGTACCTTCTTGAAGACTTCGTAGAGCGTGATCACGGGAACGACGAGGCGATCCGTGTCTTCGATCGCGGCGGCGAAGGACGTGGCCAGCGGTGTGTCGAAGAAATACTCGAGCCAGGCCGAAGAGTCGACGACGTTGAAACCGCGGCTGGTGGCCATCAGAGCCGGTCTTTATCCCGCTCGATCCGAGTATCCGGCTCAGTGCCCTTGCGGTGCAGGAAGCCGCGCATGGACTTCATGCTGCGGGAAGGAATAATCTCGACCCGGTTCCCATAGCCGATGACGTGCATCTTGTCCCCCGGCGCGAGCTGAAGCGCGCTACGGATCGACTGCGGGATGACAACCTGGAATTTCGGCGACAGGGTAACGGTTTCCATATCGATCATGTTACCGTTAAACGCTGTCGCCGGCAAGCTCAAGCCTTGGCCTTCTGGGCTTTCTCGTAGTTGGCCATGCCGTCGGTAATTTCTTTCTTGGCGGACTCGGGGCCTTCCCAGCCCAGCACCTTGACCCACTTGCCTTCTTCGAGGTCTTTGTAGTGCTCAAAGAAGTGGGCGATGGTTTTCAGGCGCAGCGGGTTCAGGTCTTCAGGTTTTTGCCACTGGGTATAGATCGACAAGATCTTGTCGGTGGGCACGGCCAGCACCTTGCCGTCTTCGCCGGCTTCGTCTTCCATCTTCAGAATGCCGATGGGGCGGCAGGTGACCACCACGCCGGGGATCAGGGGCACCGGGGTGATCACCAGCACGTCCACCGGGTCGCCGTCGCCGCTGATGGTTTTGGGCACATAGCCGTAGTTGGTCGGGTAGTGCATGGACGTGCTCATGAAGCGGTCCACGAAAATCGCGCCCGACTCCTTGTCGACTTCGTACTTCACGGGGTCGGCGTTCATCGGGATTTCGATGATCACATTGAAGGCTTCGGGAACGTTTTTGCCGGGGGAAACTTTATCGAGAGACATGAAGGGAGTAGTTGTTGCTGGAAGTTGAGGTAAATCGTCGGTATTTACCCGCATTTTACTGATCCAGACCTTACGGGTCGCCAAGTTGTCATGTTTTCACGTTAAATTTCGCGAGTTGGCCAATCGTCTCCTCACGGGAGCAACGAGGAAGCAACGCAGCGGGGGTGACAGCACCACACTAGCGTTGCCACCCCCTCCAAGCGAAAAACAACGTAGGAGATTTCTCTATGACTGGCAACTCGGCGCTGATACTGGCGCTCGTCTGCGGGCTTATTGCCGTGGGATACGGCTTCTGGGCACGCAGCTGGATTCTTTCGCAGGATGCAGGCAACGCGCGGATGCAGGAAATTGCAGCCGCCATCCAAACCGGAGCCGCCGCCTACCTGGCTCGGCAATACAAGACCATTGCCATGGCGGGCGTGGTGCTTGCTGTGCTGATCGGACTCTTTCTTGACGGTAAAACCGCCGCGGGCTTCTGTGTAGGTGCGCTGCTGTCGGGGGCTTGCGGTTTCATCGGCATGAACATCTCGGTGCGCGCCAACGTGCGCACCGCGCAGGCCGCCACGCGGGGCATTGGCCCGGCGCTGGATGTAGCCTTCCGCGGTGGCGCCATCACCGGCATGCTGGTGGTGGGCCTGGGCCTGCTGGGCGTGACCGGTTTCTACTGGTTCCTGGTGGGCAACGGCAACTTCACGCCCGACAAGAACCTGACCACCCTGCTCAACCCGCTGATCGGCTTTGCCTTCGGCGCCTCGCTGATCTCCATCTTCGCGCGTCTGGGCGGAGGCATTTTCACCAAGGGCGCTGACGTCGGCGCCGACCTGGTGGGCAAGGTCGAAGCCGGCATTCCCGAAGACGACCCGCGCAACCCGGCCGTGATTGCCGACAACGTAGGCGACAACGTGGGTGACTGCGCCGGCATGGCGGCCGACCTGTTCGAGACCTATGCGGTGACGCTGATCGCCACCATGGTGCTGGGCGCCCTGCTGGTGGCGTCTGCCCCGCTCAACGCCGTGGTCTACCCGCTGGCGCTCGGGGCCGTGTCCATCGTGGCTTCCATCATCGGCTGCTTCTTCGTCAAGGCTTCGCCCGGCATGAGGAACGTGATGCCGGCGCTCTACAGGGGCCTGGCCGTGGCCGGCGTGCTGTCGCTGATTGCCTTTTACTTCGTCACGATGTGGCTGATGCCTGACAACGCCGTGACCGCCTCCGGCACGCAGATACGCCTGTTCGGCGCCTGTGCCGTGGGCCTGGCGCTGACCGCCGCGCTGGTCTGGATCACCGAGTTCTACACCGGCACGCAGTACTCGCCGGTGCAGCATATCGCGCAAGCTTCCACCACGGGCCATGGCACCAACATCATTGCCGGCCTGGGCGTGTCCATGCGTTCCACCGCGTGGCCGGTGCTCTGCGTCTGTATCGCCATCATGACGGCCTATTCGTTGGCCGGCTTGTACGGCATTGCCACGGCCGCCACCGCCATGCTGAGCATGGCCGGCATCGTGGTGGCGCTGGACGCCTATGGCCCCATCACCGACAACGCCGGCGGCATTGCCGAAATGTCCAAGCTGCCCGCCAGCGTGCGCGACATCACCGACCCGCTGGACGCGGTGGGCAACACCACCAAGGCCGTGACCAAGGGCTACGCCATCGGCTCGGCCGGCCTGGCCGCGCTGGTGCTGTTTGCCGACTACACCCACAAGCTGGAAGGCTATGGCAACGCCATCAGCTTTGATTTGAGCGACCCGATGGTGATCGTGGGCCTGTTCATCGGCGGCCTGGTCCCCTACCTGTTCGGCGCCATGGCGATGGAGGCCGTGGGCCGCGCCGCCGGCTCGGTGGTGGTGGAAGTGCGTCGCCAGTTCCGCGAGATCAAGGGCATCATGGAAGGCACGGCCAAGCCCGAATACGGCAGGGCCGTGGACATGCTGACCACCGCCGCGATCAAGGAAATGGTGATCCCCTCGCTGCTGCCGGTGGTGGTGCCGATTCTGGTCGGCCTGATGCTGGGCCCCAAGGCGCTGGGCGGCTTGCTGATGGGCACCATCGTGACCGGCCTGTTCGTGGCGATCTCCATGTGCACCGGCGGCGGCGCCTGGGACAACGCCAAAAAGTACATTGAAGACGGCAACCACGGCGGCAAGGGCTCGGAGGCGCACAAGGCCGCCGTGACCGGCGACACCGTGGGCGACCCCTACAAGGACACGGCCGGGCCGGCCGTGAACCCGCTGATCAAGATCATCAACATCGTGGCGCTGCTGATCGTGCCGCTGATGATGAAGTTCCACGGTGGCTCGGCGCTGGCCGCAGTTGCACCGCCGATGGCGACGCCCGCAGCCGTAACGGCACCGGCCCCTGCGATGCCCGCCCCGGCCGCCGCACCTGCGGTAGCAGCACCGGCGGCACCGGCGTCCAAATAAGAGCCCTGCTTCGCCAAAAGCCCGCTTCGGCGGGCTTTTTTTATTTATTCATACCGCATAAGTTACTATCAATTTAATAGCAATATACGCATATAAATAAAGGGGCGCGGCCCGATTCGGCTAAATTTTTTGGACGCCTCGCGTTTTCGCGCAAAATGCTAAGCATGCAACTCAATTACATCGCCAACGCATCCGTCCGTTCATCCTCGGGCCAATCCATCCCTGTCATCGATCCGTCCAACGGCCAGCCCTTCGACGACATCCAGCGCAGCAACGCACAGGATATTGATGACGCCGTTCAGGCGGCGCATCACTGCCTGGAAACAGTCTGGTGCAAGCTCAGCGCCGCCGAGCGCGGCCGGCTCCTCATGCGCCTGTCGCACAAGGTGGCCGAACATGCCGAAGAACTGGCCATGATCGAGCAGCGCGACTGCGGCAAACCGACCAAACAGGCCAGAGCCGACGCCGCCGCGCTGGCGCGCTACTTCGAGTTTTACGCCGGCGCCTGCGACAAGCTGCACGGCGAGACCATTCCCTACCAGGACGGCTACAGCGTTTTCACCTGGCGCGAGCCGCATGGCGTGACCGGCCACATCATTCCGTGGAACTACCCGATGCAGATTTTCGGCCGCAGCGTCGGCGGCGCGCTGGCTGCCGGCAACGTCTGCGTGGTCAAACCCGCTGAAGACGCCTGCCTGTCGCTGATCCGTGTGGCGCAGCTGGCCGCCGAGGTCGGTTTTCCGGCCGGCGCGATCAACATCGTCACCGGCTACGGCCACGAAGTCGGGGATGCGCTGGCACGCCACAAGGGCATAGACCACATCAGCTTTACCGGCAGCCCGACCATAGGCACGCTGATCCAGCAGGTAGCGGCCGAGCGCCACTGCCCCGTCACGCTGGAACTGGGTGGCAAAAGCCCGCAAATCGTCTTTGCCGACGCCGACCTGGACGCCGCCATTGTGGCCATCATCAACGCCATCGTGCAAAACGCCGGCCAGACCTGCTCGGCCGGCTCGCGCCTGCTGGTGGACCAGCAGATTTACGAGCCCCTGCTCGAACGCCTGGGCCAGGCCTTTGCGCAGCTGCGCGTCGGCCCCGCGACCCTGGACCTGGACGTCGGCCCGCTGATCCGCCAAAGCCAGCAGCAGCGCGTCCGGGACTTTTTGAGCGATGCCCAGGTCGCCAACATCCCCATGGTCGCGCAAGGCCAGATCGTGGAAGAAGCCCCTGACACCGGCTTTTACCAGGCCCCCACCTTGCTGCGCGATGTGCCGGTGATGCACCGCCTGGCGCAGGAAGAAGTGTTCGGCCCGGTGCTGTGCGCCATGAGCTTCAAGGACGAGGACCATGCGGTGGCACTGGCCAACGCCACCCAGTTCGGCCTGGTCGCCGGCATCTGGACACGCGACGGCGCGCGCCAACTGCGCATGGCCAAACGTGTGAAGAGCGGCCAGGTCTTCATCAACAACTACGGTGCCGGCGGCGGTGTGGAACTGCCTTTCGGCGGCGTCAAGTCTTCGGGCTATGGCCGCGAAAAAGGCTTTGAGGCGCTGTACGGCTTCACCACCCTGAAGACGGTCGCCGTGCGCCACGGCTGAACACCAGCCCTTAAAGCTCAAGCCAAACAAGGCTGCAGCCCTTTAAAGATCGGCGCAAGCAGCTACCAAATCAATAGCAATCAAGGAAACCATCCATGCGAGTCAAAAACAAATCCATCATCGTCACCGGTTCCGGCGGCGGCATCGGTGAAGGCATTGCCAAGCGGCTGGCGGCCGAGGGCGCGAAGGTGATCGTCAACGACATCAATGTTGCTCTGGGCGAAAAAGTCGTGGCCGAGATTGTCGAAGCCGGCGGCACCGCGTCCTTCTTTGCGGCCGACGTGACGAAAACGGGCGAGGTCAAGGCGCTGGTCGCCGCTGCCGTGCAGCGTTACGGCAAGCTCGACGTCATGGTCAACAACGCCGGCTGGACGCACCGCAACCAGCCCGCGCTGGAAACCAGCGAAGACGACTTTGACCGCTGTTACGCCATCAACGTCAAAAGCATTTACCTCTCGACCATTCACGCGGCACCGGTTTTCCGCGCGCATGGCGGCGGCAGCTTCATCAACATTGCCTCCACCGCCGGCGTGCGCCCGCGCCCGGGCCTGAGCTGGTACAACGGCTCCAAGGGGGCGGTGATCACCACCTCGAAATCACTGGCTGCCGAGCTGGGACCGGACAACATCCGCGTGAACTGCATCAACCCGGTGTTCAACCCCGACACAGGCTTGTCGGCCGAGTTTGCCGGCGGCCCGGTCACCGGTGTCGAAGGCGAAGCGCGCCGGGCAAGGTTTTTGGCCAGCATTCCGCTCGGGCGTTTTTCGACGGCGCTCGATGTTGCCAATGCAGCGCTCTACCTGGCCAGCGACGAAGCCGCTTTCATCAGCGGCGTGTGTATCGAGGTAGACGGCGGACGCTGCGTCTAGCCCCAATACTGCTCAGATACGTAGCACCGGCACCGGCCTTTTGAAGTCAAGGTCGGCGGATCGCACGGCTTCGTAAGCGCGCGAGGCCCTGAGCACCAGTGCGTCGCCAAACATCGGCCCGACAAACTGCAGGCCTATCGGCAAGCCCGCTGCGGTCAAGCCGCAGGGCACGGTGCTGGCCGGTTGCTGCGTCAGGTTGAAGGGGTAGGAAAACGGTGTCCAGCCCAGCATGGCCGCCGAGCCCATCGCGGTATGTCCGGCAGGCCGTGCCTCGAATGCCGGCACGGCCACGCTGGGCGTGACGAGCAAATCAAAACCCTGCATGAACTGGCGCATGTGAGCGCCCAGCGCGCCGCGCCGCAGATGCAGGCGCTGCACGTCGAGCAGGCTGAGCTTTTCGCCTAGCAGCGCCTGCGCACGAAAATCGGGATCGGTCAGCGCCTGTTGCCCGGCTGTGAGCGTGTTCCAGAGCGTCCAGGCACCGGCAAACCACAGGCCGGTGCTGATTTCCAGCGGGTCTTCAAAGCCCGGGTCGATCTGCTCGACGCGGGCGCCCAGGTCCACCAGCTGCGCCACCGCTGCTGCGACCGCCTGCGCCACCTCGGGGTGCACATGGCGGGCGTAACCCAGTGTCGGCGACCAGGCGATGCGCAAGCCCCGGATGCCGTCCTCCAGCCCCTGCAGGTAGTCGCTGGCATCAAAGGGCAGCGAGGTCCAGTCACGGGCGTCGGGCTTTTTCAGCACATTCATCAGCAAGGCCGCATCACGCACGCTGCGGCTGTGCGGCCCCAGGTGCGCGACCGAGCCAAACGGCGACAGCGGGTAGGCCGGCACGCGGCCAAAGCTGGGCTTGAGGCCAAAGTTGCCGCAAAACGCCGCCGGAATGCGCACCGAGCCGGCGCCGTCGGTGCCTATGGCCAGCGGCCCCAAGCCGGCCGCCACCGCTGCTGCGGCGCCGCCGGAGGAGCCACCGGGGGTTTTGCTCACATCCCAGGGGTTGCGCGTGATGCCGGTGCGCGGCGAATTGGTCTCGCCCTTGCAGCCAAATTCTGGCGTGGTGGTTTTGCCGAGAATTACCGCCCCGGCTTCGCGCAGCCGCGCGCTGGCCGGCGCGTCCACGTCCCAGGGCTGGTTGGCGTCCACCGTATGGCTGCCGCGCAAGGTCGGCATGCCTTGGGTCAGGATCAGGTCCTTGATCGAGACCGGCACACCATCGAGCTCGCCGCAGGGCTCGCCACGAGACACACCGTTTTTGCGAAAGCGCTGCCAGCGCGCTTCGCTGTCCTGGGCAGCCTGCATTGCGGACTCGTGCGCCACCAGGCAGAAGGCGTTGAGCTGGGGGTTGAGCGCATCGATGCGCGCCAGCACCGCGCGTGTGGCTTCTACCGGCGAGGCCTGGCCTGTTTTGTAGAGCTGCAGCAACTCGGTTGCCGTGCAGTCAGCCAGATCGGGCAGAGGTGCGGATGCTGTCATCAGTTACTCCCACTAAGGCCTGCGCCTGATCGACTCGGGCAAATTCTTCCACGGTAAATCGGCCGGGTCCGCCGCCATCGGTCCGGCCGCCTTGGCAATCAGGATGTCGGTCGCCGCATGGGCCACCAGTGGCGTGAAGTCGGCACGAAAGTGGTTGGAGCTTTTGACCACGATGATTTTCATCGCTTCGGGTGCTATGCCGACCATGCGGAACAGCTCGCGGTCCAGCATCTGCTTTTTGCCGCTGGCCACGGCCACCAGCACGCCATCGATTTCGAGGCAGGCACAGGGCCCGAGGTGCACGGTGAGCCCGGTCATCATCAGGCCCTTGAGCGTGACTTTGCCGTCGTGCACCGCGCGCACTTTGAACTGGCCGCGCAGCGGCGGGTCGCTCAAATGCCCGGTGAAGGTCGGCACGGCCTTGCCCAGGGTGGTGGAAATGGTCGCACCCACGCCAGCGGCCGCGGCCATCGCCGCCGCCTCGGGATCGAACATCAGGCCGAGTGCGACCTGGCCGGGAAAGCGTCGGCCTGCACCTTGTTGCAACAGGGCATGCAGCAGGCCGGTCGTGTTGCTGTCGCCGCCGGCCCCGGGGTTGTCCTGGGTGTCGGCCATCACCACCGGCTTGTCGCTGCGCGTGGCCAGCGCCATGGCCTGGGTCACGGCGTCGGCGGCGTCCAGCGTCGCCAGCCGCCACTGGGCAGGTTCGGCCACGCGGGCGCCCAGGCGTTGCACGGCTTGCGCCGCATGCTCGCCATAACCCCAGACCATGGGCGCGCACTCTGCAAAATCAGCCGCTGGAAACGCCATGCAAAAGCTCAGGACCGAGCCGAAGTCCCGGTCCAGGGCCAAGAGCTCTTCGTACACGCTTTTGGCCGGCTCCATCCAGGTGCTTTGCGCGTTGAGCGGAATCAGGAAGGGCAGGCGCTGAAAGTGCAGCGGCTCGCGCCGCCCGAGCTTGATACGCCGCGCCAGCAACTGCGCCGCCAGTTCGCCGGTGGCGGCCATGTCGACGTGGGGGTAGCTGCGGTACGAGACCAGCGCATCGGCCT
The DNA here is from genome assembly GCF_036676035.1 of Polaromonas sp. GTDB lineage: Bacteria > Pseudomonadota > Gammaproteobacteria > Burkholderiales > Burkholderiaceae_C > Polaromonas. Next base: position 22,227 of record NZ_JAKFDR010000068.1, read on the forward strand.
CCTGCAACATGCGCCGCGTGACGTTGGCATGCAGGTCCAGGCTCGCGACGATGGGAATGTCGGCGCCCACCACGCGGCGTATGCGCGCCAGCAGTTCGCCCTCGGTATCGTCCACATGTTCAGCCACGGCCGCACCGTGCAGGTCCAGGTAGACCGCATCGAAGCCGCCCTTGTGCACATCGGTGAGGATGGACGCGCTGATGCGTTCGAACGCGTCCTCGGTCACATAGGAAGAAGGGATCGCACCGCACCAGCTGCTGGGAACAAGCTGCCAGCCCAGGGTAGCGGCCGCGTCGATGAAGCCGCCGATGGGAATGTTGATGCCCGTGAGCTTGTCCAGCATGGCCCGGCCATGAACGAAGGCGGGAAAGGAGTCGCCGCGGTTGAACGCCGCCCAGTCGGCCTTGGTGGGGGCGAAGGTATTGGTTTCATGCTGGTAGCCAGCGACGAGAATTTTCAAGCTTTTCAAAATATGCCTCCGGGAGCCGCCGCAAGCAGGCGGCGGGTGTAGTCGTGCTGGGGATGGGCATAGAGCTGGGCGGTCGGCCCCTCTTCCACAATCTGCCCGTGGTGCATGACGACAACGCGGTCGCACAGCTGGGCGGCCACGCGCAGGTCATGCGTGATGAACAGCAGGCCCAGGCCGAGCTCGACCTGGATCTCGCGCAGCAGCTTCAGGATTTGGGCCTGCACGCTCACGTCCAGCGCGCTGACGGCTTCGTCGGCCACCAGCACGCGAGGCCGGCAGGCCAGCGCACGGGCAATCGCAATGCGCTGGCGCTGCCCGCCGGAGAACTGGCTGGGGTAACGCTGCAGACCTTCGGCCGGCAGCCTGACTCTGTCCATCAAACTGGCTGCAAGCGCCAAGGCTTCTGCGCGACTAGCACCGAAATTGATAGCGCCTTCGACAATCGAGTCACCGACCTTGCGACGCGGATTGAGCGAGCGATTCGGGTCCTGGAACACCACCTGCACCTGGCTGCGCAAGGGCCTGAGCTGCCCTTCGCTGAAGTTGGCCACGTCCAGCACGGCGCCTTTCTGGTCGTCCCGCTGGCCCTGCATGGTCCGGCCCCACAACACCTGCCCTTCCGTGGGGTCGATCAGCCGGATCAGGCAGCGCGCCAGCGTCGATTTGCCCGAGCCGGACTCACCGACAATGCCGACGGTCTCGCCGGCGTGCACCGCCACCGACGCCGCCTGCAGCGCGTGGGTGAGGCGGCTGCGGCCCAGCCAGTCGCGGGCGCTGTAGGTCTTGCTGACCTCCTGGCCGCGCAGCAAGGGCGGGCCTTCGGGCGCGGGCCGCGCCGGCGGCGGCGTCATGCTGGGCACCGCCGCGAGCAGCATTTTGGTGTAGTCCGCCTGCGGCCTGAGCAGCACTGCGTCGCGCGTGCCGTATTCGACGGCCTTGCCCTGGTGCATGACCAGCACCTCGTCGGCAATCTCGGCCACCACACCCATGTCGTGCGTGATGAACAGCACGGCGCAGGCCTGGCGGCGGCCGCTGGACCGGTCTTCCTGCAGCTCTGCAATCAGCTTGAGTATTTCTTTCTGCGTGGTGACATCCAGCGCCGTGGTCGGCTCGTCGCAGATCAGCAGGGCCGGCTGCAAAATCACGGCCATCGCAATCACGATGCGCTGGCGCTGCCCGCCCGAGAGCTGGTGCGGGTAGCTGCGCATCATGCGCTCGGGCTCGGGCAGCTTGACACGCCGCACGATGTCCAGCACCGCTTCGCTGCGCCGCTTGGCGCCCCAGTCGGTGTGCTGCCTGAGCAACTCGTCGATCTGGTCGCCGCAGGTCATCACCGGGTTCAGCGCCGTCATCGGCTCCTGAAACACCATGCCCATGGCCTGGCCGCGCAAGGCGCGCAAGCGTTGGCCCGACGCTACCAGCAAGGACTCGCCCTGCAGCGCAATGCTGCCCGCCCCTGGCTTGAGTTCTCGTGCCAGCAGCCCCATCACGGCCGTGGCCATCACCGATTTGCCGGAGCCGGATTCACCGACCACACACAGCGTTTTGCCCGGGTAGATACGCAGGCTGACGTCTTCGACCGCATAGGCCCGGTCGCTGCCGGGCGGCAGGGCCACATGCAGTTTGTCGATGACCAGGACGGGTTGGTGGCTTGTGCTCATGGGCTGCGTTTGGAAAATTTCGGGTCCAGCACATCGCGCAATCCGTCACCGAGCAGGTTGATCGCCAGCACCGTCGGCACCAGAAACAGGGCGGGAAACAGCACGTTGCCCGGGTACTGGGTGAACTGCACCCGGCCCTCGGCCATGATGTTGCCCCAGGTCGGAATGTCGGCCGGCAGGCCCAGGCCGAGAAAACTCAGGATCGCCTCGGTCAGCACCGCCGACGCGGCGACGAAGGTGCCCTGCACAATCAGCGGCGCCATCGCATTGGGCAAAATGTGCCGCCACAAAATCACCGGCGTCGGCGTGGCCAGCGCCCGCGCCGCTTCGACAAAAGGCTCCTCGCGCAAGGTCAGCACCATGGCCCGCACCAGGCGCGTGACACGCGGGATTTCAGGAATGGCAATGGCCACCACCACCGTCCACAGCTGCGCGCCCAGGGCCGCCACCAGCGCGATCGCCAGCAAAATGGCGGGGATGGCCATCAGCCCGTCCATGAAACGCATCAGCACGGCATCGACCACGCGAAAGTAGCCGGCCAGCATGCCGAGCAAGGCCCCCACGCCAATCGCCACCGCCGCGGTGAACGTCGCCACCACCAGCGAGGTGCGCGTGCCATACAACACGCGGCTGAAAATATCGCGGCCGAAGTTGTCGGCGCCCATCCAGAAGGTGTGCGGCACGGCCGTGCCGTCGAGCTGCGAAAACTGGCCGTGCACGCCGGCAGCGGTGTTGATGTGGGCCGAGTCCATCGCCGCCGGGTCCACCGTGCCCAGCACGGGGGCCATGGCGGCAATCAGCAGCAGCAGGCCGAGCACCAGCACGCCGAAACGGAAAGCGCTGTTGCGCCAGAGCCTTTGGAAAAGTAGTTGCCAGGCCTGCATCAGTAGCGAATCCTCGGGTCCAGAAACAGGTAGCTCACATCGACCAGCAAATTGACCAGCACATACAGCAGGCTGAAAAACAGCACCAGGCCCTGAATCACCGGGAAGTCGCGATTCAGCACCGCGTCCACCGTGAGCGAGCCCAGGCCGGGAATGGAGTAGACGGTCTCGGTCACCACCACGCCGCCAATCAGCAACGCGACGCCAATGCCGATCACGGTGACGATGGGCACGGCGGCATTGGCCAGCGCATGGCGCATCAACACCTTTGACTCGGCCAGGCCTTTGGCGCGGGCGGTGCGAATGTAGTCTTCGGTCAGCGCCTCGGACACGCTGGCGCGCGTGACGCGGGCAATCAGGGCCACATAAATCATCGCCAGCGTGAGCCAGGGCAACACCAGCTGGCGCGCCCAGGTCCAAACGCCCTGCCCGTCAGCGCCGAACAGGCGCCGGTAGCCCTGCACCGGGAACCATTCGAGCCGCACGGCAAACACGTAGATCAGCAGGTAACCGGTGACAAACACGGGAATGGAAAACCCGGCCACCGAAAAGCCCGACAGCAGCCGGTCCAGCCAGCCCCCCATGCGCCAGGCGGCGATGGTTCCCAGCGGCACCGCCACCAGCACGGCCAGCAGCAAGGTGCCCACTGCCAGGCTCAGCGTTGGCTCCAGCCGCTGGACAATCAGTTCGGTGACGGGTTTGTTCAGGTAAAACGAGTAGCCCAGATCGCCCTGCAGCACATGGCTGAACCATATCCAGAACTGGGACAGCAAGGGTTTGCTCAAACCCAGGGCTTCGCGGATTTTTTCGATGTCTTCGTTGGTCGAGTTGTTGCCGGCGATTACTGCGGCAGGATCGCCCGGCGTCAAGCGCAGGATCAGGAAGACCACGACGGCAACGACGAGAAGGACGGGGATGGTGGCCAGCAGGCGCTGCAGCAGAAATCTCAGCATGGGGATTTGTCGCCGGACTGTACCTTGATTGTCATGCCGGACCTGATCCGGCATCCATGACGCGCGGGCCTGGATTGCGGGTCAAGCCCGCAATGACAATTCAACGAACGCACCAGCTTAGTTTTTCTTGATATTCCAGTAAACCTGCGCGCCACCCGGCACCAGCCCGGAGATGTTTGTCCGCAAAGCCGCCGGATTGTTGTACTGGCCCAGATGCACATGGGTTGCGGTTTCTATCGCCCTCAGCTGCAACTGCTCGGCGAGTTTTTTCTTCTCTGCCTCGGTGCCCGCCTGGGCGAACTTGGCTTTGAGCTCTTCGATGACCTTGTCGTCCTGCCAGCCAAACCAGCCCTTGTCGCCGGTGGCATTGAGCATGGCCATGGTCAGTGGGTTTTGAATGTCGCCGGCCGTCCATGCCGTCATGAAAGCGTTCCAGCCGCCTTTATCGGGTGCATCTTTCTTGGCGCGCCGGGCCAGCAGGGTGGCCCAGTCGGACTGCTGCATGTCGACCTTGAAGCCGGCGGCTTCAAGCTGCTGCTTGGCGACCAGCGGCAACTTGGCAATCGACGCCAGGTCGGTGGGCCGCATCAGGACCACGGGCTCGCCCTTGTAACCGGCTTCGGCCAGCATCTGTTTGGCCTTGCCCGGATTGGCCATGCCGGTGTAAATGCCGGCGTTGTCACTGGCATAAGGCGTGCCGCAAGGGAACATGCTCTTGCAGAATTTGTACATGCCCGGGGCGCCCACCTGCGTTTTCAGAAACGCCTCCTGGCCCATGGCCACCATCGCCGCCTGTCGGATTTTCACGTTGTCAAACGGCGCATGCAGGTGGTTGAAGCGGAAGATGTACTGCAGGCCGGCCGGCTGGGCATCCACAATCTGCACATCCTTGGCGGCTTTGAGCGAGGCGTACTGCTCAAAAGCGGGTTGCTCGACGATGTCGACCTCGCCGGCAAGCAACGCGTTGTACTGCGTCTGCGGGTCGCGGATGATGACCCACTCGACCCGGTCCAGGTAAACGGTTTTTCCGCCGGTGGTTCCGTTGGGGGCCTCGGTGCGCGGCTTGTATTTGTCATTCTTGACATACACCAGGCGTTCACCCGGCTTGTACTCGGCGCTGACGAACTTGTAGGGGCCGGAGCCGATGTTTTCCTTGATCTGCTCGCTGCCCGGCGTGGCCGCAATGCGGGCGGGCATGATGAAAGGCACGTTCGACGAGGGCTTGCCCAGTGCTTCGAGCATCACGCCAAAAGGCTGCTTGAACTTGAGGACAAAGGTTTTGGCATTGGGCGTTTCATAACTGTCCAGGCTCTTGGCCATGACGCCGCCAAAGCTGTCGCGACTGGCCCAGCGTTTGAGCGATGCCACCACGTCCTCGCTGGTCACGGGTTTGCCGTCGTGAAACTCCAGGCCGTCACGCAAGGTGAAGGTCCAGACCTTGCTGTCTTTGGACGCGCTGAAGGTGTCCACCATCTGCGGCTTGACCTTGCCTTCCAGGTCGGTCCCGAACAGCGTGTCATAAATCATGTAACCGTGGTTGCGGGTCACAAAGGCCGTGGTCCAGACTGGGTCCAAAATGGTGATGTTTGCATGCGGAACGACCTTCAGCGTTTTCGTCTGCGCCTGCGCGGCAAGGGGCAACAGCAGACCGGACACCAGGGTAGCCGAGGCGGCCAGGGCAAACAGGGAGCGACGTTTCATGACAAATTTCCTTCGACGCAAGAGTTGGAATATTCAGACAGGAAGCACAAAGCTGCTTTGTAATGTAACCATACTCCCGATGCAATATTCAAGCCACGTTATCCAAAAAACAACATGAGTCTAAAAAATCTGATCACCGATTGGCCTGCGACGGAACTCTCGCGCGCCATCCATGCGCGCCAGGTCTCGTGCCGCGAAGTAATGCAAGCCTACCTGGAGCGCATAGCGCAACTCAACCCGGCGCACAACGCGCTGGTCAGCCTGCAGGAGCCGCAGCTGCTGCTGGCGCAAGCCGATGAACGCGATGCGCAACTGGCACCCGGCAAAGCGTCCGCGGGAAGCATGGGCTGGATGCACGGCATGCCGCAAGCCATCAAGGACCTGACACCGGTGCAGGGCCTGCGCACCACGCTGGGTTCACCGCTGATGCAGGATGTTGTCGCCAAAGAAGACGGCCTGATGGCCTCGCGCATGAAGGCGGCGGGCTGCATCGTGGTGGGCAAAACCAACACCCCTGAATTCGGGCTGGGCTCGCACACCTTCAACGAGGTGTTCGGCGTCACCCGCAATGCTTACGACACACGCAAGAGCGCCGGCGGCAGCAGCGGCGGCGCCGCCGTGGCCTTGGCCACACGCATGCTGCCGGTGGCCGATGGCAGCGACTTCATGGGCAGCCTGCGCAATCCCGCGGCCTGGAACAACGTGTTTGGGCTGCGGCCCAGCCAGGGCCGCGTGCCGATGTGGCCCGCGCAGGACGTCTACCTCAGCCAATTGGGAACCGAGGGGCCAATGGGTCGTACCGTCAAAGACGTGGCCATGTTGCTCAGTGTGCAGGCCGGCTGGGACGCGCGCGCGCCGCTGTCCATTGCCCAGGATGGCAGCCAGTTTTTGACGCTGCCCGCGCTGGACGCCAAACACACCCGCATTGGCTGGCTGGCAGACCTCGATGGCTACCTGACTATGGAGCCCGGCATTCTGGCAGTCTGCGACCAGAGCCTGCAGCGCCTTGAACAGCTGGGCTGCGCGGTCGAAGCCGCTGCGCTGGGAACGCCGGCGGACCGGGTCTGGCAAGCCTGGCTGGTGTGGCGGCGCGCGCTGGTGGCCACACGCATCGCACCGTTTCTGCTGCAGCCTGGCAACCGCGAACGGATCAAGCCGGAAGCCTTGTGGGAATACGACCAGGCGCAGGGCCTGACTGCCAGCCAGTTTTTTGCCGCCAGCGCGCAGCGCAGCGCGTTTTACCAGCACATGCTCACGCTGCTGGAGCGCTACGATTTTCTGGCGCTGCCCGCAGCGCAGGTCTGGCCGTTCGACGCCGGCGAGCGCTGGCCCGCCCAGATCAACGGCCGCGCCATGGACACCTACCACCGCTGGATGGAAGTGGTGATTTACGCCAGCTTCGCCGGCCTGCCCTGCATCAGCGTGCCGGCAGGCTTCAGCGACCAAGGCCTGCCGATGGGCCTGCAGCTCATCGGCAAGCCCGGGGCCGACCTGGCGGTGTTGCAGCTGGCGCAGGCTTATGAGGGCGCTGCGCAGGACATTCTTCAGATCACGCCTAGGGTCCGCTGAATCGCCAACATCTTGTTGTTCACGGCGCCTGCCGTCCCTTGGTCAGACTCAAAGCCGCCAGTGCCATGATTTTGGCGCTGTCCACCAGCTCCTGAATGCCCACGTATTCGTCGGGCTGGTGCGCCAGATCCAGGATGCCCGGGCCGTAGGCAATGCAGGCATCAAGCTTG
>NZ_JAKFDR010000069.1:0-20577 GCF_036676035.1 Polaromonas sp.
CTCTCTGCCCCCCGAGGGGGCGCTGCGCCTGCGGCCCGGCTAAGCCGGTTCCGCGGCCCCTGCTGGAGCAGAGCCTCCCCGCTTTCCTTGGGCGGCCCGGCGGAACACTGAGCCATAAAAAAAGCCGCTGAGACGGCGGCTTTTTTGTACTTATTCTGCGTTCAGCGGAATTTGCTTTGCGGAACGACCTTGAGCTCACCGTCAACCGACGACAGGTAGTTGGCCAACAGCTTGAGTTCTGCATTGGTGTACTGCTTGGCCATGCCGGCCATGATGGCGTTGCCGCGACCCACTTTCGGGTTGTTTTCAACCTTGTAGGACTTCAGGGCCGCAAACAGGTAGTCGGCATGCTGGCCGCCAATTTTCGGGTAGCTCGGATCGATTGGTTTGCTGAAATCTGCGCCATGGCAAGAGGCGCAATTGGTCTTGCCCAGCAGGGCCGTGACTTCGGGGCTCGGAACCTTGACTGTTTTGGTAGCGGCTGCCGCCCCTTCGGTCGCGCCGTGGCCGCTGTAGTAAGCCGCCAGATCAGCCATGTCCTGATCGCTCAGCGTCTCGGCAATGGCGCGCATGGAAGGATGCTTGCGATCGCCTTTTTTGTAGGCATTGAGCGCAGACACGATGTATTTGGCGCTCTGGCCGGAAATCATCGGGACTCTGTAAACCTCGGGGAAGCTGGCCTGGTAGCCCTTGATGCCATGGCAGCCGATGCACATGGCATTCTTGGTTTCGCCGACTTTGGGATCGCCCTTGACGTCCTGGGCCTGGGCCGACACCGTCACGAATGAGACAGCTACAGCGAATATCGTGGTTAACAGCTTATTCATTTTGCGCGCACAATCAGGTGAGAATTCATCGTATAAAACAACCTTGGATTATATCTGGGCCTGCCCGGGCAAGGCCTTGACGCTTCGCCAGCACCGCAGACTTGCACCCACCCGCTCAAAATTCGACCATGAACATGAAATTCCAAGGCTCGCAAAACTACGTCGCCACCCAGGACCTGATGCTGGCCGTCAATGCATCCGCCACCCTCGCAAAACCGCTGCTCGTCAAAGGCGAGCCCGGCACCGGTAAAACCATGCTGGCCGAGGAAGTGGCCCAGGCGCTGAACCTGCCCCTGCTGCAATGGCACATCAAGTCCACCACCAAGGCACAACAGGGCTTGTACGAATACGATGCGGTCTCGCGCCTGCGCGACTCGCAGTTGGGCGACCTGGATGGTGGCGCGCGGGTCAAGGACATCCATAACTACATCGTCAAGGGCGTGCTGTGGCAGGCCTTTACATCGGATCAGCCGGTTGCGCTGCTGATCGATGAAATTGACAAGGCCGACATCGAATTTCCCAACGACTTGCTGCGCGAGATCGACCGCATGGAGTTCTATGTGTACGAAACACGTGAGCTGATCAAGGCCAAACACCGCCCGCTGGTTTTCATCACCTCCAACAACGAAAAGGAACTGCCCGACGCCTTTTTGCGCCGCTGCTTTTTCCACTACATCAAGTTCCCGGATGCCGACACGATGAAACAAATCGTCGACGTGCACTTCCCCGACCTCAAGAAGGAACTGCTGGCCGCCGCCATGAAGACCTTTTATGAGGTGCGCAACCTGCCCGGCCTGAAAAAGAAACCGTCGACCAGCGAGCTGCTGGACTGGCTCAAGCTGCTGCTGGCTGAAGACATCCCCCTCGAAGCCCTGCAAAGCAAGGACGACAAAGTGGCTGTGCCGCCACTGGTCGGAGCGCTGCTCAAAAACGAACAGGACGTCACCCTGTTTGAAAAGCTGGTGTTCATGCAGCGCCACAACCGCTGAAACCGGAGCCCCGCGTCATGCGTCAAAAATCGCTGCTGCTGGAAGGCCTGTCGGACGGCATCGGGTTTCTGGGCGGTGCGCTGCTCGGTTACTGGATCGGGCGCCTGCTGGGTCTGGACATTTTTGCCGAAGGCTACGGCAACAGCGCCATCGGCGGCATTGTGCTGGTCGGCCTCGGTGGGGGGCTGGGCCTGCAGCTGGCACGGCGCTGGCGCGCCCGGCGGAGTCAAGCATCCAAGGAGGACTGATCATGGCTTTTGTTGAACCTGTCACCCTGCAAGGCCACGGCCTGCGACTGGTACCGCTGGAACTGGCGCACGAAGCCGGCCTGCGTGCCGCTGCCGCAGACGGCGAATTGTGGAAGTTGCGCGTGACCTCCGTGCCCGAGCCGGCGCTGACCCGCGCCTACATTGAAACCGCCCTGGCTGCGCGGCAGGCGGAAAAGTGCTTTGCCTTTGCCGTGACCGACGCCCAAAGTGGCGAGGTGCTGGGCAGCACCAGTTACCACGACATCCTGCCGGCCGTGAAGCGGCTGGAGATTGGCTACACCTGGTACGCCCAGCGCTGCCAGCGCACGCATGTCAATACCAGTTGCAAGCTGCTCATGATGACGCACGCCTTTGAGACCCTGGGCTGCCACGTGGTGGGTTGGCGCACCGATAATTTCAACTACGCATCGCAGCGCGCCATCGAACGATTGGGTGCAAAAAAAGACGGCGTCATTCGCGGGCATGCCTTGCGACGCGACGGCACCATACGCGATACCGTGATGTACAGCATGCGCTCCGGTGAATGGCCGGAGGCCAAAGCCCAGCTGCTTTACCTGCTCGGCAGACATCCCCTGATGGAGGCGCCATGCTGATCGACTTCTTCTACACCCTGCGCTCGGCCAAGCTGCCGGTCTCGGTCAAGGAGTACCTGATGCTGCTCGAAGCGCTGGAAGCCGGCGTGGTCGGGCCCAACAGCGAGAAGCTGCCGGGCGAACCCGGCGAAGGCGCCTACAAGATTGACGACTTCTACTACCTCAGCCGCACCGTGCTGGTGAAAGACGAAAAGCATTACGACAAGTTTGACCGGGCGTTTGCCGCCTACTTCAAGGGCGTGGAGATGGTGGCCGATTTCACCAAGGACATTCCGCTGGAATGGCTGCGCAAGAACCTGGAGCTCGAACTCAGCCCCGAAGACAAGGCCAAGATCGAGAAGATGGGCTGGGACGAACTGATGGAAACGCTTAAAAAGCGTTTTGAAGAGCAGAAGGAGCGCCACGAAGGTGGCAGCAAATGGATAGGCACCGGCGGCACCTCGCCGTTCGGCGCCAACGGCTTCAACCCGCAAGGCATACGCATCGGCCAGGAAAAAAGCCGCAATAAAAGCGCCGTGAAAGTGTGGGACCAGCGCGCCTACAAGGATTACGACGACACGCAGGAGCTGGGCACCCGCAACATCAAGGTGGCCCTGCGCCGCCTGCGCAAGTTTGCACGCCAGGGCAGCGAGGAAGAGCTCGACCTCGACGACACCATCCGCTCCACCGCCGCCAACGCCGGCTACCTCGACATCAAGATGGTGCCCGAACGCCACAACAACGTGAAGGTGCTGCTGCTGATGGATGTGGGCGGCACCATGGACGAGCATATTGCGCGCGTGGAAGAGCTGTTTTCAGCCGTCAAGACCGAGTTCAAGCACCTGGAGTTTTACTACTTCCACAACTGCGTCTACGACTTCATGTGGAAGAACAACCGCCGCCGCTTTTCCGAAAAATTTGCCACCTGGGACATCATCCGCAAGTACAACAAAGACTACAAACTCATCTTTGTCGGCGACGCGACCATGAGCCCCTACGAGATTTTGCAGCCCGGCGGCAGCGTGGAGTACAACAACGAGGAAGCCGGCGCCGAATGGATGCAGCGCCTGACCAACGCCTTTCCCAAGTTCGCGTGGATCAACCCCGAGCCGCAAGGCGTGTGGCAATACCGCCAGAGCATCAGCGTGATCCAGCAGCTGGTCAACCAGCGCATGTACCCACTGACCATCAAGGGGCTTGAAGAAGCCATGCGCCTGCTGAGCAAATAGCACCCCCGCCAGACCGGCCCCTGCAGCCAGCGCATACAATTCCTGTTCTTCGCAAGAAGTGCCAAAAAGTGCCGCCATAGTTCAATGGATAGAACGAGTGCCTCCTAAGCGCTAGATACAGGTTCGATTCCTGTTGGTGGTACCAAGTCAAACTCCAGCGCAAGCCAACGAGATCCAAAATCGATCTCTTCCCCTCTGGAGGCTGCATTTTTACGTGCCATTGAGAAGCCGAAGCAAGCCCAATCCGTTCCAATGCAATACGAGGGCATCCCGAGGGGCACCAGGCAGCGCTTTGAGGACATATAGCCCAGATGCGCTCATGTGCCCCATGGCGCCAATTTGGTCCGAGGCCAAGTAGCCACGTCAACCCGATATCAATGGACGTTACGTAGTCCTTTTTGAAAAGGACGGGGTCACCCCAAACCGTCGTATGTCCCGATCAGTTGCACCAGCGTTGTCTGCGGCGGCTCTGTGCAACGTTCTTTGATGTTGGCGACAAAGTTGCGGAACGCGTCCAGCGAGCGGGTTGGGCTGCGGGCCATCGCCCCGCGATGACGCAACATGAAGAAAGCCCGGGCCGTCTTGCAGCCTGAATACTTGGTAGCGCAGGCCTGCGGGCCGCTCGCGTTCGAGCTGGACGAATACCTGGCGGATCAACTCCTCGTTCTGCGAAGCCGCCTCGGGCTTGACCTGGTAGCGCACGACCACCGTTTTCATGACTTTGCCCCGCGGACGTTGGCGTTCGACGCGGCGGCGCGTTGCCCACGCCCCTTCAACCGTAAGCCCACGGCGGCGCCAGCCAGCGAGAGTGCCGCACAAACCCCCAACACCGTGGCAAAGCCGGCGCTGAACTGCTGCGCGCTGCTGTAGCCACCAACTCGCGTGAACACCGCCACCACCAGCGCCACACCAATCACGCCGCCCAATTGGCGTAGGGTGTTGAAAAGCCCCGCCGCCTTGCCCATGTCACTCGGCACCACCTCGGCCAGCACGGCGCTCTGCACCGCCGGCATGGCCATCGAAATGCCCGCACCGGCAATCATGAGCGGCACCACCCATAGCGCATAGGGCGCGTCGGCACGCACCAGCACGGCGAGCCACGCCATCCCCCCGGCCTGAATACCGAGGCCTGAGACCACCAGCGCGCGCTCGCCGATGCGCGTGATCATCGCACCCGCCACCGGCGCGACCAGGAACAGCGTGGCCGTCCACGGCAGCATGCTCGCGCCCGCCGACAGGGGTGACAGGCCCCGGGTCACCTGGAAGAACTGCGCCATGAAGAACAGCGTGCCGAAAAGCGACGCCGTCAACAGCAAGCTGACGGTAAGCCCCGCCGCGAGCACCGGCGAGCGAAACAGGCGCGGCGGAATCATGGCGTCCCAGGCATTCACGCGTTGCGACGCCACGAATGCAGCGCCCAACACAGCGCCCGCTCCCAACGAAGTCAGGACCCCGGCGCTGCCCCAGCCGGCGCGATTGCCATGGACCAGCCCCCAAACCAGCCCCAACAGTGATGCGGACATCAGCCCTGCGCCCCGCAAGTCCAGCGGCGCCGACAGAGTCTTGCCTTCGGGCACTTTCAGCAGCATCAGCCATGCCACTGCCAGCGCCACCGGCAGGTTGATCCAGAAAATCCACTGCCATGCCAGCCCTTGTACGATGGCCCCGCCGAACAATGGCCCCGACAGCACCGCCAGCCCGGTGATGCCGCTGAAAATACCCAAGGCCCTGGCCCGTTGCGGCGGCGCAAATGCAGCGCCCAGCAACGCCATCGCAATGGGCATCACAAGCGCCGCGCCCATGCCTTGCACCGCCCGCCCGGCGATCAGCCAGGCGGTGCTGGGAGCCGCGGCGCAGGCTGCCGAAGCCAGCGCGAACAGCAACAACCCAAGCACATACATACGCCGCCGCCCGAATCGGTCGCCCAGCGCTGCTCCGGTCATCAACAGCGCCGCAAAGCTGAGACTATAGGCATTGACCGTCCATTCCAGCGCCGCTACCGAGGCCGACAGCTCGTGCCGCAACGTATCCAGCGCAGTCGTCACGACCATCGCGTCCAGCACCGCCATGAACGAGCCGGCCGCGGCCAGGCCCAGCACCCACCGCTGGGAGGGCGTGAATCCCGGGAACTGCTTATCGCCTTGCATAGGTATCTTCCTTTTTGGTTGTGGCGGCAGGCCGAACGCCACCGCTTCCACTGCCAAAGACGAGGCGACTGCCACAAACGATGCGGAAATATTTTTTCTGGCGAACCGCATCCTTTTGCGCCTGCCGATCGTCTCGTTTGTAACGCGACCTTTTGACAGCACGAAAGCGCCACGCCGATCACAATGCCTTTTTCAGGACGCACACCATGGACCGCATGAACCTTTCCGCGCTCACCCTTCCCGATCCCGACTTTCCGCAGCTCATGGGCCAGCTGCGCGCCCGCTTGCACCGCTACTGCGCGCGCATGACGGGGTCGATGCTGGACGGTGAGGACGTGGTGCAGGAAACCTTGATCAAGGCCAACGAGAGCTACGATGCCCGCACAGTGCAGAACGTGGAGGGCTGGTTGTTTCGTATAGCGCACAACACGGCGATGGACTTTCTGCGCCGGCGCAAACGGGAACAAGGGGTGTTTGTGGAGGAAGACGTTGAGGCAATGGCCGACACACTGACCGACGCCGATCGGCGGCACGTTGCCACAGCGGCATTGCGCACTTTCATGCGCCTGCCCCTGGCGCAGCGCAGCACGGTGATCCTGGCGGATGTCCTGGGCTACGCCCTGGACGAGGCGGCCGAAGTGATGGGCACGACCGTGCCAGCCGTCAAGGCGGCGTTGCATCGTGGCAGGGCGCGCCTGCGCGAGTTGTCGCACCAGCCGGCAGACGCGGCTCCGGCGCCCATCCTGTCGGCCAGCGACCAGGCTTTGCTGACCGCCTACGCCGAGCGCTTCAACGCCCGCGACTTCGACGGCCTGCGCGAAATGCTCGCTCAGCACGTTCGCCTGGACCTGGTGGCGCGTCGCAAGCCGATGCAGGCCCGCGGCGGCGAATATTTCACCAACTATGCCAAGACGCGGGGTTTACGCATGACACCCATGAGCCTGGAAGGCCGCCCTGCCTTGTGGGTGAACACCGAAGCCGATGAAGGAGCGGGTGCGGCAGCCTATGTGGTTGTGCTGGACTGGAGAGACGGCAAGGTTGCGGCGATCAGGGACTTCCGGTATGCACGGTATGCAATGGAGCCGCTGTCGGGCGCGACGGCGCCTCAATGGCCCTAGCGCGGCGTTGTGTCGCGCCGTTGCTCGAAGCGCGTCTGGCACGCGATGCAGCGTGACGCGCTCGGCTGCGCCTTCAGACGCTCGAAGGGAATGGGCTGGCCGCAGTCGATGCAGCTGCCATAGCTGCCGTCGGCCACGCGCTCTTGCGCCAGCTGGATGGCGTGCAGTTCTTCCTGGTCGCGCTGCAGGTCGACGTGTTCGAGCCCGTGGCGGAAATGCTCTTCCGCGTCTTCGCCCGGGTCCTGCACCTCGCGCGCGGTCGCGGGCGGGCGCTCGGCGGCCGCCTCTTTGGCCGTGCGCACTTCGACCTGCAGCTGGGCTTCGCGCTCGGCGAGGGCGCGGCGTAGCAGGTCGAGCTGTTCGTTTCTCAGGGTCGTCATGGTCGGGCGCAGCAATCGTCGTGCCTGTCAGGTGGCTCCAGCGCTGCCGGTGATATAGCCCAAGCATACAGGCGCGCGCGAAAGACGTATACCGGCGAAGCAAAAATTCCATGCCCCGTTTTGGTGCGCTTTCCAAGCGCTGTTGAGTTTCGCTGACCGCCATCGTCTTCTCGCCTCCATGGAGTCACCGGCCCCGCGGCCAGGCGTACACTGCTCCTTCCTGCCGGCACCGAGCGCCACTGTGGGCCCGTGGACTTACTCGCATGCAAGCCTCTCGGGTTGGTGACACGTGCCGGGAAGGGGAATCGACATATTCCACGCCACCATCTCTGGAGGTCGCCACCATGTCAACCCGTCGCCACGTCATGCCCATCGAACCCCTCAGCGCGGGAGCGTTTCGCCGCTACGGCGATGTCATTGAGACCAGTGATTCGGCCGAGCAGTTCACGGTCAACCAGGGCGGCGCGACGCGCTACCACGATCTGGCCAAGGTGGACGTGGCCGCCGAGCACGGCCATCCGGTCATCAGCATTTTCCGCGCGCAGCCATGCAGCTTGCCCCTGCGCCTGCGGCTGCTCGAGCGCCACCCGATCAGCAGCCAAGCATTCATTCCGATGGGAAACCAGCCCTATCTGGTGGTCGTGGCCGCGGCCGACGCACCGTTGCACGCACAGTACATTCGCTGCTTTCGGGCGTCGCCTGGCCAAGGCATCAATTTCGCGCGCGGGACATGGCATCACCCGGTGCTGCCCTTGCACTCGGTCTGCGATTTTCTCGTGATCGACCGGGGCGGGCCGGCGAAGCTCCCCAATTGCGAGGAACACGCGCTGGATGAATTGGAGTTGTGGATCGAGGCTTGAGCGGACGCATCTAGATATCGAAGCGAATGCCCTGGGCCAACGGCAAGCTCGAGCCGTAGTTGACCGTGTTGGTGGCGCGGCGCATATAGGCTTTCCACGCATCCGAGCCCGACTCCCGGCCACCGCCAGTTTCCTTTTCGCCGCCGAACGCACCGCCGATCTCCGCGCCGCTGGTGCCGATGTTGACATTGGCAATGCCGCAGTCAGATCCGCGCGCCGAGGTGAACCGCTCGGCCTCGCGCAGGTCCTGGGTAAAGACGGCCGAAGTCAGGCCGTGGGCCACCGCATTGTTGATGGCGATGGCGTCGTCGAACTGGTCGTAGGGCACCACGTACAGAATGGGCGCGAAGGTCTCGCGCAGCATGGGGCCCGTCTGCTCGGCCAGTTCCACGATGGCGGGCCGCACATAGTGGCCTGAGCCTGTGCCTTCCTCGCGCGCGCCGAAGTGAACCTTGGCCCCCAAGGCCTGCGCACTGGCCAGCGCCGTTTGCATGGCCTCGAAGGCGCGCCCATCGATCAGCGGGCCGACCAGCGTGCCTTCGGTGAGTGGATTGCCTACAGCCAGGCGCGCGAACACCGCCACCAGCCGTTCCACCAGCGCCGGATAGATGGAGCGGTGCACGATCAGCCGGCGCAGGCTGGTGCAGCGCTGCCCCGCGGTGCCGGCCGCGGCAAAGGCCACGCCGCGCACCACCAGTTCCAGGTCGGCCGAGGGGCAGACGATGGCGGCGTTGTTGCCCCCCAGTTCGAGCAGCGAGCGCTTGAACTGCGCGGCGCAGGCCAGGCCGACGTTCTTGCCCATGGCGGTGGAGCCGGTCGCGCTGACCAGCTTGACCTGCGGATGGTTGACCAGCGCTTCACCCACGGAGCGCTCGCCGATCAGCAGCTCGCTCAGGCCTTCGGTGTCCAGCCCCAGTTCCTTGGCCGCGCGTAGCAGCAGGCCATGGAGTGCGACGGCCGACAGCGGCGTCTTCTCGGACGGTTTCCAGGCCAGCGTGTTGCCGCAGACCAGTGCCAGCGCGGCGTTCCAGGCAAACACCGCCATCGGGAAATTGAAGGCCGAGATGATGCCGACCACGCCGAGAGGGTGCCAGGTCTCCAGCAGCTTGTGCTCAGGCCGCTCGCTGGCGATGGTCAGGCCGTAGAGCTGGCGCGACAGGCCGACCGCAAATTCACAGATGTCTATCACTTCCTGCACTTCGCCCAGGCCTTCCTGCAGGATCTTGCCGGTTTCCAGCGTGATCAGTCGCCCGAGTTCCGGCTTGTGGCGCCGCACGGTTTCGCCGAACGCGCGCACCAGTTCGCCGCGCTTGGGGGCGGGGACGTCGCGCCAGCTTAAAAATCGCCGGTGCGCCCGGTCCAGCGCTGCGTCAAGCCCGGACGGGCTGGTGACCGCGATGCGCGCGATCCGGCTGCCGTCAATGGGGGTATGAACATCGATAGCCGCGGGCACCTTGCTGTCGGTGTCGGCGTTGATGCCCAGTGCTTGGAGAATGGACGAAACGTCGTTGGCATGACTCATGATGAAATCCTTTCGTTGGGATCGTGAAATGGATTGTTGGCGGGATAAAGAGCAGTTTATGCCTGCAGGCTGCGCAATCCTCGGCCCAAGCGCAGCGCGCCCTCCCGGAGATCTTCCACAGAGGGATTGGCGAAACTCAGCCGCAGCCGGGCTTGCGCCGTGTTGTGCAGACTGAATGCCGCGCCCGGCACGGCCAGCACGCGGTGCTTCAGTCCGAAGTCCATCCAGGCCTGCGTTGACATGAGCGGAAGTTCGCTGCCGAGTTGGGCCCAGACGAACATGCCGCCCCGGGGTTCGCTGAATTCGATCAGCCCATCGCAATGGCTGTGCAGCGCACCGGCCAGCGCGCTGGCTTTCAAGGCGTAGGCCTGGCGCAGCAGGCCCAGGTGGGCAGCAAGGCGGCCCGAGGCAAGCATGGCCGTCAGGGTCAGTTGTTCCAGTGAGCCGCTGTGTACATCGGCGGCCTGCTTGGCCAGCATAATGGCGCGGGCGATGTCGGGCGGTGCGAGCAGCACGCCCAGTCGCAGGGCCGGGGCCACCACCTTGGAGTAACTCGTCATGTAGGCGACCTGCGCCGGCGATCCGGCCTGCTGGTTGAGCTGCGCCAGCGAGGGCGGTGGCGGCTCGCCAAACCAGAGCTCGCCATAAGGGTCGTCTTCGACCAGCGTGACGCCGTGCCGCATGGCAAGTTCCAGCAGCCGCAGGCGCCGCGCCAGCGGCATCACCGCGCCGGTGGGGTTGGCAAAGTTGGGCACAACATAAAGGACCTTGGGACGGGCGGCTGTCAGCACGGTTTCCAGCCGGTCCACATCCATCCCCTGGGCGTCGGCAGGCACTTCCACCAGCTGGGCACCCGCAAAGCGAAAGGCCTGCAGGGCAGCGGGGTAGTTGAAGGGCTCGACGGCGATGCCGGCGCCGGGCTCCAGCAGGACGCGCGCCAGCAGGTCTATGGCCTGCTGCGAGCCGGTGGTGATCAACACTTCTTCCGCCTGGGCCTGCAGGCCGCGCTGTCGCAGCAGTTCCGCGCTGGCTGCACGCAGAGCGGGCAGGCCTTCGGTCGCACCGTATTGCAGGCTGCGCCCCTGCACGCCGGAGGCCACCTCCAGCAGGCATTCGCGCAGCCAGTCGGCCGGCAACAGCGCGGGGTCGGGGTGGCCGCCTGCCAGTGAAATCATGCCGGGCTGTCCGGCCAGCGCCAGCATGGCACGAATCGGCGAACCGTTGGCCTGTGCGTAGAGCGGGCGGACCGGCGTGTGGTTCATGGGTGAACCTCCACGCTATGCGCTCCGGTATTCGCCTTGGGAGCGGCCCGGCGGTTCATGCCCTGGCCGCCGTCATGCCGAAAATGCCGGTGGCATTGCCGGCGTCAAAGGCCAGGTCCAGGCGGCCGCCTTGCGCCGGGTCATTGGCGGCAGGGCTTGCATGCAGCTCGGCGCGGGTGATGAATTCATAGAACGAACCCGGCACCGCGCGCGTGACCTGGCCGGCGGGTGTGAGGAATTCGCGCTGCACGGCGGCGGCGCGAAACGCCGTCTGGCGCACGCGGCCGCTGGCCGAGACTTCGACCTTGTCCTTGATGGGGCGGCCCAGTTCGCGCTGGCGCCGGGCCACCGCATCCACATCGCCGACGCGGTCGGTCGCGTGGTTGAAGGCGTTGCCTTCGGTGGCGATCCAGGCCATTTCGGCGGACTCGGCCAGCAGCAATTCATAGTCGTCCAGCGCAAACACGCCATGCTGGCGGTCAAAGCACCGGAGCATCACCGGCAGCAGCCGCAGCGCCTGTTGCAGCGGCAGCTTGCCGTCGCGCGCCAGCTGCTCCAGGTCTGCCACATCTTGCGGGCCCAGCGGGTCGCACGAGGTGGACAACACCCGCGTAACGGCTGCCTGGAAGGGCACCGTGAACTGTTCGGGATGCAGTTCGGACACGAAGAACTGAGCGATCTCCTGCGGGAAATCCTGGTGGCACCAGGCGCGACCGGTCATCTTCAGGCGCGGCAAGGGGTAGGTGTCTTGCAGCTGAAAACCCAGCGGGCGCAGCAGCCGCGTGAAGGCCGCCTCGCCCGGAGGCAGAGCGCCGCTGGGCCAGCGCACGGTGCGCAGCGCGCCGTGGTCAAAGACGACCTGGCGCTGTTGTCCGGCCACATCGCTGGCCATGTACTCTTGCGCCGCCGGCACCCGCTGTACCAACCCGTGGAACAGGGCCATGTTCAGGGCCTGGGCCAGTTCGGCGCGCGTCACCGTGCCGGAGACACCGGACATGTCGGACTGCAGGGCGGGGTGGACGTACATCTGCTCATGGATGTGCTGCACGGCTTCGGGCGGCAGGCAGCTTGCAAGCAGGGTCTGGAGATTGGTCATTGTGGGGGTAAATTCAACGGTAGAAGCCGGATTCTCGGGAAATCACAGCCGCTGCGCAAAGGATGTATTTCGATGCAGGCATGAGATATATTCATGCGATGCGCCGAAAAATCCCCTCCACCCAGGCCCTGCTGGCTTTCGAAGCGGCGGCGCACCGCGGCAGTTTTACGCTCGCGGGGCAAGATCTGTCGGTGAGCCAGAGTGCAGTCAGCCATCAGATCCTGGGGCTGGAGCAGGACCTTGATGTGAGCCTCTTTTTGCGCCTGCCGCGCCAGCTGGTGCTGACCGATGCCGGGCGCTCGCTGCTGTCGCGTGTCAGCCCGGCGCTCGATGCGCTGGAGGCCGCGATGCTGGACCTGGCGTCTTCCAAGGGCGAAGGCGGCACGCTGGAGCTCGGCGTGGTGCCCACCTTCGCCACCAAGTGGCTGATTCCCCGCATGCCCACCTTCCTCAAGGCGCACCCGCATGTGACGCTGAACCTGTCGACCCGGCTGCTGCCCTTTGATTTTTCACTAACCGGCCTTGACGCGGCCATCCACTACGGCCGGCCCGACTGGCCGGGCACCGAGTCCGAGTACCTGATGGGTGAGGAAAGCGTGGTGGTGTGCAGCCCCGCCTTGATGAAAAAGCGCCAGCTGCGGCGACCGGCCGACGTGCTGAAGTTCACGCTGATCCATCAGAGCACGCGCCCGCACGCCTGGCGCGACTGGCTGCAGCTGGCCGGCATTGACGACGCGCAGGGCGCCAGCATCGGCCCGAAGTACGAGCTGTTTTCGATGATCGCCCAGGCCGTCAAGGCCGGGCTGGGTGTGGCCGTGCTGCCGCGCTTTTTGGTGGCCGACGAGGTTGCCGACGGCACCCTGGCGGTGCCGTTTGACCTGTCATTGAGTTCCGACTTTGCCTACTACCTGGTGTGGCCCACGCAAAAGGCCAGCTGGCGGCCCTTGCTGCAGTTGCGCGAATGGCTGCGCGAACAGGCGGCGCCTTCGGCGTCCTCGGCGTCCTCGGTGTAAAGGGCTCAGGCGCTGTCTGTAGGCGCCAGGCTTTGCGCCGGGCGGCGCAGCGTGCTGTCAAAAGGGTTGAGCTGTGCGCCAATGGCCGTGGCCTCGCGCTTGAGCAGTTCCACCACCGTCGGCAGGCGGTCGGGGCTGAGCCGCGACGAGATCGTGCCGACGCTCAGTGCCGCCACGGCGCGGCCTTCACGGTCCAGCACCGGCACACCCACACCGGCCATGCCGTCGAGCAAGCCGGTGTTGCGCCCGGCATAGCCCGTCTGGCGCACCCGCTCGATTTCCGTGCGCAGGTAGACCTCGTCATACACGCCGTACTCGCGCATGCGCGGCAGGTTGTAGCGGATCACCTCTTCCCGTTCGGACTCCGGCAAAAAGGCCAGGATGGCCAGGCTGCCCTGGCCCATGCCCAGCGCCACCCGGCCGCCGATGTCGCCGGTGAAGGAGCGGATCGGGAAGGGGCCTTCGCTGCGGTCCAGGCACACCGCGTCGAAGCCGCTGCGCACCAGCAAAAAGATGGTGTCGCCCAGGCTGGCGCACAGCCGCAGCATGGACGGCCGGCACAGCGCGCGCAAGTCCATCGAGTTGCCGGCCTGCGCGGCCAGCGCAAAGAAATCAATGCTCAAGCGGTACAGCTTGGACTGTCCGTCCTGCTCCACGATGTGCTCGGCCACCAGGCTCTGCAGCAGGCGATGGGTGGTGGCCTGCGTCAGCCCGGTGGCCTTGGCAATGTGCGTGATGCGCCCGCCCTTGGCCTGGGTGGCGGCCAGGGCCCGCAGGATGGCAAAAGCGCGTTGCACGCTGCTCGAGGCACTGTCGTCCTCTTTGAGGTTCTCTTTCATGGCATCTCTTTCATCGGAATGAACTTCATCCATATCTTATAGAAATTCCGTTAAATGGAATAAATTAAATAAATATCTCTATATGCGGAATAACCTATTGACGATTTTTTATGAGATGCCCTAGCATGAATGTCATCAAGGTGTCTCAAAACAATCTTGATGCGGCCTTCAGGCAGCCGGTTGCGGCGCTGATGTCCCTGCGGATTTCCCCCTGTGCATGCCTTCCTTGTCTGTGTGTTTGTGCCTTGTTTGTGAGGTGTTCCTGATGTCTTTTCTGACCCTGGCGGATGTGAACAAGTCCTATGGCGCCACGCACGCCGTGATCGACATGAACCTGTCGGTGGAGAAGGGCGAATTTGTCTCGCTGCTCGGGCCTTCGGGCTGCGGCAAGACCACGACGCTGCAAATGATTGCCGGTTTTGCCGATGTCACCGCCGGCCGCATCACGCTCGACTGCCGTGACATCACCCACGCCAAACCGAACACGCGCGGCCTGGGCATCGTGTTCCAGAGCTATGCGCTGTTCCCCCACATGAGCGTGCACGACAACGTGAGCTTTGGCCTGGAGATGCGGCGTATGCCCAAAAGCGAGCGCACCGAACGCGTCAAGGCCGCGCTGGCGCTGGTGCACCTGGAGGCGCACGCCACGCGCTACCCGCGCGAACTGTCCGGCGGCCAGCGCCAGCGGGTGGCCCTGGCCCGCGCATTGGTCATCGAGCCGCCGGTGCTGCTGCTCGACGAGCCGCTCTCTAACCTCGACGCCAAGCTGCGCGAGGAAATGCAGTTCGAGCTGCGGCAGATCCAGCGCAAGGTGGGCACCACCACCGTGATGGTCACGCACGACCAGACCGAGGCCATGTCCATCAGCGACCGCGTGGTGGTGATGGAGGCCGGCCGCGTCACGCAAATCGACCAGCCGCACCGCCTGTACGAACACCCGCAAACACGTTTCATCTCCAGCTTTGTCGGCAAGGCCAACCTGCTGGAAGGCCGCGTCATCGCCACTGGCGCCTGGGCCACGGTGGACCTGGGCACGGCGTCGCTGGAGGTCAATGCGCCCGGGGCTGCCGCGGGCGACGCCGTGGTGCTCAGCCTGCGGCCCGAAAAAATCCGCCTCGTGCCCGAGACCCAGGGCCGCCTCGCGGGCACCGTGTGCGAGCGCTTCTTCCTGGGCAGCCAGTGGCTCTACCAGGTGGACACCGCCGCCGGTGAGCTGGTGGTGGTTTGCCCCAACGACGGCGAAGTGCCCGCCGAAGAAGGCCAGCGCGTCGGCCTCGACTGGCCGGCCGGCCAGGTGCGCCTGTTGCCCGGCACGCTGCATTTGCCGCGCGAGCCGCAGCGTGTGCTGGAGGTAGTGGCATGAACGCGGCGACCCGTTTTCATTCCCTCTCCCCCTGGGAGAGGGTTAGGGTGAGGGTGTTCGCGCAGGCCGCTGGCCTTATAGCCGCCCAGGCCCTCACCCCTGCCCTCTCCCGGAGGGAGAGGGAGCAACACGGGGGCAAGCAGTGAACGCAACAACCATGGTGGGAGCTGCACCGAATGTTTCGCGACCCTCGGCGGCCCGCGCGCCGTGGTTGCTGTCGGCGCCGGCCTTTGTGCTGTTTGCCTGCCTGCTGCTGGTGCCCCTGGCGCTCACGGCCGTGCTGTCCTTCCAGGTGTTCGACCATGCCACCGGCGTCAAGAACAGCTTCACGCTGGCGCATTACGCCGCCGTGCTGACAGACGACTACTACCACCGCATTTTCTGGCGCACCTTCTGGGTCTCGGCGCTCACCACGCTGATCTGCGTGCTCGTCGGCGCGCCCGAGGCCTATGTGCTCAGCCGCATGCGCAACCCGTGGCGCTCTGTGCTGCTGCTGGTGGTGCTGGCGCCGCTGCTGGTGTCGGTGGTGGTGCGCGCTTTTGGCTGGAGCATGCTGCTCGGGCCCGAGGGCGTGGTGAACCAGGCCGTGCGCGCCATGGGCCTGCCGCCCATGCGCATCCTCTACACCGAAGCCGCCGTGGTCATTGCGCTGGTGCACGTGATGCTGCCCTTCATGGTGATCCCGGTCTGGACCTCGCTGCAAAAGCTCGACCCCGGCGTGGAAGACGCCGCGCTGTCGCTCAAGGCCTCGCATTTCACCACCGTGCGCCGCATTATTTTTCCGCAGGTGCTGCCCGGCGTTCTCTCGGGCAGCCTGATCGTCTTCGGCCTGAGCGCCAGCGCCTTTGCCATTCCCGGCCTGCTGGGCGGGCGGCGCCTGAAGATGGTGGCCACCGTGGTGTACGACGAGTACCTGCACGAGCTCAACTGGCCGCTGGGCGCGGCCATTGCACTCACGCTGCTGCTGGCCAACCTGGTGCTGATGCTCAGCTACAACCGGGTACTCGAGCGCTCCTACAAAAAATCAATGGGTTAAGCGGGGTCTGCACCATGTCAAAAAACGGTCCCATCGCACTCATCTTCAACGCCCTCGTCATCGCCTTCATGATGGCGCCGCTCGTCATCGTTTGCGTGGTGGCCTTTACGCCCGAGAACACGCTGACCATTCCTACCACGCATTTTTCGCTGCGCTGGTTCAAGGCGGTGTTTGCCCATGCCGACTTTGTGCAGTCCTTCAAGAACAGCCTGTGGCTGGCCTTCCTGTCGGCCACGCTGGCCACGGTGCTGGCCGTGCCGGCGGGGCTGGCCATTGCGCGCCACAGCTTTCCGGGGCGTGACTTCCTCAACGGCCTGTTTCTCTCGCCGCTGATCATTCCGCACCTGGTGCTGGGCGTGGCGCTGCTGCGCACCTTTTCGCTGATTGGCGCCACCGGCAGCTTCTTCTGGCTGGCGCTGGCCCACGTGGTCGTCATCACGCCCTATGCGCTGCGGCTGGTGCTGGCGTCGGTGGAGGGCGGCGACCGCAGCGCGGAGCAGGCCGCCCTGTCGCTGGGCGCCAGCCAGGCGACGGTGTTCCGGCGCATCACGCTGCCGATGATTTTGCCCGGCGTGACGGGCGGCTGGCTGCTCGCCTTCATCAACAGCTTTGACGAAGTGACCATGTCGATCTTTGTCACCGCGCCGTCCACCGTGACGCTGCCGGTGCGCATGTACATGTATGCCACCGAGTCGATTGACCCGCTGATGGCGGCGGTCTCCGCGCTCATGGTGGCGCTGACGGCCGTCGCCATGCTGGTGCTGGACCGCGTGTACGGCCTCGACAAGATTCTGGTGGGGCACAAATGACCCTGCCTACTGAAACTGAAACACCCCGTTCCCCAGGAAACACCGTGGCGCTTCTTCAACGCGTGGCCGAAACCGGCCGTACCCCGGTGGGCTTTGTGCTCAACGGCCAGGCGCGGGTCGCCCTGGCCGGCGACACCGTGCTGACCGCGGTGCTCACCCACACGGCGCAGTTGCGCCACAGCGAATTCAGCGGCGAGCCGCGTGCCGGCTTTTGCATGATGGGCGCCTGCCAGGACTGCTGGATCACCACCGAGTCGGGCCAGCGGCTGCGCGCCTGCGGCACGTTCATTGAAGAGGGCATGCGCCTGGTGACCGGCGAGGAAGGGCACGAATGACCAAAGCCCTGCATCCCGTCATTGTGGGAGCCGGCCCGGCCGGTGTGCGCGCGGCGCAAACGCTGGTCGCGCACGGCGTGCGGCCTGTGGTCATTGACGAAGCCCCGCGCTGGGGCGGGCAGATTTACCGCCAGCCGCCGCCCGGCTTCACCCGCTCCAAACGCACGCTGTACGGCTTTGAAGCCGGCCGTGCCGAGGCGCTGCACAGCGCCATGGCCAACATCCTGGACCGCGTCGACTACCGGCCCGAGACGCTGGTCTGGAGCGCCGAAGGCGGCCGGCTTGATTTACTCTGCCGCGGCCGCATGGGCACGCTGCCCTATGGCCAGCTGATCGTGGCCACCGGTGCAACCGACCGCGTGTTGCCGTTTCCGGGCTGGACATTGCCCGGCGTCTACACCCTGGGCGCCGCGCAGGTGGCGCTGAAGTACCAGGGCTGCGCCATCGGTTCGCGCGTGGTCATCGCCGGCACCGGGCCCCTGCTGTATCTGGTGGCCTACCAGTATGCGAAAGCAGGCGCCAGGGTGCTTGCCGTGCTGGACACCGCCAGTTTCAAAGACAAGGCGCTGGCGGCGTCGGCCATGCTGCGCCAGCCCGCCGTGTTTGCCAAGGGCGTGTATTACCTGGGCTGGTTGCGCGCGCACGGCGTGCCGGTGCACCAGGGCGTGCGGCTGGTGCGTGCCACGGGCGAGGCGCAGGTCACGGCCATGCGCTGGCGCGCTGGCGCTGCCGAGCACGAAGTGGCCTGCGATGCCGTGGCCTTTGGTTATGCGCTGCGCTCCGAAACCCAGCTGGCCGATTTGCTGGGCTGCCGCTTCAGCTACAACGCCCTGCAGCGCGCCGCGCTGCCCGAACGCGATGGGGCCGGGCGCTCCAGCGTGCCGGGCGTGTACCTCGCGGGCGATGGAGCCGGCATCATGGGCGCCGACGCGGCCGAGTGGGCGGGCGAGCGTGCGGCCCTGGCGCTGCTGGCCGATGCCGGCAAGGCTGTGGACGCCGTGGATGCCGCGCGAGCCTCTGAACTCGAAGCGAAGCTGGCGCGCACGGCGGCCTTTCGCGTCGGGCTGGAGCGCGCCTTTCCCTTCCCGCAGGACTGGGCCGCCAGCGCACCGGACGAACTGGTGATTTGCCGCTGCGAAGAAATCACCGCGGGCGAATTGCGCCAATGCGTCCACGACACCGGCGCGCGCGAAATGAACCGCCTCAAGGCGCTGACGCGCGTCGGCATGGGGCGCTGCCAGGGCCGCACCTGCGGCGTGGCGGCGGCGGAAATCCTGGCGCACGCCTGCGCCGCCGCACCCGATGCGGTGGGCCGGCTGCGCGGCCAGGCGCCCATCAAGCCGCTGCCCTTTGCGGCCATGGCCCGGGTGAACGGAGAGGCCGCATGATGGAACGCATCTCTGCCGACGTCGCCATCATTGGCGGCGGCATCATGGGCTCGTCGGCCGCGCTGTTCCTGCGGCGCATGGGCCTGTCGGTGGTCTTGCTGGAGCGCGACCTCTGCGGCTCCCGCTCCAGCGGCGTGAACTATGGCGGCGTGCGGCGCCAGGGGCGGCCAGCCAGCCAGCTGCCGCTGTCGCAACGCGCGCAGGGCCTGTGGGCGCAGTTGCCGCAACTCATCGGCATCGACGGCGAATACCTGCGCTCCGGCCACCTCAAGATTGCACGCAGCGAAGCCGACCTGGCCGCGCTGGAAAGCTACCGCGAGCGCACGCAGGGCTTCGGCATGGACCTGCAAATCCTGTCGGCGCGGGCCTTGCGCGAGCGCTGCCCCTGGCTGGGCCGGGCGGCCGTGGGCGCGTCGCTGTGCCCGGACGACGGGCAGGCCAACCCGCGCCTGGTGTCGCCGGCCTTTGCGCTGGCCGCACGGCGGCTGGGCGCGGATGTGCGCGAGCAGACACGCATCGACGAAGCGGCGCACGACGGCACGGCGTTTGTGCTGCGCTCGGGCAATGCGCTGGAAGTGCGCGCCAGGCATTTGCTCAATTGCGCGGGCGCCTGGGCCGGCACCATCGCGGCGCAGTTTGGCGACGCGGTGCCCATGGAGTCGGGCCACCCCGAGATGGCGGTGACCGAACCCCTGCCGGTGTTCCTCAACTTCAGCCTGGGCGTGGAAGGCGGCGGTGTCTATGCGCGGCAGGTGGCGCGCGGCAATTGCGTCATTGGCGGCGGCCGGGGCTATGCGCTGGACGACCAGCGCGCCCGCGCCCAGCGAAGCGGCCTGGCCGTCCTGATGCAACAGACCATTGATTTGCTGCCGGCCTTGCGCAACGCCCACATCATCCGCACCTGGAGCGGCACCGAAGGCTACCTGCCCGACCGCCAGCCGGTGCTGGGCCCCAGCGCCACCACACCCGGCCTGATTCATGCATTCGGTTTTGCCGGTGGCGGCTTCCAGCTGGGCCCCGCAGTCGGCGCCGTGCTGGCCGACCTGGTGCGTGACGGCCAGACCGCCACGCCGATTGAGGCATTTTCTATTTCGCGCTTTTCCGAAAGCCCGCGTGTGGCAACCACCGGGCCTGTTCCTTCCGCCGTTGTCTAACCCCTCGATGTTTAACCTTGTTTCCAGGAGAACCCCATGAAGCTGCCCTCACGTTTCCCGTCCGCCCGCGCCACCGCGGTGTCCCTGGCCGTTGCGGCCGCCAGCCTGTCTGCCGGCCTGGCCATGGCGCAAACCAAAACGCTGTACATCGGCATGAACGGCGGCACGATGGAGAAAACCTACACCGGCCATGTGTTCGGCGCTTTCGAGAAAGCCAACAACGTCAAGGTCGTGGTGGTGCCCGGCACCTCGTCAGACATCCTGGCCAAGGCGCAAGCCAATAAAGACAACCCGCAGATGCACGTGATGTTCCTCGACGACGGCATCATGTACCGCGCCATCGGCATGGGCCTGTGCGAGAAGATGCAG
>NZ_JAKFDR010000070.1:0-84490 GCF_036676035.1 Polaromonas sp.
GGCACAAAACGCCTTGCCCTGCGCAGCCAGCACCAGCACGCGTGCGGCCTGGTCCTGTGCCACCGTGTCGAGTGCGGCCTGCAGTGCGGCCAGCACTTCTTCACTCAGGGTGTTGAAGCTGGCGGGCCGGTTGAGTGTGAGCCAGTGCACGCCACGCGCGTCGCGCGTGTGGAGCACCGGCGCCGATGGATCTTTCAAAGTAATGTTCATGGCCTTGCCTATAAATCAGCCAGCACGCGGATATGCGCCTCCACGCTGCGCGCCAGCGCCTGCAGGTTGTAGCCGCCTTCCAGCGACGAAACGATGCGGCCTTTGGCGTGGCGTCGGGCCACGTCCTTGATGCGCTGGGTGATCCACGCATAGTCCTGCTCGGTCAGCCCCAACTGGCCCAGGTCGTCATCGCGGTGCGCATCGAAGCCGGCACTGATGAAAATCATCTCGGGCTTGAAGGCTTCCAGGCGCGGCAGCCAGGCAGCTTCGATCATCTCGCGGATGGCCATGCCCTTGGTGTAGGCCGGCACCGGCAGGTTCAGCATGTTGGCGGCCGGGTGCTCGGTGCCGCTGTACGGGTAAAACGGGTGCTGGAATAAGCCGACCATCAACACGCGCGGGTCGCCGCTCAGGATGTCTTCGGTGCCGTTGCCGTGGTGCACGTCGAAATCGACGATGGCCACGCGTTTCAGGCCATGACGCTCAAGCGCGTAGGTCGCCGCGATCGCCACGTTGTTGAAGAGGCAGAAGCCCATGGCGTGGTCATGGCAGGCGTGGTGGCCCGGCGGGCGCACGGCGCAGAACGCGTTTTCCATCTCGCCAGCCAGCACGGCGTCGGTGGCTGCAAGCACCGCGCCGGCGGCACGCAGCGCCGCGTCCCAGGTGTGGGCGTTCATGGCGGTGTCGGGGTCGATCTGTGCGTAGCGCGGGCCGCCGGCTGCCATCTCTTCGGCCAGCCGTTCGCTCAGGCCGCGCAGCGCCGCCACATGCCGGTGATCATGGGCCAGCTCAATGTCACCGAGCGCTGCCTTCGGTGCCTCGCGCCGGTCCAGCGCATCGCCCACACCGGTTGCCAGCAGCCAGTCATCGATCGCATCCAGCCGCTCCGGGCACTCGGGATGTCCCGCACCCATCTCATGTTTGTGGCAGTCCTTGTGGGTGTAATAGCCAGTCACGCTCATAACGGAAATTTTGCGGTAAGGTTGATGGCATGAACGCCAAAGAAAAAATCGAAACGCTACTGAATCAGCTTAACACGGTCATCGTGGGCAAGTCCGCCCAAGTGCAGGACTGCGTGGCCTGCCTGCTCGCGGGCGGCCACCTGCTGATTGAAGACGTGCCCGGCGTGGGCAAGACCACGCTGGCCCACGCCCTGTCCCGCTCATTCGGCCTGCAATTTTCGCGCGTGCAGTTCACGGCCGATTTGATGCCCAGCGATTTGTCGGGCGTCTCGATTTACGAGCGGCAAAAGGAAAGCTTTATCTTTCACCCCGGCCCGGTGTTTGCCCAGGTGCTGCTGGCCGACGAAATCAACCGCGCCAGCCCCAAGACCCAGAGCGCCCTGCTGGAAGCCATGGAGGAAAAACAGGTCACGGTGGAAGGCGAAACGCGCCCCTTGCCGGTGCCCTTCTTTGTGATTGCCACGCAAAACCCGCATGACCAGCTGGGCACCTATGCCTTGCCCGAATCCCAGATGGACCGGTTTCACATGCGGATTTCGCTGGGCTACCCGGACCGCGCCGCCGAACGCGAACTGCTCAAGGGCAGCGACCGGCGCGACATGGTGGAGCATTTGCCTGCCGTGCTGACACCGCATGATCTGCAAGTGCTGCAGCAGCAGGTCATGCAGATTCATGCCGCCGAACCACTCCTGAGCTATGCGCAAGACCTGATTGCAGCCACCCGCTCGGGCCGCTGGTTTTTGCAGGGCTTGAGTCCGCGTGCGGGCATCGCCGTGATACGCGCAGCCAAGGCGCAAGCATTCCTGAGCGGCCGCGATTATGTGGCGCCCGACGACATTGGGGCGGTCCTGCCGCAAACGGCCGCGCACCGCCTGATTCCCGTCAGCGACGCGGGGCGCGGCTCGGTCGAGCAGGTGCGGGCCATGATTGAAGTCGTGCCCCTGCCCTGAACCCGCCAGAACAAGACTTGGCCATGGCAACGCGGGCGCTGATTCCGAATCCCTTTTCTTTCATCCGCAGCCGCTTTCAGCGCTGGTGGCAAAGCCGCCTGCCTTTTACCGATCATGTGACGTTGACACAGCGCAACGTCTACATCCTGCCAACCCGCCCCGGCCTGATGCTCGCAGCCACCCTGCTGGTGCTGCTGGTGGCCTCCATCAACTACCAGCTCAACCTGGGTTACCTGCTCACGTTTTTGCTGGCCGGCAGCGCCCTGACCGGTATGCATGTGTGCCATGGCACGCTGCGTGGACTGGTGATGAGCCTGGTGGCGCCGCCTGCGCATTTCGCGGGCGCCACCGCGGTGATCGACGTCAAATTGACAAATACAAAACGCAGCGTGCGGCATGGCATTGGCCTGAGCGTGCTTCATTCGCCAGAGCTGGATGCCCGCCAGCGTACGGACAAGCACTGGGCCTGGACCGATGTGCCCGCGCAAAACAGCAGCGTGGTGCAAGTGGCTTTCACACCGACGCACCGGGGCCTGCATCGCTTGCCCACCCTGACGGCAGAAACCCGCTTCCCCCTGGGCACTTTCCGGGTCTGGACCGTGTGGCGGCCGGCCGCCCAGATGCTGGTCTACCCGGTGCCAGAACTCCACCCACCGCCTTTGCCGCCGGGCGAACCCCGCTCGGGCGGGGCCGCAGCGGCCACCCGGACGCAAAGCACCGGTGAATTCGATGGCGTCCGCTCCTACCGCCGGGGTGACCCCATGAAGCTGGTGGTCTGGAAAAAAGCCGCCAAGGCCGACGATCTGGCCGACGGCCTGGTGGTGCGCGACACCCAGCAGGCCCAGCGCTATGAGCTCTGGCTTGATTTTGCGCAGGCCGGCATGGCGCTCGCCAGCAGCACGGGCGCTGCAGGCACCGAACAAAAACTCTCACGCCTGTGCGCCTGGGTGCTGCAGGCCGACAAGCTCGGCGTCGTTTACGGCCTGCGCCTGCCCGCGCTGGAAATCAAGCCTGCCAGCGGTGAAGCCCACAAGCGGCAATGCCTGGAGGCGCTGGCCTTATGTTAGAGCGCCTGCTGTCAGCATCGCGCCACCTGCCGCGGGATGGCCGCGACACGCTGTTTTTGCTGCTGGTCATCGCCTGGGTGCTGCTGCCCCAGACGGGTAACCTGCCCTGGTGGTGCAGTGGGCTGGCCGGCGGCGTACTGCTCTGGCGCGGCTGGCTGGCGCTGAAAAACCAGCCCCTGCCGGGCAAGTGGTGGCTGCTGGGCCTGCTGGCCATCGCGGTGGCGGCCACCTGGCTGACGCACCGCACGCTGCTGGGACGCGATGCCGGTGTGACGCTGATCGTGATTTTGCTGACCCTGAAAACACTGGAGCTGCGCGCACGGCGCGATGCTTTTGTGATTTTCTTTCTCGGCTTCTTCACCATGCTCACCAACTTTTTCTACTCGCAGTCGCTGCTGACGGCCTTTGGCATGCTGCTGGGGCTGCTGGGCTTGCTGACGGCACTGGTCAACGCCCACATGCCCGTAGGCAAGCCGCCGCTGCTGCAGGCCGCCAAAACAGCCGGCTGGATGGCGTTGCTGGGCGCACCCGTGATGGTGGTGCTGTTCATGCTGTTTCCGCGCCTGGCGCCGCTGTGGGGCATGCCCACCGATGCCATGACCGGGCGTAGCGGCCTGAGCGCCAGCATGCAGGTCGGCAATATTGCCAGCCTGGCGCTCGACGGCAGCGTGGCCATGCGCATCAAGTTCGAGGGCGCCACACCGGGACAGCAGGACCTGTATTTTCGCGGCCCCGTGCTGTCGAGTTTTGACGGCCGGGAATGGCGGCCCGCACGCGCCAACTTCTCGTCGCGCTTCGGCGTTTCGGCCGACCTGGCGGTGTCCGGTGCACCGGTCAACTATGAAGTGACGCTGGAGCCCACCAGCCGACCCTGGCTGTTTGTGATGGAAGCCGCCACGCAAAGCCCGGCACTGCCCGGTTTGCAGAGCGTGATGGGGCCCGATCTGCAATGGCTGACCAGCCGCCCGATCACGGACCTGACCCGCTACAAAGTGCAAAGCTACCCGACCTTCAGGCATGGACCGCAGCAGCGCGTGGCCGGTCTGCAGGAGTTTGTGGACCTGCCACCCGGCTTCAACCCACGCACGCTGGCACTGGCCAGCGAGATACGCCGGGACCCGCGCTACGCCGGCGCCAACACGGCCGCGCTGGTGCAGGCGGTGCTGGACCGGCTGCGCACCGGTGGCTATGTCTACACGCTGGATCCCGGCGTCTACGGCCAGCACAGCGCCGATGAATTCTGGTTTGACCGCAAAGAAGGTTTTTGCGAGCACATTGCCTCGGCCTTCGTGATCCTGATGCGGGCCATGGACGTGCCGGCGCGCATTGTCACCGGCTACCAGGGTGGCGAGCGCAATGCCCTCGATAACTTCTGGGTGGTGCGCCAGAGCGACGCGCACGCCTGGGCCGAAGTCTGGCAGGCCGGACGCGGCTGGGTCCGGGTCGATCCGACCTCCGCCGTGTTCCCCGGGCGCACCGGCGCTTTCCAGCGGCTGGCGGCCCCCCAAGGGGTGATGGCACAGGCCCTGGGCACCCTCAGCCCCACCCTGCTGGCCCAGCTGCGCGCTGCCTGGGAAGCGGTCAACAATGGCTGGAACCAGTGGATTCTCAATTACACGCAAAGCAAACAACTCAACCTGCTCAAGAACATGGGCTTTGAATCCCCGAGCTGGGAAGATTTGAGTTACGTGCTGCTTGCCATCATTGTGCTGGTCAGCCTGGCCGGCGCGGCCTGGACGCTGTGGGACCGCGCCCAGCATGACCCCTGGCTGCGCCTGCTGGCCCGGGCGCGCAAACAGCTGGCCCGGCAAGGCATTGAAAGCAGCCCCGCCACGTCACCGCGCGAGCTGGCGTTGCGGGTGATGGCGCGCCACGGCAGCCGGGGCCAGCCGCTGCACGACTGGCTGGTGCAGCTGGAACAGCAGCGCTATGCCACCGCCGCCTCTACATCCACCAAGAAGCAAGCCAGCCTGCACCAGCTCCGGAAACAGTTCGGCGAGCTGGTCTGGCCTGCTTAAAATCCGGGCACAAGGCGGCACCATGCCATCCCGATACTTGTCCGCTGCTTGTCCGCTGCTGCAATCCCTGTCGCGCCGCCAGATCCGGTTTCACAAATTTACCCAGACACGCTGATCCTGTCCTTTTTAATGTCACCTTACAGCTTCAAATTCGCTATCTTTTTAATAGCTACCTTCGTAATGACGGCGGGGGCCAGCGATGCAAAAACCCTGAAGAATCGTAAAACATCCACGGCTCAGGCAAGGGCTACGCCGGGTCCGGCCTACAGTACGCGCGCCGAAGCCATGCACTTTGCCGATGATCTGGCCAGCCGGCGTGACCTGGACCCGCAGTGGGTGCGCGACGCGATTGGCCAGTCCCGCTACCTGCCCACGGTCGCCCTGCTGATGCAGCCGCCCGCCAAGACCTTCGTCAAGAATTGGCGGGTTTACCGCAGCCGCTTTATTGACCCGGTCCGCATCGAGGCCGGGGCCCGCTTTTGGCTGGCCAATCAGGCAACACTGGAGCGCGCTGAAAAAGAGTATGGCGTTCCGGCCGAGATCATTGTGGGCATCATCGGCGTGGAAACCATCTATGGCCGCGATACCGGGAGCTTTCGCGTGATGGATGCGCTGACCACGCTGGCCTTTGATTTCCCGGCGTCGCACCCACGCGCCGCAGAGCGCAGTGAATTTTTCAAGGGTGAGCTCGAGCAATTTCTGACGCTGCAAAGCCGCCTGGACGCAGACCCGATGACCCCACGCGGCAGCTACGCCGGCGCCATGGGCATGCCGCAATTCATGCCCTCCAGCAGGATCAAGTACGCGGTGGATTTTGACGGTGACGGCAAGGTCGACCTGTGGGACAGCCCCGCCGATGTGATCGGCTCGGTGGCCAGCTACTTCAAGGCCTTCAACTGGCAGCCCGGTATGCCCACGCACTACCCAGTCAGTTTTGACACCAGTCGCCTGGACATGGACGCCCTGATGGCTCCCGACATCCTGCCGACCTTCAGCGTCGCCAGCTTCACCGCCAAAGGCGCGGTACTGGAAGGCCCGGCCCTGCAGCACCAGGGGCCACTGGCACTGGTGGAACTTCTCAACGGCCCCGACGCCCCCAGCTACGTGGCCGGCACCGAAAACTTTTACGCCATCACCCGCTACAACTGGAGCAGCTACTACGCCATGGCGGTGATTGAGTTGGGACGGGAAGTGGCGACGCGGGTCAGGTCTGTTACGCCGTAACGGGCAGGCTGTATGGCGGCACTGGCAAAACCTCTTTAAAACGGAAATCGCTATGAAATCAAGAGCTGCTTGCGCAGTATATGTAAGGGCTTCGGTGGCTTTTCATTAAAATTCTGTCGCTGGAGTTGATGACTGGAATGTTGCAATGCAAGACCTACCCCCTACAAACCCTGCCCTTCATGCCAACCAGGAGAAACTGATGACCGAGGACATCAAGGTGCGCCGCATCGACGCCAACGAAGCCGCTGCCTGCGTCGAGGCCCTGGCCGATGTGCTCATCGATAGCGTCGAAGGCGGCGCATCTGTGAGCTTCATGCTGCCGCTGCCGCGCGAGAAGGCCGTGGCTTTCTGGCGCGGTGTCGCCAATGGCGTCGCGCGCAACGAGCGTGTGCTGCTCGTCGCCGAAGACCGCAAAGGCCAGATCGTCGGCACCGTGCAGATGATCATGTCGCTGCCCGACAACCAGCCGCACCGTGGCGACATCGCCAAAATGCTCGTGCACCGCAAGGCCCGCCGCCGCGGCATCGCGCAGCGTCTGATGGCGGCCATCGACGACGTGGCGCGAAAGGAGGGCAAGACGGTGCTCGTGCTCGACACCGTGGCCGGCGGCGACGCCGAGCGGCTGTATGAGCGCGCCGGCTGGCAGCGAGTGGGGGTCGTGCCGAAGTACGCGCTGATGCCCAATGGCGGGTTCTGCGGGACGACGTTCTTCTACAAGCACCTCTGATCGCATTCTGGAAGCCTTGAAAAATCAGCTTTATCCGGGCGATGCGAAAGTTGCCGAGCGCTTGCACAAAGCCGTGCAAAGTAAAGCCGAAGTGGCGCCCGCAGGCTGAGCGTAACCTGGCGACGTCATGGCGCGACCGGCGGCGGGCGTCGCGCTTGCGTTAGCCACAGGGATGGACTCACAATGGTTGCGAAAGTCCACACTTGCCCCTGGAGAGTCGCTTGCAGCCCGCTGCTGACACCCCTTACACCCGAACCGCGATCACCTTGCACGGTGGCATGGCCCTGCTCATGGTGGCGGGCTTTTGCCTCGGGCTGTACATGGTCGGCCTGCCGATCAGCCCGCTCAAGCTGCAGCTTTATTCGTACCACAAGTGGATAGGCGTCAGCGTCGCGGCGCTGCTGCTGCCCCGCATCGTCTGGCGCGGACTGCACGCGCCGCCGCCGCTGCCGGCCGGCATGCCCGCGTGGGAGCAGATCATGGCGCACGCCAGCCATCTGCTGCTGTATGTGCTGATGGCCATCGTCCCCCTCTCGGGCTGGTTGATGAGTTCGGCCAAGGGCGTCACAACGGTCTACCTGGGCCTGTGGCCGCTGCCGGACCTGCTGGCACGCAACGACGCCCTGGGCTTGTTTCTGGAAGCGCTGCACCGCATCCTCAACTACGCCTTGCTGAGCCTGGTGTGCCTGCATGTGGCGGCGGCGCTCAAGCACCATTTCATCGACCGGGACGGCGTGCTGGGCCGGATGTTCCGCTTCACCAGGGCTGGCCAATGAAAATCCTCACCGTGGCCTTGGCTCTGTCCTGCGCCTGTGCCCAGGCCGCGGAGTACCGGCGGGTGGACCTGGCCGGCAGCCACATCCGCTTCACCTCGCGGCAAATGGGCGTTCCGGTGGACGGCGCCTTCCGTCAATTCGACGCCAGCCTGGCGTTCGATCCCGAGGCGCCGGCGGCGGCCCGGGGACAGCTGCGCATAGCCCTGTCCAGTGTGGACACCGGCATCCGGGAGGTCAACGAGGAGGTGGTGGGCGCGCACTGGTTTGATGTCAAGCGTCATCCCGAGGCGCACTTCGAGATGCGCCAGATCCAGTCGCAGGGCGCGGGCCGGTTCCAGGTCAGCGGCGTCCTCAGCCTCAAGGGCGCCAGCCAGCCGCTGGTGCTGAACGCCGTGCTCAAGACCAGCGGCAACCAGGCGGTCATGGAGGGCTCTTTTGTGATCAAGCGCCTCGATTTCGGGATAGGCGGCGGCGCCTGGGGCGATGTCCGCGTGGTGGCCAACGAAGTGACGGTGCAGTTTCATCTGGTGCTGGGACCCTAGCACGCCAAGTCGGAAGTATCAAAGCATGAAAAAGCTTTTTGCAGCGCTTGTGTGCAGTCTGTCCCTGGCCTCGGCACTGGCGGTCGATGTGTATGAGCGCGACCCGGATCACACCTTCGCCTGGTTCGAGTTCAACCACCTGGGCTACAGCATGCAGCGCGACCGTTTCGACAAGGTCGATGCCACCGTCACCCTGGACCTTGAAAACCAGGTCGGCAGCGTGGAGGTCAGCATAGCCGTCCACTCGGTCAGCACCGGCTCGCTGCTGTTCGACCAGGTCCTGCTGAGCGACATGTTCTTTGACGCCGACAAATTTCCCGTCATCACCTTCAAGTCGGACCGCCTGAGTTTCGGAAAATTCGATGACGTCACGGCCGTCGAGGGCAACCTGACCATCAAGGGCATCACCCGGCCCGTGACTCTGACGGTCACCCACTTCAAATGCATGATGCACCCGATGCTGCGCAAGCCGGCCTGCGGGCTCAACGCCACCGGCAAGGTCAGGCGCAGCGAGTTCAACCTGGGCCGCTTCGTGCCGCTGATCGGCGATGAAATCACGCTGCATGTGTCAATGGAGGCGCTCAAGCGCTGAAACGCCCTACGAACTGATGGCTTAAAGCTGGAGTTGCGTCATTTCAAGCCACGCCCGGCCCAGCCAACGCCATTCAAACCGGCTCAATCGTGATATCCACCGTCATCGATTCCTCGCCACCGCCTTGCCGCACGCCCTTGATCGGGGGGCAGGCGTTGTAGTCGGTGCCCATCGCCAGCCGGACATGGCGCTGGTCGATCAGGCAACTGTGCGTGACATCAATGCTGACCCAGCGGCGGCTGGCCACGTCCAGACAGATATCGACCCAGGCATGGCTGGCCAGATCGGGCTCGTTGGCCGCATAAAAATAGCCGCTGACATAACGCGCGGGTAGCCCCAGGCTGCGGCAAATCGCCACCATCACATGGGCCTGGTCCTGGCAGACCCCGGCCCCGGCCTCAAACGCCTGCTGTGCCGTGGTTTCCACATTGGTGCTATTTTTTTGATAGCTTACAACGCCCGCCACACCTCGGCTCAAGGCCAAAAGCATGGATACATCAACACGGGCATCAGCAGCGGCGGGGTTGACAAAGCGACGTCCAAATGCAGCCAGCTGCGGGTGTGGCGCAGCCAATTGGGTGGGCCGCAGAAAAAGCAGGGGATGGGACATGTCCGGGGCATCCACAAACTCGGCGATACCCAGGGTCTGCACCTCGCCGGCGGCATTGACCAGGCTGCCGCGCAGGTTGTCGGTCGGATGGCGCACCACGGTGTAGGAGTGAACCGTGTTGCCAAACCCGTCACGCAGGGCGTAAAGTTTTTCGGGCGCGCCCACACTCCAGAAACGGACGGTTTGCGAAGGGCCGGACTGCGGCGTGAGCCACAGCGTTTGCAGGGAATAGCGCAAAGGCTGGGTGTAGCCGTAGCGGGTGATGTGGCTGATGTGCAGCTTCATGGAATTGAATGGCCCCCACGTTCGCTCGCTTCGCGTAGCTCTCTGCCCCCCGAGGGGGCTAATTTCCCTTGGGGCGGCCCGGCGGGAAATTGCAGGCCCCCACGTTCGCTCACTGCTCTCTCCCGTTCGTCCTGAGCCTGTCGAAGGATGCTCTCCCTAGGGGGCTGGCCTTGCTTGGGGCGGCCCGGCGCTGCGGCCGCCGCAATCTCATGCTGTTTCAAGTAGTGGCCGGAATCAGGAACTCGCGGCTGATGTGCGCGCCGAGCTCGTTCACGCGGTCCAGAAACTGCGTCAGATAGGCATGCAGACCGGTGGCCAGGATTTCATCGATACGGGAAAACTGCAAGTCGGCGCGCAGCTTGCCGGTCCGGCGCAGGGTTTCGCTCGAAGGGTCACTGGTCACCATGGCCAAATTATCCATCACTTCATTGAGGCAACCGAGCAGGGAGCGTGGCATGTCGGCCCGCAAAATCAGCAGTTCGGCCACGCGCTCGGGCTTGATCACATCGCGGTACACCTTGCGGTACACCTCAAAGCCGGACACGCTGCGCAGGATGGCGCTCCAGTGGTAGAAGTCGTATTCCTGATCTTTCTGGTTGGCCGTGCCAAAAAAGTCGCTCTGCACAGCATGGAACTTCACGTCGATCAGCCGGGCCGTATTGTCGGCGCGCTCCAGAAAGGTACCCAGCCGCAAAAAGTGGAAAGCCTCGTCCTGCAGCATGGTGCCCAGCGTCACGCCGCGTGATAAATGCGAGCGGAACTTGACCCACTCAAAAAACTGGCCCGGGTCGCGCTCGAAATCGCCATTGCGCAACATGCGGATGACTTCCAGGTAAGTCTGGTTCTGCGTTTCCCAAACTTCAGTGGTCAGCGCTCCCCGCACGGCACGGGCGTTTTCGCGGGCGTTTTTCAGACACGAAATGATGCTCGAGGAATTGTCCTCATCGCGCACCATGAAGCTCATCACGTCGCGCGGGTTGATCACCTCGCCGTACTTGGCCGAGTAGGCCGGCATCAGCTCGCTGATGCTGAGCAAGCCCTGCCAGCCAACCTGGGCGACCGCGGCCGATTGCGGCAGCAGCGAGGTCTGGTAATTCACGTCCAGCATGCGCGCGGTGTTTTCGGCGCGCTCGGTATAGCGGGACATCCAAAAAAGATGGTCTGCAGTTCTAGATAGCATTTTTTCTCCTTAGCCTCAAACACCGAAAGCGCTGACGCGCTTTGCGTGTTTTGGTGATGACATCACAAGCGCTTCGCGCAATTGATGAGTCATCCCCGCGAATGCCTGCGGCATGTCGCCCGCCCTTTCTGTATAGCGGGACATCCAGAAGAGATGGTCTGCGGTACGACTCAACATGATTCAGACCTCCAAAATCCAGGTATCTTTGGTCCCACCGCCCTGCGATGAGTTGACCACCAGCGAGCCGTCTTTCAGGGCCACACGCGTCAGGCCCCCCGGCACCATCTGCACTTCTTTGCCGCTTAGCACAAAGGGCCGCAAATCAATGTGGCGCGGTGCAATGCCGCTGTCGACATAAGTCGGGCAGGTCGACAGGCTCAGGGTGGGCTGTGCGATATAGCCCGACGGATTGGCCAGCAGTGCCTGGCGAAAATCCTCGATCTCGGCGCTGGTGGCGGCCGGGCCCACCAGCATGCCGTAACCACCCGCGCCATGCACCTCCTTGACCACCAGGTCCTTGAGGTTGGCCAGGGTGTACTGCAGGTCTTCGGCGTTGCGGCACATGTAGGTCGGCACGTTTTTCAGGATCGGCTTTTCGCCCAGGTAGAACTCGATCATCTTGGGCACATAGGGGTAGATGGACTTGTCGTCGGCCACGCCGGTGCCAATCGCATTGCACAAGGCAACATTGCCGCTGCGGTACACATTGAGCAGGCCCGCGCAGCCCAGCGTGGAGCTGGGGCGAAACGCCAGCGGGTCCAGAAAATCATCGTCCACCCGGCGGTAAATCACGTCGACGCGTTTCGGCCCGCGGGTGGTGCGCATGTACACAAAGTTATCCTTGACGAACAGGTCCTGGCCCTCCACCAGCTCCACCCCCATCTGCTGCGCCAAAAACGCATGCTCAAAGTAGGCCGAGTTGTACATGCCGGGTGTCAGCACCACCACTGTGGGCTCCGCCGTGGCCGGGGGCGCCACGGCGCGCAGGGTTTCGAGCAGCAGGTCGGGGTAATGGGCCACCGGCGCCACCCGGTTTTCGCTGAACAGCTCGGGAAACAGCCGCATCATCATCTTGCGGTCTTCCAGCATGTAGCTCACGCCGCTGGGCACGCGCAGATTGTCTTCCAGCACGTAGTACTCACCCTCGCCCTGCGCGTTGGGC
Organism: Polaromonas sp.; assembly: GCF_036676035.1. Taxonomy (GTDB): domain Bacteria; phylum Pseudomonadota; class Gammaproteobacteria; order Burkholderiales; family Burkholderiaceae_C; genus Polaromonas. The sequence goes on from NZ_JAKFDR010000070.1 coordinate 12,306, forward strand.
GCGCGCACGATGTCAATGCCGCTGATGTGCGAGTAAATGTTGCCCGGGACCGTCACCCCCATCATTTCGGGGCGGAACTGCGCATTCTGGAAGATCTGCTCCGGCGGGATCACGCCCGCCTTGATGATTTCCTGACCGTGGTAGACATCGTGGATGAAGCGGTTCAGCGCGGTCACGCGTTGCACCAGCCCCTTTTCCATGCTGGCCCATTCGTGGGCCGGGATGATGCGGGGAATCAGGTCAAACGGAATCAGGCGTTCGGTGCCCGAGCCGTCCTCGTCTTTGGCACCATACACCGCAAAGGTAATGCCCACACGCCGGAAAATCATCTCGGCCTCGGCACGGCGGGCCTGCATCGCGTCGCCCGGCTGGCGGGCCAGCCAGCGCTGGTAGCCCAGGTAATGCTCACGCACGCTGTTGGCGGTGGCGTTCATTTCATCAAACATGGCTCGACTCATCGGCTTATCTCCCGCGGCTTGGGCGCATTGCTGTGGTGCTAGCTTAGCAAGTTATGCGCCACTTGCCTGCTTTTGAGCAATTTGCTCAATTTTTAAAGCCGGCCGTGCCGTCATGAACTCGTGGCTTCGGCCCGGTGCCGCCAATAGCGCAGTGCTTCCTGCCGCTGGCAACCAACCTGCCCGGGCTGCTGGCTGGACCAGCGGGCCGCCCCGCACACCGGCGATTTGACGACGGTGATGCCACGCTCCCGGTAGCGCTCCAGCACCGAGACCACCGGATGGCCAAACCGGTTGCGGTAGCCGGCCTGGGCCAACGCGAACCGCGGCTGCACCGCATCGAGAAAAACGGCGCTTGATGAGGTTTTGCTGCCATGGTGCGGCATCAGCAGAAAGTCGGCGTGGAGCGCGGCGTTGAGACCGGCGCGGCCCACCAGCGCCTGCTCCTGGGCCTGCTCTATATCGCCAGCGAGCAAGGCCGTGTGCGAGCCGTTGGAGATGCGCAGCACGCAGCTCATGGCATTGGATTTTTTGACTGCGTCATAGTCTTCTGCCAGCGGGTGCAGCACTTCAAAACGCACGCCGTCCCACGTCCATTGCTGTCCGGCCGCACAGCGGGTTGATTTGCGCTGCGCCTGCAGCTCATGGACGTCTTCAATCGAGCTGGACAGCGCGGCCTGCGGCTGCATGGCCAGCACCGCGGGCGCGCCGCCAATATGGTCCGTATCGCGATGGCTGATCATCAGCAGGTCCAGCCGCTCTCCCAGCGCCCGCAGCAAAGGCACCAGCACCCGGTGCCCGGCATCGCTGTCGCGCGAAAAGCGCGGCCCGGCGTCGTACAGCAAGGCATGGCCGGCGGTGCGCACCACCACGGCATTGCCCTGCCCGATGTCCGCGGCCAACAGCTCAAACTGGCCCGGCTCGGGGCGCACGGCTTGCCACAGCAGGACCGGCAACATCAGCGGCACGCCCAGGGCCCGCCAGTGCCAGGGCAGGCGCATGGCCAGCAAAACACCCCCCAGCACGCCGGCCACGGCACACCACACAGGCGCCGCGGCAACGCTGATGGACGCCAGCGGCCAGCTGGCCAGCCACTGCAAAGACACGGCCAGCAGGCTCACCGCCCACGCGGCCGCATCCCAGAGCGGCGCCCACAACACACCCAGCAAGGCCAGCGGCGTGACCAGCAGCGTCACCCAGGGAATGGCCAGCGCATTGGCCAGCAGGCCAAGCAGCGAGACCTGGCTGAACAGCAGCAAAGACAGCGGCGTGAGCGCCAGCGTGACCACCCATTGCTCATGCACGGTCCGCAGCGCGGCATCGGCGGCCCGGGACAGCCAGCGCTTTTGAGCCTGATGTTCAAGATCAAAACCAGCTCTAGCCCGTTGTGGATCTGCATGAGCCGCTCCTGAATCTGTAGCAAATAAAACACCGACGGCCACAAACGAGAGCCAGAAGCCGGCCTGCAGCAAGGCCCAGGGATCGAGCGCCACCACCACCGTCATGGCCAGCAGCCAGGTCAGCGGCCAGGGCCATTGGCGGCCGCTTTGCCGCAGCAGCACCACGGTGGCCAGCATCCAGATCGTGCGCTGCGCCGGCACGCCCCAACCAGAGAACACCGCATACGCCGTGGCCAGCAGCAAGCCACCCCAGGCTGCAGCGCTGGTGGCCGGCAAGGCCAGGCAGAGCCGCGGCGTGAGCCACACAGAACGCCGCCACAGCGCGCCCAGCAGCAGCGACGCCACCCAGGCAAACATGGTGATGTGCAAGCCCGAAATGCTCATCAAGTGCGCCACGCCGGTGGCGCGAAACACATCCCAGTCGGCACGCTCGATGGCGTTTTGATCACCCACCGCCAGCGCCGCCACCACGCCGGCCAGCTGCCTATCGCCGATCCGCTCAAAAATCGCTTCTCGCACCGACTGGCGCGCACGTTCCGCAGGGTGCCACCAACTGCCCGACAGCTTGCGCGGCGGCGCCTCGTTGGGCCCGGCGCGCACATAGCCGGTGGCCTGCAAACCCTGCTCCCACAGCCACAACTCGTAGTCAAAACCGTGTGGATTGCTGTTGCCATGCGGCGCCTTGAGGCGCACCGTCATCTGCCAGCGTTCACCGGCGCGCAGGGTTTGCGGCTGGCGCTGCAGCTCCAACGGGACATCAGCAGGATCACCGCCTTCCGGTGCCAGGACCCAACGCCGGGCGTCCCGTGCGCCAAAACCTGAGTACCAGCCCAGGTAGATTTGGGGCGGCAAAGACACGGCTTGCCCATTGAAGCGGGCCGACTCCACGCCAAAGCGAAAACGCGTCGCATCTTCGTTGCGCTGCGGCATGGCCAGCACCATGCCGGTAACCACCAGGTCCTGGCCCTCCAGCGCGGGCGCTAACGCCTGCGCCTGAAAAGCGCTGGCCCGCAGGCCCGTCAAGCCCAAACCCAGCAAGATGGCGAACACGAAAACAGCCCAGCCACCACCGCGAAGGGTTTTCTTTTTCAGGGCCGCGGCGCGATGCAAGATGCCCACAAGCGCTGCGGCCAGCGCCGCAAGCGCGGCATACAAGCCGGCCTGCCACAGACTGGGCTGCTGCAGTTGCACGGCCACACCGATGATGAAGCCGCTGAAAAGAAGGCCCGGGCTCGTAGAGCTCGCCAACAGTCTGGCAGCAACAGCTTTGCCCACGGCCTCCTCCCCATTTATTGTTTGTTCGATGCAATGGTTTCCTGTTCAACGGGCCACCAAGGCAAAAAGACTACAAAGCCACGAGCGGCTCTTCGAGCAGCGAGCCCTCGGGCAGGCCGTGCGCAAGACAGCTGCGGCAAAGGGCCACGAACTCCTGTACCGCACGCGACTGGGCCTGCCGAGGCTTGAAGGCCAGCAGCGCGCGAAAGAACACCGCGGCCTCCAGCGGCACGCAACGCAGGCCCAGTGCAACGTACTCGCGCGCAACCAGCGGGTTGGTCACGGCCAGGCCGGCACCGGCCAGCACCAAGGCGCACTGCGTCGCGCTGTAAGGCGTTTCGATCACAAACCGCGGCTGGATGCCGGCCTGCTCAAGCGCCGCTTGCAGGCGCCGCTGCGCAGGATCGGAAGCCGACAAACCCACCAGCGGCACGTCTCGCAGATCTGGCGGGTGCAGGCGGGGTTTGCGTGCCAGCGGATGGGCGGCGGGCATCACGCAGACGGCGGGCACCTGGTAAAAGAGCGAAGACACCAGGCCGCTCGTGTCGGCCTCGTCCCCCAGAAAAGCAAAGTCAACCGAACCCTGGAACAAGGCCTCGCGCAACACCTTGGAGCTGTCCACCATCAGCAGGCAGCGGGTGCGCGGGTAACTGCGCTGGAATTCCGCCAGCGCCCAGGGCATGACGCTGGCGGCCATGGCGTGCAGCGAGCCGATTCGCAGTACGGTGTCCTCGTGCGACTGCAGTGCCACGATCTTGCGTTGCACCGCGTCGAGGCCGTCATAGACACGCTCGACCTCCTCCATCAGCGCATAAGCCTCCGGTGTCGGCGTCAGCTTGCCTTTGAGGCGATCAAACAGCTTGAGTCCCGAACGCGCCTCGAACTGCTGCAGTATCTGCGTGACGGCCGGCTGGCTGACGTGCAGCGCCGCGGCGGCGCGGTTGGCAGTCCCCAGCCGCATGACCATCCGAAATACCTCGATCTGACGCGCACTTGCCTCCGCCACCACGCCCTCTTCATATAAGTTTTACTTATTTTAAACCGCGAACAAGCTGCCGTAACCGGGCGGGCATCGCCCTACCATCAGCACATGAACCAAGTTTCTTCAGAGCCCGGCCAAAGCGCCGCTCCCGGCGCTGCAATCCGGCGCAACCCCCGGCTGATCAAGCTGCGCTGCATCGGCTGTGCCCGCGAATACCCGCTGCTGGATTTGCCGGCTGGCTGCCCGCACTGCGCAAGCGCTGGCACACCGGCCAGCCTGGAGGCGCTTTACAGCGAGTTGCCACGGACGTTGACAGCTGCCAGCTCAGCTTATAAGTGGGGCGACTGGCTGCCCTACACCCATGGCGTCTCCCTGAGCGAAGGTGACACACCCTGCCTCGACCTGCCGCGGCTGGCGCGCGAGCTGGGCATCCGGCAGCTCTCGGCCAAGCACGAGGGCATGAACCCGACCGGCTCGCACAAGGACCGCATGTCTGCGCAAGGCGTCAGCCGGGCGCTGGACGTGGGCGCCGGGACCGTGGTGCTGGCCTCCAGCGGCAACGCGGCGGTGTCGGCGGCGGCCTACTGCGCGGCCGCCGGCCTGCGCTGCGAGATCGCCACCTACCGCGACATGCCGGCGCCCTTTGCACGGGCGCTCCATCATCTGGGCGCGCAGCGCGTGGTGTTCGACCGCGGCTTTGACCGCTGGGACCATGTACGCCAGCGGGTCGAACGCGACGGCGCGTTTGCGCTGACCAACTACAGCGTGCCGGCCGTCGGCAGCCCGGTTTTTGGGGTGGAAGGCTACCGCGCGGTGGCGCTGGAATGCGTGGCCGGCGGCTGCATTCCTGACCACGTGCTGGTGCCCACCGCCCGGGGCGACCTGCTCTGGGGCCTGTACAGTGGCCTGCGTGACCTGCTCCAGGCCGGACTCATCAAGCACATGCCGCGCCTGTGGGCAGTCGAGCCTTTCCCGCGCCTTAGCCGCGTGCTGGACGGCGCGCCGCTGCAATCCGAGTTCCCCGGGCAGACCGTGCAGTTTTCCATTGGCGGCAGTACCGTCACGCTCCAGCAAAAGCTGGCGGTGCAGCAATCGGGCGGCGGTGCCATCGTCGTCAATGATGCCGGCGCCATCGAAGGCACATCAAAACTGGCTGCGCAGGGCCTGTGGGTGGAGCTTTGCGCCGGCGCCTGTCTCAGCGCGCTGGCGCGCCTGCGCGAGCAGGGCGAGGCCGGGCCTTCACACCACGCCTTGCTGCTGCTCACCGCCAAGGGCGACCGAGACGCGTTCGATCCATTCCCCTGATTTCTCTGACTCCCCCTGAACTGAACCGATATCCTCCAGCCCGCAAAGGAATTCCTCCATGAAGACCCGCCTGCTTACCTCTCTTTTGTTTGCCTGCCTCAGCCTGATGGGCGCCGGCGCCCACGCAGCCTACCCGGACAAGCCCGTGCGCCTGATCGTGCCCTGGGCGCCGGGCGGCAGCACGGACGCGATTGCGCGTGCGATTGCACAGCGCATGAGCGAGACCATGGGCCAAACCGTGGTGGTAGACAACCGCTCCGGCGCCTCGGGGCGCATCGGCACGGAAGCCGCGGCCAAAGCCCCGCCCGACGGCTACACCATCGCCATCGTCGAATTGCCGCATGCCATTGCGCCGGCCGTCTTCAACAAAATGCCCTATGACCTGTTGCGCGATTTCACGCCTGTCTCCATGGTCGGCACATCGCCGCTGATGCTGTTTGTCAACGGGTCGCAATACAAGAACGGCAACATCAAGCGCTTGATGAAGGACGGACAGGGCGGCAAGGAGCCGCTTGCGCTGGCCCATAGCGGCAACGGCTCCATCAGCCACCTTTCCAGCGAACTGTTCGCTGGCGCCACCGGACTCAAGGTCAACCCCATTCCCTACCGCGGCTCGGCGCCCGCGCTGACCGACGTAGCGGCCGGCCTGGTCACCGCCCATTTCGCCACCCTGGCCAGCGGCAACTCGCTGCTGGCCGCAGGCAAGATCTCGGCGCTGATGGTGACCGGCACGTCACGTCTGGCCGCACTGCCTGAAGTGCCGACCGCGCGGGAAGCCGGCATCGAAGGCATGCAGTTCAACCAGTGGTGGGCCCTGGTGGCGCCCGCCACCACGCCCATCGACATCGTCGAGCGCCTGCGCAGCGAAGCCGTGGCGGCGCTGGCCCACCCCTCCACGCGCGAGCGGCTTACCACGCTGGGCATTGAGCTCAAGGGCTCGACCCGGGACGAGCTGCGCGCGTTCATGCGCCATGAGGTGGATCGTTGGGGCGCCGTGGTGCGCAAGGCCGGAATCAAGCCCGAATAGCCGTCGGGCCAGTTGGCCCCTTCCATCATTTCCTTTCATGCCACTACAGGCCCCACAAGCAGAAGGCCTGTCCTACAATTCGCTGCACTGCCGGCCTTCGGCACCCTGCAATTGCTATCAAAAACATAGCTTTCTGCGCTGATGGTTACTGGGCTTGAGGCATTTTTCATCACCAAGGGATCATCATGAGCGTCTACGACAAGCTGAAAGCACTGAACATCACCCTGCCCGCCGTATCGGCCCCGGCCGCGGCCTACCTGCCGTTTGCGCAAACCGGCAACCTCGTCTTCCTGAGCGGTCACCTCGCCAAAAAAGACGGCAAGGTCATCGTCGGCCAGCTCGGCAAGAACGTGAGCACCGAAGAAGGCAAGGCTGCGGCCCGCGCCATCGCCATCGACCTGATGGGCACACTGCACGCCGCCGTGGGCGACCTGAACAAGGTCAAACGCATCGTGAAGGTGATGAGCCTCGTCAACTCGACCAGCGACTTCACCGAGCAGCACCTGGTGACCAACGGCTGCAGCGAATTGCTGGGCGAGGTGTTTGGCGACGCAGGCAAGCATGCCCGCAGCGCGTTTGGCGTGGCGCAGATTCCGATGGGCGCCTGTGTAGAAATCGAGATGATTGCCGAAGTCGGCTGATCGGCTTTAAAGCATCCACCTGGGCAAGCGCCGGTTTGCGGCGCGATTTAAACTCGTGAAGTCCCGGCCATTTTGCCGGGACAGCGTTCTCAGGGCGGGGTGAAATTCCCCGCCGGCGGTGTTTGCTTGAAAAAGCATCAGCCCGCGAGCGCCCGGCTTTCATCCTTGATAGACGGGGTCAGCAGATTCGGTTCAACTCCGAAGCCGACGGTCACAGTCCGGATGAAAGAGAGCGCGATGTTTGCGGCTGTGCCGTGGACGGCGACTGCCGGGCGTGAAGTTCTTTCACCTCCGTGGTTCGCGCGTCCGCGCGTTGGCCGCAGGCTCGTGCGCCCTGATTCTGGTAACACCTAGCAAGAGGCATCCATGAGTCAGACAGACACTTCTCCACCCTCCGCCACTCATTCGGGCGGCACACCCCACAAGGCACGCTTCGCCTTCATCCAGTCGTCCTGGCACGAAGACATCGTGGACCAGGGCCGCGGCGCCTTTCTGGCCGAAATGGCCAGGCAAGGCGTCGGGGCCGAAGCCATTGACACGTTTGAAGTCCCCGGCGCGTTTGAAATTCCGCTGCATGCCAAAAAGCTGGCGCAATCAGGCCGCTATGCAGGCGTCGTCTGCTGCGGGCTGGTGGTGGACGGCGGCATTTACCGCCACGAGTTTGTGGCCGACGCGGTCATCAGCGCACTGATGGGCATCCAGCTGGAAACCGGCGTGCCGGTGTTTTCAGCCGTGCTGACGCCGCAGCACTTTCATGAGCATGAGGAACACCGGCGTTTCTTCACCGCGCATTTCCTCACCAAAGGCAAGGAAGTGGCGCAGGCTTGCCTGGAGACCGTGGCCGGCCTCAAAAAGCTGGAGTCGCTGCTCGCGGCCTGAGACGAATTTGCTATTGATTTAGGAGCTACTTGCGCCCGTATCTAAATGGCTACGGGCGTATTTCGCACTCAAATCACTACTCGACCCGGGTGATCCCGGTTGGCTTGAAGCCCAGATCGGCGGCCTTGCCTTTGCGTGCGCGTGCGGCCCGGGCGTTGTTCAGGCTGCGGATTTCCAGCGTTTCTTCGCGCGCCTTGCCACCGCGGCCTATGCCTTCGATCTTGACGCTGCGCGTGTAGGCCGCAGCGCCGGCCAGCGTGTCCTTGGCATCCAGGTCAATCAGCATCAGGCCGCGCCCGCCGGCTGCCTGCAGCTTGAGTTCGCCGATTTCAAAAGTCAGGATGCGGCCGCCCGTAGAGGCGCAGGCCACGTGCGTGGCGGGAACCAAAGGCGTCGCGCCGCTGTTGAATGCGGCGTGCGACGGCCTGCAGATGGTTTCGCCTTCGCCGCAACTGATGAAAGCCTTGCCGGCTTTCAGCCGGGACGTCATGTTCTCGACCGTGGCGAGGAAGCCGTAGCCGCCGCTGGCGCTGAGCAGGAGCGCAGCACTGACCGGACCGGCAAAGTAATGCGTCAGCTGCGTGCCGGGCTCCAGGTCAATCATCGTCGTCAGCGGCTGGCCATCGCCGCGCGCACCGGGCAGCGAGGCCACCGGCACGGAATAGACGCGGCCGCGCGAGCCAAACGCCAGCAAGGTGTCCACCGTGCGGCATTCAAACGTGCCATAGAGCCCGTCGCCGGCCTTGAAGGCAAAGCTGGCCGCCTCATGGCCGTGGCCGGTGCGGGCGCGCACCCAGCCCTTGCTGCTCACCACCACCGTCACCGGCTCGTCCAGCACCTTGACTTCGAGCACGGCTTTTTTCTCGGCCTGGATCAGCGTGCGGCGCGCATCGGCGAACTGCTTGGCGTCCGTTTCAATTTCCTTGATCAGCAGCCGGCGAAGCGCTGCCGGGCTGCCCAGAATCTCTTCGAGCCTGCCCTGCTCTTCACGCAGGGTTTTGAGCTCCTGCTCGATCTTGATGGCCTCCAGCCGGGCCAGCTGGCGAAGACGGATTTCGAGAATGTCCTCGGCCTGCCGATCGCTCAAACGGAAGCGCTCGATCAGCGCCGCCTTGGGCTCGTCGGACTGGCGGATGATGGCAATCACTTCATCGATGTTGAGCAGCACCAGCTGCCGCCCCTCCAGAATGTGAATGCGGTCCAGCACCTTGTCCAGCCGGTGCTGCGAGCGCCGCTGCACCGTGGTCTGGCGGAACTCAATCCACTCCAGCAGCATTTGCCGCAGCGATTTCTGCGTCGGCTTGCCATCCAGCCCCACCATGGTCAGGTTGATGGAGGAAGAGCTTTCCAGGCTGGTGTGCGCCAGCAAGGTGTTGATGAGCTCGGACTGTTCGATCCGGCTGGTCTTGGGCTCGAACACCAGGCGCACAGCGGCATCCTTGCTCGATTCGTCGCGCACCACATCAAGCACAGCCAGCACGGTTTGCTTGAGCTGGATCTGGTCCTGGCTCAGCGCCTTCTTGCCGGTTTTGATCTTGGGGTTGGTCAGCTCCTCGATTTCCTCGAGCACGCGCTGCGTGCTGACACCTGGCGGCAGCTCCTGCACCACCAGTTGCCACTGGCCGCGCGCCAAGTCTTCAATCTTCCAGCGCGCGCGCACCTTGAGCGAACCCCGGCCGCTGCTGTAGGCCGCCGCAATGTCGGCCGCCGTTGAAATGATCTGCCCGCCGCCCGGGTAATCTGGCCCGGCAATCAGCGTGTACAGCTCGTCATCCGGGAGCTTGGGCGTCTTGATCAATGCCACGCAGGCATCGGCCACTTCACGCAGGTTGTGGCTCGGGATTTCGGTGGCCAGGCCCACGGCAATGCCGCTGGCCCCGTTGAGCAGGGTGAACGGCAGGCGGGCCGGCAACTGCCTGGGCTCCTCGGTCGAGCCGTCGTAGTTGGGCACGAAATCCACCGTGCCCTCATCGATCTCGTCCATCAGCAGGCTGGTGATCCGGGCCAGCCGCGCTTCGGTGTAGCGCATGGCCGCTGCGCCGTCGCCATCGCGGCTGCCAAAGTTGCCCTGCCCGTCGATCAGCGGGTAGCGCTGGGAAAAGTCCTGCGCCATGCGCACCAGCGCGTCGTAGGCGGCCTGGTCGCCATGCGGGTGAAAGCGGCCCAGCACATCACCCACCACACGGGCACTCTTGACCGGCTTGGCGCCCGTGTTGCCATTGGCGCCGCCAAAACCCAGGCCCATGCGCGCCATGCTGTACAAGATCCGCCGCTGCACCGGCTTCTGGCCGTCGCACACATCGGGCAAGGCCCGCCCCTTGACCACGCTCAAGGCGTACTCAAGGTAGGCGCGCTGGGCGTAAGCGGCCAGCGAGTCCTGGTCCGCCGGTTCAGGACTCAGGGATTCGGTACTGGGGGTAAAAAGATCGTCCATGGGGGTTCAAACTGCGAAACAATTTAATAAGAAGGCCCGGCGCGCAAAAGCGCCCGGGTGAACAACAGGCGCTCAATCCTGTACGGGCTTGAGTTCAGGCAGGGAAGGTGCTGCAACCAGGGTGGGCAGCATGTTGTTGCGGCCCAAAGAGCCGCCCATCATTTCCATGCGCACCCTGCCACCGCCCATCATGCTGGGCGGCTTGAGGTGGTTGTAGAGCTGCATCACGGTTTTGACGTAATTGCGGGTTTCCGGGTAGTTCGGAATCTTGTTGCCCGCGCGCTGCACCGCCCCTTCACCGGCGTTGTAGGCGGCAATGGCCAGTTCCAGCTGCCCGGGGAACATCCTGATCAGATCGCGCAAATAGCTGGAGCCGGCCCGGATGTTGGTTTTGGGGTCGGTCAGCTTTTTCGCTATGGTCTTGTTTTTGTCGGCCCGCACGCCATAGCGCTGGGCCGTCGGCGGGATCAGCTGCATCAAACCGACGGCGCCCTTGGGCGAGACGGCCTGCGCGTCAAAGCCGGACTCCGTGGCAATCAGGGCCTGCAGCAGCTCATAATCAATGCCGTGGGCCAGGGACGCTTCGCGCAGCAGGTGCTTGACGGCCTTGTAGTCGGGCGACACGTCGAAATAGGCCAGCAGCTTGGGGGGGGCGCCGGCTAAACCGGCGGGCCGGACAACACCATCACCGGTAGACCGGGAGGCGCCATCGCTGGCGCCTGGCCCGGCCACCTTGCCCGCAGAAAAACTCTCGCCACCCCGAAAGAAGAGTTCGTAGCGCTCATCGAGCCGCTCCGCGGAGAAATGCGCCACCCCTTTGGCATCGACATAGCCCCAGATGTCGGCCTTTGCGGGCGCGCTGAACAGGCCGGCCATCGCCAGTGTCACCGTCATCAGGAGTGCACGCCAAGGCGACCCGCCAGCGACCGGCGCCGGGGACGGAAGGGGTTTTTGCAGCGGGAACAAATGAACTGAACTGGCCATTAAACCTAGAAACCGTAGTTGGACGCGCCCGAGTGGGCCGCCCTGGGGTGGGCTGGCAAGGCGTGACGACGCTGCGGGCTAATGCCCGCAAGGAGGAGCAACGCCGCCAGCGCGCGCCAGGGCGGCTCAATCGGGGGCGTAGCGCTGCCTGCCAAAAGGTGAACTCGTGCGTGAGCGAATAAGTGTGTGTTCATGCGGTCTTGCCAGCGGAATATGAGCGGTCAACTGCGGTTTCTAGGTTAAATATCGATCTCGACCGCATCACCATGCAGCTCCATGAGCTCGCGGCGCGCCGCCGCTTCGCCTTTGCCCATGAGTTTGGTGATCAGGGTTTCGGTTTGCAGAAAATCCAGATTGCCGAGCTGCACCGGCAGCAAGCGGCGGGTATCCGGGTTGAGGGTGGTTTCCCACAATTGTTCGGCACTCATTTCACCCAGGCCCTTGAAGCGGCTGATGCTCCAGGCGTTTTCACGCACACCTTCCTTGCGCAATTTATCCAATATGGCAGTCAACTCGCCTTCATCAAGGGCATAGACCTTGGAGGCCGGTTTTTTGCCACGTGCCGGCGCGTCCACGCGGAACAGCGGTGGGCGCGCTACATACACATTACCAGCTTCAATCAGTTTGGGAAAGTGGCGGAAAAACAGGGTCAGCAGCAGCACCTGGATGTGCGAGCCGTCCACATCCGCATCGCTGAGGATGCACACCTTGCCGTAGCGCAGGCCACTCAAATCGGGCGTGTCGTTGGGGCCGTGCGGATCGACCCCGATGGCCACCGCGATGTCGTGGATTTCGGTGTTGGCAAACAGCCGGTCACGCTCGACCTCCCAGGTGTTGAGCACCTTGCCGCGCAGCGGCAGGATGGCCTGGCTTTCCTTGTCGCGGCCCATTTTGGCGCTGCCCCCGGCCGAGTCGCCCTCGACCAGAAACACCTCGTTGTGCGCCAGGTCTTTACTCTCGCAGTCGGTCAGCTTGCCCGGCAGCACGGCCACGCCGGAGCCTTTGCGTTTTTCGACTTTCTGGCCGGCCTTCTGCCGCATTTGTGCGGCCTTGATGGCGAGCTCGGCCAGTTTTTTGCCGTATTCCACATGCTGGTTCAGCCACAGCTCCAGCGTCGGGCGCACAAAGCTGGACACCAGCCGCACCGCGTCGCGGGAATTAAGCCGCTCCTTGATCTGGCCCTGAAACTGCGGGTCCAGCACCTTGGCTGAGAGGACATAGCTGGCGCGGGCGAACACGTCTTCGGGCAGCAGCTTAACGCCCTTGGGCAAGAGCGAATGCAGCTCGATAAAGCTCTTGACGGCGTTGAACAGGCCGTCGCGCAGGCCGCTTTCGTGGGTGCCGCCGGCGCTGGTCGGAATCAGGTTGACGTAGCTCTCGCGCATTGGCTGGCCGTCTTCGGTGAAGGCCACGCACCAGCTGGCGCCCTCGCCTTCGGCAAAGCTGTCATGCGCGGCATCGGCAAAGCCTTCGCCTTCAAACATCGGGATCACCGGGTCGGCAGTGAGGGCCTGCATCAGGTAGTCGCGCAGCCCGCCTTTGTAGGCCCAGGTTTGCGTGTCTTTGGTTTTCTCGACCGTCAGCGTCACGGTCACGCCGGGCATCAGCACGGCCTTGCTGCGCAGCAGGTGCGTCAGCTCGGCCATGGGCAAGGCCGCGGATTCAAAGTATTTGGCGTCCGGCCAGGCCCGCACGGTGGTGCCGCACTTGCGGTCCCCGTCGGCGGCTTTGCGCAGATGCAGTTTTTCAATGACATCGCCACCTGAAAACACCAGCCTGGCGACCATGCCTTCGCGGTAGGAGCTCACTTCCAGCCGTTTCGACAGGGCGTTGGTGACGCTGACGCCGACCCCGTGCAGGCCGCCCGAGAAGCTGTAGGCGCCGCCCTTGCCCTTGTCGAACTTGCCGCCCGCGTGCAGGCGGGTGAACACCAGCTCAACCACCGGCGCTTTTTCTTCCGGGTGCAGGCCAAACGGGATGCCGCGGCCGTCATCTTCCAGCGTCACCGAGCCGTCGGTGTGCAAGGTGACCTTGATCTTCTTGCCATAACCGGCCAGGGCCTCATCGGCCGAGTTGTCCAGCACTTCCTGGATGATGTGCAGGGGGTTGTCGGTACGCGTGTACATGCCCGGACGCTGCTTGACGGGCTCAAGGCCCTTGAGCACGCGGATCGAGCCTTCAGAGTATTCGGTAGGTAATTGGACAGCCATGGCAGATGAAATAGTTGGGCCGATTGTAGACGGCGCGGGAAAAGTAGCTGGATAAAATCACAGTACCCAACAATTATCACCCCGTTCGTGGGGCTGGAAGGGGGCCGCAAGGCCGGACCGGCGACGACGTCAAATGGCTATTTTCGTTACAGTCAGCCCATGTCTGAAAATACCGCCCCATCTACTTCATTCGCCCCAAACGCCCCCAAAACCCTGTCCATGCTGCAGGTGCTGATCTGCGGCGCCGCCGTGGTGACGCTGTCCATGGGCATACGCCACGGTTTCGGCCTCTGGCTGCAGCCGATCACGCAGGCGCAAGGCTGGACGCGCGAGACCTTTGCCTTTGCGATTGCCGTGCAAAACCTGGCCTGGGGCGTTTGTGGCATCTTTGCCGGCATGGCGGCCGACCGCTTTGGCGCTTTCCGCGTGATTGTCGTGGGGGCCCTGCTTTATGCGCTGGGGTTGGTCGGCATGGCGCTGTCGGCCACAGGTTTGCTGTTCACGCTGACGGCCGGGGTACTGATAGGCGCGGCGCAGGCCGGCACCACCTATGCGGTGATTTATGGCGTGATTGGGCGCAATATCTCGGCCAGCCGGCGCTCCTGGGCCATGGGGGTGGCGGCAGCGGCCGGCTCCTTTGGCCAGTTCCTGATGGTGCCCACCGAGGGTTTTCTGATCAGCAGCCTGGGCTGGCAGGAGGCCCTGCTGGCGCTGGCAGCCGCCGTGCTGCTGATCGTGCCGCTGGCGCTGGGCCTGCGTGAGGCGGGGTTTACCGGCGGCCAGGCGGTCAAGCGCGAGCAGACCATTGGCCAGGCGCTGCGCGAAGCCTTCAAATACCCGAGCTTTCAACTGCTGATGGCCGGCTACTTTGTCTGCGGTTTTCAGGTGGTGTTTATCGGCGTGCACATGCCCAGCTATCTCCGGGACAAGGGGCTGTCGCCGCAGGTGGCCAGCTACGCACTGGCGCTGATCGGCCTGTTCAATGTGTTTGGCACCTATGCGGCCGGCGCACTGGGCCAGAAAATCGCCAAAAAGAACATCCTGGCCGCCATTTATCTGGCCCGCGCCATTGTCATTGCGGTGTTTCTGGCCGCGCCACTGAGCCCCGCCAGCGTCTATATCTTCGCCAGCCTCATGGGCCTGCTGTGGCTGTCAACCATTCCGCCGACCAATGCGGTGGTGGCGCAGATTTTCGGCATCCAGCACCTGTCCATGCTCAGCGGCTTCATCTTCTTTAGCCACCAGATCGGCTCCTTCATGGGCGTCTGGCTGGGCGGCTATCTCTATGACCGCACCGGCAGCTATGACATCGTCTGGTACCTCGCGATCGCGCTGGGCGTGTTTGCCGCCCTGGTGAATTTGCCGGTCCGCGAAGCCCCGATCCAGCGCACCCGCCCGGGCCAATTGCCACAGGGGGCCTGAATTGGCCAGGAGAGCCGTTCTCTGGAGTCTGGCCATCGCGGCCTCGCTGGGGGTGTTTGCCCTGTACACCCGCCCCGCTTTTCTGGTCACACTGGCGGATCAGCTTTGGGCCTGTTTTTAGATGCCATTTCGGCCTCCAGCCCAATTCAGACAGGTGTTAACCGCTATGAAAACAATAGTGATTACCGGTGCCTCTGACGGCATAGGCGCTGAAATGGCGCGGCAGCTGGCCGTTACGCACCGGGCCGCGGTAGGCCTGGTGCTGGCCGCACGCAATGAAGAGGCCCTGAACGCGATCGCGGCGCACTGCCGCGAGCATGGGGCCCAAACCCTGGTGGTCAAGACCGACGTTTCGATCGAGCCCCAGTGCCGCGCATTGATCGCCGCAGCCGCCGAAAAGTTCGGCCACATCGATGCCCTGATCAACAACGCCGGCATGTCCGCGCAGGCCCTGTTTGAAGATGTCAAGGCCGCCGACCTGCCCTGGTACGAGAACCTGATGCGCATCAACCTCTGGGGCAGCGTCTGGTGCACCCACGCGGCCCTGCCCTATCTGAAGCTAAGCCGCGGCTCCATCGTGGCGGTGTCCAGCCTGGCCGGCCTGATTGGCGTGCCGGGCCGCACCGCCTACTGCGCCACCAAATTTGCCATGACCGGGTTTTTTGAAGCCTTGCGCTCGGAAGTGAAGACGGCGGGCGTCAGCGTCACCACCGTCTACCCGGGCGTGGTGGCCACCAATATCCGCTACCGCGGCTTTAACGCGGCAGGTGTAGCCGCAGGCGCCAGTGGCCTGAAAGAAGACGATGCCATGAGCGTCGAAGAATGCGCCCGGCTGATTCTGCAGGGCATGGAACGGCGCGAGCGCGAGGTGGTCATGACGGCCAAAGGCAAACTGGGACGTTGGCTCAAACTATTGGCTCCCGGCAAAGTGGAAGCGATGGCGCTGGCGGCACTCAAAGACGAGGTCAAACCGCATTGAAGAATATGGCCCCCACGCTTGTCACTTCGTGTACTGCGCTGCCCCCCGAGGGGGCTAATTTTCCTTGGGGCGGCCCGGCGGAAAATTGTGCTGCCCCCACGCTTGGTGAGCGGCTGCACGGAGGTGAAGCGCCTTCGGCCTGGGTGCAGCGCTGGGCGCATCTGGTGCGGCCTCAAGGCCGGGTGCTGGACGTGGCCTGCGGCCATGGCCGCCATGCGCGCTGGTTTCACAAGCGAAATCACCTTCTTACCCTTGTAGATATTTCGCCAGCAGCTATTGAGTCTATAGCAACCGAGGCGCCTGGCTGCGAAGCGGTCGTGGCTGATATTGAAAATGGGCCCTGGCCTTTTGCCGGCCGCCAGTTTGACGCGGTGGTGGTGACCAACTACCTCTGGCGCCCGCTGCTGTCCACCCTGCTGGCGAGCCTGGCCCCCGGCGGCGTGCTGATTTACGAAACCTTTGCACAGGGCAACGAGACTGTCGGCAAGCCGTCCCGGCCCGATTTTCTGCTGCGCCCCGGCGAATTGCTGGAGGTCTGCCGTGCTTTGCGGGTGGTTGCATTTGAAGACGGCTACCAGGAAGGCCCGGCAGGGCAGTCGCCGCGTTTCATCCAGCGCATTGCCGCCGTGCGCGAAACCACCGCTCAAGGGGAAGCTTCGCACGGGCCGCCACGCTATCCACTGCCTTAGCGCCATTCCCCCTCATTCCCCTTAAAAAGGCACGCCCATTGTTGGCGCGAACCAGCCCTGGCCTCTGGGTAGAATGCAGGATTGGCCTTAAGGGCGGGTTTGATGCCCGCTGGCCGCAAGAACTGACCAACCAGACATGAAAACCATTACCGGCAGCATCGTGGCACTGGCCACCCCCCTGCATGAAGACGGCAGCGTGGACTACCCCACCCTGCGCAAACTGGTGGACTGGCATATCGCCGAGGGCACCGACTGCATCGGCGTGGTCGGCACCACCGGCGAATCGCCCACCGTCAATGTCGAAGAGCACTGCGAGATCATTCGCGTCTCGGTGGAGCAGGCCAAAACGCATGGCAGCAAAGCGGTGCCCATCATGGCCGGCTGCGGCGCCAACTCGACCGCCGAGGCGATCGAGCTGACCCGGTTCGCGAAAAAAGTCGGCGCCGACTGCCACCTGCAGGTCGTGCCCTACTACAACAAGCCCACCCAGGAAGGCCAGTACCAGCACTTCAGGTCAATCGCCGAAGCGGTCGACCTGCCGATGGTGCTGTACAACGTGCCCGGCCGAAGCGTGGCCGACATGCTGCACCCCACGGTGCTGCGCCTGGCCCAGGTGCCCGGCATTGTGGGCATCAAGGAAGCCACCGGCAACATAGAACGGGCCCAGTGGCTGATCAAAGAGACCCCTGCCGACTTCGCGGTTTATTCCGGTGACGACGCCACGGCCGTCGCCCTGATGCTGTGCGGCGGCCAGGGCAACATCAGCGTGACCGCCAACATCGCACCCCGGCTGATGCACGAGCTGTGCATGGCCGCCGTGGCCGGAGATGCACGCCGCGCCATGCAGATCCAGCTGCAACTGCTGCCACTGCACAAGCAGCTGTTCGTGGAAGCCAACCCGATTCCCGTCAAATGGGCCATGGCCCGCATGGGCCTGTGCGGCGGCACCTTGCGCCTGCCCATGACACCACTCGAAACACCGAACCAAGCCATCGTCGAAAACGCCCTGCGCGTCTGCGGCCTGATCTGATTTTTAAGGGAACCCTAGTGAAGACATTGAAACACTGCACGGCACGCACGGCCTGCATCACCTCCGTCTTGATGGCCGTCATGGCACTGGCGGGCTGCTCGTCCCTGGATATTTTGCAAAACGACCGGGTGGACTACAAATCCAGCGGCAAGGGCCCTTCACTCGACGTCCCCCCCGACCTGACGCAACTCACGCGTGACACCCGCTATGTCGTCCCCGGCGTTGCGGTGACGGCCAGCGGCTTCGCGCAGGGCCAGGCCGACAAATCCGTGCCCACCGCCGCCATGGCCGTTGCCGATGTCCGCATCGAGCGTTCCGGCAATCAGCGCTGGCTGGTCGTCAACCGGCCGGCCGACAAGCTGTGGGAGCCCGTGCGCGAGTTCTGGCAGGAAAGCGGCTTTCTGCTCACCCTGGACCAGCAAAACCTGGGCATCATGGAAACCGACTGGGCCGAAAACCGCGCCAAGCTGCCCCAGGATTTCATCCGCAACGCCTTGGGCAAAGTGCTGGACAGCCTGTACTCCACCGGTGAACGCGACAAGTTCCGCACCCGCCTGGAACGCAACGCCAGCGGCGGCACCGAGATTTACGTGAGCCACCGCGGCATGGTTGAAACCGTGACCACGCGTACCGGCGGCACGGCATCGGGGGCCGATACGCTGTGGCAGCCCAAGCCCGCCGATCCCGAGCTCGAAGCCGAGTTTCTGCGGCGCCTGATGGTGAAACTGGGCGTGACCCAGGAGCAGTCCAAAGCGCTGATCGCCGCCGGCGGCGCCAAACAGACCTCGCGCGTGGCGACGGTCAACAACCAGCCTGTCGTGCAAATTGATGAAAGCTTTGACCGCGCCTGGCGCAGGGTCGGGCTGGCGCTCGATCGCACCGGCTTTACCGTCGAAGACCGCGACCGAACCCAGGGCATGTATTTCGTGCGCTACGTGGAGCCCACCCCTGCGGACAAAAAAGAACCCGGCTTTTTCAGCAAGCTGTTCAGCGGCACGCCCGCTGCCGCCGCCCCGCTGAAATACCGCATTGCAGTGCGCAGCCAGGGCGAGTCCACCACGGTGTCCGTGCTCAATGCCCAGGGCGCGGCCGAGTCATCGGCCAATGCCCAGCGCATCGTGCAAGTCATTGCAGACGACCTGAAGTAAAGCTTTGGCGGCCTGAAACAAACAGGCCTTCACTTTGCCGCAAGGTGTTACGGTTTAAAAGCCTCGGCAGCGGCAGTTCGGGGAACGCCACTGTCGTCGAAACGACCGGTGCGCCGGCTTTTCGCCTCCTGATCGACTGCGGGCTGGGGCTCAAGCATTTGCTGGCCCGGCTTGCGCAAGCGGGTCTGCAGGCCAGCGACATCCATGCCGTGTTCATCACCCATGAGCATGGCGACCACATCGGCTGCGCCCGCTCATTCGCCCTGCGTTACCGCATTCCGGTCTGGATGAGCCGCGGCACCCATGCCGCCATCGGCGCGCCGGATTTTGAAGGTCTGCTCAAAACAGCGCGGGATGGTGAGGCGATTGATCTGGGCGGCCTGCAGGTGACACCGTTCACCGTGCCCCACGATGCCCGCGAACCTTTGCAGCTGACCTGCACCGATGGCGCCGCCAAGCTGGGCATTTTGACCGACCTCGGCCATGCCACTTCGCATGTGCTGGCGCACCTGCAGCATTGCGATGCCTTGCTGCTGGAATGCAACCATGACAGCGAGCTGCTCGCCCAGTCGGTCTACCCCGCCTTCCTGAAAAAACGGGTGGGCGGCAACTACGGGCATTTGTCCAATGCGGCAGCCGGCGACATTGCACGCGCCGTCTTGCACGATGGGCTCAAGCATCTGGTCGCGGCCCATCTGAGCGAACAAAACAACCGGCCTGAATTGGCCCAGGAAGTGCTCTCCGGTGCGGTCGGCTTCGAAAAAGACGACATCGTGGTGGCCGGTGCGCTGACCGGAACACCCTGGCTGCACGCCTGAACTTCGGCTTTCAAAATCCCCAGAAGCCATAAAAAAAGCCGCCCGGAGGCGGCTTTTTCGAACAGGGAAGAATTACTTCTTCGGTGCTGCAGCTTCAGCAGCTTTCTTGGCAGCGTCAGCAGCAGCGTCGGCAGCAGGTGCAGCGGCGGGAGCCGGTGCAGCAGCGGCGGAAGCAGCGTCAGCAGCAGGTGCAGCAGCGGGAGCTGGTGCGGCGGCGGGTGCAGGTGCAGCAGCAGGAGCTGGTGCAGCGGCAGGCGCTTCTTCTTTCTTACCGCAAGCAGCCAGGGCAACAGCGGCAACGATGGCTGCCAAAACGAGTGACTTGTTCATTTGTACGATCCTTGATGAATTAAAAGAAAACAATTTCCGGAAACTGTCAAAAAAAAACTCAAATCAAAGATTCGAGTTGCATTTTGACCGGGTGAAAGGACTCGAGCTCTTTCTCCCCAGCCGTAAATTATATGTCGCCTTTTGCAACCCTGAAAACCCTTATTTCGTAAAAATACCGGCCGGGGTAGCGCAATCCGGCACAAAAACCACACAGTGCCCTTAAATACCCAGCGTCGTCGCCGCAAACGCGGGCGAACTCTTCAACAGGCGCTCATCGAGCCGCTCTTTCAGGGCAATGCGCCGCAAGGCTTCCGACCCGGCAAAGCCGGTGCTGCGCTCCATCTCCAGCCGCTCAAACACCCAGACCGGGCTCCACAAGGCGCTGGGAAAGTCGTCGGCCGACATCGCGGCATTGCCGCGACACTCCACAATATGCGACCAGGTGCGCCGCCAGGTGACAAAGCGGGCATGCCGGCGCATCAGCTCATCGTAGTTCTTGGCCAACAGGATGAGTTTTCGCCCGGTTTTTGACCAGTCGTTGAGGGACTGCGCCACCGCGCGCTCCCCCAAGGGCCAGTCCTCAAAGGTGGCGTCGCACAGAATAATTTCACGCCAGCCCTGCGCGGCTGCCGCCGCAAACGCGTGGCGAACCAGCGCCGTAAATTCAGCACGCCCGCCAAATCGGCCTTCCAGCAGGGCCGGTAAAGGCTCAGTTGATGGGGTTGCAGTATCCATTCGGGGCCTCCATGGGGTTGTCGCCTGCCGCGTCAAGCGCTCAAAGGCGCGTTTTCAAGCCATCCATCTTCATGCCAGTCGCTCAGCAATGCCAGCGCATCCTGGCTGGCTTTGGCCAGATCGCGTGCCGACAGGCTGCGCTGATCAGCCAGGCGCCGCATGAGCCGTGCATCGGCCCCCATGGCGCGGTAGCTTTCGCCATTGATGAAAACATGGTGCGCGTCGTACATCATCCGGGTGCGGGCGTGCAGGGCAATGCCGCCTGCATGGGTAGCATCCCACGGCGCCGACGGCGCGTCAAACCACACCGATGGCTTGAGCTCCGTCATGCACTCCCCCAGGGCGCAGTCCAATGCCAGCGGATCGCTCATGGCATCCAGAACGGCCTGCCGGGCAAACTCGCCCAGGCCTGCAGGCATCGCCGCGGGCGTAGTGGTCGCCGCCTGGGCCGGATCGCTGTAAATCGGGGCCTGTTTGCCAGCGCCCCTGGCCGATGAGCCCAGCGACGCCTGCAGCGCATCTTCACTGAACTCGGCCAGACGATGCAGCAACTCCCCCGCCAATTCAGCCCGGCCGGGCGCCCTGAAACCGATGGAGTAAGTCATGCAGTCTGCCGCCTTGCCATCAGGGCCCAGCGCCGACTCGGCCACGCCATCGTGGGCATAGCGCGGCGGCAGGTAGAGCATGTCGCCGGCTTCCAGCACGAACTCCTCGGTGGGTTCAAAGTTCTGCAGAATCTTCAGGGGCACGCCCTCCTGCAAGCTCAGGTCTTTTTGCTTGCCGATCTTCCAGCGGCGACGGCCGCTGGCCTGCAGCAAAAACACGTCGTAACTGTCAAAGTGCGGCCCCACCCCGCCGCCCGCCGTGGCAAACGACACCATCAGGTCATCGAGCCGCGCATCGGGCACAAAGCGGAAGTTCTGCAGCAGCGCGTGGGCGCGCCGCTCATGCAGGTCCACGCCCTGCACCAGCAAGGTCCAGGCCGGCGTGCTTAAGGCAGGCAGGCTGCGCGGCCCCAGCGGGCCCTGCTTCATGCGCCAGCCGGCCTGGTTGTGAACAATCAGGCGGGACTCCACCTGTTCGCTGGCGGCCAGCCTGAACAGCTCGGGGCGGCTCAGCAAAGGACTGAAACCGGGGATGGCCTGGCGCACCAGCAAAGGCTTTTTTTGCCAGTAACGGCGCATGAATTGCGCCGGGCTCAGGCCGGCCAGCAGGGCAAGGGGTTGATTGACATCCATGGGACAATTGTCGGATGAAAATCACCCCTCAATGCGTCGTTGCCCTGACCTGGACGCTGAAAGATACTTTGGGCGAAGTGCTGGACGAATTGGACGAGCCCGTCGAGTTCCTGCTGGGGGGCGATGATCTGCTCGCCAAGATCGAGGAGGCCCTGCAAGGCCACGCCGTGGGCGACACGCTGGAGCTGCACCTGGAGCCTGAAAACGCCTTTGGCGAATACGATGAACACCTCGTTTTCCTCGAAGCCCGCACGCTGTTTCCGGCCGAGCTTGAAGAAGGCATGACCTTTGACGGCGCAACGCTACCGGCAGGCAGCAACGCCCAGATCCCGCAGGACCGTATCTACACCGTCACGGAAATCTACCCCGAGCACGTGGTGCTCGATGGCAACCACCCCCTGGCCGGAATTGCCCTCCGCCTGAACCTGAAGGTCGAATCGGTGCGCGAGGCCACCGAGCAGGAAATCGGCCGCGGCTCCCTGGGCACCGGCTTTTTCAAGCTGGAGCCCTTGACGCCCGGCAACGACACGCTGCATTGAGCGGCGGCGGTTTGCCGTTTAGAGCCGGTAAAGTTGATTGTTCTCAATCCGCACCCGGTCGCCGACGCGCAAGCCGCCAAAAGAAACAACGTCATACGAGCGGTAGGAGCCGTTGTCGACCTGCACTGAAATCCGGTAAATTTCACGCGTTTCAGTTCTCGCATTTTTCTCGATGGCGTTACCCACAATGGCGCCGCCGACAACGCCTGCGATCCGTGCGGCGTCGCGGCCGCTGCCGCTACCGATCTGGTTGCCGATGACCGCGCCAGTAATGCCACCGATCACCACGCCCGCGCCCGTGCCTTGGCCAGGCTCCTGGATGCGAATGACTTCCACACCCGTCACGCGGCCGTACTCGACATAGCCGGGGGCGCTGTACGGGTAAGTATTGGCCGGGTACGAATAGACCGGGCCGCTGGTATCGGCGGGCTGCGTGCCGCAGGCTGCCAGTCCCGCGAGCAGGACTGCGCTCAGGGCGATTGATGGGAGACGTGATATATGAATATGACGCATGGGATTCTCCTCGAAGGTGCCAGCAGCGAGCTCCCAAGGTGGCAGACTCGCATGACTACTTCATTGAAGCGCAAACGTTCATTGACAGCGATCGGCGCACGGCCTGCCCTGGCGTGAGCCGGCATCACCGCTATCTGTAGGAGAGGACCGACGCAGCCCCGCCAGGGCCACGCCCGTCAGGCCTTCCCGGTGGAACCGTAGCCGCCCTCGCCGCGCGCACTCGCAGCGGCAAATTCGGTCACCACCTGGAACTGCGCCTGCACCACGGGCACAACCACGAGTTGCGCAATGCGCTCCATGGGCTCGATGGTGAAAGCAACATCGCTGCGGTTCCAGGCGCTCACCATCAACTGCCCCTGGTAATCGCTGTCAATCAGCCCCACCAGGTTGCCCAGCACGATGCCATGCTTGTGGCCCAGTCCCGAGCGCGGCAGGATCAGAGCGGCGTAGCCGGGGTCCTCCAGATGGATTGCAATACCGGTGGACACCAGCTTCCAGGCGTTGGGCTGCAAGGTCAGCGGCTCGTTCAGACAAGCGCGCAGATCGAGCCCAGCGCTGCCCGGCGTAGCGTACCCGGGCAGTTGATCCGCCATGCGCGGATCGATGATTTTGATGTCGATGATCATGGTTTTTGCTTTGCAGCCCTTGTACGGCGGGCGATATCTGCTATCAATTGGCGAGCAAGCTCGAGCTTGGGCGCCCTGGGAAAATCGGCGGTGCCCTGCTCGTCCACCAGCACCAACGCATTGTCGTCCTGGCCGAACGTGGCGGGCCCGATGTTGCCCACCAGCAAAGGCACGCCTTTGCGCACCCGCTTGGCCTGGGCGTTGGCTTGCAGGTCATGGCTTTCGGCCGCAAAGCCGACACAGAACAACTCGCCCCGCTGGGCGCGTGCCGACTGGGCGATGGTCGCCAGAATGTCCGGGTTTTCGGTAAAGCTCAATTGCGGCGCACTGCCCGAGCCGTCTTTTTTGATCTTTTGCGCCGCCGGGCTGGCAGGCCGCCAGTCGGCGACGGCTGCAGTTGCTATGAAAATGCTAGCTGTCTTCGCGCATTCCACGCTGGCTTTCAGCATATTTTGCGCAGATTTCACATCCAGGCGGGTGACGCCGCGCGGCGTGGGCAGGCTGACCGGTCCGGCCACCAGCGTGACTTGCGCCCCGGCCTCGCGCGCCGCCCGGGCGATGGCAAAACCCATTTTCCCGCTCGACAGATTGGTGATGCCGCGCACCGGGTCGATGGCCTCATAAGTCGGTCCGGCGGTCACCAGCACCTGCTGGCCGGCCAGCACTTTTGGGGCAAAAAAGGCAATGATGTCCTCCAGCAGTTCGTCGGGCTCCAGCATGCGGCCATCGCCCGTTTCACCGCAGGCCTGAAAGCCGCTGCCCACGCCCAGAATCGTCGCGCCGTCAGCGTCGAGCTGCACCATGTTGCGCTGGGTGGCCGGATGCGCCCACATCTCCCGGTTCATGGCCGGCGCAAGCAGCAGGGGCACTTTGTCAATCGGGCGCGCCAGGCACATCAGGCTGAGCAGATCGTCGGCCCGGCCGTGCAGCAGCTTGGCCATGAAGTCGGCGCTGCAGGGCGCGACCAGGATGGCGTCGGCTTCTCGGCTCAGGTTGATGTGCGCCATGTTGTTGTCTTCACGGCTGTCCCACTGGCTGGTGTAGACGGTGCGGCCGCTGAGCGCCTGCATGGTCACGGCGGTGATGAACTGCTCCGCCGCTTCGGTCATCACCACCTGAACCGTGGCACCCTGCTTGATCAGCGCGCGGCACAGCTCGGCCGCCTTGTAGCAGGCGATGCCGCCCGACAGGCCCAACACAATATGTTTTCCCGCCAGATCGCCGGCTGGGGGACTGGTCGGGTCGTTTGCTTGGTTTGTCATGGTTCGCAATGTAGCACCGGATGGCCCCCACGCTTGTCACTTCGCGTGCCTTCGGCGTTGCGCTGCCCCTTTCACGACGTATAGGGGCTATTTTTCCTTGGGGCGGCTCGGCGGAAAATTGGGCTACCCCCACGCTTGTCACTTCGTGTACTGCGCTGCCCCCAAGGGGGCCATTTTTCCTTGGGGCGGCCCGGCGGAAAATGCCCGGGTTTAAATGCCCTGGCCGGCAGCGGTCATGCGGCCAACCCGTATAATCCCCGTTTACCACCTCTGCGAACTTGCAGTTCGTATCTGACATGACCAAATTTGTCTTCGTCACCGGCGGTGTGGTGTCTTCCCTGGGCAAGGGAATCGCCTCAGCCTCCTTAGCTGCGATCCTTGAATCGCGAGGCCTCAAAGTCACTTTAATCAAGCTGGACCCGTACATCAACGTCGATCCGGGCACGATGTCGCCCTTCCAGCATGGTGAAGTCTTCGTCACCGACGATGGCGCGGAAACCGACCTGGACCTCGGCCACTATGAGCGTTTCATTGAAACGCGCATGCGCAAGGCCAACAACTTCACCACCGGCCAGATTTACAAAAGCGTGCTCGAAAAAGAGCGCCGCGGCGACTACTTGGGCAAAACCGTGCAGGTCATCCCGCATGTCACCAATGAAATCCAGGATTTCATCAAGCGCGGCGCCGGTTACGAAACCCCCCAGGCGGTGGACGTGGCCATTGTCGAAATCGGCGGCACCGTCGGCGACATCGAGTCCCTGCCTTTCCTGGAAGCCGTGCGCCAGATGAGCTTGCGCATGGGCGCCAACAACACCGCTTTCGTGCACCTGAGCTATGTCCCGTGGATTGCAGCCGCCGGCGAACTCAAGACCAAACCCACCCAGCACACGGCCCAGAAGCTGCGCGAGATCGGCATCCAGGCCGATGCACTGCTGTGCCGGGCCGATCGCCGCATTCCGAACGAAGAGCGCGAAAAAATCTCGCTGTTCTCCAACGTGCCCGAGTGGGGCGTGATCTCCATGTGGGACGTGGACACCATTTACAAGGTGCCCCGCATGCTGCATGAGCAGGGCCTCGACGGCCTGATCTGCGACAAGCTGCGCCTGAACACGCCACCGGCCAATCTCAAGCGCTGGGACGATCTGGTCTACGAAACCGAGCATCCGAAAAACGAAGTCAACATCGCGATGGTCGGCAAGTATGTAGACCTCTCCGACAGCTACAAGTCGCTCAACGAAGCGCTGCGCCACGCCGGCATGAAAAACCATGCGAAAGTGGTCATCGAGTACGTCGACTCGGAAACCATCACCCCTGAAAACGTGTCGCGCCTGGCCAAGTTTGACGGCATTCTGGTGCCCGGCGGCTTTGGCAAACGCGGCATCGAAGGCAAGATCTGCTCCGCACGCTTTGCCCGTGAAAACAAGGTGCCCTACCTCGGCATCTGCCTGGGCATGCAGGTGGCGACCATTGAGTTTGCGCGCCATGTGGCGGGTCTCAAGGATGCCAACAGCACCGAGTTTGAACCCGGCAGCGCCAACCCCGTGATCGCCCTGATCACCGAATGGAAAGATGCCGATGGCACCATCAAAACCCGCGACGAGAATTCCGACCTGGGCGGCACCATGCGCTTGGGCGCGCAAAGCTCTGACGTGGCCAAGGGCACGCTGGCCCACAAGATCTACGGCGACGTGGTGACCGAGCGGCACCGCCACCGCTATGAAGCCAACGTCAACTACCTCGATGCCCTGCGCCAATCAGGCCTGGTCATTTCGGCCCTGACGCAACGCGAGCAGCTGACCGAGATCGTCGAGCTGCCGCAGACGGCTCACCCCTGGTTCATGGGCGTCCAGTTTCACCCTGAATTCAAATCCACGCCCTGGGATGGCCATCCGCTGTTCAACGCCTACATCAAGGCCACGCTGGACCACCAGGCGGCCGGCAAGTCATTGAAAGTGGTTGCTTAAATGAAATTGTGTGGATTCGATATCGGCCTCGATCGGCCGTTTTTTCTGATCGCCGGCCCTTGCGTCGTCGAGTCCGAGCAATTGCAGATGGACACGGCCGGCACGCTCAAGGAAATCACCGCGTCGCTGGGCATCCCCTTCATCTTCAAGTCCAGCTACGACAAGGCCAACCGCTCCAGCGGCGCCACCTTTCGCGGCCCCGGCATGAGCAAGGGACTGGAGATCCTGGCCCAGGTCAAACGCGAGCTGAACCTGCCCATCCTGACCGATGTGCATTCCGAAGACGAAATTGCGGCGGTTGCGGCCGTGGTGGACGTGCTGCAAACCCCGGCCTTTCTGTGCCGCCAGACCGACTTCATCCGTGCCGTGGCGCAGTCCGGCAAGCCGGTCAACATCAAAAAAGGCCAGTTCCTCGCACCCGGTGACATGAAAAACGTCATCGACAAGGCGCGTGCCGCGGCCCGTGAAAAAGGCCTGAACGAAGACAACTTCATGGCCTGCGAGCGCGGCGCGAGTTTTGGCTACAACAACCTGGTGTCTGACATGCGCAGCCTGTCCATCATGCGCGAGACCGGCGCGCCCGTGGTGTTTGACGCCACCCACTCGGTACAGCTGCCCGGCGGCCAAGGCACCAGCAGCGGTGGCCAGCGCGAAATGGTGCCGGTGCTGGCGCGTGCCGCCGTGGCGGTGGGCGTGGCCGGCCTGTTCATGGAGACCCACCCGGACCCGGCCAAGGCCCTGAGCGACGGCCCCAACGCCGTACCCCTGAAGCACATGAAAGCGCTTTTGGAAACGCTGCTCGAACTCGACCGCGTGACCAAGAAAAATGGTTTTCTTGAAAACAATTTCAACTGACCCCATCGGAGAACAACACCATGCCCGCCGCCTACATCATTGTTGACATGCTGATCACTGATATGGAGCAGTACAAGCAGTACATGGCCGTAGCGCCTGCTGCTGTTGCAGCAGCAGGCGGTGAGTACCTGGTGCGCGGGGGCCGCTTTGAGACGATGGAAGGCCAGTGGCAACCAAGCCGCATCGCCATGCTGCGATTTCCGAGCTACGAGATGGCCAAAACCTTTTACGACGGCGAGATGTACCGTGCAGCGAGGGCCAAACGCCTTGGCGCAACCGAATTTTTTAACCTGGTTTTGGTCGAGGGCGTAGCGGCCCCCGTCTGAAATATCTTTCCTGTCTGAAACAGCTTTCTACTCCAAGGAAAATAATGAGCGCAATAGTTGATATCGTCGGCCGCGAAATTCTCGACAGCCGTGGCAACCCCACCGTTGAATGCGATGTGCTGCTGGAGTCCGGTGTGATGGGCCGTGCAGCCGTGCCTTCAGGCGCATCCACCGGTTCGCGCGAAGCCATCGAGCTGCGCGACGGCGACAAATCGCGCTATCTTGGCAAGGGTGTGCTCAAGGCGGTCGAACACATCAACACCGAAATCTCCGAAGCCGTGCTGGGCCTGGACGCCAGCGAGCAGGCCTTTCTGGACCGCACCCTGATCGACCTGGACGGCACCGACAACAAGTCCCGCCTGGGCGCCAACGCCACGCTGGCCGTGAGCATGGCGGTGGCGCGTGCAGCGGCTGAAGAAGCCGGCCTGCCGCTGTACCGCTACTTCGGCGGCAGCGGCGCCATGCAGATGCCCGTGCCCATGATGAACGTGGTCAATGGCGGCGCGCACGCCAACAACAACCTCGACTTGCAGGAGTTGATGATCATCCCCGTGGGCGCACCGAGCTTTCGCGAAGCCGTGCGTTACGGCGCCGAAGTGTTCCACGCCCTCAAGAAAATCCTGCACGACAAGGGCATGAGCGTGGCCGTGGGCGACGAAGGCGGCTTTGCCCCCAACGTGCCCAGCCATGAAGCGGCCATCCAGATGATTCTGGAAGCGATCGACAAGGCCGGCTTTGTGGCCGGCGAGCAAATTGCGCTGGGCCTGGACTGCGCGGCTTCCGAGTTTTACAAGGACGGCAAGTACGTGCTGTCCGGCGAAGGCCTGAGCCTGGACGCCACCGAGTGGACCAACATCCTGGCCACCTGGGTCGACAAATACCCCATCATCAGCATCGAAGACGGCATGGCCGAAGGCGACTGGGACGGCTGGAAGACGCTGACCGAGCGCCTGGGCAAGAAGGTGCAGCTGGTCGGCGACGACCTGTTCGTGACCAACACCAAGATCCTCAAGGAAGGCATTGACAAGCACATTGCCAACTCCATCCTGATCAAGATCAACCAGATCGGCACCCTGACCGAAACCTTTGCCGCCATCGAGATGGCCAAGCGGGCCGGCTACACCGCCGTCATCAGCCACCGTTCCGGCGAGACCGAAGACTCGACGATTGCCGACATTGCCGTGGGCACCAACGCGGGCCAGATCAAGACCGGCTCGCTCAGCCGCTCGGACCGCATGGCCAAGTACAACCAGCTGCTGCGCATCGAGGAAGACCTGGGCGACATCGCCACCTACCCCGGCCGCGCCGCGTTTTACAACCTGAAGTAAATGACCCCCACGCTCGTCACTGCGTGTACTTCGCTGCCCCCCGAGGGGGCCGCTGCGCCTGCGGCCCGGCCAAGCCGGTTCCGCGGCCCCTGCTGGCGGGGAGAGCCGGCGACGAAACATCACCCTCAAGCGTAGGCATGGGTTCACGCATCGTCCCTGCCATCCTGATTGCGCTGCTGGTCATCTTCCACGCGCAACTCTGGATTGGCCGGGGCAGCATTCCCAGTGTCCGCGAGATGCAGCACAAGCTGGATGAGCAGCTGACCAAAAACGCGCGGGCCCAGGTCAGCAATGACCAACTGGCGGCCGAGGTCCGCGACCTCAAGGAAGGCCTTGAAATGGTGGAAGAAAAGGCACGCGCCGAGCTGGGCATGGTCAAGCCCAACGAGATTTTTGTGCAGGTCACCCAATAAGCCGGCTCACTGCAACGCCAAAGTTGCTATTATTTTTATAGCTACTTGCGCAGTATTAACGGCGGCTACAGCCTGATTTCACTTAAGAAACGGCACACTCCCCATCTGACCATGGCGGCCCTCAAAATCGCACTGCTGGGCGCTGAAAGCACCGGCAAAACCCGGCTGGCCAGCGCCTTGGCCAAGGCGCTGACGGCCGATGGCCGTCCGGTGGTGGTGGTCACCGAATACCTGCGCGAGTGGTGCGAGCAGCATGGACGAACCCCTCAACGCGCCGAGCAGGCCGGCATCGCACAGATGCAGACCGAAAAGGTGGAGGCTGCGGCGCAAGCCGTGCCTGCCGGCCTCGTGATTGCCGACACCACCCCCTTGATGACGGCGATCTACAGCGATCACCTGTTCGGGGACGGCTCGCTGTATGAGCCGGCGCTGGCGCACCAGCACAGCTATGACCTGACCCTGCTCATGGGACTGGATGTTCCCTGGCAAGCCGATGGCCTGCAACGCGACGGCCCGCAAGCACGGGCGCCTATGGACCAGATGATCCGCGCTGCGCTGACACGGGGCGGTGTGGACTTCAAGGTGATTTACGGTCTGGGCGAAGAGCGCCTGCAGCATGCGCTCGAAGCCATCCAGGCACTCATGCCGCTGCCCGACGCCATCCAAAACCCGGCCCGGGCAGGCGCCCCGTGGGTCTGGCTGTGCGACAAATGCAGCGACCCGCAATGCGAGCATCGGCTGCTGAGCGATCTGCTGGCGCAGCGCAAGCCCTGAACTGCGCCCGCCCCGGTGGCCCCTCGGTTTAATGCACCGTTGACGCAGGGGGCAGCTGGCTGCCATGGTCCGTGAAAATATGGGCCGCATCCACCGGGTCAAAGTCGTACTGCGCGCCACAAAACTCGCAACCGACATCGATCTTGCCCTGCTCGGTCAGAATGGCTTCAATCTCGGAGACCCCCAGCCCCCGCAGCATGCTGCTGACGCGCTCGCGCGAGCAGCTGCAGGCAAAGCTGGGCGTTGCCGGCACGAAACGCGTGATTTTTTCTTCCCAGAACAGGCGGTGCAAAATGGTCTCGGCGTCCAGCGTCAGGAGCTCTTCGCGCTTGAGGGTGCCCGCCAGCAGGGCGATGCGCTTGTAATCCTCGTTGCGGCCAATTTCGTCTTCGTTGGCCTCACGCAGGGCCCGGCCTTCGAGGTTACCCTCGCCCTGGACCGGCAGGCGCTGTATCAGCAAGCCGGCCGCCACCTTGCCATCGGCCGCCAGAATCAGCTTGGTGTCCAGCTGCTCGCTTTGCAGCATGTAGTGCTCCAGCACTTCACCGAGGTTTTCAATCTTTTCACGCCGGTCGTCAAACAGCGGCACCACGCCCTGGTAAGGCTGCTGGCCCGGCAGCTTGTCCTTCGGGTCCAGCGTGATGGCGCAGCGACCCTGGTTGCCGACATTGACCAGCTGGCTCAGCGTGCTGCCCGCATCCACCGTGCCGGTGACGGTGGCGGTAGCGCGCAGGCTCAGGTCCGGCTGCACTTCGGCCACGGCCAGTTTGATCGGGCCGTCGCCAAAAATCTGCAGGATCAGGGCGCCGTTGAACTTGATGTTGCTTTGCATCAGGGCGCCGGCAGCCGTCATTTCGCCCAGCAAATGCATGACCTCGGCCGGATACCCCCCGGCCGCCTGGCGGCGCTTGAGAATCTCCTGCCAGGCATCGGTCAGGCGCACCAGCATGCCGCGCACGGGCAAGCCATCAAAAAGGAATTTATGGAGTTCGGACATTAGGCCCCCACGCTCCCCACTTCGTGTGGTTCGCTGCCCCCCGGGGGGGCGCTGCGCCTGCGGCCCGGCGAAGCCGGTTCCGCGGCCCCTGCTGGAATGGGAGCCCTGACGCCGGCTCTTCGTGTGCATTTATTGGTTTTGGTCATGGTCTGGGTAGCGCTCAGGCGATCTTCTTGAACCCGGCCTTATAGCGCCGGGCATTGCCTATATAGTGCTGCGCGTTCATTTTTAAACCCTCGATCTGCTCGGGTGAGAGCTGCCGCACGGCTTTGGCCGGACTGCCGAAAATCATAGCCCCGTCGGGAAACTCCTTGCCTTCAGTCACCAGTGAACCCGCGCCCACCAGGCAGTTTTTGCCGATTTTCGCGTGATTGAGCACCACCGCCCCGATGCCGATCAGCGAGCCGTCGCCAATGGTGCAGCCATGCAGCACGACCTGATGGCCGATCGAGACGTTGTCGCCAATCGTCAAGGGCACACCCAAGTCCGCATGCAGCACGCTCGCATCCTGAATGTTGGAGCCGCGGCCTATGCGTATGGCCTCGACGTCGCCGCGGATCACGGTGCCGAACCAGATGCTGCTGTTTTCAGCCAGCGTCACGTTGCCGATCACCTGCGCGCTGTCGGCAACCCAGGCCGACTCGTGAATGTGGGGGCTCAAATCGCCCAGTTGATAAATAGCCATCGTGCGTCCTTGCCAGCGTTGTCGGGGGTCTCTCAATGGACTTGATTGTAAAGAGGCGCCCGGCATCGCCGACAATCCGGGGATGAACGTTTTAACGCCCGGCCTGCCCGAAGCGCACCTTGAAATGCGTCACCTGGCCCTGCGGGCGCTGCAAGAGCCGGACCCTGCGCAAAAAGTGGCTCAAACCCAGGCAATATATGCGCAAGCAGCTACGCTTTTGATAGCAAATAACTTGCCTCTGGAAGCACCCGCCAACCTGCCCGGGCGCCCGCAGCGGCCCGAGCTGCGCTCGCACCTCGATGTACCCAAGCGCTCGCCCTTTACCCGCGAAGGGCTGGCCGCCCTGCTGCACGCGGTCACGCACATTGAATTCAACGCCATCAACCTCGC
Organism: Polaromonas sp.; assembly: GCF_036676035.1. Lineage (GTDB taxonomy): Bacteria > Pseudomonadota > Gammaproteobacteria > Burkholderiales > Burkholderiaceae_C > Polaromonas. The sequence continues at coordinate 44,959 of NZ_JAKFDR010000070.1, forward strand.
GCTGGATGCCGTCTGGCGCTTTGCCGGCATGCCGCGCCAGTACTACCTGGACTGGCTCCAGGTGGCCGCGGAAGAGGCCCTGCACTTCAGCCTGCTGCGCGCGCACCTGCAGGCCATGGGTTATGACTATGGCGACTTTGCGGCGCACACCGGCCTGTGGGACATGACCGATAAAACCCGCAACGACGTGCTGGCCCGCATGGCGCTGGTGCCGCGCACGCTGGAGGCTCGCGGGCTGGACGCCACGCCGCCCATGCAGGCCAAGCTGCGCAAGGTCGGCACGCCCGACGCGCTGCGCGCCGTGGCGATCCTGGACATCATTCTTCGCGATGAGATCGGCCATGTGGCCATTGGCAACCACTGGTACCGCCAGCTGTGCCACGAGCGGGGGCTGGATTACCTGGCGACCTATGCCATGCTGGCCAAGACCTATGGCGCGCCGCGCCTGCGCGGCCCGCTGAACCTGGATGCGCGCCGCGATGCCGGCTTTGACGAGGCCGAACTCGCACACCTTGGCACGTAGCCCCCACGCTTGTCACTGCGTGTACTGCGCTGCCCCCCGAGGGGGCTGTGCTTGCTTGGGGCGGCCCTTCGCTGCGCACGGGCCTCTACGCTTTTCACTTCATGTCATGCGCTGGACGTGCCCTGCGCACGTGTGGTGTTGCACGCTATTTCCGGCAAACCCGGAGCTGGCGGGTTTTCCCGCATCATGGCTTTTGTTGACCACAGGACGAAAAGACGCTCAAATCATTAAACTGTATGTAGCTTGAACAGGTCCCAGGAGTGCTTCATGATCCGGCATCTCGTCCCTGATATTGAGTCGCAAATCGTGCGCCTGCCCGGCCCGGTCGCCCTGCAGCTGCCCGAGGGCCAGGTGCTGGGCCCCGCCGATGCCCGGGTGAAGCTGTCGTTTTCAAAATGGTCCAGCCTGGCCCGGCTCAAAGCCGGCCAGATCGGCGCGCTGGGCGAGGAATTTGTCGAAGGCAGGCTCAGGCTGGATGGCCGCATGCGCGATGTGATGGCCGTCGTCGCCGCCCTGCTGCGCGGCAACCCGGTCGACAGCAACGCCAGCTGGTGGGCCGGCCTGCTGCACCGGGCCCGCTCCCTGGCAGCGCATACACCGGCCAAAGACGCCGCACAAGTGCAGTTCCACTACGACGTGTCGGACGACTTTTACGCCCTGTGGCTTGATCCGCGCCGGGTTTATTCCTGCGCTTACTACCAAGACCCCGCCATGACGCTGGCGCAGGCGCAGGAGGCCAAGCTGGACCATATCTGCCGCAAGCTGATGCTGGTGCCCGGCGAGCGCTTTCTGGACATTGGCGCGGGCTGGGGCGCCCTGCTGCTGTGGGCGGCCGAGCACTATGGCGTGGACGCCACCGGCATCACGCTGTCGAAAAACCAGCATGCCTACGTGCAGCAGCTGATTGAGCAAAAAGGCCTGAGCCGGCGCGTGCGCATCGAATTGCGGGACTACCGCGAGATGGATGAAGACCGGCCTTTCGACAAAATATCATCGGTCGGCATGTTTGAGCATGTGGGGCAGGCCAACATGGGCGCCTACTTTGACAAAATCATGCGGCTGCTCAAGCCGGGCGGCCTGGTCATGAACCACGGCATTACCGCGGGCGGGCTGGACAACCGGCAGCTCGGCGCCGGCATGGGCGATTTCATTGAGAAATACATCTTCCCGGGCGGCGAACTGCTGCACGCCAGCGCCGTACTCGAGCACATGGCGCGCTCAGGGCTGGAAATGGTGGACGCCGAAAACCTGCGCCCGCATTACGCACGCACGCTGTGGGCCTGGTCGGACGCGCTGGAGGCGCGGCTGGATGAAGCGCTCAAGGTGCTGTCCATGAGCGGCGACACCGAGCGCGCCGAAAAAATCCTGCGGGCCTACCGGCTCTACCTGGCGGGCAGCGCCACCGGCTTTGAGCAGGGCTGGATTTCCCTGCACCAACTGCTGGCGACCCGGCCCTCGGGCTACGCGCCCGATGAACCCGTCAAGGGTGCGCAATCGGCCTACCCCTTTAACCGCCACTACATGTACCGCTGAACCCATCAGCCACGCGGATGATGTTGCGCATGCAGCACCTTCAGGCGCTCGCGGGCCACGTGGGTATAAATCGTGGTGGTGGAAATGTCGGCATGGCCCAGCAGCATCTGCACCGCACGCAGATCAGCGCCGTGGTTGAGCAGGTGGGTGGCGAAGGCATGGCGCAGGGTGTGGGGTGACAGCGGCGAGGTAATGCCGGCCGTCCCGGCGTACTTTTTCACCAGCATCCAGAACATCACGCGGCTCATGCCGTGGCCGCGGCTGGTCACAAACAGGTCGTCGCTCTGTTGCCCGGCCAGGATGGCCGGCCGGGCCTCGGCCAGGTAGCGGCCTATCCATTCGCGGGCGACCTGGCCAAAAGGCACCAGCCGCTCCTTGCTGCCCTTGCCCATCACACGCAGCACCCCTTCGTTGAATCCCACATGGAATGTTTTAAGCCCGACCAGCTCGCTCACGCGCAAGCCGCTGGCGTACAGCAGCTCGAGCATGGCGCGGTCACGCAGACCCAGCGCCGTGTCTTCGCTGGGTGCGGCCAGCAGGGACTCGACCTGTGACTCCGACATGGTCTTGGGCACGCGCAGCGCCTGCCTGGCTGATTGCAGTTTCAGGGTCGGGTCCGCGCTGACAAGGCGCTCGCGCAGCGCCCAGCGAAAATAGCGCTTGAACACGGTCAGCCGTCGGTTGGCCGAGGTGGCCTTGGTGCTGGCGTGTTTGAGGGAGAAATAAGCATTGAGGTCGCTCTCAGCGCTGTCATCGAGCCGGCGTCCCTGCGTGCCGGCCCAGCTGGCATACAGCGACAAGTCGCGCCGGTAGGCGGCCAGCGTGTTTTGCGACAAACCGTCTTCCAGCCACAGGGCGTCGATAAAGGCGTCAATGCTGGACTGGCTCTCGGTTTTCATGGCATGGACGATACCAAAAAAGACGCCCAGAAAAATGCCCCGCAAAACACGTGGTCTGCGGGGCAGTTGAACAAAGCGGTTTAAGGCCCGGCGCCTGGGTGATCAGTCTAGTTTGAGCTTGGCCGAATCAACCACCTTTTTGTAAATCTCGTACTCGGCCTTGATCTGCGCGCCAAACTGCTCCGGCGTGTTGCCGACGATCAGTGAACCGGTGTCCTCAATGCGCTTGCGCACAGCCGGGTCCTGCAGCGCCTTCAACGTCGCGACACTGACCTTGTCAACCACTTCTTTCGGCAGACCCTTGGGCCCCAGAATGCCGTAATAAGCCATGCGGTTCACCGGCTCCAGGCCCAGCTCCTTGAACGTGGGCACATCAGGCAGCACCGCCAGACGCTGCGGCGCAGCGACGACGAGGGGAATCAGGCGTTTTTGCTGGATGAAAGGCAGCGCCGAGGGAATGTTGTCAAAAATCATGGGCACCTGGCCGGCCACCGTGTCGTTCAGCGCCGGGCCCGCGCCACGGTAGGGAATGTGGGTGATGAAGACGCCCGACAAGCTTTTATACAACTCCATCTGCAGGTGGCCGATGCCGCCCGTGCCCGACGAAGCGTAGGAGTACTTGCCGGGGTTCTTTTTGATTTCGGCGATGAACTCTTTGTAGTTCCTGGCCGGGAAACTGGGATGCACCGCAATGAGGTTAGGCGTGGCTGCAATGTTGATGATGGGCGTGAAGTCCGTCAGCGGGTTGTACGGAATCTTCGGATTGATGGCCGGGTTGGCCGCCGTGGTGGAGACGGTCGCCATGCCCAGCGAGTAGCCATCGGGTACCGCGCGGGCCGTTTCGGTCGCACCAATCACGCCGCCGCCGCCGGCCTTGTTTTCAACCACCACGGTCTGCCCAAGGGCTTTGCCCAATGGTTCGGAAATGACACGGGCCACGATGTCAGTGGTGCCGCCTGGCGCAAACGGCACCTGCAGCTTGACGACCTTGTTGGGGTAAGCCTGGGCAAACGCAGAACCTGCCGCAGCAGTAGCCAGCGTCAGGGCAGAAAGGGTAAGCAGATAACGACGTTGCATGGTGAATCCTTCGATAAACAATAGTCGATATCCTAAACGCAAGACCCGCGCCTGCCGTTGTGGATTACGCATAAGGGCAAACCCGGGGAGCCCCGCGCTTTGCGGTTATTCTTGCGCGGTGAACTACGCCCAACTCCTCTTTCCCGACTTCTCGCTCATTTTCTGTGGTTACCTGGTCTGCCGCTACACCGCCCTGAACCGCACGGTTTGGGAGCAGGTGGAAAGCCTGGTTTATTACCTTTTGTTCCCGGTCCTGCTGTTCCACTCCATCGTCAAAAGCCCGCTGGACCTGGGCGCCGCGTCCAGCCTGATTGCCGCCGGACTGTCCATGGGCGTCATTGGCATTGCCCTGGCCTACTCGCTGCCGCACCTGCCCTGGCTGCGCACCCACATTGATGCGCGCGAGCACGCCGCCAGTGCGCAAGTGGCTTTTCGCTTCAACTCCTTCATCGCCCTGGCGCTGGCGGATCGGCTGGCCGGCGCCGAGGGCCTGCAGCTGATCGCCGTGCTGATCGGGGTGTGCGTGCCACTGTTCAATATCGGTGCGGTCTGGCCCATGGCCCGGCACGCCAAGCGCGGCTTGATGCGCGAGCTGGTGCGCAACCCCCTCATCATGGCCACCGCCACCGGTCTGGTCGCCAACCTGCTGGGCTTTGCCATGCCGGTCTGGCTGGAACCCACCGTCACCCGCATAGGCGCGGCCTCGCTGGCCCTGGGCCTGATGGCGGCCGGCGCCGGCATGCAATTTGGCACCCTGGCCCGGGCCAAAACCCTGGCGGTTGCCATCCTGTCCATCCGGCATCTGATATTGCCGCTCGTGGCGCTGGGTCTGTCCAAAGCGTTTGGCCTGTCGTCCGTGCAGACCACGGTGCTGCTGGCCTTCTCGGCCCTGCCTACCGCGTCAAGCGCCTATGTGCTCGCTGCGCGCATGGGCTACAACGGGCCGTACGTGGCCGGGCTGGTGACGCTATCGACGCTGCTGGGGGTGGTCAGTTTGTCGTTTGCGTTGGGGGTGTTGCGCTAAAGCTGGCGACAGCCCTTGCTGGATGTGCGTAGGCAGCTATTTACCAGCAGTCCGTAACGAAGGCGACGCCACCCATGCTGTCATTCTGAGCAACGCGAAGAATCTTGCCGGTATACCGAGATCCTTCGCTGCGCTCAGGATGACAAAGTATGTGCATTACTTTCGGACTGCTGAGTAATTTGTAGCGAAATTCTTCACCACCAAGCCCGCCCCGAAAGGCTCGCATTCAACAATAGCTATCAATTCGATAGCTGTTAGCGCTCATTCAGCATGGGCCAAGGTCCTATTTCACTGCGAAAGCGCCCACGCCACATGCTCCCGAACCACTTCGCTGGGATGATCCGCCCGCGCCTGCAAGGCCCGGCGTATTTCATCATTGGCACCTGCTGCGTGCAAAGCATTTCCCATGGCCACCGCAATGTTGCGCAGCCAGCGCTCATGGCCAATCCGGCGTATGGCGCTGCCTTCGGTGTAGCGCAAAAACTCTTCTTCGGTCCAGGCAAACAGTGTCACCAACTGCTGGCCACTCAAGCCCTGGCGCTCGTCAAAGTCGGGCAAAGCACTGCGCTGGGCAAACTTGTTCCAGGGGCAGATGAGCTGGCAATCGTCGCAGCCGTAGATGCGGTTGCCGATCAGCGGGCGCAGCTCCAGCGGAATCGGCCCGGCATGTTCAATCGTCAGGTAAGAAATGCAACGCCGTGCGTCGAGTTTGTACGGCGCGATGATGGCCCGGGTGGGGCAGATGTCAATGCAGGCGCTGCAGCTGCCGCAGTGCGGCGTGACCGGCTCGCTGGGCGGCAGGGCAATGTCGACATAAATTTCACCGAGAAAAAACATGGAACCGGCTTCGCGGTTAAGCAGCAGCGTGTGCTTGCCGCGCCAGCCCTGCCCGCTTCTAGCCGCCAGCTCGGCTTCCAGCACGGGCGCAGAGTCGGTAAAAACGCGGTGCCCCAGCTTCTCGACATGTTCCTCAATCCGTTCGCTGAGTTTTTGCAGTCTTGAACGCATGATCTTGTGGTAGTCACGCCCCCGCGCATAGACCGACACGACGCCTTCGGTCGGGCGCTGCAGGCGGCTGAACTCCATGGACTGCCATTCACCAGGCTTGACGGGTGTGGACGACGGCAGGTAGTCCATGCGCGCCGTGATCACGCTGACCGTGCCAGGAATCAGCTCGGCCGGGCGGGCCCGCTTGAGCCCGTGCGCAGCCATGTAATGCATGTCACCATGAAAGCCCGCGGCCAGCCAGGCCGATAATCCAGGTTCGGCGGACGACAAATCAACGCCCGCAATGCCAATTTGCGAAAATCCAAGCTCGCGCGCCCAAGTTTGAATTTGACTTACAAATTGATGATTGAATTGATGACTGTTCAGGACCACCCGTTCATTGTAAAAACTATCGTCTGGCAGGGCGAGGCCCAGACTCAGGCCTTTGCGCAAACACTGGTGCGCCAGATGACCACGGGCAATGCGCTGATTGAACTCCAGGGTGATCTGGGCGCCGGTAAAACCACCCTGGTGCGGCATGTGCTGCGGGCGCTGGGGGTGCAAGGACGCATCAAAAGCCCTACTTATGCCGTGGTCGAACCCTACACCGTGACATGGGTGGCGTCCTCACTGAACATATGGCACTTTGATTTCTACCGCTTCAACGATCCGCGCGAGTGGGAAGAAGCCGGCTTTCGCGACATCTTTGCCAGCCCCGGCCTCAAGCTGGTCGAGTGGCCGGAAAAAGCCGGTGCGCACCTGCCGCTGCCCGACCTGCTGGTGCATCTCGAAGTCCTGCCGGACGAGTCACGCAGCGTCACCCTGACCGCCCGCTCTGCCGCTGGCGCGGAATTGATTGCATGACAAAAAAACCGCCAACACGCGCCGCCCCACATGTCAGCCGCCGCCAGGCCTTGCAGCTGGGCAGTGTGGTGTTGCTGCTGGGGGTGCAGCACATCGCGCGCGGCGCCACCATCCTGGCTGTGCGGGTCTGGCCGTCCAAAGACTACACCCGGGTCACGATCGAATCCGACAGTGAAATCAAGGCCAGGCAGCTGTTTATCCCGGAGCCGCCGCGGCTGGCGGTGGATATTGAAGGCCTGGACCTGATTCCGGCCCTGCGCGAGCTGGTGGCCAAGGTCAAATCGGACGACCCCAATATTTCCGGCATCCGTGTGGGCCAAAACGCGCCCGGCGTAGTGCGGCTGGTGATCGATTTGAAGCAGCCCATCTTGCCCCAGGTGTTCAGCCTGCCGCCGGTTGCAGCCTATCAGCACCGTCTGGTGTTTGACCTGTACCCCACCCAGGTGGCCGATCCGCTGGAAGCCCTGATCGCCGAGCGGCTCAAGGACAGCCAGGCAAACAGCAGCACCGCACCGCCGCCTGCCAGCGATCCGCTGGGTGAGCTGATGGCCCGTCAGTCCAGCAAACCGCCCCCTTCAGGCAGCAAGGGCGCGGGCGACAAGCCACCTGCTGCCAGCCCCCAGGCGCCCGCCCATGAGCAGCCTGTTGCGGGGGGCGCTACCGTCAACGGCAAAACCGACCGCCTCATCATCGTGGCGCTGGACCCGGGCCACGGCGGCGAAGACCCCGGCGCGGTGGGCCCCGGCGGCACGCGCGAGAAAGACGTAGTGCTGCAAATTGCGCACCGCCTGCGCGAACGCATCAACGCGCAGCCCAATATGCGCGCCTACCTGACGCGCGATGCCGACTTCTTTGTGCCGCTGCACGTCCGCGTGCAAAAGGCCCGCCGCGTGCAGGCCGACCTGTTCATCAGCATTCATGCCGACGCCTTTTTCACGGCCCGGCCGCAAGGGGCCAGCGTCTTTGCCCTGAGCGAAAAAGGCGCTTCCAGCAGTGCCGCGCGCTGGATCGCCAACAAGGAAAACTCGGCCGATCTGGTCGGCGGCATCAACGCCAAGGCCAAAGATGCCCAGGTGCAGCGCGCCCTGCTCGACATGAGCACCACCGCCCAAATCAACGACAGCCTGAAGCTGGGCAGCGCCATGCTGGGCGAGATTGGCAACGTGGGCAAGCTGCACAAGCCCCGGGTCGAGCAAGCCGGTTTTGCCGTGCTGAAGGCGCCCGACATTCCCAGCGTGCTGGTAGAGACCGCCTTTATCAGCAACCCGGACGAAGAAGCCAGGCTGCGCAGCGATGAATACCAGGTGCAGCTGGCCGATGCCCTGATGCGCGGCATCGGCCGCTACTTTGCCAAGAACCCGCCACTGGCCCGCAACCGGGCGCTCTGAACCGGCAACCGGCGCAGCCAGCCGACAGCCGGCGTCGGCCTTTTCCTACAAGCCAGGGCCTTGCTTGTGTCTACAGTGAAGTTACAGGCAGCGAACAAAACCTCACAAAACCATGTAGCGCCTGTAACTTTGGTAAAAGGTGGACAACATGACAACGAAACTCCTGATGGCCGCAGCGGCAGCTGCACTGATCGCCATGACGGGCTGTGCCTCCAACCCCAGCAGTCAGCAGATCGGCACGGCTACGGGTGCCGTGCTCGGCGGTGTAGCCGGCCACGCGATAGGCGGCGGCACGCTGGGTACCGTCGGCGGTGCCGCAGCGGGCGCCCTGATCGGTAATGAATTGGGCAGACGCCAGGACAGCCGCAGGTAAACCGGCGGCCCCGACTCCGGCGATCCCTGCCCGACAGCTTCGAGGAGGCTAGATCCAATGCTGTTCAGTTAGCCCCGTTCGCCCTGAGCTTGTCGAAGGGCCTGCGCGATCGGCACCAAGGCTTCGACAAGCTCAGCCCGAACGGCTCTTTGCTTAACCGAACGGTATTGAAGCCAGATCGGGTAAATCAGTGAGTTGAGAATCATCTCACTGTCGTAGATACACAGGCGACTCCTGAACTTCAGGACGTCGCCTGTTTTCATGATCTCGTCGATATAGCGCCCGACGTTGTAAACCTCGCTGACGCTACCGGGCTTGGTGCGAAAAACCGCGTAATTGGCTTGCACCTTGATCACTCCACCCTCTTCCGACAAGACCTGCACCGGGCTCGCCCCAATATGCTTACATATTAATTTTGGATAACCACGGGGATAGCACCCCCAGCGGACGGGTCTCAGCCAAACACGCAGGGCACCTGTTCGACCCTGGCCTGCACTTCTGCCCGTGTCGGTGGAACACAACCGCGGCGCATGACGCACAGGCTGGCGCTGGCCACGGCATGAGCCAGTAGCCTGCGGCCTGCCGCGTCGTCCAGCGGCGCCAGAACATCGCCTGCGCCGCTCGCACTCTCTTCGCGCGTCAGCAAGGCCGCCATGAAGCCGGCCAGAAAGCAATCGCCGGCGCCCACTGTGTCGACCACTTCCAGGGGCTGGGATTCTCGGGCCCGCCAGCTCTGGCCGTCGCGCGTCAACAGGCAGGCGCCCTGCCCGCCCAGGGTCAGGACCAGCAGGCGCGCCGTGGTCGCCTTCAGCAGGTGCTGCGCCTGCGCCAGCGCGTGGCCACCGGGCGTTCCAAGAATGGTCAGATCTTCATCGCTGACCTTGACCACGTCGGCGCTCTGCAGCGCAGCGTGCACATTGCGCCGATACGCGTCCAGATCCGGCATGACCGACGGGCGCAGGTTGGCGTCCACCACCACGACGGCGCCGGCCTCGCGCTGGGCCCGCAGCCAGGGCAGGTAATGCGCGGCATCTTCGGGCGCCAGGGCCAGCGCGCCCGTGCACACCATGGCCAGCGCAGGTTCACGTTGACACGACTGGATCAGGCTTTGCGCCGTCACCGCGCGATCCGCCACGCCCTGCCGATAAAAGGCGTAGTCAGGGTGGCCGGTGTCGTCCAGTCCCACCACCGCCAGCGAAGTGCTTTGCGCCACCGGCTGCGCTCGCGCCAGTTGCACACCATCGCTGACCAGCGCAGCGGCCAGTTGGCGACCGAAGCGATCGCTCGACAAAGGGTTGAGGTACAGGGTGCCGATGCCTTGTCTTGCCAGCGCACGCGTCAGATTGAAAACCGCACCGCCAAGGCAGGGCTCATACCGTCCGTCGCGTTGGACGATCAGGTCGATCAGCGCTTCACCAGCTGTCGCAACGCGCATCACCCTCTCAGGGTTTTCCATAATCTCAGGGTTATCCATAATTAAAACAACTTGATTTAATAACTCCACCGCAACTATAGTTCACCCACGCCCATAGGTAATGGGTGCTTTCCCGGGGGCCCCAGCACCCTGACCATTGATTCAACAAGGAGACAATTCACATGAAGAAAACCACCACCTTCCTGGCGCTGTCAAGCCTCGCACTGGCCGCAGCATCAGCCTTCGCTGCCGGCGAACCCGTGATCGGCCTGATCACCAAAACCGAGACCAACCCCTTCTTCGTGAAGATGAAGGAAGGCGCGCAGACGGAGGCCAAAAAACTTGGCGCCAAGCTGCTGACCGGTGCCGGCAAGACCGATGGCGACAACGCGGGCCAGATCACCGCCATGGAAAACATGATTGCCGGTGGCGCCAAGACCATCCTGATCACTCCGAGCGATTCCAAGGCCATCGTGCCGGCCATCAAGAAGGCCCAGGAAAAAGGCGTGATGGTGATTGCACTGGACAGCCCGGCCGACCCGGCCAACGCCACCGACGCCCTGTTCGCCACCGACAACTACAAGGCCGGCGTGCTGATTGGCCAGTATGCCAAGGCCGCCCTGGGTGGCAAGAAGCCCGTGATCGCCACGCTGGACCTTTTCCCCGGCCACCCGGTGGGCGCCCAGCGCCACAACGGCTTCCTGCAAGGCTATGGCCTGCAGTCGTTTGACGCCAAGAACAACGAGCTGGCCAAACCGGCCGAAGTGGTCTGCATGGCCGACAGCTACGGCGACCGCGCCAAGGGCCAGACCGGCATGGAGAACTGCCTGCAGAAGAACCCCGACATCAACCTGGTCTACACCATCAATGAACCTGCCGCAGCCGGTGCCTACAACGCGCTGAAGGCCGCCGGCAAGGAAAAAGGCGTGGTGATCGTGTCCGTGGACGGCGGCTGCGCCGGTGTCAAGGACGTGGGCGCCGGCGTGATCGCCGCCACCTCGCAGCAGTACCCGCTCAAGATGGCTTCCATGGGCGTGGCCGCCGGCGTCGAGTACGCCAAGACCGGCAAAAAGGTCAGCGGCTACACCGACACCGGCGTGACCCTGATCGCCGCCAAGGCCCAGAAGGGCGTGGACAGCAAGGACGTCAAGACCGGCACCGACCTGTGCTGGGGCACCAAGTAAGCGCGTGAGCGCCGCGGCGACCATCGGGGCGCTGCCCGCGCCCGGGTTGCCGCCGTCTTTTTCTTCAAACACTTTGCGCTGACACCATGAACACCTGGAAAAACAAGCTACCGCCACTGGGCACGCTCGGACCCTTCATCGCGCTGCTGGTGGCCTGCGCTTTTTTCGCGACCCAGAGCGAGCGCTTCCTCAGCAGCCAGAATTTCTCGCTGATCCTGGCGCAAGTCATGGTGGTGGGCGTGATCGCCATAGGCCAGACGATGATCATCCTGACGGCCGGCATCGATCTGTCCTGCGGCATGGTGATGGCGCTGGGCGGCATCGTGATGAGCAAGTTCGCCGCCGACTTCGGCCTTCCGGCCCCCGTGGCGATAGCCTGCGGCATAGCCGTGACCACCCTGTTCGGCCTGCTCAACGGCCTGCTGGTCACGCGCATCAAGCTGCCACCGTTCATCGTGACCCTGGGCACACTCAACATCGCGTTTGCCATCACCCAGCTCTACTCAGGCTCGCAAACCGTGACCGACATCCCCGCCGGCATGACGATGCTGGGCAATACCTTCAAGTTCGGCGACGCGGCGGTGGCCTATGGCGCCCTGCTGATGCTGGCGCTCTACGTCCTGGCCTGGTTCGGCCTGCGCGAGACGGCCGCTGGACGCCATGTGTACGCCGTGGGCAACAACGCGGAAGCCACCCGCCTCACCGGCATCCCCACCGAGCGCGTGCTGCTGGGCGTGTATGTGCTGGCCGGCGTGTTCTACGGCATCGCCGCGGTGCTGGGTGTGGCCCGCACCGGCGCCGGCGATCCGAACGCCGGCCAGACCGAAAACCTCGACGCCATCACCGCCGTGGTGCTGGGCGGCACCAGCCTGTTCGGCGGGCGCGGCGTGGTGCTGGGCAGCCTGGTGGGCGCGCTGATCGTGGGCGTGTTCCGCAACGGCCTGACGCTGATGGGCGTCTCCTCCGTCTACCAGATCCTGGTCACCGGCATCCTCGTGATCCTGGCCGTGGCCACCGACCAAATGTCTCACAAGGGAGCCCGCTGATGAACGCCGTGCTCAAACCCATCCACTTCAACATGCCGGAAACGGCGCCGCAAATCGTGATGCAGGCGCGCGGCCTGGTCAAACGCTACGGCCATGTGACCGCCCTGGACGGCGCCGACTTCGAACTGCGGGCCGGTGAAATCCTGGCCGTGATCGGCGACAACGGCGCCGGCAAGTCCTCGCTCATCAAGTGCCTCTCGGGCGCCACCATTCCCGACGAAGGCCGCATTGAACTGGACGGCAAGCCCATCCACTTCAAAAGCCCCATCGACGCCCGCCGCGCCGGCATCGAGACGGTCTACCAGGACCTGGCGGTGGCGCCCGCCATGACGATTGCCGAAAACCTGTTCCTGGGCCGAGAGCTGCGGCGCGAGGGTTTCCTGGGCCATGTGCTGCGCATGCTGGACAAGAAAAAGATGCTGGAAATGAGCGTCGCGCGCATGAACGACCTCAAGGTCGGCATCCGCTCCATGACCCAGGCGGTCGAGACGCTGTCGGGCGGCCAGCGCCAGTGCGTGGCCGTGTCGCGGGCCGCAGCCTTTGCCCAGCATGTGGTCATCATGGACGAGCCGACCGCGGCCCTGGGCGTGAAGGAAGGCAACATGGTGCTGGAGTTGATACGCCGCGTGCGCGACAAAGGCCTGCCTGTGGTGCTCATCAGCCACAACATGCCGCATGTGTTCGAGGTCGCCGACCGCATCCATGTGGCGCGCCTGGGCAAGCGGGCGGCCGTGTTGAACCCGAAGAAGATCAGCATGAGCGACACCGTGGCGGTCATGACCGGCGCGATGCGGCCCGAAGACATACCGGCCGAGTGCCTGGCGCATTGAATCTGGAAATGCCATGAACCCCCACGCTCACATTTGTTCGCTGCCCCCCGAGGGGGCTGAGTGCCGCGGCTCCGAGCCTGCCCGCGCAGGCTCGGACGGCACGAAGAGCTGCTGCGTCTCGCAGCAGCGCGGTCTGCAAGACCATGCCTCCTTTGAGGCGGCTCGGCAGGAGGCACAACATGCTCAAAGGCATTGACCCCCTGCTCACCCCGGAGCTGCTCAAGCTGCTGGCCGAGATGGGCCATGACGACGTGCTGGTGTTGGCCGACGCCAACTTCACGGCGATGAGCCTGGGCGCGGGCAAGCCGGTGCTGCGCCTGAGCGGCCATGGCATGGTGCGGACCGCGCAGGCCGTGATCTCCCTGCTGCCGCTGGCCGCGGATGTGGACCACCCGGTGGCCTACATGCAGGTCAGCGGCACCGAGGCGCCGTACCGCTCGGGCCTGCAGCGCGAGGTGCTGGACCTGCTGACACCCCATTTACTGCCGCACCAACAGGCCGAACCCGTCGAGCGCTACGCCTTCTACGACAGGGTGCGTCAGGCCTATGCGATCGTGGTGACGGGCGAGCTGCAGCCCTTTGGCAACATCATCTTGCGCAAGGGCGTGATCAGCGAGAATCTGCGCCCATGACACGCGCCAGCGCTTCCCCGGCCCCCGGGGCCGCTCCTCCCACGCCGCCGCGCTTGCTGCGCCCGCGCGGCTCCAACCAGGTGGGCATGCGCCAGTTCAACGAACGCGTGGTGCTGCAGGCCATCCGCCTGCACGGCAGCCTGCCCAAGGCCGATTTAGCCCGCCTGACCGGCCTGACCGCCCAGACCATAGGATTAATCACGACCCGGCTCGAAGAAGACGGCCTGTTGATCCGCCAGGACCGCGTGCGCGGCCGCATCGGCCAGCCTTCGGTGCCTCTGGCGCTGAACCCCGACGGCGCTTTTTCCGTGGGCATCAAGATCGGCCGGCGCAGCACCGACTCGCTGCTGGTGGATTTCACCGGCCAGGTCCGCCAGCGGCTGACGCTGGCCTACGCCTTCCCCGAGGCTGATACGCTGATCCCCACCATAGGCCAGCACCTGCGCGCCCTGCGTGACCAGTTGGGCCCGCTGGCCCCGCGCCTCGTGGGCGTGGGTGTGGCCGCGCCCTTCCAGCTCGGCGGCTGGCACCGGATGCTGGGGCTGTCCGAAGCCCAGTCGCTGGCGTGGAACCGCATCGACCTGAGCGCCGAAGTGCAGGCCATGGCCGAGCTGCCCGTGAACTTTGCCAAGGACACCTCGGCCGCCTGCGTGGCCGAACTGGTGGCGGGCCGCGGACGCGACCTGAAAAGCTTTTTGTATCTGTTTGTCGACACCTTCGTCGGCGGGGGTCTGGTCATCCAATCCCACCTCCATGCCGGCATCCACGGCAATGCCGGCGCCGTGGCCTCGCTGCCCCTGCAGCTGGCGCAGGCACCCCACGCGCCGCCCCAGCTGATCAGCCAGGCCTCGCTGTGGGAGCTGGAGCAACGCTATCAGGCGCACGGGCTCGACCCGGTGGCCGCCTACGACGAGCGCGCCCTGCAGCCCCCGTTCGACCAAGAGACCGACCTGTGGCTGACCAACGCCGCCAATGCGCTGGCGCACTGCGTGGTCAGCGCAACGGCCTTGCTGGACATCGACGCCGTGGTGATGGATGGATCATTTTGCCGGCCCCTGCTGCAGCGCCTGATTGAACGCACGCGCGAGGCCTTGAGCCACTACAACTGGGAAGGCCTGTGGCCGGCCACGGTGATCGCCGGCAGCATTGGCTCCGACGCCCGCGCGCTGGGCGGCGCCCTGCTGCCGCTGCACGCCAACTTCGCCCCCGACCGCGACCTGTTTCTCAAGGTCGGTGGCTGAACCAAGCTGCTTCAGGTCTGCGCTGCCTGGCGCCGGGCCTTCCACGCACCAAACAAAACGAACAGGCCGGGGATCAGGATCAAGGCCCAGATGACCTTGTCCAGATGCGTCTTGACAAAGGGAACGTTGCCGAAAAAGTAGCCAATGGTGACAATGCCGCCCACCCACAGCGCGCCGCCCGTGATGTCGTAAAAGGTGAATTTGCTGCGCGTCATTTGCGACACGCCCGCCACAAAGGGCGCAAAGGTGCGCAAAAACGGCATGAAACGCGCCGCCACAATGGTGATGCCGCCATAGCGCTCGTAAAACGCATGGGCCTGGTTAAACGCCTTTTTGTTGAACAGCTTCGAATCTTCCCACTGAAACACCTTGGGCCCAAAGTAGTGGCCGATGGTGTAGTTGGACTGGTTGCCCAGCACCGCCGCCGCAAACAGCAGGCCCACGGCCAGCGGATAGTTCATCAGGCCCACACCGCACATGGCCCCCACCACAAACAGCAAGGAATCCCCGGGCAAAAACGGCATGATGACCACCCCGGTTTCCACAAAGATAATGAGAAACAGCAGCGCGTAGACCCATGTGCCGTAGCTGTTCACGAAAGCTTCCAGGTGTTTATCCACGTGGAGAATGAAATCGATCAAAAAAGTTAGCAGTTCCATACAACAGGATTATCGGGGCTGAATAAACCCACCGGCGGCCAGCCCCCTAAAATGACTGCAACCATGAGCGCCCTGCCCTCTTCCCCAGCTCCCTCCATCGCCCGCAAACCCATCCGCGAACTGCCTGATGAGCTGATCAGCCAGATCGCAGCGGGCGAGGTGGTGGAACGCCCGGCCTCGGTGGTGCGCGAGCTGGTCGACAATGCGCTCGATGCAGGTGCCACGCAAGTCACGGTGCGCCTGCTGGCGGGCGGTGTGCGGCTGATTCTGGTGGAAGACGATGGCCAGGGCATCCCGCGCGAAGAGCTGCCGGTCGCGCTGCGCCGCCACGCCACCAGCAAGATTGCCTCGCTGCAGGACCTGGAAGCCGTGGGCACCATGGGCTTTCGGGGTGAAGCCCTGGCCGCCATCAACTCCATTGCCGACATGAGCCTGCTGTCGAGGACGGATGAAGCTGACCACGCCTGGCAACTCGATGGCCGCACCGGTGAGCTAAAACCTGCGGCGCGCGCACGCGGCACCACGGTGGAGGTGCGCGAACTGTTTTACGCCACACCGGCCCGCCGGAAATTTTTAAAAACCGATGCCACCGAGCTGGCCCATTGCATTGAGGCCGTGCGCCGCCACGCCCTGGTGCGCCCTGACGCAGGCTTTGCGATCTGGCACGAAGGCAAGCTGGTGGAGCAGTGGCGCCCCGGCAGCGGCGAATCGGCCCACGATCAGCGACTGAGCGACGTGCTGGGCAGCGATTTTGTCGAGCAGTCGGTGGCCGTCAACTACGAAAGCGCCGCCCGGCGTGCCGACGGCTTGCCTGCCGTGCGTGTCTGGGGTCGCGCCGGCATCCCGGATGCTGCCCGCTCGCGCGCCGACCAGCAGTTTGCCTACGTCAACGGCCGCTACGTGCGCGACAAGGTGCTCACGCATGCGGCCCGCAGCGCCTACGAAGACGTGCTGCACGGCCATCGCCAGCCGGTGTATGCCCTGTATATCGAGATTGACCCCGCGCGCGTCGACGTGAACGTGCACCCCACCAAGATCGAGGTGCGCTTTCGGGACAGCCGCGAAGTGCACCAGGCCGTGCGCCATGCGACCGAGAATGCACTGGCCGCCCCACGTTCTGGCATGCCGGCGCAAGCGAGCCAGGACGCCGGAGCCACCGAGGCCACCGTGAACCGGCCTGCCAACGGATTTCTTGAGTCAAATCAGGCTTACGCCCCCAATAAATGGGCGCAACCAGCTATCAATTTTGTAGCTAAACAGGGCCCCCACGCTTCCGACTTTGAAGCCATGTGGCCGGCGCAGCCCTCCGTTCGCCCTGAGCTTGCCGAAGGGCTTCGCGCGGCAGAGGCTTCGACAAGCTCAGGGCGAACGCTTGCTGCCGAACTGCCGCCCGGCGATTGGCCCCTGGGCCGCGCGGTGGCCCAGCTGCAAGGCATTTACATCCTGGCCGAGAACACTCAGGGCCTGGTGATTGTCGACATGCACGCGGCCCATGAGCGCATTGTTTACGAGCGCCTGAAAACGCAAATGGACACTGCCAGCATCGCCAGCCAGCCCCTGCTGATTCCGGCCACGTTTGCCGCCACACCGCAAGAGGCCGCCACCGCCGAAGCCAGTGCCGAAACACTCCAAATGCTGGGGCTGGAGATCACGGCCTTTTCACCCAAAACACTGGCAGTGCGCGCCGTGCCCACCAGCCTGGTTAATGGTGATGCCGTGGAACTGGCCCGCAGCGTGCTGGGCGAGCTGGCGCAGATTGATGCCAGCACCGTGATCCAGCGCGCCCGGAACGAGCTGCTGTCCACCATGGCCTGCCACGGCGCCGTGCGCGCCAACCGCAAGCTGACCCTTGACGAAATGAACGCCCTGCTGCGCCAGATGGAAGCCACCGAGCGCTCCGACCAATGCAACCATGGCCGCCCCACCTGGCGGCAAGTGACGATCAAAGAGCTGGATGCGCTGTTCATGCGCGGGCGCTGACGACCCCATGCCATCAGCCTCTTCGTCCGCACCGCCCGCCACCAGCGCATCGGCCATGTCACCCGGCCTGATCGTGCTGGTGCTGTCGCTGCTGCTGGGCATACAGCCGATCACCACCGACCTTTACCTGCCCGCCTTGCCGGCGCTCACCGAAGGCTTTGGCGCACCCATGACGCAGGCCCAGCTCACGCTGAGCGCCCTGCTGCTGGCGTTTGGCCTGTCGCAGCTGATCTGGGGCCCGCTGTCAGACCGTTTGGGCCGGCGCCCCATCCTGCTGTGGGGGCTGGCGGCCTACACCGTGGCTTCGGTGGCCAGTGCGTTTGCGCCGTCCATGGCGCTGCTGATTGTGTGGCGCGTCGTGCAGGGCGCGGCCATGGGGGCCTCCGTCATGTGCGCGCGTGCCATCGTGCGGGACCTGTACACCCCGCAGATGGGTGCGCGGGTCATGTCCAAGGGCCTGACCGGCCTGGGTGTGATTGCCTGCCTGAGCGCGCCGCTGGGCGGCCTGCTGACAGAGCTGTTCAGCTGGCGGGTGGCGCTGCTGGCGCTGGCCGTGTTCGGTGCGGCCACGCTGGCCATGCTGGCGCTGCGCTTTGAAGAAACCCTGCCGCAGAAAAACCCGAAAGCCCTGCAAGCCGCCACGCTGCTGCGCACCTGGCTGGCCATTGTGCGCAACCCCACGTTTCTGGCCTACTCGGCGCTCTCCACCTCGTCCTATGGCGGGCTGTTCACGTTTCTGGCCTCGTCGTCTTTCGTGTTCATCAAGGTGCTGGGCTTGAGCAGAACGCAGTACGGCCTGATCATGTTCTCCACATCGATTGTCTACATCACGGGCACCATCCTGTGCCGACGCCTGTTGCCCCGCTTTGGCGTGCGCCGCTCGGTGGCCATAGCGGCGGGGCTCACCCTGACGGGCGGCACCGCCATGGGCGTGCTGGCGCTGGCGGGCCTGCATGAGGTCTGGGCCATCATGGGGCCCATGTATCTGTTCATGCTCGGCCATGGCGTGCACCAGCCTTGCGGCCAGAGCGGTGCGGTCGGACCCTTCCCCCAGTCCGCAGGGGCGGCTTCGGCACTCAACGGGTTTTTGATGATGGTGGCAGCCTTTGCCATGGGCGGCTGGCTGGGCACCCACATGGACGGCACCGTCCTGCCTCTGACCCATGGCGTATGGTTCTGGAGTGTGTGCATCGCGCTGACCGCCTGGACCCTGGTGCAGAAATATGGAGAGCCTGCGCATGTTCTCCCTGCAAAACCCTGACGACATGGCCAACGAACGCAGCGCAGGGCCGCCCCAAGCAAGTTCAGCCCCCGAGGGGCTGACGTCCGCGGCTCCAAGCCTGCCTGCGCAGGCTTGGACGGACGGAAGAGCCGCTGCGTCTCGCAGTGGCACGTCCAGCGCAGCACACGAAGTGGCAAGCGTGGGGGCACGTTATATTGCTCTGGCCGGGCCCACGGCCTCCGGCAAAACCGCAGCGGCCATGGCCATTGCCCAGCAATATCCGGTTGAAATCATCAGCGTCGATTCAGCCCTGGTCTACCGCGGCATGGACATTGGCACGGCCAAGCCCACACCCGCCGAGCTGGCCGCCGTGCCGCACCATTTGATCAACATCCGTGACCCGCTGCAGGCCTACAGCGCTGCCGAGTTCGTGACCGACGCCCAGCGCCTGATCGCCGAGGTCAATGCGCGCGGCAAGCTGGCGCTGCTGGTGGGCGGCACCATGCTTTATTTCAAGGCCTTGTTCGACGGACTGGACGACATGCCCAAGGCCGATCCGGCCATCCGCGCTGCACTGGCGGCCGAGGCGCAGGCCAGGGGCTGGCCGGCCCTGCACGCGGAGCTGGCGCAGATCGACCCCGTGACGGCGGCTCGGCTGCAAGTCAATGACTCGCAGCGCATCTCGCGCGCGCTGGAGGTGTTCCGGGTGTCGGGCCGGACCATGACCTCGTTCCACAGCAAATCCGCTATAAAAAACATAGCATCTCATGGACGTTATACGGACGCTACAGCCCTTATTTCTTTGGAACCCGAGGCCAGAAGCTGGCTGCACGAGCGCATTGCGCAGCGCTTTGATGCCATGCTGGCCGCAGGTTTTATCGACGAAGTCAAAGCCTTGCGGGCCCGCGGCGACCTGACGGCCGATCTGCCCTCCATGCGCTGTGTGGGTTATCGCCAGGCCTGGGAATTGCTGGATGCGTTGGATGCGCACGAGGCGCGCGGCCTTGGCGGCAGCTTCCCGATAAACGAGTTGCGCGACAAGGGTATTTTTGCCACGCGCCAACTGGCCAAACGCCAGCTCACCTGGCTGCGTTCCATGCCTCATCGCCACGTGGTGGCCTGCGATGGGGCGCAGCCCTTAACGCTCATTCTGCAAAAGATCGTGCAACTCCTGGGCTAGGAGCAATGCTGGTCATTTAAGCGTTACCACCCCGTTCGGGCTGAGCTTGTCGAAGCCTGTTTGCACTGTGACGACCCTTCGACAAGCTCAGGGCGAGCGGTTAAGTGACGTGTATTGGGGCTAGGAGCAATACAGTTCAGTTAGTCACCACACTCCGTTCAGGCTGAGCTTGGCCTGTCCTGAGCTTGTCGAAGGGTCGAAGCCCTGTTGACCTGCGACCAGACCCTTCGACAAGCTCAGGGTGAACGGCTTAACTGAACGGTACTGGGGTTAGGAGGCTGTCGGCCGGCTCCGGCTTGATAAGAATAGCCATCGATGCAAAAATGGAGCGCGCTTTAAACGCGCCCGTCTCGCCTGCCTCAAGTTTTCATAACAAAAGGAGAGCGCATCATGGATCTGTCGACCTTTGTCACCGCCCTGCAAGCCAGCCTGGGCGCGCACATCCCCAGAATTCTCGGCGCTGTGGCCATTCTTGCGCTGGGCTGGCTGCTGGCCGTCGCCGCACGCGCGGCCATCCGGCGTTTGCTGAACCTGCTCAAAGTCAATGCCCGCATCGAAGAAAGCTCGGGCGTGCAGCTGGACGCCGAGTCCCCGGTGGCCGCGGGCGTGTTCTGGCTGGTGTTGCTGGCCACGCTGATCGCGGTCCTCAATGTGCTGGACCTGTCCCTGCTGATCAACCCTTTCGCCAGCATGATGAGCGACATCATCGGCTACCTGCCCAAACTGCTCGCCGGCTCGCTGCTGTCGCTGGCGGCCTGGCTGCTCGCCACCGTGCTGCGTGCGCTGGCCACCCGCGCGCTGGCGGTGACAACGCTTGATGAAAAGCTGGCCAGCGAAGCCGGCATGGCGCCGATGAGCCGAAACGTTGGCAATGTGTTGTTCTGGCTGGTCATCCTGATGCTCCTGCCGGCCATCCTCAACGCCTTCCAGCTCAATGCCCTGCTGGAGCCGGTAACGATCATGCTCAACCAGCTGCTGGGCATGGTGCCCAGCGCATTCGCGGCCTTGCTGATAGCCGGTGTGGGCTACATCGTGGGCCGGGTGCTGCGCGGCCTGGTGGCCAACCTGCTGGCCGCGGCCGGGGCCGACCGCATCAACCAGAACATCGGGCTGGACAGCTCCATCCGCCTGTCCGCCCTGGCCGGCACGCTGGTATTCATCTTTGTGTTCGTGCCTTCGCTGATCGCCGCGCTCGATGCACTGAAGATCGAGGCCATTTCACGCCCGGCCTCGCAAATGCTCGGCCTGATGTTCGCCGCCGTGCCGCGCCTCGTGGCAGCGTCGGTGATCCTGCTGCTGACCTGGTATGTGGCGCGCTTCGCCTCGCGCCTGCTCGCCAGCCTGCTGGAAAGCGGCGGGGCCGACGACCTGCCGCAGAAGTTGGGCGTGCAGCATGTGCTGTCGGGCGCCGCCCGGCCGTCGCACCTGGCCTCGATACTGCTGATGTTCTTCGCCATGCTGTTTGCCGCCACCGAAGCGGCCAGCCAGCTCGGCTTCGACCAGGTGCGGGTGATGGTCGCCTCCTTCATCCGGTTCGGCGCCGACATCCTGCTCGGCGGCGCCATTTTGGCCGTCGGCTTCTGGATTTCCAACCTCGCGTTCAACGCCATCCGCAAGGCCAGCGGCAAAGACACAGCCGGGCTGGCCGGCGTGGCACGCATCGCCATCCTGGGCCTGGTCATCGCCATGGGCCTGCGTGCCATGGGGATCGCCAACGAGATCGTGCACCTGGCCTTCGGCCTCACGCTGGGCGCGGTGGCCGTGGCCGTGGCGCTGTCCTTCGGCTTGGGCGGGCGCGAGGCCGCCGGCAAGCTGATGGCGCATTGGCTGGAGCGCTGGCGCAAGGATTAGCCCCCACGTTCGCTCACTTCGTGTAGCTCTCTGCCCCCCGAGGGGGCGCTGCGCCTGCGGCCCGGCTAAGCCGGTTCCGCGGCCCCGGCTGGTGGAAGAGCTCTCACCCCGGTTCACTGCGGGTAGCATAGGGTCATGCTGCAAGTCCGTGATCTCGCCAAACGTTACCTGGATACCGTTGTCTTCACCCAAGTCTCGCTCGATGTGGCGCGCGGCGAATTCATTGCCATCGTGGGCGAGTCGGGCGTGGGTAAATCCACCCTGCTCAATTGCATGGCCGGGCTCGACAACTGGGATAAAGGCTCGGTCACCTTGAATGGCGTGGACCTTGGCACCTTGAGTGACGACGCACGCGCCCTGCTGCGCCGCCAGCAAGTGGGCTTTGTGTTTCAGGCTTTTCATGTACTGCCGCATCTGGACGTGGCGCAGAACGTAGCCCTGCCCTTGCTGCTGCTCAAGCAGCACGACGATGCCCGTGTGCAGCAGATGCTGGCCGCCGTCGGTCTGCAGGGCCTGGGCGCCCGCTTGCCGCAGCAACTGAGCGGCGGCCAGCTGCAGCGCGTGGCGATTGCACGTGCCCTGGTGCATAACCCCGGCCTGCTGCTGGCCGATGAACCCACCGGCAACCTCGACCCCCGCACCGCCGCCAAGGTGCTGGACGTGCTGATCAGCCAGACCCGCGAGCAGCAGGCCTCGCTGGTGCTGGTAACGCACTCTGAAACGGCTGCAGCACGCGCCGACCGCGTGCTGCATCTGACCAGCACCGGCATTTCGGCCTAGACCGCGCTGCTTTCGGGTTCGCGCACCGCTATGCCCATTTCCTGCAAGGCATCACGCACGGCTTCGACAGCGCCAGCCATGCCGCGCGCTCCGAGTTGGCCCATGCAGCCGACGCGGAAGGTTTCCACGGTGGTCAGCTTGCCGGGGTAAAGGATGTAGCCGCGCTGCTTGACTGCGTTGTAGAAGGCCTTGAACTCGTAGCGCGGGCTGGCGGGCGCATGAAAGGTCACGATGATCGGCGCCTGGATGGCTGTGGGCAGGAAGCTGCGCAGGCCCAGGCCGGCCAGGCCCGCTATCAGCTCGCGGCAGTTCTTGGCATAGGCGCCGCCGCGTGCGGCCAGGCCGCCTTCCTCGAAATACTGCGTCAGTGCGGTGTCCAACGCGGCCACCACATGGGTGGGCGGCGTGAAGCGCCACTGCGTGGTCTTGTTCATGTAGACCCACTGGTCGTACAGGTCCATGGCCAACGAATGACAATTGCCTTCGCAGCGCTCCAGCGCGGCCCGGCGCGCCAGCACAAAGCCCATGCCTGGCACGCCTTCCAGGCATTTGCCCGAGGCGGCGACCACGGCGTCGAACGGTGTCTTGCGCGCGTCGATCTCGAGTGCGCCGAACGAGCTCATGGCATCGATGATCAGGCCCTTGCCGTGGCGCTGCACCACCAGCGCGATCTCGTGCAGCGGGTTCAGGATGCCGGTGCTGGTCTCGCAGTGGACCAGCGCCACATGGGTGATCGAAGGGTCGTTGGTCAGCAGCCGGTCTATGTCCTCGGGGCGAATTTGCGCGTCCTCGGCATAGTCGAAGGTGGTGAGCTGGCGGCCCAGCACCTTGCAGATCTTGGCGATGCGCTGGCAGTAGGCGCCGTTGACCGGCACCAGCACATGGCCGCCTTTTTCGCCCGGCGGCACCAGCGTGCCGATGGCCGCCTCGACCGAGAAGGTGCCGCTGCCTTGCAGGGGCACGCACTCATGGGTGCCCACGCCGTGCACGATGCGCAGCAGGCCTTCGCGCAGGCGCGCGGTGATCTGGTTGAACTCGCTGTCCCAGGAGCCCCAGTCGCGCAGCATGCTTTGCTTGGTGCGCGCCGAGGTGGTCAGGGGACCGGGGGTCAAGAGGACGGTATCGGTGGTCATGGGAACTCTCCTTAGGATGGATCAGGCTTCAGTGCCGGGCGACGTTGCGCCAGGCCTGGGTTTTTCTGAGCAGCACACGGGTGGCGAGTGCATACAGCAGGCACACCATCACCGAGGTCAGCACGGTCAGGCTGGCCAGCGCGGCGGCAGGGCCGATGTCGCCGGCTTCGTCAAGGTTCATGATCGCCACCGCGGCCAGGATGGTGTCGGGCGAATACAGGAACACCACGCCCGACAGCGTGGCCATGGAGACCACGAAGTAATAGCGTGCAATGTCCAGCACGGCCGGCAGGCACACCGGCAAGGTCACGCGGAAAAAGGTCTTGTAGAACGGCACCTTGAGCGAGGCCGACACCGCCTCGAACTCGTTGTCGATCTGCTTGAGCGCCGTCACCGCCGTCAAATGGCTGGAGGTATAGTAGTGCACGATCACCGACAGCACCAGGATGGTCATGGTGGAGTACAGGAAGTTCAGCGGATTGTTGGGGTGGTTGAAGAACATGATGTAGCCCAGGCCCAGCACCAGGCCCGGCACGGCCATGGACAACATGGCCAGCAGATGCATCAGCGGGCGGATCAGCTCCAGCCCGCGGGTCTTCTCGGTCAGGTAGGCGCCTATGAACACCGTGAGCGAGCCGAAAAACGCCACACACAACGCCATCTTCAGGCTGTTGGTGTAGGCCGAGGCCAGGTCGCCATCGACCAGTGCGAACTCGTAATGGCGCAGGCTCAAACTCAAATCGTAAGGCCAGAGCTTGATGAACGAGGTCCAGACCGCCATGCCCACCACCGCCAGCAGCAGGGCGCACACCAGCACGCAGTAGCCGGTCATCAGCGCATCAAAACCCCGCTGCGGTTTGGCCGCGTAGGGCACGGAGCGCGCCGACAGCTGGGCCCGCAGCTTGCGGCGCACGCGGCTGTCGATCAGGAAGGAGGCGATCGAAGGCAGCAGCAACAGCAAGCCGACCACGGCGCCGCGGCCGAAGTTCTGCTGGCCCACCACCTGCTTGAAGACATCGAGCGACAGCACGTTGAAATTGCCGCCTATGACCTTGGGCGCGCCGAAGTCGCTGATCACGTAGGTGAAGACCACGGTGGAGGCGCTGATCAGGCCGTACTTGCAGGACGGCAGCGTGATCGTGAAGAACTTGCGCACGGTCGTGGTGCCGAACGAATCGGCCGCTTCGTACAGGCGTCCGTCGGCCAGCGACAGCGCGGTCAGCAGGATCATCAGCGCATGCGGGAAGGTGTTGTAGACCTCCGACAGGATGATGCCGGGCGCGCCGTAGATCGAATTCAGTCCGATCACCTCCAGCACCGGCTTGAGCACGCCCTGGTTGCCGAACCACTGGATGAAGGCGATGGCCGACAGCAGCGAGGGTGCCAGCAGCGGGATCAGCGCAATCAGGCGGAAGGTCCCCTTGAACGGCGCGCAGCTGCGGGTCAGCGCATAGGCGAAGGTAAAGGCCAGCGGCACCGAGATCAGCACCACCACGCCGGCCACCCAGACCGAGTTCCAGGCCGAGCTCAGCAGCGCCGGGCTGCTCAGGTAGTCGACGAAGTGGGTGAAGCCGATGAAGTTGCCGTCGTTGTCCTGCACGGCCCGCACGAAGATAGCGGCCATGGGCGCCAGCAGGAACAGCACCAGGAACAGCATCACGGCAACCAGCACACCGCGCGCAATGAGGTCCTCGCGCGACAGGCTCTGGCTGCGCGCTGTCGCGGCAGGCGGTGGCAGGGAGTGCGTGGCGGTATTCATGGCCGGGCTCCTTCGGCCATCGCCGGAAACACCCGGATGCGTTCGCTGCGCAGGGCCAGGTCGATGCTTGCCCCGGCCTGCACGCCCAGGTCGTGCAGCTGGTTCAGCGAAAAGCACAGCTGCAGCGTCTGGCCTTCAAGCTCGTCAATCTGCATTTCCGCGAGACAGGAACTGCCCAGGAACTCGACCTTGCGGACCTCACCCCGAACGCGGTTCGGCTGGCCTTCGCGCTCATGGCCCACGGCCCGGTCTTCCGGGCGCAGGTACAGCCTGACCGCCTGCCCGGGCGCGTAGTCGCCGCGCTCCTCGCTGCAATGCAGCTCCAGGCGGCCGGCACGAAAGCGCCCCTGCCCGAGTGCAACGGCGGGCAATACATTGACCTTGCCCACAAAATCGGCCACGAAAGGCGTGGCCGGACGTTCGTAAATGTCGTTCGGCGTGCCGACCTGCTCGATCACACCATGGTTCATCACCACGACACGGTCGGCCATGGACAGCGCCTCTTCCTGGTCGTGCGTCACCATGATGGTGGTCACGCCCAGCTTTTGCTGCAGCCGCCGAATCTCGCCGCGCAGCCGGATGCGCTCCAGCGCGTCCAGCGCCGACAGCGGCTCGTCAAGCAGCAGCAGCCGCGGGGAGGTGGCCAGCGCGCGCGCCAGCGCGACACGCTGCTGCTGCCCGCCCGAGAGCTGGGCCGGGTACTTCTCACCCGAGGTCGGCAGGCCGACCAGCTTGAGCAGCTCGGCCACGCGCGCTGCTATCTCGGCCTTCGACTTTTTCCGGTTCACCAGGCCGTAGGCCACGTTCCCGGCAATGGTGAGATTGGGGAACAGTGCGTAGGACTGGAACACGATGCCGTAGTCGCGCTTGACCGGCGGCAGCCAGGAGATGTCGCGCTGGTTTTGCACGATGCGGCCGCTGGTCTGCGTTTCCAGGCCCGCGATGATGCGCAGCAGCGTGGTCTTGCCGCAACCCGAGGGCCCCAGCAGGCACAGCATTTCACCTTGCTTGACCTCCAGGTCTATGTGCTTGAGCACCGTGAACTTGTCGAAGCGTTTGTGCACGCTCTCGATGGCCAGTGCGATGTCTTGCTTGTGCTGCGGTGACGCGAAGCTCGCTATTTCCGTCGGTAGTCTCATGTCCATGTGGGCCCCATCGTGAAGTTGTGTGCGTGTATGCGGCGCGCAGCGCGTTCGTCCCGCTTGTCTCCTGGGTTCATTTCGCGATGCCGTCAACAAATAGTAGATTGCAAACTGAAATATGTCAACTGTTGACAATTTTCAATTCGGATGATTTAATTCAATCATCAAAAAAAGATCCGGAGCACTTTCATGAACGATTCACCCACCCTCACCCCCTTGCAGATGCTGCAGGCCAATTCGCTGCCCTCGCTGGTGCAGGCCGAGATCGAGCAAATGATCCTGCGCAGCGAGCTGGCTGTCGGAGCCCGCGTCAATGAAAGCGACCTCGCCACCCGTTTCGGCACCAGCCGCGGCCCGGTGCGCGAGGCCTTGCGCGCACTGGAAGAATGCGGCCTGGTGCGCTCGGAAAAAAACCGAGGCGTGTTCGTGCGTGAGATCTCGCTGGCCGAAGCCGACGAGATCTACGACTTGCGCGAGGCCCTGGACGAAATGATAGGCCGCCGCCTTGCGCTGCAGATCACCGCACCGCAACTGAAGGCGTTGAACGTATTGCTGGACGAGATGGACGACGCCATGGCCGGCAAGGACATCAAGCGCTACCACGGCCTGAACCTCGAATTCCACGATGCGCTGGTCGACTTTGTCGGCAACTCGCGCCTCAGCGAAACCTACCGCCGCCTGACCAAGGAGCTGCTGCTGTTCCGCCTGCGCGCCCTGGAAGAGGGGGGCGGTTTCGCTGTGTCCAATGCCGAGCACAAAACCATCATCAAGGCCATTGCCTCGCGTGACGCCGACAAGGCCGGGCGCGTGCTGCGCGCCCATGCGGCCGACAGCCGGGCCCGCATGCACAAGGCGGCCGACAAGGCCTTCATGGGTTCGGCCAGCAAGTAACCCCCCTCTCCGTCAACCCAATCCACCCTGAGGAACACCATGAAATCCGACATCACAGTTAATGACAGGCGCTACCAATGGATGGACCATCCGGTCGTGGTGGTCTGCGTGGATGGCTGCCAGTACGAGTACATCACGGCGGCGGTGGACGCGGGCGTGGCCCCCTTCCTCGGCCGGCTGCTGGCCGGGCACGGCACCTGCTACCTGGCGGACTGCGTGATTCCGAGCTTCACCAACCCGAACAACCTGTCCATCGTGACCGGCGCGCCGCCCTCGGTGCACGGCATCTGCGGCAACTACTTCTTCGACCGCGAGCGCGGCGAAGAAGTGATGATGAACGACCCGCGTTACCTGCGCGCCGGCACGATTCTGGCGGCCTTCTCCGATGCGGGCGCGAAGGTTGCGGTCGTCACCGCCAAGGACAAGCTGCGCAAGCTGCTGGGCCACCAGATGAAGGGCATCTGCTTCTCGTCGGAAAAGGCTGACCAGGTCACGCTGGCCGACAATGGCATCACCAACGTGCTGGAGATGGTCGGCATGCCCGTGCCCTCGGTGTACAGTGCGGAACTGTCTGAATTCGTGTTCGTGGCAGGGGTGAAATTGATGGAGCGCGAGCGTCCCGACCTGATGTATTTGTCCACCACCGACTACATCCAGCACAAGACGGCGCCCGGCACGACCATGGCCAACGATTTCTACGCCATGATGGACCGCAACCTGGCCCAGCTCGACCTGCTGGGTGCGACCATCGTGCTCACGGCCGACCACGGCATGAACGACAAGCACGGCGAAGACGGCCAGCCCAATGTAATCTACCTGCAGGACACGCTCGACGGCTGGCTGGGGCAAGACCGCACACGGGTCATCCTGCCGATCACCGACCCCTATGTCGTGCACCATGGCGCGCTGGGCTCGTTCGCGCTGGTCTACGTGCCCGAAGATGTCGATGCCAGCGCGCTGCGCGAGCGCATTGCCGCGCTGCCGGGCATTGAAATGGTGCTGTCGCGCCTGGAGGCCTGCGACCACTTCGAGTTGCCATTTGACCGGATTGGTGACATCGTCGTGGTATCGCGCCAGGACACGGTGATAGGCACCAACGCCGATCGCCACGACCTGTCGGGGCTCGAGGTGCCGCTGCGCTCGCATGGCGGCGTGTCGGAACAGAAAGTGCCGCTGATGGTCAATCGTCAGGTGCAGATGACCGCCACAGACCGGCGCTGGCGCAATTTCGACGCCTTCGATCTCGGACTCAATCTGGCCCGCTAACAGGAGAAATCATGTCCGCCATCCTTGCCCCCGCCAAACCCCGTTCAGTCATTCATGAGTCGCTGCGCATTGCCGGCGAAAAGGTTGCGTGCGACCGTGTGATCGAAGTGACACACCCTTACACCGGCGACGTCATCGCCACCGTGCCCAAAGCGACGCTCGACGATGTGAAGCGCGCCCTGCGCATCGCCCGCGACTACCGCTCCAAGCTGACCCGCCACGACCGCTACCGGATTTTGATGAAGGCTGGCGAGATCGTCGCGGCCCGTCGCGACGAGATCGCGCGCCTGATCACGCTCGAATCTGGCCTGTGCCTCAAAGACACGCAGTACGAAGTGGGCCGCGCCTCCGACGTGATGCTGTTCGCCGCCAACCAGGCCCTGGTCGACGACGGCCAGGTGTTCTCCTGCGACCTCACGGCCCATGGCAAGAGCCGCAAGGTCTACACGATGAAAGAGCCGCTGCTGGGCGCGATCACGGCGATCACGCCGTTCAACCACCCGCTCAACCAGGTCATTCACAAGATCGCGCCGGCCGTGGCCACCAACAACCGCGTGGTGCTCAAGCCCAGCGAGAAGACGCCGCTGGCCGCCTACCTGATCGCCGACATCCTGTACGAAGCCGGGCTGCCGCCGCAGATGCTGTCGGTGGTAACGGGCGACCCTGCGGAAATCGCCGACGAACTGCTGACCAGCCCCGATGTCGACCTAATCACCTTCACCGGCGGCGTCGCGATCGGCAAGTACATCGCCGCCAAGGCGGTCTACAAGCGCCAGATCCTCGAACTCGGCGGCAACGACCCCATCATCGTCATGGACGACGCTGACATTGAAGAAGCCGCCACGCTGGCAGCGAGCGGCTCCTACAAGAATTCGGGCCAGCGCTGCACCGCGATCAAGCGCATGCTGGTGCAGACAAGCGTAGCCGACCGCTTCGTCGAGTTGCTGGTGGAAAAAACCAGGGCCCTGAAATACGGCGACCCCTTCGATCCGGCCATGGACATGGGCACGGTGATTGACGAGCCCGCCGCGATCCATTTCGAGAAAGTCGTCAACGAAGCCATCGCCCAGGGCGCCAAGCTGCTGGTGGGCAATGTGCGGCGCGGCGCGCTGTACTCGCCCACCGTGCTCGACCATGTACGGCCCGAGATGACGGTGGTGCGGGAAGAGACCTTCGGCCCGGTGTCGCCGGTGATCCGCTTCAAGACCCTGGACGAAGCGATCCAGATCGTCAACGGCACGGCCTATGGTTTGTCCTCATCGCTGTGCACCAACCGGCTCGACATCATCACCCGCGTCGTGCAGGAGCTGCATGTGGGCAGCGTCAATGTGCGCGAAGTGCCGGGCTACCGCCTCGAGATGACGCCATTTGGCGGCATCAAGGACTCGGGCCTGGGCTACAAGGAAGGCGTGCTCGAGGCGATGAAGAGCTTTTGCAACACCAAGACCTATTCCCTGCCTTGGTAACAGGACTTGCCACCATTGATCCCCTCCCATTCACCCCAGGAGACAAGCACCATGCTGATCGGAATCCCCAAGGAAATCAAGAACCATGAATACCGCGTCGGCCTGACACCCTCGTCGGTGCGCGAGCTGACGTCGGCGGGCCATCGCGTGATCGTGGAGCGCAACGCCGGCGCCGGCATAGGCGCCACCGATACCGAATACGAACTGGCGGGTGCCGGCATCGTCCAGGGCGCCGATGAAGTGTTCGCGCGGGCCGACATGGTGGTCAAGGTCAAGGAGCCGCAAGCCCAGGAGCGCGCGCAGCTTCGGCCCGGGCAGCTGCTGTTCACCTACCTGCATTTGGCCCCCGATCCGCAGCAGTGCAAGGAGCTGGTCGACAGCGGTGCCATCTGCATCGCCTACGAAACCGTGACGCAGGCCGGCGGTGGCTTGCCGCTGCTGGCGCCGATGTCGGAAGTCGCGGGCCGCATGTCGATCCAGGCCGCGGCGCACAGCCTGGAACGAGTCCATGGCGGGCGCGGCATTCTGCTGGGCGGCGTGCCCGGCGTGGCACCGGCCAAGATCGTGATCCTGGGCGCCGGCGTCGTCGGCTCCAACGCGGCGCAAATGGCGGTGGGCACCGGTGCCCAGGTGGTCGTGATCGACCGCAGCCTGGATGCGCTGCGCCGTATGGACCGGCTGCTGGGCGCGCGCGTGACCACGTTGTTCTCCAACCGTGACAACATCGAAGAGCAGGTGCTGTCGGCCGACGCGGTGATAGGCGGTGTACTGATCCCGGGCGCCGCGGCCCCCAAGCTGGTCACGCGGGCCATGCTGTCACGCATGAAACCTGGCTCGGTGGTGGTCGACGTCGCGATCGACCAGGGCGGCTGCTTTGAAACCTCGCACGCCACCACCCACGCAGACCCGACCTATGTGGTCGACGGCGTCGTGCATTACTGCGTGGCGAACATGCCGGGCGGCGTGCCGCGCACCTCCACTTACGCGCTCAACAACGCCACCCTGCCCTTTGTGCTGGCGCTGGCGAACAAGGGCTGGCAGCAGGCGCTGAAAGACGATGCCCACCTGCGCATGGGCCTCAACGTGGCCGACGGCAAGGTGACTTGCCGGGAAGTGGCCAACGACCTGCACTACACCTACCACGACCCCCTGACCTTGCTGGGATCCTGATCCATGGAACAACGCCCCTACTGGCTGTCGCAGGCGCTCGCCGCCGAAAACGGCGGCCCCGCCCCAGCGCTGGTACGCGACACGCGCGCCCAGCTGTGCATCATCGGCGGCGGCTTCACCGGGCTGTGGACCGCCATCCTCGCGAAAAAGGCCAGGCCCGAGCTCGATGTGGTCGTGCTTGAGGCCGATGTCTGCGGCGGTGGCGCCAGCGGCCGCAACGGCGGCTGCGCGCTGACCTGGTCGACCAAGTTTTTTACGCTGCAACGCCTGTTCGGCGAAACCGAGGCGGTACGCCTGGTGCGCGCCTCCGAGCAGGCCTTGCTCGACATCGAGGCCTTCTGCCTGGAGCACGACATAGCCTGCGAATGGCGGCGCCACGGCACGCTGTTCACCGCGACCTCGCAGGCGCAGGTCGGTACCTCGGATGCCGTGGTCGCTGCACTGGAAGCCCGCGGCATCTACTCCTGGCAACGCTTGCCACAGGAAGAACTGCAACGCCGCGCCGGCTCGCACGCCCACCTCGAGGGCTGGTATTCGCCGCTGGCGGCCACGGTGCAGCCGGGCCAGCTGGTGCGCGGCCTGCGCCGGGTGGCGCTCAGCCTGGGCGTACGGCTGCATGAAAGCACGCCGATGCTGGGCCTGGAAGACGGCTCGCCCCCCGTGGTTCGCACGCCGCACGGCAAGGTAACGGCCGACCGCGTGGTGATTGCAATCAACGCCTGGATGGCCGGCAGCTTCCGCGAGTTCGAGCGCAGCATCGCCATTGTCTCCAGCGACATGGTGATCACCGAGCCGGCCGCCCAGCCGCTGGCGGCCTCGGGGCTCGATGGCGGCATCTCGGTGCTCGACTCGCGCATCTTCGTGCACTATTACCGCAGCACGGTCGATGGCCGGCTGATGTTTGGCAAGGGCGGCAACACCTTTGCCTACGGCGGGCGCATGCTGCCAGTGTTCAACCAGCCCTCGCCCTACCGCGAGGAACTGACCGGGCGGCTACGGGGCTTCATCCCGGAACTGGCCGACACGCCGATCGCCGCCAGCTGGAACGGCGCCTCCGACCGCTCGGTCACCGGCCTGCCCTTCTTCGGCTGCCTGCGCGGTCGCCCTGACGTGTTTTACGGCTTCGGCTACTCGGGCAACGGCGTCGGCCCCAGCCGCATGGGCGGCGAGCTGCTGTCCTCGCTGGCGCTGGAGCTGGACAACGAATGGACGCGCAGCCCGCTGTTCCGCGGCCCGCTCGGACGCTTCCCGCCCGAGCCAATCCGCTTTGTCGGCTCGCTGATCGTGCGCAACGCGGTGCGGCGCAAGGAAGCCGCCGAAGACCGGGGGCGCCGCCCCTTCCTGCCCGACGTGATGCTGTCGCGTTTCGCCGCCGCAGCGGGCAAGGCGGACAAAGCATGATCCGGCGCGCCAGGAGCCTGTCACTCGCGCTGGGCCTTGCGCTGCTGGGTGCGCTCCCCCTCGCCCGTGCCGCGGAAACCCCGGGAATCACCCTGGGCATCATCGCGGCGGGCGCGACCGTGGAGCAAACGCTGGAGATCTGGAAACCCTTGACGGACACACTGTCCAGGGAACTTCAAACGCCGGTGCGTGCGGTGGCATCCAAGAACTACGCGGACATTTCCACAGGCATCAAGGAGGGCAAGATTCAGGTTGCGTGGATCAACAACAAGCTGGCGGTCGAGCTGGTAGAGACCGAACAGGCGCAAATCTTTGCCCAGATGGTCAGGCTCGACAAGACCCGGGGCTACAAGTCGGTGCTGATCGTGCCGAAAAACAGCCCCATCCGCAGCGTCAGCGATGCCCTCGGCCAGGCGGGTGTCTACACCCTGGGCCTGGGCGCAAAGAACTCCACCTCAGGTTACCTGGTGCCCTACTACTACGTGTTCCAGAAGGCCAAGATCGACCCGGCGAAGCATTTCAAAAGCGTCACACATGGCACGCATCGCGAGAACTTCCTGGCAGTGGCGGAAGGCCGGGCCGACATGGGCACCAACAACACCGAAGACCTGCCCCGCTTTCAGGCCGAACTGCCCGACAAGTTCGCCCAGATCAAGGTCATCTGGGAATCGCCCCTGATCCCCAACGACCCGCTGGTCTACCGCAAGGACCTGCCGGCCGTCACGCAGCAACGCATCAGGAAGTTTTTCATCGCCTACGGCAAAACCGAGGCGGAAAAAGCCACGCTCAAAAGCATCAACGGGCTGTCAGGTTTCGTCGCCTCCTCCAATCACCAGCTGCGCCCGATTGTGGACCTGGAGCTGTTTGATGCGCTGACCAAGGCCATGGCAGGCAGCGCAAACGGCGCCGGCAGTTTCACCGGTGTTGTTGACCAGCTGACCAAACGCGCAGCCCGCCTGGACACCATGCTGAACGCCACGCGCTTTGACGCCAATTAATAAGCAACCGCTTCGGCCATCAACTCGCCAAAGCGGCGCAGGTCCACATTGCCGCCGCTGATGATCACCCCCACGCGCTGGCCCGCGATCGGCAAACCGGCCTCGCAGGTGGCCGCAAAACCGAGGCAGCCGGTGGGCTCCACGACCATCTTCATGCGCTCGGCAAAAAAGCGCATGGCCTGCACCAGCTGCGCATCGCTGACGGTCAGCACGTCATCCACATCGCGCCGTATCACCCCGAAGGTGTATTCGCCCAGGTGCTGGGTTTGCGCCCCGTCGGCAATGGTCTTGGGGGTGGGAATGGTGACAATGGCGCCGCTGCGAAACGACTGCTGGCCGTCGTTGCCGGCCTCGGGCTCCACCCCGTAGACCTTGCAGGCCGGTGACAGCGCGCGTGCCGACAGGGCCGAGCCGCTGAGCAGGCCGCCGCCGCCCAGGCACACGAACAAATAATCGAGTTCGCCCACCTCTTCAAACAGCTCCTTGGCAGCGGTGCCCTGGCCGGCGATCACGTCGGGATGGTCATAGGGCGGAATCAGCGTCATGCCGCGCGCCTGGGCAATCTCGCGCGTCAAGGCCTCGCGGTCCTGCTTGAAGCGGTCAAACAAAATCACCTCGCCGCCATAACCCCGGGTGGCGTCCACCTTGGCCTGCGGCGCGTCCAGTGGCATCAGGATCACGGCGGGAATGCCCAGCAGGCGGGCCGACAGGGCCACGGCCTGCGCATGGTTGCCGGATGAGAAGGTGACGACCCCGGCCTTGCGCTGCCCGGCGCTGAAACGGGAAAGCGCATTGAAGGCGCCGCGAAACTTGAAGGCGCCCATGCGCTGAAAGTTCTCGCACTTAAAGAATACACTGGCCTTGAGCCTGTCGTCCGCTGTGCGCGAACGCAGCACAGGCGTGCGATGGGCGTGGCCATCGAGCCGCCGGGCGGCGGCAATCACATCGTCAAAAGTGGGCAAAGTCAGCATGTTCAAGGTCCAGTTCAAAGCTAAAGTGTGTTGCAAGCAAGCTAGTCCGATTTATACAGGAAGCAACGAGGCATTCCTCACCTCCACCCCATGATCCGGCTGCTTAAAACCTTCTCCTGGCAGGAGCTGCGCTATCACCCGTGGCGCAACGCCTCGGCCGCGCTGGCCGTGATGCTGGGCGTGGCGCTGGCTTTTTCGGTGCACCTGATCAATGCCTCGGCCTTGGCCGAGTTTTCACAGGCCGTGCGCTCGGTCTCCGGGCAACCTGACCTGGAGCTGCGCGCGGTTCAGGGCAATTTTGATGAAGCGGTGTACGCGCGCGTCGCCAACCACCCCCTGGTGGCGGTAGCCAGCCCGGTGCTGGAGCTTGGCACCTACGCCAGCAGCGGCACGGCCAGGCGCGTGCCCCTGCGCATCGTGGGCGTTGATGCGCTGGTGGTGGCTTCCGTTGCCCCGGCACTGATGCCGGTACCGGTCGCCCAGGCCGACCGCTTTACATTCTTTGCGCCGGGCACGGTGTTTCTCAACGCGGCAGCGCGACAAGCGTTTGCACAAGGCAGCCTGCAGTTGCAAAGCGGCCTGCAGCTGCAGACCGTGAAAGTGGCGGGCGCCGTCAGTGCCGGCGGCAGCGCGCTGGCCGTCATGGACATCGCCGCGGCGCAAGAGCTGTTTGGCAAGATCGGCCAGCTTTCGCGCATTGATGTGCGGCTGCAGGCCGGCGCTGACCGCGCGGCTTTCATCGCCTCATTGCAATTGCCGCCCAACATCAGCGCCACCGAGCCCGGCGACGCCGCCCAGCGCGTGAGCAATCTCTCGCGCGCCTACCGCGTCAACCTCACCGTGCTGGCGCTGGTGGCGCTGTTCACCGGTGCGTTTCTGGTGTTTTCGGTGTTGTCGCTCAGCGTGGCCAAGCGGGCGCAGCAGTTTGCGCTGCTCGGCGTGCTGGGCCTGACCGGGCGGGAGCGCCTGCGCCTGGTGCTGGCTGAGTCGCTGACACTCGGTCTGCTGGGCAGCCTGGCAGGCATTGCCCTGGGGGCTGCGCTGGCCGCGCTGGCCTTGCGGCTGCTGGGCGGTGATCTGGGCGGCGGCTACTTTGCCGGTGTGGCGCCCGCGCTGCAATGGAGCCATGGCGCCGCCCTGCTGTATGGCGCGCTGGGCGTGCTGGCCGCCGGGGTGGGCGGCTGGTGGCCTGCGCGGGCCGCGCAACAACTGCCGCCGGCGCAAACCCTCAAAGGCCTGGGCAGCACGGTGGTGGCGGGTCGGGCCCACTGGATCAGTATCATTTTGATAGCTGCCGGCGCCCTGTTGGCGCTGATACCACCGGTATGGGGCATGCCGCTGGCGGCTTACGTCTCCGTGGGCCTGTTGCTGGTGGGGGGCATCACCGCCCTGCCCTGGCTGATTGCCCTGCTGTACGACCGCCTGAGTCCGCTGGTCGCACACCGCCTGCTGCCCCTGCTGTCGGTCGAGCGCGCACGGCGTCTGCGTGAAAGCGCGGCCGTGGCGGTCAGCGGTGTGGTGGCCTCGCTGAGCCTGGCGGTGGCGCTCACGGTCATGGTGACCAGCTTTCGCGGCTCGGTCACGCAATGGCTGGACGTGGTGCTGCCTGCCGACCTGTACGTGCGCGCCGCGACGCCCAGCGGCAGCACGGCAGCCAGCGACACGGTTTATTTCACACCCGAGTTTGTGCAGGCCGTGGCCCAGGTGCCGGGCGTGCAGCGCGTGAGCAGCCTGCGCCTCACCCAGCTGCTGCTGGACCCAGGCCAGCCCGCCGTGGCGCTGATCGCACGGCCCCTGGGCGACCCGGCAAGCACGCTGCCGCTGGTGGGCAGCCCGCTGCCCGTGCCTGCGGGGCAGATTGGCATTTATGTGAGCGAGCCCATGGTCGATCTCCATGGTGCACGGCCCGGCACGGTTTTTAAACCGCTTTCCACATCATTTAGCGCTCTCGCCCTTACAAAACATGCGCCAACAGCTATTGATTTAGTAGCAGAATTCTATGTGGCAGGCGTCTGGCGTGACTACGCCCGCCAGTTTGGCGCCATCGCCATGGACCAGCGCGACTTTGAGCGCCTGACCGGCGACCGCCGGGTCAATGACCTGGCGCTTTGGCTGGACAGCAGCGGCGGCGCGCGCGACAGCGAGGTGCAACAGGCGATTCGCCGCGTGGCCGAGCAGCAGTCAGGCGCAGGCGGCCTGGTTGAATTTGCCTCGCCCAGCCAGATCCGGGCGGTATCGCTCAGGATTTTTGACCGCAGCTTTGCCGTGACCTACTGGCTGCAGGCCGTCGCCATTGCGATTGGCCTGTTTGGCGTGGCCGCCAGCTTTAGCGCCCAGGTGCTGGCGCGCCGCAAGGAGTTTGGCCTGCTGGCCCACCTGGGCCTGACCCGCCGGCAAATTCTGGCGGTGGTGGCCGGTGAAGGTGCTGCGTGGACGGCCATAGGCGCCATCGCCGGCCTGGCGCTGGGTCTGGCGGTTTCCGTCGTGCTGGTGCATGTGGTCAACCCGCAGAGCTTTCACTGGACCATGGACTTGAATGTGCCCTGGGCGCGCTTGCTGGCGCTGTGCGTGGCCGTGGTGCTGGCGGGCACGGTGACAGCCTGGCTGGCGGGACGGGCGGCGGCGGGAAAAGACGCCGTACGGGCTGTCAAAGAAGACTGGTAGTCAACTCTGCTCACTGCCGTCTTGCGGCGAAAATCCCGTCATGACCTCTTTTTCAAGCGCCCCGACCCTGAGCCGCCGCCAGGTGCTGCTGGCTGGCGTGGCCGGGGCTTCAGGCGTGGCGGCTCATGTGCCCGCTCAAGCACTGCCGGCGAAAACACTGGTCTTTCCGCGCGACCGGGGTTCGCACCCCGACTTTCGCACCGAGTGGTGGTACATCACCGGGCACGCCACTTCAGGTACGCGCCCATTCGGTTTTCAGCTCACGTTTTTTCGCTCGCGGGTCGAGGGCACGCAAGGCATGGCCTCGAAATTCGCCGCCAGGCAACTGCTGTTTGCCCATGCCGCCATCACCGATGTGCAAGGCAAAAAACTCTGGCACGACCAGCGCATCGCCCGCGAAGGCTTTGACATGGCGTTTGCAAGCCAGGACGACATGCAGATCAAGCTGCGCGACTGGTCATTGCAGGCGCAAGGTGGGCGCTACACCGCAGAGCTGCCCGCCACAGACTTCGGCCTCAAGCTGCAATTCAATGAAACGCAGACCGTACTGCTGCAAGGCAAGCAAGGCTTGTCGCGCAAAGGGCCGGAAGAAAAACAGGCCAGCTACTACTACAGCCAGCCGCAACTCGCCACCACCGGCAGCCTGCAAATCAAAGGGCACCGCTTTGAAGTCACCGGCAAAGCCTGGCTAGACCATGAGTGGAGCCAGGAGTACTTGCATCCCGACGCTGCAGGCTGGGACTGGATAGGCATGAACCTCGACGACGGCAGCGCCCTCACCGCTTTCAGGCTGCGCGATAAAAGCGGCAATGCGGTGTGGGATGGCGGCTCGTTCAGGTCACCCAAGAATGAGCTCTACACCTTCAGCCGCGGTGAAGTGATTTTCAAGCCCCTGCGCAGCTGGAAAAGCCCGCTCACACAAACCACCTACCCGGTCGAATGGCTGGTGCGCACCCCGGCAGATTTTTACACCGTCAGGGCCGTGATCGACAACCAGGAACTCGACAGCCGCCAGTCCACCGGCGCGATTTACTGGGAAGGTTTGAGCGAACTGATGGACAGCAAGGGCAGACGCGTCGGCAGCGGCTACCTGGAGATGACGGGGTATGCGCAGCCGCTGCGCATGTAGCGTTTTTGGAATTGGATTTATAGCGTGCCAACGCCGCTGCTTGTGCGACCGGTTGAACCGCTGGTCAGGCCGGCTTCCTCCGGCTGAGAGCTTGTTGGATCGTTTGCAGGTCGGTCAATATCGCGTCCCCAATAAACTCCATGCTCTCCAAGGCGCGCTGCCCGGCTTGCGCATGACCAGCGCCACAGGCGTCCGTCACCACAATCGGGATGTAACCCAGGTCGGCTGCATGCCGGACCGTTGGCTCAATGCCAATCTCCGTGGCGACGCCAACGATGATGAAGGAATTGATGCCGCAATCGCGAAGCGCGATGTCCAACGGCGTGCCCTCAAACGCCGACATCGTGATCTTGTCGAAGACGACTTCGCTCGATAGCGGGCCAAGTTCCGGCACCAGCTGAAACCCCGGGGAGTCGCGCAGGAACCACGGCTTTACTTCAGCCACTGTCTTGACTCTTTGCCACGCCATCGCCATGCGCAACTGAAAGACGCCCGAGGCTTCCTTGGGCAAAGACATGTGGCGCATGAAAAACACCCGAAGTCCCGCGGCGCGCGCCGCATCCAGCACGGTCTTGACTCGTGTAACGATTTCATCCCCATTCTTGAGCTGGCGGATGATGCCCACTTGCATGTCATAGACGAGCAAGGCCGTGCGGGTCGAATCGCAGGCTTCCTCAAGGCTTTGAGGGATCTCCAAACCGTAAGCTTTCTCCACTGCGTCGTCTCCTGTCTGGGGGGTGGCCTAATGTGATACAGAGCGCAAACCTGCGGAACACCATGGCAGATCACTCATGCTCACAGCTTCCTTTTCTTCGTAACTGGTTGGTTTATATCAGCATTTCCTCGGCCAGCGTC